>NZ_CP049304.1:621774-1243548 GCF_019444005.1 Liquorilactobacillus nagelii DSM 13675
TGCTGTTCGTTCAACAAAAGATGGTGTTGACCCAGTTGGAACTTGTGTTGGGCCTCGTGGTGAACGGGTTCAGGCAATTGTTAACGAATTAAAGGGTGAAAATATGGATATTGTCGAATGGCAAAATGATCCTGCCGACTTTATTAGCAATGCCTTAAAACCAGCAGATGTTGTTCAAGTTAACTTTGATCCTCAAAATGAACGGGCTTGCACCGTGGTTGTTCCAGATGATCAATTATCCTTGGCAATTGGTAAACGAGGACAAAATGCTCGCTTGGCTGCAAAATTAACGGGCTACAAGATCGATATTAAGTCCGAAAGCGAGTATCATGAATTAAAAGACCAAGTAATAAATTCGACCGATGTTCCTTCATCAGAAGATTAATAGAGGAGGGATTCTTAATGGTACATCAACGAAAAATTCCCATGAGGAAAGATATTGTCTCTGGCGAAATGAAGCCCAAAAAAGAATTAGTTCGAATCGTTAAGAATAAGGCTAATGAAGTTAGTATTGATCCCAGCGGTAAAAAAGCTGGTCGAGGCGCTTATCTTAGTCTAGATGTTGCGATTGCAAAGCAAGCCAAAGCCGATCGAACATTTGACCGCGTTTTTGAAATAAAAATTCCAGATGAATTCTATGAAGAGTTAGTTGCTTATGTGGATCATCAAGCAGCCCGGCGTGAGTTATTTGGCAATGAATCAAAAAAATAAACAGCAAAGTCTGCAGTTATTAGGTTTAGCTCGTCGTGCTGGTAGATTGGCCACCGGCGAAGCAACAGTTTTAAAAAAGGTTCGACAACATCAGGCTGAATTGGTCTTTGTGGCTGCAGATGCTGCAGAAGCAACGAAAAAAAAATTTACTGATAAATGCCAATTTTATCAAGTAAAACTAACTGATTTATTTTCACGAGATGAATTAAGCGAAGCTATTGGAACCGATCGATCTGTGATTGCAGTGATGGACACTGGTTTTGCAAAAAAATTAAACCAGTTATTAGAAATATGAAGGTTTAATGATTACCATTAGATTAAAGATTGGAGAGTGAATCTATGGGGAAAAAAAGAATCTACCAATTAGCAAAAGAATTAAATATTAGTAGTAAAGAAGTAATCGCGGCAGCTAAAGAGCGCGGCTTTTCAGTTCGCAACCATATGTCGACATTAGGAGAAAACGAGGAACGTCAATTGCGAGAAAGTCTGCGTCCAAATCAGTCAACTAAAACATCTAAGCAACAAGCAAGTGTAAAAAAGGAATCATCAGTAAAAAATAAACCTGTTGTTCATGAAACAAGTCACACGGGAAAAAATGTAAATGTAAATGCAAATTCAACAAAATCCCAACAAGCGACAGATAATTCCAGGAACAAAAGACCTGAAACCAAGCAGTCTCAACAGCATAATAATGCTAAAACCGATCAAGGTAGTAACAATCGGACAACTAATAATTATCAAAATAACCGAAGCAATCAGAATCGGAATAATCAACATAGCTACGGTCAAAATCGTTACAACAGTAATTTCAATAAAAAGAAACGAAAAAATCGTCGGAATAATCGACGACCAGAAAATAATAAACCAGCTGTTCCACCACGTAAAAATAAGCCGTTACCAGAAAAGTTGATTTATACGGTTGGAATGAATGTGGCTGAAATTGCCAAGAAAATTCATCGTGAACCAGCGGAAATTATTAAGAAACTCTTTATGTTGGGAGTTATGGTCAATCAGAACCAATCGCTCGACAAAGAAACAATTGAAATTTTGGCAAACGAGTACGGAATTGGCGCCGAAGAAAAAGTTGAAGTCGATATCGCTGATATTGACAAGTTCTTTGAAGAAGAAAAGGATAATAAAAAGCACTTAGTTTCTCGACCACCAGTGGTTACTATTATGGGTCATGTTGATCATGGTAAAACAACCTTATTAGATAAATTACGTCATACTCATGTAACAGAGGGTGAAGCCGGTGGAATTACCCAGCATATTGGTGCCTATCAAGTAAAACATGATGGCAAAATAATCACATTCCTAGACACTCCAGGACACGCTGCTTTTACTAATATGCGGGCTCGTGGGGCTGATATTACTGATATTACTGTTTTAGTTGTTGCAGCTGATGATGGTGTAATGCCACAAACAATTGAAGCGATAAATCATGCTAAAGCAGCTGGTGTCCCGATTATTGTAGCAATTAATAAAATTGACAAACCAGGTGCCAATCCCAATCATGTAATGGAAGAATTAACTGAATATGGTTTGATTTCTGAAGCATGGGGTGGCAGTACCATTTTTGTGGAAATTTCGGCTAAATTCGGCAAGAACTTAGATGAACTGCTTGAAATGATTTTACTTGAGTCTGAAATGTTAGAATTGCGTGCTAATCCAAAACAACATGGTGCTGGATCGGTTATTGAAGCTCGACTTGATAAAGGAAAAGGGGCAGTTGCTACTTTATTAGTTCAGCAAGGAACGTTGCATGTTGGTGATCCGATTGTTGTCGGTAACACGTTTGGCCGTGTCCGGACGATGATTAGTGACAAAGGTCAGCAAATCAAAAAAGCTTTGCCGGCAACACCTGTTGAAATTACTGGTTTAAATGAGGTCCCAGATTCTGGAGATCGATTTGTAGTCTTTTCAGATGAAAAGTCAGCTCGTGCGGCTGGTGAAGAACGTGCTAAACGTGCCTTGATCAAGGAAAGAAATCATACACCACACGTTACATTGGATAACTTGTTTGATTCGTTGAAGGAAGGCGAATTAAAGGAAGTCAATGTAATTATTAAAGCGGATGTGCAAGGTTCAGTTGAGGCTTTGGCTAACAGTCTGCAAAAGATTAATGTTGAGGGTGTCCGAGTTAATATTATTCACCAGGCAGCCGGAGCGATTAATGAAAGTGACGTTACCTTAGCGGAAGCATCAAACGCAATTATTATTGGTTTCAATGTGCGCCCAACTACCCAAGCAAAGTCTCAGGCTGATACTGATGATGTTGATATTCGCTTGCATAATGTAATCTATCAGGCGATTGATCAAGTTGAAACTGCGATGAAGGGTATGTTAGAGCCGGTATATCAAGAAAAAGTTATCGGACAAGTTGAGATTCGCCAAACGTACAAAGTTTCAAAACTAGGTACAATCGGAGGCGGCTATGTAACTGATGGCTATATCCAACGGGATAGTGGTGTACGCTTGATTCGAGATGGAATTGTAATTTACGAAGGTAAATTAGCTAGCTTGAAACGTTTCAAAGATGATGCTAAAGAAGTAAAACAAGGCTTTGAGTGTGGTCTTATGATTGAAAATTATAATGATATCAAAGTCGGTGATCAAGTTGAAGCGTTCATCATGCAAGAGGTTCCAACTAAATAAGCTTTAATGAGGGAGATGGAACGTTTTGGTACGTAGTTATCGTGTTGGGCGTTTAGCCCAAGAAATTCAACGTGAAGTTACTGATATTTTGATGAAGCGAGTACGTGATCCTCGGGTAAATGGGGTAACAATTACAGGTGTGGATGTTACTGGTGATTTACAGCATGCGACGATATTTTATAGTATTTTGTCAGACCAGGCTTCCACGGGAGAAAAAACTCAGATCGGTTTAGATAAAGCAACTGGTTTAATCCGTCGAGAGTTAGGTGCTCGTTTGAGCATTTACGTTACTCCTGAAATTCACTTTGAACGTGATCGTTCAGTTCAATATGGTGATAAAATTGATCGCCTGTTGAACCAAATTGAACGGCATGATCAGTAGTAGTTTAAAAGATGATAAATGACAAATACCGACTGGTGTAAAAATCAATCGGTATTTGTACTGAATAGGTTGATTTTAAGTGGGGTTGCAAAATGGACGGAATAATTCCTTTATATAAACAAAAGGGCATGACCAGTAATGATTGCGTACGTCGCTGTCGGGGAATTTTAAGTATGAAACGTGTCGGTCATAGTGGGACCTTAGATCCTAATGTTGATGGAGTGCTGTTACTTTGTGTGGGGAGAGCAACTAAAGTCGTCAACTATTTGATGGATTCTGGCAAGATATATACTGGTGAAATAACATTAGGTCTAGCGACAACAACCGAAGACCTTGATGGCGAAGTAATTGAGACAAAGCGTTTAGTAAGACCCTTTACTTCAGTTGAAATTAGCGAGAAAATGCAGTTATTGACTGGAGAACAAATTCAAATTCCCCCTTTGTATTCGGCTGTTAAAGTGAACGGTCGTCGCTTATATGCATATGCGCGAGCCCATCAACCAGTTGAAAGACCCAAACGAAAAATCAATGTTGCTTATTTTCGCCAAACGGGAGCAACTACTTTTGATTCGGCAACAGGTCAACAAAAATGTTATTTTGAAATCAGCTGTGGTAAAGGCACATATGTCCGAACTTTAGCTACGGATTTAGGCCGCTTGTTAGGAGTACCAGCAGTAATGTCACAGTTAACTAGACAACAAAGTGGCAGCTTTAAAATTTCTGATACGGTCAGTTTATCGCAACTGGAAAAGTTAACCAAGTTAGATCGAGTGCAGGAAATAATCGCCGACTTGGATACAGCATTGCAAAAATTTGAGCATTACCAGCTAGACTTAACTGAATGGCAAAAGGTCCGGAACGGTGGTTTCTTGAAATTACAGTATATATCTGAAAAGTTAGTGTTAACTTATAACGGAAAAAGCCGTTGCATTTATCATTGGCACTCAAAGTACCTGTGTTATGTTCCAGAACAGATGATTGATTTAACGGAAGGAAATCAAACGTGAAAACAATTGTTTTGAATGAGCCGCTCGACTCAGAAAAAATTCCACTAGAAAAAGTCGTTTTAACTTTAGGTTTTTTTGATGGGGTTCACCGTGGTCATCAATTGGTAATTAAACGTGCCGCAGCTGAAGCCAAAAAACGCGGTTGTCATTTAGCTATTATGACGCTTGACCGACAACCAGCAATTGTTTTTCAACATGTCCCCGCAAAAAAAGTTCACTATTTAACGACCTTACAGCGCAAATTGGAACTTTTTGAGCAGATGGGGATTGATATTGCCTATGTCGCCCCTTTAACGGGGCAGTTACCATTCATGGGGCCGCAAGAATTTGTTGATCGCTATATGGTGGGACTGCATGCAGTTGCCGTTGTTGCAGGTGAAGATTATACCTATGGTAAACATGACATTGCTAATATGCAGCTTTTGCCAAGGTACGCCAAAAATAGGTTTTCAGTGATTGCCGTTGAGCATTTACGATTTCAAGAACACAAAATTAGCTCGACTTCAATTCGAAAACTACTGGATAGTGGAAATATTGCCGCAGCTAATCATTTGTTAGGATATATTTATCAAAATAGCGGCCTAGTTGTACACGGTGAGCAACGTGGCCGTCAACTAGGATTTCCAACACTGAATTTGGCAATTCCGGTAACCGAGCGGATTTTAGCTGAAGGAATTTATGCTGTTAAAGTTAAAATTGCCGGAAATACTTATCAAGGAATGGCTTCGATTGGTCGAAATGAAACCTTTGGCAATAATCGAAAAGTTACAGTTGAAATTAATTTATTTGATTTTAACCAAATGGTTTATGGGCAAACAGTTACAGTTGATTGGTATCAAAAATTGCGTAATCAAGTAAAATTCACCGGTGCTTCAGCTCTAATTAAGCAATTAGAAAATGATCGACAGCAAACAATAATATACTTTAAAGCCAAAAATAAAAAATGATTTTTTTAGCTGATAGAGAGGTCATTCTTGACTTATCAGCTTTTTTCTTGTATATTAATAATTGACTTAGCACTCTAAGAGGCTAAGTGCTAATCGAGGTGATAATCATGCTAACGGAAAGACAGTTACTGATACTTGAGGCCATTATCCAAGATTATGCAGAAGCACAACGCCCGGTTGGTTCAAAATCTTTGGAACAGCAACTACCGGTTCATGTCAGTTCGGCAACAATTCGTAATGAAATGGCAGCTCTGGAAAAGAAGGGATATTTAATTAAGGAACATTCCTCTTCTGGCCGAGTTCCTTCAATTAAGGGATATCGATATTATGTTGATAATCTGGTCAAGCCAACTGTAGCCAACCCGGAACTGGTTGATAGTGTGCGCAGCTCGCTTAGTAATCAATTCTTTAAAATTGATGAATTAGTAGCTGAATCTGCAAGAATTTTATCAGAGATGACTAACTACACTGCGATTACTTTTAAACCTGAAGGACAAAATGTTCGTTTGCAGGGATTTAAAGTTATGCCGATGCGTAATCAGCAGGTAATGGTTCTGCTAATTACCAGTGACGGTGAGGTTGAAAGTCAATTATTTAATTTGCCCAAGCAAATTACTGGTGAAGAACTAGAATCAATTGTGCGAATTATTAATGAACGAGTTGTCGGTTTGCCACTAGATCAAGTAGTTGCTCGATTACGTGACAGTGTACCAATGCTTTTACATTATGTGCAACAACCATTAGGCTTTTTGAACGTTTTTGGACAGGTATTAAATCAAACAGTTCATGATCAGTTTTATGTCGGCGGCAAATTAAATTTGTTGAACTTTGTCGAAAATGGTAATATTGACCAAATTAAAGCGTTGTATTCATTGATTGATCACTCTGATGATATCAGTAATTTAGTTGGTAATAGTGATGATGACCAGACGATTCAGGTCAGGTTAGGAGACGAATTGGAGGACAGTTCGTTGCAAAACTATAGTTTGATTTCAGCAAGTTATAATGTCGAGCGGCATGGCCGTGGTCTAATTGCTTTGCTTGGTCCAACCAATATGCCATATTCAAAAATGATTGGTTTGTTGGATGTCTTTCGTGTTGAGTTAGCGCGTAAAATGCTTGATTATTATGATTTCTATGATTAATTGGGATTAGAGAAGGGGTGTTCACTTGCCAGAAAAACAAAGTGATCTGAAGAAAAAGTCTGTAGCGGATCAGCCAAAAGCTGAATCAACTAGTAAGAGCCAAACTAAAGCTAAAGCTGCTGAAAAAAATAAGCAGTCAGCTAATGATCCTGCTAATTCTAAAGTGACTGATGAATCAGTTCAAACTGCTCAAAAACTGCAAGAGTTACAGCAAAAGTACAGTGATTTGGAAGATAAATATTACCGTGCAGAAGCTGAAATGGCTAATATGCACAAACGCTTCAAAAAAGAGCAGGAACAATTATTAAAATACGATGGTCAGTCACTTGCTCGCGATGTTTTGCCCGTTTTGGACAATTTGTCTCGCGCATTAAAAATTGAAGCAACTGATGACGATGCTGTTCAGTTAAAGCATGGAATTGAAATGGTCTTTCGTGATATGGAAAAAGCTTTGAAAGATAACCATATTACGCGCATTGAAGCGCTAGGGAAACCATTTGATCCAACCTTTCATCAAGCAGTAAAAACTGTTCCAGTTGAAGAAAATCAGACATCTGAAACAGTTGTCGAAGTTTTCCAAGATGGCTACTTGTTGAAGGACCGTGTTTTGCGGCCAGCAATGGTGGTTGTTGCACAATAGTTAACTAGTTTATTAAAATATTTAAAAAGAATCTAAAATAAAGAGGTTGAAATTTATGTCAAAAATTATTGGAATTGACTTAGGAACAACCAACTCAGCTGTGGCTGTTCTTGAAGGAAAAGAAGCCAAGATTATTACTAATCCAGAAGGAAATCGGACTACTCCATCAGTTGTTTCTTTCAAAAACGGAGAAACTCAGGTTGGTGAAGTAGCTAAGAGACAGGCAATTACTAACCCAAATACTATCTCCTCAATTAAGCGTCATATGGGTGAAGCTGGGTATACTGTTGAAGTTGAAGGAAAAAAATATACCCCTCAAGAAATTTCGGCAATGATTTTGCAATATATCAAAGATTATGCTGAATCCTATTTGGGTGAAAAAGTCAGTCAGGCAGTTATTACTGTTCCAGCATATTTTAATGACGGTCAGCGTCAAGCAACTAAAGATGCTGGAAAAATTGCTGGATTAAAAGTTGAAAGAATTGTCAATGAACCGACAGCGGCTGCTTTAGCTTATGGTTTGGATAAAACTGATAAAGATGAAAAAATCTTAGTTTTTGACCTTGGCGGTGGAACTTTTGATGTTTCAATCCTTGAATTAGGCGATGGCGTCTTTGAAGTATTATCAACTAATGGTGATACTCATCTTGGTGGTGATGACTTCGATCAAAAAATTATGGATTGGCTGATTGCTGAATTTAAGCAAGAAAACGGTGTTGATTTAGCAACTGATAAGATGGCTATGCAACGTTTGAAAGATGCAGCTGAGAAGGCTAAAAAAGACTTATCTGGAGTAACTAGTGCACAGATTAGTTTACCATTTATCAGTGCCGGTGCTAATGGCCCATTGCATTTAGAAAAAACTTTGACACGGGCTAAATTTGATGAATTAACAGCTGATTTGGTTGAACGAACAAAAATCCCAGTACGGAATGCTTTGAAAGATGCCGGCCTGTCAAACTCTGATATTGATGAAGTAATTCTTGTTGGTGGTTCAACTCGAATTCCAGCTGTTCAGGATGCTGTTAAGGCTGAAACAAATCATGAACCTAATAAGTCAGTTAACCCTGATGAAGCTGTTGCTTTAGGTGCTGCTGTTCAGGGTGGTGTTATTACTGGTGATGTTAAAGATGTTGTCTTATTAGATGTTACCCCATTATCATTGGGAATTGAGACCATGGGTGGAGTCTTCACTAAGTTGATTGATCGTAATACAACTATTCCAACTAGCAAGTCACAAGTATTTTCGACTGCCGCTGATAACCAGCCAGCGGTTGATATTCATGTTTTACAAGGTGAACGTCCAATGGCTGCAGATAATAAGACTTTGGGACGCTTCCAGTTAACTGATATTCCGGCTGCTCCAAGAGGAGTTCCACAGATTGAAGTTAAATTTGATATTGATAAAAATGGAATTGTAAATGTTTCTGCGAAAGATTTAGGAACGAACAAAGAACAAAAGATTACAATTAAGAGTTCGTCCGGTTTGTCTGATGAAGAAATTGAACGAATGGTTAATGAAGCTAAAGAAAACGAAGCTGCTGACAAGCAACGTAAAGAAGAAGTTGACCTTAAAAATGAGGTTGATCAACTCTTGTTTAGTTCTGAAAAGACTTTGAAAGAAGTTAAAGGTAAAGTTTCAGACGATGAAATTAAAAAAGCTGAAGCTGCTCGAGATGCTTTGAAGAAGGCACAAGAGGCTAATAACGTTGAAGATATGAAGACTAAAAAGGACGAATTAATGAAACTCGTTCAAGAAATGTCAGTTAAACTTTATCAACAAGCTCAAGAAGCTAACAAAGCTGGTCAAGCAACCGATGCTAAAACGGCTGATGGTGACAATGGCAGCAAGGGTAGTGACAACAAAGGTGACGATAACACCGTTGAAGGAGACTTTAAAGAAGTTAACCCAGACGATGACAAGAAGTAATTGCTATTGCTAAAATAGCAAAAAAAGTCAAAGACCTGCGGGACTTTGACTTTTTTTATCGCGTTGCTTATGTTACGCTGTTGAAGAAAACAGTTGATAAATTGGAGGAAAAACATGGCAGAAAATAGAGATCCTTATGAAGTCCTAGGTGTTTCGCGGGATGCCTCTGCTGCAGAAATTAAAAAAGCTTATCGGCGATTATCTAAAAAATACCATCCAGATTTAAACAAGGCTCCTGGAGCCGAAGAAAAGTTTAAAGAAATCAATGAAGCTTATGAGATTTTGAGCGATCCGCAAAAAAAAGCCCAATTTGATCAGTATGGATCAACCGGTGGTGGTCCTCAGGGATTTGGTGGATTCCAAAATGCAGATTTTGGTGATTTTGGTGGCGGCTTTGAAGATATTTTTTCATCATTTTTCGGTGGTGGGTCATCTTCACGCTCTCGCAACCAACCTCGTCAAGGGCATGACTTACAATACAATATGACTTTGACTTTTGAAGAAGCTGTTTTTGGCAAGAAAACCAGTATCCAGTATACTCGCGAGGCTTTGTGTAAAACTTGTTCAGGCAGCGGTGCTAAACCGGGAACAACACCTGATACTTGTCAGAATTGTCATGGTAGTGGTGTGGTACGGCAAGCACAAAATACACCATTAGGTCGAATTGTCCACGAAACAGAGTGTAGTGTTTGTGGCGGAACCGGAAAAATTATTAAAGAAAAATGTCCTGACTGTCATGGAAGTGGAAAGATTCAAGAAAAACATGAAGTTGAAGTTTCAATTCCAGCTGGGGTTGAAGATGGCAATCAAATGCGCTTGCAAGGACAAGGTGAAGCGGGACTTAATGGTGGACCATATGGAGATTTATATATCGTCTTTCGGGTTAAGCCAAGTAAGCTTTTCAGGCGTGATGGCGCTCAGATTTACTTTACCCAGCCAATCAGCTTTGTCCAAGCGGCGTTAGGTGACGAGGTAGCTGTAAAAACAGTTCATGGTGATGTGAAATTGAAGATTCCAGCAGGGACTCAATCGGGAACTGTTTTCAGATTACGAGGTAAGGGCGCACCGCATTTACGAAGTAAAACGATGGGTGACGAAGAAGTTACGGTGGAAGTAGTTACTCCTAAAAGTTTAAATTCTCGCCAGAGAGCTGCATTGAAAGAATTTGCGGCAGCCGGTGGTGAAAATGTCAGTGGTGAAGGTTCAATATTTGAGCGATTTAAAAAGCATGGAAAACGTTAATTAGTTTAACTTGAGGTTATAAGTATAAAACGAGTGACAAAAGCAATAAGTTTGCCTTTGCTACTCGTTTTTTATAGAGTTGTTGATTTGAGGGTGATTGTATTCAAGAAACACGACTGGTATAATTTTAATGGATAGACACGGAAGAAAGCAGGCACAAGAATGAATTTAACAGAAATGCAAGAACGACAACGGCGAATTCGCAATTTTTCGATTGTGGCCCATATCGATCATGGTAAATCGACGCTGGCTGATCGAATCTTAGAATTAACGGATACCGTTTCCAAGCGCGAAATGCAAGATCAACTGCTTGATTCGATGGAGCTTGAACGTGAACGGGGAATTACTATCAAACTAAATGCAGTTGAATTGCATTACCATGCTGATGACGGTGAAACTTATATTTTTCATTTAATTGATACACCAGGACATGTTGATTTCTCTTATGAAGTTTCGCGTAGTCTAGCTGCTTGCGAGGGAGCTGTTTTAGTTGTTGATGCAGCTCAAGGAGTTGAGGCTCAGACTTTAGCTAATGTATATTTGGCGATTGATGATGATTTAGAAATTGTTCCTGTAATTAATAAAATTGACTTACCTTCAGCACAACCGGAAGTTGTCCGGCAGCAGATTGAAGATGTGATTGGAATTGATGCGTCAGATGCTGTTTTGGCCAGTGCTAAACAAGGAATTGGTATCAAGGAAATTCTTGAAAAAATTGTCCGCCAAGTTCCAGCACCAACTGGTGATCTAACGGCTCCTTTGAAAGCTTTGATTTTTGATTCAGTTTACGATGACTATCGAGGGGTGGTCTTAAGTGTTCGGGTCGTTGATGGAATCGTTAAACCGGGCGATCGAATTCGACTGATGAATGGACAAACAGAATATGAGGTTACGGAAGTTGGGGTTAACTCTCCTAAACCGTTAAAGCGAGATTTATTGATGGCCGGTGATGTTGGTTATTTGACGGCCAGCATTAAGGATATTCAGGACACTCGAGTTGGAGATACAGTGACTTTGGCCAATAATCCGGCTGATAAAGCTTTAGTTGGTTATCGCGAAATGAATCCGATGGTTTATTCTGGTTTGTATCCGACTGATAATGCTAAATATAATGATTTGCGCGAAGCCTTAGAAAAGTTAAAATTAAACGATGCTGCACTCGAATTTGAGCCAGAAACATCTCAAGCTTTAGGCTTTGGATTTCGTTGCGGATTTTTAGGCTTATTGCATATGGATGTTGTCCAAGAACGCTTAGAACGTGAATTTAGTATGGACTTAATTACCACTGCGCCAACGGTTACTTATGATGTTGAATTAACTGACGGTCAACACTTAACAGTGGACAATCCTTCTGAATTGCCTGAAAGTTCACAAATTAAACAGATTAATGAACCATTTGTGAAAGCAACGATCATGGTACCTAATGATTATGTCGGTGCCGTGATGGAACTTTGTCAACGCAAACGAGGACAATTTGTGACGATGAATTATTTAGATGATTATCGGGTTGACGTTATTTATCAAATGCCTCTGGCTGAAATTATTTTCGATTTTTTTGATCGATTGAAATCAAGTACTCGTGGTTATGCGTCATTAGATTATGAAATTAGTGACAATCAACCAAGTGACTTAGTTAAAATTGATATTTTATTAAATTCGCAAAAAATTGATGCTTTGAGTTTTATTACCCACCGTCAAACAGCCCAGCAGCGTGGACGAGAAATTACAACTAAGTTAAAGAAAATTATTCCGCGACAAAATTTTGAAATTCCGATTCAAGCAGCAATAGGTGCCAAAATTATTGCCCGAACTAATATTAAAGCTTATCGTAAAGATGTTACTTCGCGAATTCATACAGGTGATCCAGATCGGCGAGCAAAGCTGTTGGAAAAGCAAAAACGAGGTAAGAAGCGAATGAAATCAGTTGGTCGTGTTGTGGTTCCGCAAGAAGCTTTTATGGCTGTTTTACAAACTGACGAAGAAGAATAAGTTAACCGCTAATAAAAAGACCAGCAAATTAACTTGCTGATCTTTTTTGTTTAAAGACATTCGGTCATAAATGATATAGAATTAGGCCACTGATGAATGTTAGCAAAATACCTAACAGACTTAGCCAAATGCTGTGATAAAAATTACGTAGCCTAAAATGAGTAATTAGATAACTGCAAATTATTAGAATTAAGCCACTAATCAGAGCAAGTAAGTAAAAAAAGTTTAGAGGTAGCGTCAACTCACAAATTAAAATAGCTAAAATTAAAAGCCAATTTCGCGAATTACGATACCACGGTAAATTCCCAAAAAAAAGACTTTTGTAGTCCAAACGGTTATTTTTAATTGCTTGGTATAATTTTAGTAAAAGTAGAAATAACCAGCTGAGATATAGGCCTAAACCAATAAATTTTAACATTTAGCTGTCGCCTCCTTAAAAATGTTTAGTCAGATAAATACCCATTATTTAAGTTATCATAGAGTTCTTTTTTAATTTAATTTTAACAAAACTTCTAATGATTTACTAGTAATAATCGGTCTGTGGCTTTTTTCTCGAAAAGATTGTCATAATGAGAGTGAAATATTACTATATAGTTAGTAGCAGTTTTTTATTCAGGAGGTGGAGAACTTGAAGCAGACTTTACCAGATTTTTTGGCAAACGGGATTGAACAACTTGATTTTGATGGAGACATCCAATTAACTTGGAACGAAGCCAAACGAACTTTTAATTTAGAATTAACTTTTTTTGCCCAAAATAATTTACATGATGCGATTTTTGATTTGACGGGAGTTGAATCAGATGAACCGATTGTCACCTTTGTTGATGCTGTTTTAATCTATGATCAAAATAGTTTTAAACCAGATCAGGTAGCAAACGATTATCTAGCTTGTTTGCCATTTGCTGGTAAGCAGGGGTGGTCGACTGCGATGGGGCGCGCTTTTTTCCGTTATTTACAGATTGTGCTAGATAATGGAGAATCTGATTTGCTTGATTTTTTAAATGATCAAGAAGTTGCTGTGTTTGAATTAGAATGGTCACCAAATGAATTCGAAAAGATTTTGCAGCAATATCAACAGGAAAGTGATCAGCGTTTGCCTTATCCTGAATAAATTGGAGGAAAATGTTTTGCAATGGCAAAAATTAGTAGTTCAAGTCAATAATCAAGCCCGGGCAGCAGTTGAAAATATTTTACTTGAAGCTGGCAGTTTGGGTAATCAGCTCATAACTGATCAACTTTCAGAACAGATTAAAATTATTGGTTATTTTGATCAAGATCAGGATTTATCGGTCAAGATAAAGGAAATTAACAGCAGAATTACCGAATTGAAAACGTTTGGACTTGACCCTGGCCGAGTAGATTTACAACTTGAGCAAATTAATGAAACTAGCTGGATTCATCAATGGGAGAAATACTATAATATCCAACACATTAGTCGTTTCTTGACGATTGTTCCCCGTTGGAAAGATTATCAATCTAAAGATTCACGTGAAACTGTTTTACGATTAGATCCAGGAAAATCATTTGGAACAGGGATGCATCCAACCACTGTTTTGGCTCTCCATCAACTTGAGTTTTTATTAAAACCAAATACTCGAGTTTTTGATGTTGGAGCTGGCTCGGGAGTTTTGAGTATTGCCGCCAGTTTGTTGGGTTCTGGTGAAGTAGTCGCCTTTGAAAATGATCCTGAAGCAGTATTAGCGGCCAAAAAAAATTTAGCACTAAATCCAATGGCTCAAAAGGTTAGTTTCCACCAAAGCAATTTATTGGCAGCAGCTGATGGTAAAGCTGACTTAATGTTGGCAAATATTTTACCAGAGGTGTTAGTTCAGCTAATTCCAACAGTTGGTAATTATTTGGTACACAATGGTCGTTTTATTCTATCAGGAATTAATTCGGCTAAAGAAAAATTAATTATTGATTTATTGGCAGCTAACGGTTTTGTAATTGAAAGCAGCAGTCAAATGCAAGATTGGTGTGCATTAGTTGCTAAATTTGAACAAGATTAAGGAGTTCCAGCATGCAGCGTTATTTTATTCAACAAGCAAGCATCCCGCTAAAACTGCAATTAGAACCAGAGATTTTTAAACATGCAATTAAGGTTTTACGGTTGCGTGTGGGTGATCACTTTGAACTGGTTGATACTCAGCAGCAGGTAGCAGAGATGAAGTTAATTGCTATCGATGGACTGCAAGCGACTGCTGAGCGATTAAACGTAAGTAAACCGCAAGTCGAGTTACCAGTTAATGTAACAATAGCTTGTGGTTTGGCGAAAAATGCTAAACCAGAAATAATTGTCCAAAAGGCAACCGAACTTGGGGCGGCTAGAATTATTTTTTTCCAAGGAGAGTATTCAATTGCTCGTTGGCAACCGGCAAAAATGGAAAAAAAATTACAACGATTACAAAAAGTTGCTCAAGCGGCAGCTGAACAGTCACATCGAACACGAATTCCAGCTGTTGATTTTTATGCTAAGTTGTCCGACTTGCCCTTTCGTGATTATGATTTAAAGCTAGTTGCTTACGAAGAAGCTGCTAAAGAAGGTGAAAGTCACATGTTTCGTCAATTTACTGACAAACTACTGCTTGAAAAAAGACAGCAAACGCCTAATTTATTAGCAGTTTTTGGACCTGAAGGCGGAATTTCAGCGGCTGAAATTGATTTTCTTCAACAGCAAGGTTGTCAATCAGCAGGATTGGGTCCACGAATCTTGCGGGCAGAGACAGCACCATGGTATTTATTAGCTGCGCTTTCTTTTGCCTTAGAATTAGGGTAAAATAGTAACAATCATTAATAAATGGAATTGGAGAAGTTTTCTATGAATAAAAGACGTTTCTTTTCATTAACAACCTTATGGTATGCTGCTTTTGCGGCAGCAATGTCTTTTGTGATTCCGATTATTTTTATCGAATTAAATATTACTGATATTCAAAGGATGGGAATTATTTTATTTGGAATTAATGTTTTATATGCTTTGTTGAGCGGATTAATTGTTGGTGTAAAAACTCAACCGTTAGTATATTTGATTTTTTTCCCAATATTGTTTTTAATCGGAGTTCATTTTTTCTTTGCTAGTTTTGCTTATTATTTTGCTGTAGTATATGCAATCTTTGCTTTTTTAGCTTGTGGAATGGTTCGTCGATAAACTTATCAGGTTAAAGCGGCAACTAAAGGCCGCTTTTTTATTTTAATTGGGGGAGTGGAGTAAATGGAAAAAGAGACGATTTGGACAGCTGAAGATGTATTTAAAATGGTTCAGCACTACATGAATGAAAATCATGTTGAATTAGTTAAAAAGGCATATAGTTTTGCTGCTTATGTTCATCATGACCAGCGGCGACAGTCTGGTGAGCCATACATTATTCATCCAATTCAAGTAGCTGGAATTTTGGCAGACTTAAAAATGGATCCAGCAACGGTTTGTGCGGGTTTTTTGCATGATGTAGTAGAAGATACGAATATTACTTTAGGCGATGTTAAGGAGCTTTTTGGTCAAGATGTTGCCGTAATTGTTGATGGGGTTACGAAGCTGAGTAAAATTCGTTATAAGTCACATCGCGAACAATTGGCTGAAAATCATCGAAAATTATTGTTGGCAATGTCTAAAGATTTACGGGTAATCATTGTCAAGTTAGCTGATCGCTTACATAATATGCGAACTCTAAATCATTTACGACCGGATAAGCAAAGAAGAATTGCTAATGAAACGCTTGAAATTTATGCTCCGTTAGCTGACCGATTAGGTATTAGTACCATTAAATGGGAATTGGAAGACATTTCGCTGCGTTATTTAAATCCACAACAATATTATCGAATTGTTCACTTGATGAATTCTAAGCGAACAGAACGGGTTGAATATATTAATAGCGCAATTGTTGAAATTAAAGCAGCCATTAGTGACCTTGATTTAGACTGTGAAATATATGGTCGCCCCAAACACATTTATTCCATTTATCGCAAAATGAAAGATCAGCATAAACAATTTAGTCAAATTTATGATTTATTGGCAGTTAGAGTAATTGTCCATTCAATTAAGGATTGTTACGCAGTTTTAGGTGCAATTCACACAAAGTGGAAACCTATGCCAGGTCGCTTTAAGGATTATATTGCCATGCCAAAGGCCAACATGTACCAGTCATTGCATACAACAGTTATTGGGCCGAATGGGAAACCCTTTGAAGTTCAGATTCGAACTGAAGAAATGCATCGGGTAGCTGAATATGGGGTTGCAGCTCATTGGGCTTACAAAGAAGGCAAAACTGATAGCGTCAAACAAGATGACACTGGTAATAAATTAAACTGGTTTAAAGAAATTGTTGAGTTACAAGATGAAAGTGATGATGCTGCTGAGTTTATGGAGAGTGTCAAAGGGAACCTATTTGGTGATCGGGTCTATGTTTTTACGCCTAAAGGTGATGTTTTAGAGTTGCCTAAAGGAGCAGGACCATTGGATTTGGCATATTCAATTCATACTGAAATTGGCAACAAAACTGTCGGGGCTAAAGTGAATGGTAAAATTGTGCCCTTAGATTATCAAATAAAAAATGGTGAAATTGTTGATATTTTGACTTCAACGAATTCAGCAGGTCCTAGTCGAGATTGGCTGAAATTAGTTCATACTAATAAAGCCCGCAATAAAATTAAACGATTTTTCAAATTACGTGATCGCGTTGAAAATATTGAAAAAGGTAAAGAAATTTTAAATACTAATCTGATTGAATTAGGATATGAACCTAAAAAAATTCTAATCACTGAAAATTTGAATAAAGTTTTACAGAAAAAGAAATTTTCAGCGATTGAAGATTTATATGCTGCACTAGGTTTTGGCGAATTAGCCCCACTGGGTGTAATTAATATATTGACTGAAAAAATCCGTCAAGAAATTGAAGTTAATCGAAAACGTGAAACAGAAAAGGCACTATTAGAAGATCACCAGGAAATATCTCATGAACCAGCTCCAACAGAAAAGAAAGACAAAAAAGCTGCTGTCATAATTGCTGGTGTTGATAATTTATTAGTTCGGTTGAGTCATTGCTGCAATCCAATTCCCGGTGATGAAATTGTTGGATATATTACCAAGGGTCGTGGAGTTTCAGTTCATCGGCATGATTGTCCAAATGTAAAAAATGCGGAGAAAAATGGTGATCGTCTGATTGAAGTTGCTTGGAATCCGGCATCGGATAATCAAAATTATTATAATACTGATTTGCAAATTCAAGGCTATAATCGTTCAGGTTTGTTAAATGATGTTTTACAAGCTTTAAACAATAGTACTCGCCAGCTTAATTCGGTTAACGGACGAGTTGACCACAATAAGCTAGCTACAATGGATGTTACAGTTGGAATTCGCGATCGGGTTCATCTTCAACGAGTAATTGATAATATAAAAAAAGTGTCGGATGTGTATGTTGTTAAACGAACAATTCATTAAGTGATTAAGGATGGTTGAAGTTTATGCGAGTAATTCTACAGCGAGTAAAACGAGCCAGTGTTAGTGTTGATCAACAAATTGTGGGAAAAATTGACCAAGGATATTTGTTGCTAGTTGGTTTTGCACCGCAAGACGGGCAAAAAGAAATTGATTATCTGGTGCATAAGATTAGCAAGTTACGAGTTTTTTCTGATGAAAACGGCAAATTAAATTTGGATATTCATCAGTTAGGAGGACAGATTCTATCGGTTTCACAGTTTACGCTGTATGCAGCTCTGAAAAAGGGAAATCGTCCGGGTTTTTCCTTAGCACAAGATCCCCAAATTGCTAAACTTAATTATCAAAAGTTCAATCAGGCTTTGCGATCAGAGCAGATAACGGTTGCAGAAGGAGTTTTTGGAGCTGATATGCAAGTTTCATTGGTGAATGATGGGCCAGTAACACTGATTTATGATACGGAACAGCTGCTTTAATAAGTGGTATTTGACAAAGGGGGAGTTGGATGCAGTTACTTTCACTTGAATCGGCCGCGCAACAGCTTTGTGCTCGTCGGCAAAACATTTTTGTTCCGACAACTATTGGGTTGACAGTCTTACGTCAACAATTGGAATTAGATCAGCAAATGCCCGTTTATACTCATCCAGCAACAATTCATGATTTAACATTAGATTTAGGTAAAAGTTTAGGCGAATTACCATTGCGAATTTTGTTGCCTGCTGATCTAAAACCTGATGAGCAGGTGCCGACCTTACTTTATCTTCATGGGGGGCAGTTTGTTACTGGGGGGACAACCGCTTATGATAAGTTATTGCGTGAGTTGGTTAAACGGGCACGAGTTGGGATTATCTTTCCGCAATTTGCTTTGGCACCTGAAAAAAAGGCTCCCTTTCAATTAAAACAATTACAGCAATTGTTTCAACGGTTACCTGAGCTAACAGCGACCGAGCCGTTAAGTTTAGAGCGATTATTATTAGCAGGAGATGATACGGGAGCAGCCTTAGGTTTAGGATTAGTTTTAAGCGAGCCAAGTGCACAAACAGCAATTTACAAAATGCTGTTTTTTTGTCCGGTTGTTAATGCTAATTTTGATACAAATTCATATCATCAGTTTGCTGGGGGATATGATTTAACACGCGAACAAATGAAGTTTTGCTGGCAACAATATTTAGAGAACAGTGAGCAGCGAGATGACAACTTTTTAGTTCCATTAAAGGCCCCGTTAGCAGCTTTACACGCTTTGCCAGAAACTTTGATTGTTACTGCTGAAGCTGATCCAGTTCGTGATGAGGGGGAAGCAATGGGACGAAAGTTGCGGGATGCTGGGGTCGATGTTGCTCAAATTCGCTTTCAAGGAACAATTCATGATTTTACTGTCAAAAATCAACTTGATCAAACCAATGCGTGTCGGTTAGCAATGAATGTAGCGGTTGATTGGTTGAAAAAAAGGAGATGATGGTTATGTCGTTAGCTTCAAAGTTAAAATTGAAAAACTTTTGTTGGGATTTTGATGGGACGCTATTTGATACTTACCCAGAAATGACAATTAGTTTCCAAGAGGCAGCTGCTCGGCTAGGATTGACTTTAACAGCTGATGAAGTTTATCGTCAGTTAAGACAAACTTCTGTTGGACAAACAATTAGACATTTTATTGGTGAGGGTCCACAGGCTCTTTTAATGAAACAAAAATTTCACGCAATTGAAGCTAAAAATTGCTTGCAAGCAAGGCCTTTCCCAGGAATTAAAGATTTTAGCAGTTATTTGGCGAGTCAGGGGTGTCAACAATTTTTACTGACTCATCGGAATCAATCAGCTTGGAACTTACTAAAACGAGCTGGACTAAAAGAGTATTTTACAGGTGGGGTCACAGCCGAAATGGGTTTTGCTCGTAAACCTGATCCGCAGTCAATAAATTATCTTAGCCAGCAATTTAATTTGCAGCCCGATTTATCAGTAATGATTGGTGACCGTCCCTTAGACGTCCTAGCTGGTCAACGAGCGGGCTTTCAGGGATGGTTATTTGATCCGGATGGCTTGATTACCATGGGTAGTGAAAATTGGCGCTTTACGACTTATAATCAAGTATTAGAATGTTTTCTTAGTGATTAATTACTTTCGAAGTATTTATTAAGACCAGCTACAACATCGTTGGCAACGGTAGTGCGATAATGGGAACTGCGAATCTGCTGAAAGTCACGATCAGTGTTAATATAGCCCATTTCAAGTAAAATTGCCGGAAAATCATTATCTCGAATTACTTCAAAATTGCCAAATTCAATCCCACGATTTTCTAAGCTGATATTATTAAATTTTTGATTAATCGAGCTAGCTAATCGATAAGATAATTGGCGGTGATAGTAGTAAGTGGTAACACCGGAGGCCGAGTTTTCGGTCGGTGATGAATCAAAATGAAAACTAATAAAAGCATCTGCATGAACTTCATTTGATAAGTTAGGACGAGCAGCTAAGCTGACAAAACGATCACTTGTTCGAGTCAGATAAACTTTAGCCCCACGTGCACGCAACTCTTGGGCAACTTCTTTAGCTAATTTCAGAGTATAAGTTTTTTCCATTTTGCCACTGCTGGAAAGCGCACCGGAGTCTGAACCGCCATGGCCTGGATCAAGGACGATTGTTGCGTTGTTTAAATGATGGATCTTTTTGGGACCTTGGGGGTTAAGATTCCAATTAGCTACCCAACCAAAGTTATTCTGACTTGTTCTAACGTAGTACCAGTGATATTTGCTACGCAAAACGGTTAGCCGAGTTCCGCGGCTTAGACTTTTTGTTTTTTGGTACTCAACGCCGGGACCTTTGCGTAATTCAACTTGACTGACATTGACTTCAACTTGTTTAAAATAAGCAAAAGTCCGGCTAGCAATAATACCGATCAGTGCAGCAATAATTAAGCTGAGAACGGCTAAGTTGCTAATCTTGAATGAATTGTGTTGTTTTCTGCTTCTTCTCATAAATTAATTAGACTCCAATAAACATTTTTTAACCAGTTTATTATACCAAATAAATTTAAGCTGCGTTAAAAAAGACACAAAAGTCTGCTAATAAATTTGCTAAAACTTGACTTGAAGCTGATTTTCGAGTATCTTTACTACAGTATCTAAAACCGAACGAAAGAAGAGTAGCTTGTTTTCTTAGACAGCGAAGGGAGATTTGGTGTGAGTCCCGCTAAGTATAGGCAAGTAAAAGACACTTTCGAGGTGTACGGGCAACTGTGCCGCTGCTGGGGCGTTATCCAAAAGCATAAATTAAGGTGGTACCGTGCTGTTCAAGCGCCCTTGTCGAAATTCGGCAAGGCTTTTTTTATTTTATTTTTTAGGAGGAAACAAGCAATGAAGTATCAACGTCCAAAAGGTACGAATGATATTATTCCAGGAGAAGCGGAAAAATGGCAGCAAATTGAAAAAATTGCGCGGCAAGTTTTTCAGAAATATCGCTATCAGGAAATTAGGACCCCAATTTTTGAAAGCTTCGAAGTTTTTTCACGAACATCAGGTGAAACATCTGATATTGTGACTAAAGAAATGTATGATTTTTATGATAAAGGTAACCGGCATATTACCTTGCGTCCAGAAGGAACTGCTGGGGTAGTTCGGGCGTATGTCGAAAATAAGCTTTATGGGCCAGAGATCCAACGCCCATTCAAAACTTACTACATGGGGCCAATGTTCCGCTATGAACGTCCGCAGTCTGGTCGGTTACGCCAATTTCATCAAATCGGGGTCGAAGCTTTTGGGGTTGACAGTCCGGCTTTAGATGTTGAAGTAATCGCAATGGCTATGAATTTATTAAGCGATCTGGGGATTCAGCATGTCAAGTTGGCTTTAAACACTTTAGGGGATCAGCCATCACGTCAATCTTATCATCAAGCTCTTGTTGATTATTTAACACCTTATCAAGCTGAGTTAAGTGAAGACTCACAAATTCGACTACAAAAGAATCCATTGCGAGTGCTTGATAGTAAAGATCAACATGATCAAGAAATTGTGGCGAATGCACCACAGATCGTTGATTATTTAACGCCTGAAGCACAGATGCATTTCGATGCAGTGCAGCAATTGTTAAAAGATTTGGGGATTGACTTTGAAATTGATTCAACGATGGTTCGTGGCTTGGACTATTACAATCATACAATTTTTGAAATTATGAGTGATTCAAAGGCGTTTGGTGGTAAATGGACAACCGTTTGTGCTGGAGGTCGTTATAATGGCCTTGTTGAACAGCTTGGTGGTCCAGAGGTCCCAGGAATTGGGTTTGGTTTAGGTGTTGAACGGCTATTGTTAATACTTGAAGCTGAAAAATACCAGGCATGGCAAAATAATCCGCTGGATGTTTACGTGGTTGGTATTGGAAACGAAACAAATGCAGCCACTTTGAAATTAGTTCAAGCAATTCGTCAAGCTGGTTTTAGTGCCGATCGTGATTATTTACAACGAAAACCTAAAGGTCAATTTAAAACAGCTAGCCGTTTGGCAGCAAAATATACGTTGACAGTTGGTGAAAGCGAATTGTCCAGTCAAACCGCAAAATTGAAACAAATGAGCAGCGGTATTGAAAAAACAGTTAAATTAGCGGCTATTTTTGCAGATTTTGCCGCAGTTTGTCAACAGTTTAAATAAGAAGGAGTAAGCAAGATGAAGAGAACAACTTATTGTGGTTTAGTAAATGAAAGCTTTTTAGACCAACAGGTTTGTTTACAAGGCTGGGTACAAAAGCGACGTGACTTAGGAAAATTAATTTTTATTGATTTGCGTGATCGAACAGGAATTGTTCAGTTGGTTTTCAGTCATGAATTTGATCCAGCAGCATTAGAAGTTGCTGATCAATTACGCAGCGAATATGTAATTGAAGTTGCAGGCGCTGTTGTCCGTCGTTCGGATGCGGAAATTAATTCGAAAATGAAAACTGGTACAATCGAGGTGGAAGTTCACCAAGTTAAAATTTTGAATAAAGCTAAGACGCCACCATTTTATATTCAAAATGATATCAATGTTACCGATGATTTACGCTTGAAGTATCGTTATTTAGATTTACGTCGGCCAGAAATGCAGCAAGCAATTATTTTGCGCAGTAAAATTACGCAAGCTGTCCACCGTTATTTGGATGAACAAGATTTTGTGAATATCGAAACACCCTATCTCACTAAATCAACTCCGGAAGGCGCTCGTGATTATTTAGTGCCTTCACGTGTTTATCCCGGTCATTTTTATGCTTTACCGCAATCACCACAGTTGTTTAAACAATTGTTGATGGGAGCTGGTTTTGATCGCTATTATCAGATTGCTCGCTGTTTCCGTGATGAAGACTTACGTGGTGATCGGCAGCCAGAGTTTACCCAGATTGATTTAGAGACTTCTTTCTTAAGTGCAGAGGATATTCAAAAAATCACCGAGGGATTGCTGCAGCGAGTTATGAAAGACGTTTTGGGAGTCGACATCAAATTCCCATTGCCAAGAATTACTTGGGATGAGGCGATGAATCGTTTTGGTTCAGACAAACCGGATACGCGTTTTGGAATGGAATTAACTGATATGGCTCCAGCCGTAAAGGATGTTGATTTTAAAGTTTTCCAGACGGTTTTGGAAAAAGGCGGTCAAGTTAAAGCAATTGTTGTTCCAGGTGGTGCTGATAAGTATTCACGTAAAGAGATTGATGCTAAGCAGGAATACATCAAACGCTTTGGTGCCAAAGGCTTAGCTTGGCTGAAAGTAACTGATGACGGTTTTTCTGGTCCCGTAGCTAAGTTCTTTAAGGATTCAGTCGACAGTATCAAGCAAACAGCTCAAGCTGATGTTGGTGATTTAATTTTATTCGTAGCAGATAAGCGCAAGGTAGTGGCTGATGCCCTAGGTTATTTGCGAACCAGTATTGCTCGTGAGTTAGATTTGATTGATAAATCTAAATTCAATTTCTTATGGGTAGTTGATTGGCCATTATTTGAATACAGCGAAGAATTTCATCGTTATATTGCAGCTCATCATCCATTTACAATGCCTAATGAAGAGGATATTGGTTTATTGGACACTGATCCGCATCAAGCACACGCTCAAAGTTATGATATTGTTTTGAACGGTTTTGAACTTGGTGGTGGTTCGATCAGAATTCATCAAAGAGCTATCCAAGAAAAAATGTTTAAGGCTTTGGGCTTTACTAAAGAAAGAGCTGAAAAACAGTTTGGTTTCTTCTTAGATGCCTTAGATTATGGTTTTCCACCACATGGCGGCTTAGCAATTGGGTTGGATCGCTTTGCAATGTTGTTGTCAGGCAAAGAAAACATTCGTGAAGTAATTGCTTTTCCGAAGAATTCAAAGGCTTCCGAACCGTTGACTAATGCTCCATCAACAGTTGTTCAAAAACAATTAGATGAATTAGGTTTAGAAATTCAAGACGATTAATTTGTTAACATTAGAATCTAGAGAAAACCAATTCTCTGGATTTTTTTTTGCTTGCATAACTAGAAATTTTAAGTTATCTTTATCAGTGATTAAGAAACGGAGGATACTAATGTGGATAAACATTTTGGAACCGCAATTTTTGCTGGTGGCTGTTTTTGGTGCATGGTTCATCCATTTGACCAACAGCCTGGAATTATTAAGGTTATTTCTGGCTACACAGGTGGACACGTTCCGTTTCCAACTTATGAACAGGTTTGCTCGCAAACTACGGGGCATACTGAAGCAGTTCAAATTACTTTTGATCCAGCAATTATTTCTTACGCACAATTAGTTGAAATATACTGGCAGCAAACTGATCCAACTGATGCGATGGGGCAATTTCAGGATCGCGGTGACAGCTATCGGCCGGTAATTTTTACTAATAGTGAACAGCAAAAAAAGATTGCAATTGCGTCGCGGAAAAAGTTGGCAAGTAGCGGTCTTTTTAGTGAACCAATTGTAACTAAAATTGAAACTGCCAAACCGTTTTATCCTGCAGAAGACTATCATCAAGATTTTTATCAAAAGGACCCGGCGCGTTATCAACTTGAAACAGGAACGCGTCAAAAGTTTAAACAGCAACATTGGCACAATTGATTAATATATAATTAGTTTTGGGAGGAAAAAGAATGGATGAGCTTCAACAGATCTGGAAGCGGCATCAATATGTAGCACGAGCTTCAACAGCATTTATTTATGGAATTTTAGTTTCAATTGCGATGAATTTTTTCTGGACTCCCGGTAAAATTTATTCATCAGGAGTAACTGGACTAGCTCAATTGTTAGCAACTTTAGGAAAACGTTATTTTGCAGGTAGTTTCCATCCATCGGTCGCACTATTGTTGTTTCTGTTGAATTTGCCTTTATTTGTATTGGCTTGGAAACAAATTGGCCATCGCTTCACTTTCTTTACGATTTTAGCAGTTGTTTGTTCAAGTGTGATGATTAAGTCACTAACATCGGTTACTTTAACTAGAGATCCGATTATCTGTGCAATTTTTGGTGCGGCAATTAATGGGTTTGGTACTGGTTTAGCACTCAAAAATGGAATTTCAACTGGCGGCTTAGATATTTTGGGTTTAACTTTACGAAAAAAAACCGGTAAAAGCATTGGAACAATTAATTTGTGCTTTAATTTCTTCATCATTTTAGCAGCCGGAGCAGTCTATGGCTGGCCATATGCTTTTTACTCAGCTCTCGGGATTTTTATCAATGCTCGTGTAATGGATATGGTTTATACGCGTCAGCAAAAGATGCAGGTGATGATTGTGACTACCAAGCCGCGAAGTGTAATTGATTGTATTCAAAGCCGTTTGCAGCGTGGAATTACAATCGTGCATGGTGCTGAAGGAGCTTACCGGCATGATCGAAAAACAATTTTATTTACGGTTATTTCCCGTTATGAACAACGAGAGCTAAAAGCAGCCATGGAAGAATCAGATCCATATGCTTTTGTTAGCATTGCTGAAAATGTAGAAATTATGGGTCGTTTTTATGAGCCTGAGCCTTAAATCTAGTGAAAGGTTGATCTAATAAATATATGAGAAATTATGTAGTTGGAATGTATGATAAAACTCAAAATGAAGCAGGACCTAAAGCTAAACGAGATATTGAAAAATTTTTGGGGGAATTGGGATTTCAAACAATTAATTTTTATTTTCAAGGTGCGCGTAAAGCTGAATTAATTAGTTATAAACAAAGTTGGTGGGATATTCCCCGACGTTTGAAGGGTTTGGGAGCAGATAATCTTTTTTTTCAGTATCCAGCATTTAACCAGCGAACCAATGAAGCGATTTTAACAAGTGCCAAACAAAATGCAGCTAAGGTTTATTTGATTATTCATGATGTTGAGTCATTACGCGAATTCAGTAACGATTCAACATTCATTAACTGGGAAATTAATTTTTTCAATCAAAGTGACGGATTGATTGTGCACAATGCTAAAATGCAACAATGGTTGAAGCAAAATGGGGTCCAAGTGCCAATGGTCGATCTACAGATTTTTGATTATGATAATCCGCAACCATTGATTAAACAAGTTCAATATCAAGGAAGTTTATGCTATGCTGGCAATTTAGCTAAAGCTGAATTTTTACAGGAATTAAATTTAAAGCATCAGCTACATTTGTTTGGTCCAAATCCGTCAGTTAGTTTGAAAGATGCCGCAAACTATCACGGTTCTTTTTCACCAGAAGATTTGCCAGCACATTTGCAAGGAAATTTTGGCCTAGTTTGGGATGGAAATCAAGTCGAGCAAACGGTTGGAAAATTTGGAGCCTACTTGAAATATAATAATCCGCATAAGACGTCTCTTTATTTAAGTTCTGGGTTACCGGTAATTATTGCTAAGGATGCCGCGCTGGCTGGTTTTATTACTTCACAAGGATTAGGAATCGCGGTTACTTCCTTGAAGGAGTTAGACCGAGAACTGCTGAAAATTGATGCTCAAGAATATGAACAGATGAGACAACGTGTCCAGCGAATTGCTAAAAAAATCCGATCTGGGCAATATATTAAAGCTGCTGTTAAGCAACTAATTGATTAAGTATGGAGAAAGTTATGATACCAAAAATAATACATTATTGCTGGTTTGGTTCTAAAGAATTACCCATTGAATATCAGCAATATTTAAAAGGTTGGCAGGAAAAATGCCCTGATTACAAAATCATTCGCTGGGATGAAACTAATTATGATGTGCAGCAGAATCATTATATGGCACAAGCTGCAGCTAAAGGAAAATGGGGATTTGTTTCTGACTATTTAAGCTTTGATGTTGTCTATCGTTTTGGTGGAATTTATTTAGATACAGATGTTGAGTTGGTAAAAAATTTTGATGATATTTTAACTTATCAAGCGTTTATGGGTTTTGAAGAAAATGAGCAGGGATATTCAGTTGCTCCAGGACTGGGATTTGGAGCACAAAAGCATGATCCGACTATTTTAAAGCTACGTCAAATGTATGATGGTGTTGATTTTATAACTCCTGAGGGGAAACTTAATACTTTAACAATCCCGGCCTATACGACTAATTTCTTGTTAAAACAAGGCTTGCAGCCTAATAACCAACTTCAAACGGTAGCTGGGGTTAGAATCTTTCCGACTGATTATTTTGCGCCAATGGATTTTTTAACTGGAGAGATTAAATTAACGGCTAATTCACACAGCATTCACCATTATAGTGCTACGTGGCAAGATCCAGTTAACTTACGACATATTAAAATTATTCGTCAGGTTAATCGGCGGTTTGGCAAAAAATGGGGGATGCGAATTAACTGGATTTTACGTGCAAATTGGGCGGTTGTTCGCCGTATACGGGCAGTTTTTAATCAAAATTAAGGAGAGGAATCGGCAGGATGAAGAAAATTAGTGTGGTAATTCCAGTTTATAACGTAGCTGAATTTTTACCGACTTGTCTTGATAGCTTAGTTCATCAAACATTTCCGTCGCAAGATTATGAAGTTCTCTTAGTCGACGATGGGAGTACCGATAATTCAGCCCAAATTTGTCAGCAGTATATTGAGCGTTATCCGCAGTTGTTGCGATTATTGACTAAAAAAAATGGTGGTTTGTCTGATGCCAGAAATTATGGCTTAGCTCGGTGTCAAGGAAATTATGTCTTGTTTATTGATTCAGATGATTATGTCGAAAAACAAATGTTGGCACGGATGTACACCTTAACTGATCAAGAAACAAAAAAAATTGTTGAGTGCAATTTTATTTGGGAGTATCCCAATCGTCAGCGGCTTGATTTGCGTAGTGGTTATCAGTCAGTGGCGGATTATCTGATAAATGGCCGCGTAGTTGCTTGGAATAAACTTTACCGGCGTGACTGGTTATTGCAAACTAAGGTTGAATTTCCTAAGGGAAAGCTTTATGAAGACCAAAACTTCTTTTTTAAAATTATTTTATTTTTAGATAATATTAATGAAATTGCTCTCGATCAAACAGCCGAGGTTCATTATCGTCAACGCAGCGGATCAATATCTTATAATCAAGCAAGCAAAATTACCGACATCTTTTGGATTTATCAAGATCTCATCGATTACTATCAACTACATCAAGGTGACCGATATTATGCAGAAATTCAATATCGTTTTTGTCGTAACCTGTTAGGTAATGTTCTATTACGAAAAATTCGTCCCTTAAAAAATCGACAACAAAAACAAACGTTGACGACTCAAATTTGGCAGAAAATTGATGCTTGGTTTCCTGATTGGAAAGAGAATCCTTATTTAAAAAGGCCAGGAAAAGTAAATTCTTATCTGCGATTGGTTAAACCATTTTGGACTAAATTGTTGGTTACTATTTAAAAATATGGTATTCAAATCTAAGGATAAATGGCAAAAAATTTTCAACTTATAATACATAATCCGAGGAGGGATTGAAATGTTGATCGGTTCACATGTTAGTATGAAAAGCCCAGAAATGCTTTTGGGTGCTGCTAAAGAGGCGGCTGGTTATCAGGCTAATACTTTTATGATTTATACTGGAGCACCACAGAACACGCGCCGTCGCCCAACAAGTGAAATGCAGATTGCTGCAGGTAAAAATTTCATGGAGGAACATCAAATTACCCAGTTGGTAGTGCATGCTCCGTATATTATTAATTTGGGCAATACCAAAAAGCCGCAAAATTTTGCTTTTGCCGTTGACTTTTTGCAAGCCGAGATTCAACGCGCCGAAGCTTTAGGAGCTAAACAGTTAACTTTTCATCCAGGTGCACATGTTGGAGCGGGAGCTGAAGCAGGAATTGCTAATATTATTCGGGGCTTAAATGAAGTGATTTCGCCTAGACAAAAATTGCAGATCGCCATTGAAACGATGGCTGGCAAAGGAACTGAGGTCGGTCGCACTTTTGAGGAATTAGCTCAAATTATTGCTGGAGTGACCTATAATGAAAAGTTATCAGTAACTTTTGATACTTGTCACACAAATGATGCGGGTTATGATGTTAAAAATGATTTTGATGGGGTCTTGAATGAATTCGATCATGTGATTGGTTTATCACGGCTGCAAGTTTTGCATTTAAATGATTCTAAGAATCCTTGTGGCAGTCATAAGGATCGCCATGAAAATCTTGGCTTTGGAACAATTGGATTTGCGGCCTTAAATCAAATTGCTCATCACCCAAGCTTAAAAGAAGTTCCCAAAATTATGGAAACTCCTTATGTGGGTAACGATAAGAAAAATCAATTTCCGCCGTATGCATATGAAATTAAAATGTTGCAGGAACAAAAATTTAATCCAGCTTTAAAAGAACAAGTTGTTGAAAACGCTGGAAAATTGGTTTAACTATGGTCTTCTAGTTGTTCAATAATAATTGTCGCGGTTTCTTCAATTGATTTGTTTGCGACATTAATCACGGTACAACCGAGTTTTTGATATAAATCCTGGGCATATGCCAATTCGGCCTCAATATTGTCTAAACTCGAATAATTAGTGTCTGGATTTAAGCCATAAGTAATCATTCGTTCTCGGCGGATGCTATTGAGGACTTGTGGATCATTGGTCAAACCAAAAATTTTTTTCTTGGGAACTTGCCAAATTTCTTTAGGCAATTGTGCTTGCGGAACAAGCGGCAAGTTAGCAACGCGATAATTTTTGTTGGCCATGTACAATGAAAGTGGTGTCTTGGAGGTTCGCGAAATTCCAAGTAAAACGACATCAGCTTTTAAAAAACCAGCTGGATCCTTGCCGTCATCATAAGTCACTGCGAATTCAAGCGCATCAATTCGTTTGAAATAAGTTTGATTTAATTTATGATTGCGTCCCGGTTGTCCTAACGGCTGATCACCGCTTTTTTCTTGCATGGCATGAATTAAATTGGACATACCATCGAGAATTGTTAAATCGTGTTTTTCTCCGAATTCATTAACATAGGCGGAAAAATTTGGATTAACAAAAGTATGCACAATCAAAGCGTTATCATTTTTGGCTTGATCTAAAACCTGTTGAAGTTTTTCTTTTGTCCGCGTCAGTGGAAAGCGTCGATAGTTGAATTTTACTTTGGGAAATTGGACAGCTGCTGCAGTTGCTAAGCTGTAGCCGGTTTCACCAAGAGAGTCAGAGATAATATAAACATTCATTGTAATTGTTGCTGACATTTGATCAGTCCCTTCACTTGTTAAATTAATTATAAAAAAATAACTAATTTAGAGCAAGGATAATTATTTTATTGACGGTCTTGGTTACTTTAGGTATAATGGTTAAGAACTGTTAAAAGTTTGTGTGTTTATGCAGAATATGACGGTTACATTTAAGCTCGGAGGGAGGGAAACAAAAATGTCAAAGACAATCGTTCGTAAAAACGAATCCCTTGATGACGCTCTTCGTCGCTTCAAACGTTCCGTTTCAAAAACAGGTACTTTACAAGAATACCGTAAACGTGAGTTTTATGAGAAACCTAGCGTGAAACGCAAGAAAAAGTCTGAAGCAGCGCGTAAAAGAAAAAACAAACGTCGTTTCTAATTCCTAAGGAGGGATAGATCTGATGAGCCTGCTAGATTCCTTGAATAGTGATTTAAAGACTGCCTTAAAAGCTCATGATAAAACAACGCTCAGCACGGTAAGAATGTTGAAAGCGGCTGTAATGAATGAAAAAATTAAGGCTGGTCATGATTTAGATCATTCAGAAGAGATTGCGGTATTGTCACGAGAGCTGAAACAGCGAAAAGATTCAGCTAAAGAATTTGCAGATGCTGGTCGACAAGACTTAGTACCAGCAATTGAAGCAGAAATTAAGATTGTTGAACGGTATTTACCACAACAATTAAACCAAGATCAGGTAAAAGAAATTGTTGCGACAACTATCCAAGAGATAGGTGCAACTTCTAAAGCCGATTTTGGTAAAGTAATGAAAGCAGTTATGCCGAAGCTGAAAGGTCAAGCAGATGGCAAAACAGTGAATACGATAGTAAAATCTTTGTTATCATAGATGACGGTATGGCAGTTTGGAGAAAATAAGTTGCAAGTTGCAGCTTATTTTTTTTGCCTTGACTGAGAAATGAAACTGATAAATCTAGTTTAGCAAGCTTTTACAATATTAGCTTTTATGCTATGATTTAAGCATAATATACAGGGTTAAGGAGTTGCACTTTTGACAGATGAACAGATTGTAGAAAAAACATTTCAAATTACAGCGCAGCAAGATGCGGTTTCCTTATTGGGTGTTAATGATCAACATGTTCACTTGCTGGAAACAGCTGAGAATGTAAAAATTCGTCCGTTTGGCGATACAATTAGAATCAGTGGTGTTACAACGGCGGTTGATCAGGTTAGCAAGATTTTACGTGAACTTTCCAGATTGCTTCAAGAAGGAATCGTGATTGATAGCTCAGATGTAATCTCAGCAATTAAGATGGCTGATAAGGGAACATTAAAATATTTCCATGATTTATATACAGAAGTTTTAATTAAAGATCAAAAGAAACGTTCAATTCGGGTAAAAACCAGTGGTCAGCGACAATATGTGGCAGCAATTCGGAAAAATGATCTGGTTTTTGGAATTGGACCAGCAGGAACTGGCAAAACTTTTTTGGCAGTTGTTATGGCAGTTGCAGCACTAAAAAAGAATCAGGTGGAAAAAATAATCTTGACCCGGCCAGCGGTTGAAGCTGGGGAATCATTGGGCTTTTTACCGGGAGACTTGAAAGAAAAAGTTGATCCTTATTTGCGACCGGTTTATGATGCACTATATGCAATTATGGGCAAGGATCATACTGAACGCTTATTAGAACGTGGTACGATTGAAATTGCACCATTGGCCTATATGCGTGGACGAACGCTGGAAAATGCTTTTGTAATTTTAGATGAGGCTCAAAATACTACACGCGCTCAGATGAAAATGTTTTTGACGCGGTTGGGGTTTGGTTCAAAAATGGTTGTTAATGGCGATCAAACGCAAATTGATTTGCCTCATGGACATAGTCAAAGTGGATTAATGGATGCTTGGCATGTTTTACAGGGTCTGCCGCGAATCTCTTTTGTTGAGTTTGCTGCGGCTGATGTTGTGCGGCACCCAGTCGTTGCGGAAATCATTAATGCATATGCTAAGCAAGCACAGGAAGAGGAGCAGTAGTTTTGGATTTAGAAATTTATGATGATACAAAACAAGCAACAGCCGAATGGTTGGACTTAATCAAAAAAGTTTTGGAATTTGCTGGATCTTATTTGAAGTTACCCGAAGACACTGAAATGTCTGTCACCTTAATGGATAATGAACATATTCATCAGATTAATAAAAAATATCGCGGCGTTGATAAACCGACCGATGTAATTAGTTTTGCAATTGAAGAAAGTGGCGATGAAGACCCGATCATCATCCCTGATGCTGCTGATTTCGAGGAACCTAAGAATTTGGGAGATATCATGGTTTCGGTAGATAAGGTCAAAGAACAAGCGGCTTATTTACAGCATTCTGAAGAACGTGAATTGGGCTTCTTAGTTTTACATGGCTTTTTACATTTGAATGGTTATGATCATATGAAAGTTGAAGACGAAAAGGTGATGTTTGCCTTACAACGAAAGATTTTGGATGCCTATGGACTTAAAAGATAAAAAGCAGTTGCAGAATTGCTGGAAAAACCATAACTTTAAAGAATCATTACGACATGCATTAGCCGGTTTGGCTTGTGTTTGGCATGAAGAACGTAACTTTCGCTTTGATGTTTTTGCAGCCACGGCTGTCATTATTTTGGGAGTTTTATTACACTTACAATTGTTGGAATGGTTGTGGCTTGGCTGGGCAATTATGAGTGTGTTGGTTAGTGAATTATGGAACACAGTACTGGAAAATGTGGTTGATTTAGTGACACAATTTCATCGCCATCCACTAGCAAAAAAAGCTAAGGATATGGCTTCAGCGGCTGTTTTACTGAATGCTGTTTTTGCAGCAATCATTGGTTTAAGTGTTTTAGGATTTAGATTATGGCAATTACTGGCGAAATAGAGGAGAAAAAATGGATTTAAAGAAACATTCTGGATTTGTAGCAATTATCGGCCGGCCAAATGTCGGCAAGTCAACTTTCTTAAATCGGATTGTTGGTCAAAAAGTGGCAATTATGAGTGATAAATCCCAAACCACTCGTAATAAAATTCAAGGGATTTATACGACAAATGAAAGTCAAGTTATCTTTATTGATACTCCAGGAATCCATAAACCGCAAAGCCGTTTGGGAGACTATATGGTGCAATCAGCACTATCAACACTTAACGAAGTAGATGCAGTTTTGTTTATGGTTAATGCTACCCAAAAGCGTGGTCGTGGGGATGATTTTATAATTGAACGGTTAAAGCAGGTAAAAAAACCGATTTACTTAGTGGTTAACAAAATCGATCAAATTCATCCAGATGATTTGTTGCCATTTGTAGCTGATTTTCAGCATGCTTTAAATTTTCAGGAAGTTTATCCGATTTCAGCACTAGAAGGGATTAATTGTGAAGAACTTTTAACGGCCGTGGTTGATCAATTGCCAGCTGGTCCACAGTATTATCCTGAAGATCAAGTTACAGACCATCCAGAGCGCTTTATCGTTGGCGAGTTAGTTCGGGAACAGGTTTTAGCCATGACGCGACAAGAAGTACCCCATTCAGTGGCAGTGGTCGTTGAGCGAATTAATCGTCAAGATGAACAAAAAATTTTGGTTCAAGCATCAATTATTGTTGAGCGGTCGTCACAAAAGGGAATTTTGATTGGACACGGCGGTCTGATGTTAAAGCGAATTGGCACGCAAGCACGCAAGCAGATTGAGTTATTATTGGGCGATCGGGTTTATTTGGAACTATGGGTTAAAGTACAAAAAAATTGGCGTGACAAAAAAGTTGATCTGCAAGCTTTAGGCTATCAGCCGGAAGATAACGAATAGATTGCTAGTCTTGGAAACAAAGGCAAGGTGAGATTATGAGTCAGGCTCAACCAGCTGAGTTTGCCGGCATTGTTTTTTTTCGCCGGAATTATCGTGAAAGGGATTTGTTAGTTAAAATTTTAACGGATCGTTTTGGCTTTAAGATGTTCTTTATTCGTGGCGCACGCAAGCGAGGATTTCGTTTAAATGCTGCGATTTTACCTTTTGTTCAAGCTGAATATGTTGGCTCAGTCAGCGAAGATGGCTTGTCTTTTATTAATGCCGCCAAAGAAGTAACCCAGTATCGTCAAATTTTAAATAATATTGAACTGAACGCTTATGTTTCGTACATTTTTGAATTAGCTAATGCAGCATTTGGAGAAGCCAAACCATTAGGTGGCTGGTTTAAGCAACTACAACAAGCAGTTTTACTGATTGATCAAGGAATTGACCCAGCAATCATAACAAATATCATTGAAATCAGGTTGCTAACCTATTTTGGTGTTCAACCTAATTTACATGATTGCGTAATTTGCCACCGGACGGATGAAGTTTTTGATTTTTCGGAAAGTTATGGTGGGTTAATATGTCGACGTCATTGGTCAGTTGATCCTCACCGATTACAGCTGGATCGTCGGACAGTTTATTTCCTGCAATTCTTTTCTCAAGTAGACTTATTTAAAATTCATTCAATCAAGGTTAGTCAAACGACTAAAAATCATTTACGACGCACATTGAATCGAATTTACGATAATCAAGTCGGTTTGAAATTGAAATCGCGGCGCTTTTTGGAAGAAATGAAAATTTGGCCAATCTAACGTTGACAAATTTTGTTGAGTCGGCTATTCTTAACATCGTGTAAGCCATGATGAAAAAAGGTTATGTAAAGTTATATTCAGCGAATCAGGGATCGTGTGAGCCTGAGATGATAACTACATGATTGGCGTTTTCGGAGCTGTTATTCATAATTAAGTTGCCGATATTTTATCGGAAATAGGGTGGAACCGCGGTTGAATGATCGTCCCTATGTAACCAGCAATGGGGTTGCATAGGCTTTTTTTGTGCCCTGAGCTAAATTTTGAGGAGGAGCAAGATGGAAAAAAAGTTAACTGTTCAAGAAATAATTTTAAAACTACAACAGTTCTGGTCAAAACAAGGCTGTATGTTGATGCAAGCCTATGACACAGAAAAGGGAGCGGGAACAATGAGCCCATATACTTTCTTACGCTCGGTTGGGCCAGAACCTTGGAATGCGGCGTATGTTGAGCCATCACGTCGTCCAGCTGACGGGCGTTACGGTGAAAATCCTAATCGTTTGTTTCAACATCATCAGTTTCAAGTTATTATGAAACCATCACCGGCAAATATTCAGGATTTATATTTGGATAGTCTACGGGCATTAGGGATTGATCCCTTAGAACATGATATTCGGTTCGTTGAAGATAATTGGGAAAATCCGTCAATGGGCTGTGCCGGTGTTGGTTGGGAAGTCTGGTTAGATGGAATGGAAATCACACAATTTACTTATTTCCAACAAGTCGGTGGATTAGAAGTTCGACCAGTAGCTTCAGAGGTTACTTATGGGCTGGAAAGATTGTCTTCTTACATCCAAGATGTTAATTCAGTTTTTGATTTGGAATGGTCAGCTGGAGTTCGGTATGGTGATATTTTCAGTGAGCCAGAATACGAGCATTCTAAGTATGCTTTTGAAACCAGTAATCAGCAGATGTTATTTAAGTTATTTGATACCTATGAAACAGAAGCTAAAAAACAAATAGCTAACGGTTTAATTCACCCAGCTTACGATTATGTTTTGAAGTGTAGTCATACATTCAATTTACTTGATGCACGAGGAGCAGTATCGGTTACCGAACGTGCTGGCTATTTAGCCCGGATTCGTAATTTAGCAAAATCAATTGCGAAAGCTTTTGTAGCTGAGCGTAAAAAGTTGGGGTTCCCCTTGCTTAAAGACGATCAGCTGCGGGAAAAATTGTTGAAGGAGGATAAATAAGATGACACATACAATGTTATTAGAAATTGGTTTAGAAGAAATTCCTGCACATGTAGTAACTCCGAGTGTTCAACAATTGGCCGAGCGTCTAAAAGAATTTTTGCAAGAACAGCGGTTAGACTTTGAAAAACTGCAAACTTACTCAACTCCCCGCAGATTAGCTGTTAAAATTTCAGGCTTAGCCGACCAACAACCAGATGTTGAAGAAGAAGCTAAGGGACCAGCTAAGAAGATTGCTTTACAAGCTGATGGTAGCTGGTCGAAGGCGGCTATCGGTTTTACTCGGGGTCAAAAAATGACACCGGATGATATTTATTTTAAAGAATTAAAAGGAACTGAATATGTATATGTTAAGAAGTTCATTGCTGGAAAAACAGCAGCTGAAATCTTGCCGGACTTAAAAAAAGTTGTTGCGGCAATGAATTTTCCGACGATGATGCGCTGGGGAAACAATGATTTTAAGTATATTCGGCCAATTCGCTGGATTGTTGCTTTATTAGATCAAGAAGTTATTAACTTCAAGTTATTGAATATTACTACTGGTCGAAAAACGCAGGGACATCGCTTTTTAGGGCATCAGATTGAATTATCAGCGGCAACGGATTATCCACAAAGCTTAGAAAGTGTTGCTGTAATAGCGGATGCTGCCAAACGTAAAACAATGATAAAAAACCAAATTGCAAAATTAGCGCAAGAACATGATTGGAAAATTGTTGTTGAAGCTGATTTATTAGAAGAAGTCAATAATTTAGTTGAATATCCGACGGTTTTTGCAGGTAGTTTTGCCGAGAAATATTTGCAGATTCCTGATGAAGTTTTAATTACTTCAATGCGTGATCATCAACGATTTTTCTATGTTCGTGATCAGCAAGGAAAATTATTACCATATTTTGTTTCGGTTCGTAATGGAAATCAGCAATTTTTAGCTAATGTGATTGCTGGAAACGAAAAGGTTTTAACAGCTCGCTTGGAAGATGCTGCCTTCTTCTATCAAGAAGATCAAAAAACTTCTTTGTCGCAGTATGTCGCTAAGTTAGAGCATGTCATGTTCCATGATAAAATCGGGACAATGGCGGAAAAAATGCAGCGCGTTGGTTATTTGAGTCAGTCAATCGCCGAACAAGTAGGCTTAAATTCAGCGGAACAAAAAGATTTACAGCGAGCAGCGGCAATTTATAAATTTGATTTAGTAACGGGAATGGTTGGCGAGTTTTCTGAATTGCAAGGTGTGATGGGTGAAAAGTATGCCTTGCTTCAAGGTGAAACACCAGCCGTTGCCACGGCTATTCGGGAACATTACTTGCCAACTGAAGCTGGTGGCAAACTACCAGCGACTAAAGTTGGAGCGGTCTTAGCAATTGCTGACAAACTTGATAGTATTACCGATTTTTTTGCTGCAGGGATGTTACCATCAGGGTCAAACGATCCATATGCTCTCCGTCGTCAAGCAGCGGGAATTATTCGAATTTGTTTGGAATTTGACTGGCCATTAGCAGTTAAGCCTTTGTTAGCGTTAGTTGCAAGCACAGCGCAACAGCAGCCAGCTTTATATCAGAAAATTCAACCAGCTCATGTTGCTGAAGCAACTGAATTTATGATGGATCGGATGCGCAAGCAATTGCAGTTTTTACAGTATCCATTTGATATTATTACGGCAGTTGCTGCTCAACCACGTAATACCTTTACTACAATTACTCAAGCTGCAGAGGTTTTACAAGTCCATCGTCAGGAGACAGACTTTAAGCAAACAATTGAAGCAGCTAGTCGAGTTTTACGCTTGACTCGCAAAGCAAAGCTTCCAGTTGGAGTGAAGGTTCAACCAGCATTATTTGAAAATGAAACAGAAGCGAAATTAAATCAGGCGGTGGCAACAGCTAAAACAACTGGTACGTTGGAAGAAGATTATCAGCAACTTCAAAAATTACGCGAACCAATTGAAGCGTATTTCGATCAAACGATGGTAATGAGTCCAAAGCAACAACTCCAACAAAATCGGCTAGCTCAATTAAAACAGTTAGCTAAATTGTTCCAACCGTTTGGTGATTTAACAGCTATTAATGTGAAATAGCTTTAAATTATTCGAGGATTATCGTTTGCTTTCTTTAACTTTATGAGGTATCCTTTAAAAGAGTGTTTATCGAAGTCGCACAGGTTTTGTGCGGCTTTTGTTAGCCCAGTTGGCTGATTTTTAATGAAAGCGGGGGTCCTAAAACCGTGAAACGCATTCCGGAAGAAACGGTTGAACAAATACGTTCGAGCGTTAATATTGTCGAAATTGTCAGTCAATACGTTCAGTTGCACAAATCAGGTAAAAATTATTTTGGCCTTTGTCCATTTCATGAAGAAAAGACGCCTTCTTTTTCAGTGACTGAGGAAAAACAAATTTTTCATTGTTTTTCCTGTCACCGTGGCGGCAATGTTTTCAAGTTTATTATGGAAATTGAAAACATTAGCTTTCCAGAGGCGGTTATTAAAGTTGCTGAATTAGGGGGGATTGATTTACCCAAGTCAGTCACTGAAAGTAATGCGACTGCCGGTTCAGCGGATACCCAAGTTGGTCAGTTGCGTCAAATACATTCTTTAGCGGCTGATTTATTTCACCATATTTTAGTCAATACGGAAATTGGTGAAACGGCACTGAAGTATTTGCATCAACGTGGCTTGACGGACGAAACAATTGAAACTTTTCACTTGGGATATGCACCAGTTCAACAAGTGTTGCTACCATTCTTGGAAGATCGACATTTTCCGCGTGAGTTGTTAATTCGTTCGGGCTTATTTACCGAAAATGATGCCGGACAACTTTATCAGCGCTTTAAAGAACGGGTACTTTTTCCGATTCGTGATCCGCAAAAACGGGTAATTGCTTTTTCAGGGCGCTTACTGAAAAAGAATGAGAAACTACCTAAATATCTGAATAGTCCCGAAACATTATTGTTTAATAAACGTAAAGTGTTGTTTAATTTTGATTTAGCCAAGAGTGAGATTCGGCAGCATGGGTTTGCAATCTTGTTCGAGGGGTTTATGGATGTTATTTCGGCATACCAAGCCGGAGTGCAGCAAGGTATCGCTTCAATGGGAACTAGTTTGACTAATGAACAAATTTACTTGTTGGAACGGACAACAGATCGTTTATGCTTGTGTTACGATGGTGATGATCCTGGTCAAAAAGCAACAGCACGAGCATTACAACTCCTGCAGCCATTAACCAAATTAGAATTAGGTGTGATCCCAATCCCAGGTAAACGTGATCCGGATGAATACATTAATCAGGAAAGTCCAACGGCTTTTGTAAAGTTAGTTAAAGATGGTCAACAAAATCAGATGTCTTTTTGGTTTTCGTTTTTAGCAGCTAACCGCAATTTAACTAACGAGAATGATCAGCTGGCATATATTTCTGATATCTTGGAAAAAATTGCTACCGTGGCCTCACCAGTCGCACGCGATTTGTATTTAGGGCAATTGGCGAAACGGTTTTCTTTAGAGAAAAGAAGTTTAGCGGGACAGTTGCATAGTTTGTTACAACAACGAGCTCGGCAAGACTTTCAACAGCAAAAGCAACAACCAGCGTTAGTTGTTGCCAAGCCAGCACCGGCAGCTAAAAATTATCAACGAGTTGAAAAAGCAGAACGTTTGTTGCTTTATCGATTGCTGCATAGTTATGATGTACGATTAAAATTGCGTGAAACACCAAATTTTGTTTTTGTCCATGATCAATATCAAACGATTTATCTGCTAGCAGAAGGCTATTTTAAACGTTATGATGAGTACGATCCAGCTCGTTTCTTGGACTTTTTAGCTGACGATAAATTGCGACAGCAAATGGTTGAACTGGAGGTAGAAAATCATGCGACTGTCAGTTCTAACGAGGAAATTGATGACTGTATTCGGCTGATTACGCAATTATCACCATTAGAAGAGCAATTAACAGCTTTGAAACAGGAGTTAGAAACTGCTCGGCGAATGAATAATCAAGCGTTGGTTGAGAAACTAACGATAAAATTTGTGGAATTACTGAAACAACGACAGCTGAAGAAATCAGCTTCATTTTAAGGAGGCTGCACTATGGCAGAAGAGAAAATGAATAATGAAAATGCTGCTTATACCAAAGCTTTACGACAAACGATTAGAAAATTTAAACCGGAAAAGCAGATTAGTTATGATGAATTAACTAAAAAGTTGGCAGCACCATTTGAACTTGATAGTAAACAAATGGAAAAATTGATCCAACGAATTGAAGATGCTGGAATTTCAGTTGTTGATGAAAAAGGGGAGCCTAGTGAACATAGTTTAAAGGTTGCTTCTAAAGAAGCTGATAAAGCTACTAAGGATCGTGATGTTAGTGCGCCAGTTGGGGTTAAGATTAATGATCCAGTGCGGATGTATCTCAAAGAAATCGGCCGAGTTGATTTGTTAACGGCAGATGAAGAAGTAGCATTAGCTTTAAGAATCGAACAGGGTGACGAAGAAGCTAAGCAGCGGCTAGCTGAGGCAAACTTACGATTAGTAGTTTCAATTGCCAAACGTTATGTTGGTCGAGGAATGTCGTTTCTGGATTTAATTCAAGAAGGAAACATGGGTTTGATGAAGGCAGTTGAAAAGTTTGATTACCGTAAAGGTTTCAAATTCTCAACTTACGCTACTTGGTGGATACGGCAAGCAATTACACGTGCTATTGCTGACCAAGCACGGACAATTCGAATTCCAGTTCATATGGTGGAAACCATTAACAAGTTGATTCGAATTCAGCGGCAAATGTTGCAAGATTTAGGTCGAGAACCTACGCCAGAAGAAATTGGCGCAGAAATGGATATGCCGACGGATAAAGTTCGAGAAATTCTAAAGATTGCTCAAGAGCCAGTTTCTTTAGAAACACCAATTGGCGAAGAGGACGATTCACATTTAGGTGATTTTATTGAAGATCATGATGCTACTAGTCCCGCTGATCACGCAGCGTACGAATTATTAAAAGAACAGTTGGAAAGTGTCTTAGATACTTTGACCGATCGAGAAGAAAATGTTTTACGATTGCGTTTTGGTTTAGATGATGGTCGAACTCGAACTTTGGAAGAAGTTGGCAAGGTGTTTGGAGTTACCCGTGAACGTATACGGCAAATTGAAGCTAAAGCTTTGCGTAAATTGCGTCATCCTTCACGCTCGAAGCAGTTACGTGATTTTTTGGAATAAAGAATTGCAATTTTATTAAAAAAGTGTATGATTAAATCAACTTAAGAAAAGGAGATGGAACTTTTGACAGCTTATAAACTTGCAGCTAACACATGTTGTTGTCGTATTTCGCGTTTAGCCACGCGGATGCGACTATTTGGCATGCAAGTTTTGAATTGAATGACATTAAGTTTTAAATTTTAATTAATTCAAGTTTGCATAGTTAAAAGTTAGACATCTTCAGCGGACGAGGCGCGAATCAAATTTTTGATTCGTGCCTTTTTGTTTGCAAAAACAAGGAGGAATGTTAAATGATTTATCATCAAGTAAGTGAATTGATTGGTCATACGCCGTTATTTGAAATTAAAACAAAGGTTCCAAAAGGTTCGAAAATTTTTGCAAAGTTAGAAATGTTCAATCCCGGTGGGAGTATTAAAGATCGCTTGGGAAAGTATTTAATTGAGCAAGCTTGGCAACATCAACAAATTAATTCAACATCAACTATTATTGAACCCACTGCTGGCAATACTGGTATTGGACTGGCTTTAGCAGCACTTGAAGCTAACTTAAAAACAATTTTAGTCGTTCCAGAAAAATTTAGTCAGGAAAAACAAGTTTTAATGCAAGCACTTGGAGCTAAATTAATTCACACTCCGAGTGAAGCCGGAATAACTGGCGCAATTCAGAAGGCCAAGGAACTAAACAAACAAATTTCTAACAGTTATTTGCCATTACAGTTTGAAAATCCAGGAAATCCAGCTGCTTATTATGAATCGATTGCACCAGAGATTTTGAAGGAGTTTCAAGCCAATCAACTAACATTAGACGGTTTCGTGGCTGGGGTCGGCAGTGGAGGTACATTTGTTGGAATGGCACGGTATTTTAAAGAAAAAGCTCCGCAGATTAAAACCGCGATTGTTGAACCGGCTGGATCAATCTTAAATGGTGGTCCACAGCATGCTCATCGAACAGAAGGAATTGGAGTTGAATTTATTCCACCGTTTTTAAACCGGAAAGACGTTGATCAAATTTTTACCATCAGTGATCAAGCAGCTTTTACTTGGGTGAAGCAATTGGCAAAAACTAACGGATTATTAATTGGCAGCTCTAGTGGGGCAGCACTTGAAGCTAGCTTAAAGTTAGCTGATCAGCTACCAGCGGGCAGTAATATTGTCACAGTTTTCCCAGATAGCAGTGAACGATATCTTAGTCAGCAAATTTATGCTTAAAATTTAAGAAAGAGGTAAGAGTAATGGAATTTGGAACGAAATTAATTCATGGTGGAATTAGTCAAGATCAAGCAACAGGGGCAGTTAGCGTGCCAATTTATCAAACTTCAACTTTTGCACAATCTACTCTAGGTGGAAGTCCAGCGTACGAATACTCGCGTACCGGGAATCCAACTAGATTGGCAGTTGAAAAGTTAATTGCAGAGTTAGAAAATGGCGCAGCTGGTTATGCTTTTGCATCTGGCTCTGCAGCGATTCATACGGTATTTTCACTTTTTTCAGCTGGTGATCATATTGTTGTTGGCAATGATGTCTATGGCGGAACGTTCAGATTATTAAATACGGTCTTAAAACGTCAAGGACTGAATTTTACAGCTGTCGATACCCGTGATTTGACGACAGTTGCGAGCGCGATTACTCCCAAAACTAAAGCTATTTATCTTGAAACGCCGACGAATCCCTTGATGCATATTTCAGATATTAGTGCCTTAGCTAAGTTAGCTCAGCAGCAAAATCTATTAACAATTGTTGATAATACTTTTGCTTCGCCTTATGTTCAACGTCCACTTGATTTAGGTTCTGATATTGTGTTGCATAGTGCATCTAAATATCTTGGTGGTCATAGTGACTTAATCGCTGGCTTGGTTGTGACTAAGACTGAAGAATTAGGCGAAAAAATTGGCTATTTACAAAATGCAATTGGTGGAATTTTAGCACCACAAGATAGTTGGTTATTGCAGCGGGGAATGAAAACACTAGCTGTTAGGATGGCAGCTCATCAAAAAAATGCACAACAAATTTTTGAATTTTTACAACAGGATTCGCGAATCAGTAAAATTTATTATCCAGGAGATCCAAATGGAACTGATTATCAACTTGCTAAGCGGCAAATGGATGGCTTTGGTGGAATGATATCTTTTGAATTAACGACAGATTTATCAGTGAAAAAATTCATTGAAAGTCTTAAATTAATCACGTTAGCAGAAAGTTTAGGGTCAGTTGAAAGCTTAATTGAAGTTCCGGCAATTATGACGCATGGTTCAATTCCAGAAAAAATACGGTTGGCTAATGGAATTTCTAATCGATTGATTCGTTTGTCAGTTGGAATCGAACAAGTAACCGACCTATTAGGGGATCTAAGAACAGCTTTAAATGCTGCTCAAAATTAACCAAGTTTTATTAGGTAGTTTAAATTATCAGTGTGTTCCGCAAAATGGAGAAGTTTACAGTTAACAGGAATTGCTGCTCGTAGAGTCTTTATTATCAGCAATTGAGTTTAACTTGAGTTTTTCGCTGGGCGGTTCATGCTTTTTTTATGGAATTAAAAGCCAGGTACAGCAATAACTTACCAAGGGTTTAGGGTTATTAGTTGCAGAAGAAAGAATGAGAAAAGGGTTTTTTTAAGATTTTAAGTCAGCTATAATTTAAAGTAAGGAATTTAGAGGGAGTTGGAAATTGAGATGGATGCATATCATTTATCACGCCGTTTGCAAACAGTAGCGGGGTTTGTTTTGTCTGGATCGCGGTTGGCTGATATTGGTTCTGATCATGCTTATTTGCCGGCATATTTAGCCATGAACAAAAAAATTAAATGGGCAATTGCCGGTGAGGTTGTTGCTGGCCCCTATCAAAATGCTGTTCACGAAATTCGGCAGCTGCATTTAGAAAATCTAGTCGCAACAAGACAAGCCGATGGATTAGCAGCAATTCATGTAGATGAAGAAATTGATGTAGTTACGATTTGCGGGATGGGTGGTAGTCTGATTTGTCAAATTTTAACGGCTGGTTTTGATCAATTAAATAAACGGCCGCGTTTGATTTTGCAGCCGAATGTTAATGAAGTTGCTGTTCGACATTGGCTAATCAGAAATTCTTATCAAATAGTGGCAGAAGAAATTGTTGCAGAGGATCGACACATTTACGAAATTATTGTTGCTGACCCGATAAAAGAGCCAATTACTTTGACAACTACTGAATATTTATTTGGCCCGTTACTATTACAAGCTAAATCGCCAGCTTTTATTCAAAAATGGCAAGGAGAAAAACTAAAGCTGCAGCGAGTTTTAGCACAGCTTACCCAAGCACAAAATGAGCCGGTTGCCAAAGAACAGGAATTGCAACAAAAAATCAAGTTAATTGAGGAGGTATTAAATGACTAAAGCAGCGGCGGTTATTGAACGCTTTGAACAGTTTGCCCCGCAGACAATTGCTGAAAAAGGTGATCCAGTGGGACTTCAACTGGGTAGTTTAACAACTGAAATTAAAAAGATGATGATAACATTAGATGTTCGTCCTGAAGTCGTGGCTGAAGCGGTTAAGAATAAGGTTAATTTTATTTTTGCTCATCATCCAGCGATGTTCCATCCAATCAAAAGCTTTGATTTGGCAGTTCCCCAAAATCAGATGTATGCGGAATTGTTGAAACACCAAATTACGGTTTATGGGGCACATACTAATCTTGATAATGCCAATGGTGGGATGAATGATTGGTTGGCTTCAACTTTAAATTTGCAACAAACAAGCGCTCTTTTGCCAAAACGGGAGTTGCCTTTACAGCAATTAGTTGTTTATGTTCCGCAAGTGGCAGCAAACTCAGTTCGACAAGCTTTAAGTGCTGCCGGAGCAGGGACAATTGGTGAATATCAGGGATGTTCTTATTCAACTGACGGGACAGGCCGTTTTTTACCGGGAGAAAAGACTCATCCAGCAATTGGGCAGCCGTTAGTGGCAAGTAGTGTTACCGAAGAAAAAATCGAAGTTATCATTCGGCCAAACCAAGCCGCCAAAGTTATTAAGGCTTTGTTAGCTGCTCATCCATATGAAGAGCCAGTTTATTATTTGACAGCTATTCACGGATTAAATGAAAAATATGGGATGGGTCGAGTTGGTAACTTACCCCAGGAAATGACGATCAAAGAATTAGCTGTTTTCTGCAAGCGAGTCTTTAATCTAAGTGGTGTTCGAGTTGTGGCGCCTGACTTGCACCGTTTAGTTAAACGAGTAGCGATTTTAGGCGGCAGTGGCGGTCAGTTTTATGCAGCAGCCGTTAAAGCTGGCGCTGATATTTATTTGACTGGTGATTTGTCTTACCATACAGCACATGATATCTATGCTTCGCAGTTGGCAGCAATTGATTTGGGCCATCATGTTGAAAGTATTTGTAAACCACAACTTGCCAAACTGTTTAATACTTGGAAACAAGAAAATAATTGGTCATTTCCAATTATTCAATCAAAAATTTCAACTGACCCATTTCAATTTTTTTAAAACAAATTAAATTAAAGGATGTGTTTAGATGCCATACCCCAAACTTGCGACACGTTTTATTAGATATGCACAACAGGAAACTCGTTCAAATGAGCAGTCAGTAACTATTCCATCAACTCGTAATCAATTAAAATTTGCCCGAGAATTAGTTGCTGAATTACAAAACATCGGTCTGAGCAATGTTCGCATCTCTCAAAAAAGTGCTTATGTTTTAGCGACTATACCAAGTAATTTATCAGCAGATTATGCACTGGTTCCGAAGATCGGGTTCATTGCTCACTTAGATACAGCCGACTTTAATGCGAAAAACATTCAACCGCAGTTGCATCAAAATTATGACGGAAAATCAGTTATTCCGTTGGCTGATAGCGGCTATCAGCTTGATCCGGCGGAGTTTCCTAATTTAAAGAATTACGTTGGACAGGATTTGATTACGACAGACGGCACTACTTTGTTGGGAGCAGATGATAAAGCGGGTGTTGCCGAAATTATTACCGCTGCTGAATATTTACTGACTCATCCGGAAGTTAAACATGGTACGATTCAAATCGGTATTGGACCAGATGAAGAAATTGGAACTGGTGCTGATAATTTTGAGGTGGCTGAATTTGGAGCTGATTTTGCCTATACGGTGGATGGTGGACCACTGGGTGAATTAGAATACGAGACCTTTAATGCCGCCCAAGCTAAAATTAAATTAATTGGTAAAAATGTTCATCCCGCGACTGCTAAGGGGGTAATGATCAATGCCTTACAATTAGCCATGAATTTTCAGGCTCAATTACCCGCAGATGAAGTACCGGAAAAAACTGAAGGGCGACAAGGATTTTTTCATTTAGTTGATTTGAATGGAACGGTTGATCAAGCTGAAATGACTTACATTATTCGCGATCATGATCGTGCCAAATTTGAAAGCCGGAAAGAATTGCTGCGGCAAATTGCTGCTCGAATGAATGCAGAGTTTAAAGAAGAACGAGTACTAGTTGATTTAACTGATCAGTATTATAATATGCGTGAAGTAATTGAAAAAGATATGACTTCGGTTGAATTAGCTAAGTTGGCCATGGAACAGTTGGGGATTAAGCCAGTTGTTTATCCAGTTCGTGGTGGAACAGATGGATCAAAACTTTCCTTTATGGGTCTGCCAACCCCGAACTTGTTTGCCGGTGGTGAGAATATGCACTCAAGATTTGAATTTGTTTCAATTCAAGTTATGGAACAAGCGGTTGACTTGATCTTGAAAATTGTGAGTTTAGCAGTTGAGCAAAAAAGTTAACACGAACAAACGTTTGGTATATAATGAAAATGTAAGCAAGTAAAGAAAGGCCAGGTGGTTGAACGACTCGTCGATGAGTGTTACTATCTGGGCTTTTTAACGTCTAAATTAGCAATAAAAGTGAGGTATAAAAATGCAGGAAAATCAAATGACAACAGCTGTTCAAGAAGCCTTGGCTCAGGCTCAGCAAATAGCTCAAACTCGGCATCATCAAGAAATCGATTTGCCACACTTGTTTAAATTCTTGATTCAGTCTGGTGAATTTGGGGCTGAACTGTTGCAACAAGCTGGGGTCGACTTAACAGGTTTTGAGAAAGAACTTGACCGTCAGTTAGATGGTATCGCAGTTGTTGAGGGTAGTGTTCAGTATGGTCAAACACTTAGTCAGCCAATGTATCGTCTATTGGCTGAAGCTGATCAGTTACGTAAGCAGCAAGATGATGAATATATAGCTTTGGATACAATTTTCTTGGCGCTTCTAAAATTAACAGCCAATCCAGTAGCTCTTTATTTAAAAAAACAGGGGTTGACTTTCGCTAAATTAGCAGCAGTTGTTAAAAAATTACGAGGGGGAGAAAGAGTGACTTCCAAAAATCAAGAAACACAATATAAAGCACTTGAAAAATATGGAATTGATCTAGTTAAACAAGTTCGTGATAATCAAGTTGATCCGATTATTGGCCGGGATGATGAGATTCGTGACGTTATTCGGATTCTTTCCCGTAAAACAAAAAACAATCCAATTTTAATCGGCGAACCTGGTGTCGGGAAAACGGCGATTGTTGAGGGCTTGGCGCAACGAATTGTACGGCGGGATGTTCCAGATAATTTGAAAGATAAAACTATCTTTTCTTTGGATATGGGTTCCTTGATTGCTGGTGCAAAATATCGAGGAGAGTTTGAGGAACGGTTAAAAGCGGTTTTAAAAGCTGTAAAGAAAAGTGAAGGCAAAATTTTACTTTTTATTGATGAAGTTCATAATATTGTGGGTGCTGGCAAAACAGAAGGTAGTATGGATGCTGGCAATTTATTAAAACCAATGCTTGCTCGAGGAGAATTGCATTTGATTGGTGCAACGACGCTTGATGAATATCGGGAATCAGTCGAAAAAGATAAGGCTTTGGCACGACGTTTCCAACGAGTAATGGTGCATGAACCAAGTGTTGAGGATACAATTTCCATTTTGCGGGGACTCAAAGAACGTTTTGAAATTCATCATGGTGTTCGGATTCATGACAATGCATTGGTAGCAGCAGCAACGTTATCTAATCGTTATGTTACAGATCGTTTTTTGCCAGACAAAGCAATCGATTTAATTGATGAAGCCTGTGCAACCATTCGGGTAGAAATGAATTCCATGCCGACAGAACTAGATGAAGCGACTCGGCAATTAATGCGGCAGGAAGTTGAAGAGGCAGCTTTGAAGAAAGAAACGGATACTGCTTCAAAAAAACGGCTTGGTGAGTTGCAGACTGATTTGGCAGAAATGCGTGAAAAAGTTAATACTTTAAAAATGCGCTGGGAAAATGAAAAAGAGGATATAAAGAAACTTAGTGATAAAAAAGGTGAATTAGATCAGGCAAGGCATGAATTAGAAGAAGCCGAAAATAATTATGATTTGGAAAAAGCAGCTAAACTACAACACGGAACAATTCCGCAGTTAGAAAAGCAACTGCAAGACTTAGAGGCAGAAAAGCGGCCGGACAATTGGTTGGTTGAAGAATCAGTTACTGAAAACGAAATTGCCCAAGTAGTTAGTCGAACAACTGGAATTCCGGTGGCTAAGTTAGTTCAAGGCGAACGGCAAAAATTACTGCAATTACCGCAAGCTTTACATCAACGAGTTATTGGTCAAGATGAAGCCGTCGATGCAGTAGCCAATGCAGTATTACGTGCTCGAGCGGGGTTACAGGATCCTAACCAGCCACTAGGAACATTTTTGTTTTTGGGACCAACTGGAGTCGGCAAGACTGAATTAGCTAAAGCTCTAGCAGAAAACTTATTTGATTCGGAAAAACACATGGTACGAATTGATATGAGCGAATATATGGAAAAACAATCTGTTTCTCGCTTGGTGGGTGCGGCACCTGGTTACATTGGCTACGAAGAAGGTGGTCAGTTAACTGAGGCTGTTCGGCGTAATCCGTATACAATTGTTTTGTTAGATGAAGTTGAAAAAGCTCATCCAGATGTCTTTAATGTGTTACTGCAAGTATTTGATGATGGTCGTTTAACGGATGGTCAGGGGCGAACAGTTGACTTTAAAAACACAATTATCATTATGACTTCTAATCTAGGTTCAAGTATTTTATTAGATAAAGTCAAAGAAGGATCAATTTCTCCTGAGATTAAGCAAGCAGTTATGCAACTGGCTCAGTCTCATTTTAAACCAGAATTTTTGAATCGAATTGATGACATTATTATGTTTACGCCGTTAAATTTAACAGCAATTGAGAAGATTGTTGATAAGTTTATTCAACAATTATCACATCGTCTAGCAGACCAAGAGATTCAACTGCAAATTTCAGCAGCTGCTCGTAAATACTTGGCAAGGCAAGGATATGATCCGGCATATGGTGCACGCCCATTACAACGATATATTACCGAGTATGTCGAAACACCACTCGCTAAACAAATAATAGCTGGTAAAGTCATGCCACATTCAACGGTGACAGTTGATTTGGGTCAGCAAGAGAACTTGGTTTTCGCAGCTCAAGAGAATCCAGCAGAAAATTAAAAAAAAGAGTGAGGAATTAATTTCCTCACTTTTTTTTCGGTCATTATTTATTAGTTGTTGGATCTTTAATAAACAACGTTAACAAGTTGATGGTGATCCAACCAATGACCATTGCAGTTAAGCCATCAGCTAATGGTGAAAATGTCACCCCAGTTAAGGCGGCACCGATATAACCGATCACTTCACCATAAATGAAGCCCCAAAACAAAATAATTAATTGCTTTGCCATTGTCAACACCTCACAGTACAAGAGTAGTTTAGCATAAAAAAACGCTTTGTGACACTTTTATTTAACAACAAAAGTTTTTTTTAAGGTTCAAAAATTGGTATAATTGAAACAAAGAAGAGGTGATGCCAATGTTTGGTGCAATTCAGATTGTCAGCTGTTACAGTTTACTCCAAAGTCCTTTGCGGTTAGAAGAATTGATAACAGCAGCTAAAGAGCGTGGTTATCAAGCATTAGCTCTAACTGATCGAAACGTGATGTACGGTGCGGCAGCTTTTTATCAATTATGCCAAAAACAAAAAATTAAACCATTGATTGGAATGACCTTAGAACTTAATCCAGGCAATGAACTTATCTTGATTGCTAAAGATCAAATCGGTTATCAAAACTTGTTACAGCTTTCAACTATTAAAAATCGTTTGCTTGCTGAAAATCAAGTCGAGTATCCACTGGATGAGATTAAAAGTCATCTGACGGGGTTATTAGTGATTACACCATTAACTAATTCATTGGTAATTAAAAGTTTACAAACTGGTAAACAAGAGCAAGCAGTCAATTTTTTGACTGAATTACAACAAAAAGTTATGGCTAAAGATCTTTTTTTGGGGATGAGTCCGCAATTGAGTTCGCCTTTATGTCAAGCTATGCAAACCTTGGCAAAAAAGCAACACTTGAGGTTGACAGCATTAGAGCCAGTTAACTATCTTGATCCAGCAGATGAAGCATATTTGAAAGTACTCCAAGCAATTCGTCAAGGTACGCGGTTGGAAACCTTTGAACTACAGGAAAAGTCTACAATTAAGGCCTGGCTACAGCCGGCAGCAAAAGTTCAATCCGCATACCAAAACATTGGGATGGCAGCATTATTGACACAAACTGAGAAGATTTGTCAAACAGCTAATTTTAATTTGAAGTTTAGCCAACCACAACTGCCACACTATCCGGTTCCTGAACAACAAACTGCGGCTGGTTATTTGCATCAGTTGTGTCTTCAAGGATTAAAGGAACGGAAAATTGATTTGACCGCTACTGTAAATCAAAAATATCAGCAGCGTTTGGAACATGAGTTAGCTGTTATTAAGCGAATGGGTTTTGCTGATTATTTTTTGATTGTTTGGGATATCACTAATTATGCTCATCGCGAAAAAATTGTAATTGGTCCTGGAAGAGGCTCAGCAGCGGGATCATTAGTTGCCTATGCATTAGCAATTACAGATGTTGATCCATTGTATTACAATCTGTTGTTTGAACGTTTTTTAAATGAGGAACGGGTTCAAATGCCAGATATTGATTTGGATATTCCAGATAATCGCCGACAGGAAGTGATCGAATATGTTCAGCAAAAGTATGGTAAAGAACATGTTGCCCAGATTATTACTTTCGGGACGTTAGGGGCTCGGCAAGCATTACGAGACGTTGGCCGTGCGCTGGGCTTTAGTCAATTTGAAATGAATTCCTTTAGCCGCTTGATTCCGCATCAGCTGAAGATAACTTTAGCAGCAGCTTTTGAGCAATCGCCACGTTTAAGGGACAAGGTTGCAGCTAGTGAAAAAAATCAATGGCTTTATAAAACGGCACGCTATTTAGAAGGCTTGCCAAGGCATTTTTCTGTCCACGCAGCTGGTGTCATTCTTAGTGATCAAGACTTGAGTCAAATAGTTCCATTGCAGGTGGGTAGTGATGGGATGCCCTTAACACAGTATTCAAAAGATTATGTTGAGCAATTAGGACTTTTAAAAATTGATCTTTTGGGGCTCCGCAATTTAAGTGTTTTAGATCGGGCATTGCAACTAGTTAAGCAAAATTATCAAGTTGATTTTGATATTCATCAAATTTCGTTGGCAGATCCGTTAACTTTAAGAATCTTTCAAACGGCGCAAACGGCTGGAGTTTTTCAATTTGAATCGGCTGGTATCAGGAATGTTTTGCGCCGATTGCAGCCACAATCATTTGAGGATTTAACAGCAGTTAATGCCTTGTTTCGACCGGGCCCGATGGAAAATATTGATCATTTTATTGATCGACGTCACCAAAAAGAACAAGTTATTTATCCAGCACAAGCCTTAGCACCGATTCTAAGTCCGACTTATGGAATTCTTGTTTATCAGGAACAAGTTATGCAAGTTGCTGCTGTCATGGCAGGATTTTCACTGGGGCAGGCTGATATTTTGCGGCGGGCAATGAGTAAAAAAAAGTTAGCATTAATCGATCAATTGCGGACTAAATTTATACAAGGCGCTAAGAATCGTGGGTATTCAACCGAAGCGGCTACGAAAGTTTATGATTATATTGAACGTTTTGCTAATTATGGTTTTAACCGCTCACATGCTGTTGCCTATACAAAAATGGCTTTTGAATTAGCTTATTTAAAATGTCATTTTCCAGCAGCTTTCATGGCAGCATTGCTTGGTTCAGTTATTGGAGATAGTGATAAGACTAAGGAATATGTTTTAGAAGCACGTCAGTTGAAGGTTCAGCTTCATGGGCCTAATCTGAACTTAAGCCGTTTTGGTTTTAGTTTGAATCACCAGCAAATTATTTTTGGCTTAAATTCGATTCGATCGCTAAGACGGGATTTTGTATGGGCAATTTTAAGTGAAAGAAAAAGAGCTGGGCGTTTTAAAAATTTTCAAGACTTTTTGCAGCGAATGCCCGAAAAGTTTTTGAAAACAGATAGTTTGCAAGCTTTAATTTATAGCGGAGCAGGTGATACATTTGGTCAAACGCGAGCTACATTACTGCATAATTTGTCGAAAATTTTGGATAATCGTTTATTGAGTGGTAATAATATTGAATTATTGGCAGTTTTAGCACCCAAATTAGAACAAATACCAGAAATTAATTTGAATGAACGATTAAGTCAAGAAGAAAAGTACTTAGGGACTTTTATCTCTGCTCATCCGGTTACGCGCTATTCCAAGTTAGCTGCAGCTAAAAAAACAACTTTAATTGTTCAACTGCAGTCTGATCAATCAGTTCGTATTTTACTATATCTTAAAGATATTAAGACTATTCGCACTAAAAAAGGCGAACAAATGGCTTTTTTAACCGGTGAAGATCAGACAGGCCAAATTGAAGTCATTATATTTCCAAATCTTTATCGGCAAGTAGCCACCGACTTGAAGAGTAATCAGGTCTATCTAATTGCGGGTAAAGTCCAAGAGCGCAATCAACGGCGACAGTTAATTGCTGTTCAAATGAAAGCCGCTGCCGATGTGAAAACACCAATGAAAAAAACTTTTTATCTACGTTTACCAAGCGCTTTCGATGACCAAAGGAAACAACAGCTTTGGCAATTAATGCGTCGCTATCAAGGAAATAATCCGGTTATTATTTACGAAGAAGCAACTGCTAAAAAGCTTGCATTAGCAAAGCAATACTGGTTAGCAGATTCGGATGAGCTACGGCAGTTATTAGTTAAAATGATTGGAAAAGAAAATTTGGTTGTTAAAAATGAAAATGAATGAAAAGATATTGTGATAAACTGAATTTAATTTAAGAATTTACAAGACAAGTGCTCCTAAAAGTGTTAATATAAGCGGTGGAGAATGTGTTGTTCCATTAAATTTACACGGGGTGAAAAAATGAAACGCATAGGTATTTTAACAAGTGGTGGAGATTCTTCAGGAATGAATGCTGCAATCCGTGCAATTGCGCGTTCAGCAATGGCAGCTGGTCTGGAAGCTTATGGTATTAACTATGGCTTTGCGGGTTTAGTGGCTGGAGACATTCATCAATTGAGCTCAAGTGATATGGATGGAATTATCGCGCGTGGCGGTACCATTTTGTATTCAGCACGTTTCCCAGAATTTGCTGAAGAAAAAGTTCAGCTACAGGGAATCGAACAGTTGAAAAAATTTGGGATCGACGCTTTAGTTGTTATTGGTGGCGATGGCTCGTATCATGGTGCTGAACGACTGAGCCAGCATGGCTTCAATTCAGTCGGCATCCCAGGAACAATTGATAATGACATTCCTGGAACTGATTTTACGATTGGGTTTGATACAGCTGTTAATACCGCCTTGGATGCACTGGATCGGATCAATGATACTGCAACTTCACATCAGCGAGTATTCGTCGTTGAAGTAATGGGTCGCGGTGCAGGTGATATTGCATTATGGGCTGGAATTTCCGCTGGCGCAGATGCGATTGTTATCCCAGAACGTGATTATGACATTAAGGCAATTGCCGACAAGATTAAGCTGAACCGGAAAAACGGTAAAGATCATGCTTTAATTGTTTTAGCTGAAGGTGTAATGTCTGCAGCTGACTTCAAAGCTAAACTTGATCAGTATGGTAGCTTTGATAGTCGAGCAATTACTTTGGGTCATGTGCAACGTGGCGGGCGACCAACAGCTAAAGATCGCGTTTTAGCTAGTCGTTTTGGAGACTACGCTATTAAACTGCTCCTTGAAGGTAAGGGTAGTTTGGCTATCGGTATTCGCGACAATAAATTAGTTGCAACTGATATTATTGACACTTTAGAGAATCATAAGCACGTTACAGATGTTTCACTACAAGATGTCAATAGAAGGTTGCGTTTTTAACTTTATGTTCTATTAGTTTAGATAAAGATTCGACATTAAAGTCGTCTTTAAAAATTTTCTATAAGGAGAGATTTTATTCATGAAGAAGACCAAGATTGTAAGTACACTTGGACCTGCTAGTTCCGATTTGGATACAATTGTAAAATTAATTGAGGCTGGAGCAAATGTTTTCCGCTTTAACTTTTCCCACGGGGATCACGAGGAACATTTGGGTCGACTGAATTTAGTTCATCAAGCAGAAAAAATTACCGGTAAGACTGTTGGTATTATGTTAGATACCAAGGGTGCTGAAATTCGGACTACTGTTCAAAAAGAAGGTAAGATCCAGTTCGAAATCGGTGATGAAGTACGGATTTCAATGGATGCTTCAATTGAAGGTACTCATGATAAGATTGCCGTTACTTATCCTGGATTGATCGATGACGTTCATGAAGGTGGCCACGTATTATTTGACGATGGTTTGCTTGATATGCAAGTTGAAAAAATTGATCGTGCCAACAATGAATTAGTTTGCAAAGTTCTGAACGAAGGTGTTTTGGGCTCACGTAAAGGTGTTAATGCACCAGGTGTGGCAATTAATTTACCAGGAATCACTGAAAAAGATTCAGACGATATTCGCTTTGGACTTGATCACGAAATTAACTTTATCGCAGCAAGTTTTGTTCGTAAACCACAAGATGTCTTAGACATTCGTAAGTTACTCGAAGAAAAGAACATGGAACATGTTCAAATCTTCCCGAAAATTGAATCCCAAGAAGGAATCAATAATTTTGATGAAGTTATCAAAGTTTCTGATGGCTTGATGGTTGCTCGTGGCGACATGGGTGTTGAAATTCCACCGGAAAATGTTCCTTTGGTTCAGAAGAGTTTAATTAAGAAATGTAATGCTTTGGGCAAGCCAGTTATTACTGCTACTCAGATGCTTGATTCAATGCAGGAACATCCACGTCCAACACGTGCCGAAGCATCTGATGTTGCCAATGCTGTTTTCGATGGTACTGATGCAACAATGCTTTCAGGTGAAAGTGCTAATGGTGAATACCCAGTTGAATCTGTTGCTACAATGGCACGGATTGATGTTAAAGCTGAAAATGCTTTGCGTGAACATCGTCGTTTCTCAATCAATGACTTCGACCGCACTGATGTAACTGAAGCTGTTGGTCGTGTTGTAGCTGAAACAGCTGATAATTTAGGCATTAAGACAATTGTTGCTGCTACAAAATCTGGTCACACAGCTAAAATGATTTCGAAGTATCGTCCAGATGCTGATATTTTAGCAATTACTTTTGATGATCGGACTCGTCGCGGTTTGACTGTTAACTGGGGTGTTTATCCAGTAATGGCTGAAGCACCTGCTTCAACTGATGAAATGTTCACTTTAGCAACTGAAAAAGCTAAGGAAGAAGGCTTTGCTAAAGAAGGAGATTTGATCTTGATTACAGCTGGTGTTCCAGTTGGCGAAAAAGGCACAACTAACTTGATGAAGATTCAGTTAATCGGAACTAAATTAGTTTCTGGTCAAGGTGTTGGTGATGAAACAGTTATTGGTAAAGCGGTAGTTGCTACATCTGCTGAAGAAGCTAATAAAAAAGCTGTTGAAGGTGCTGTTTTAGTTACTAAGACAACTGATAAAGATTATTTACCAGCAATCGAAAAGGCAAGTGCCTTGGTTGTTGAAAACGGTGGCTTGACATCACATGCAGCAGTAGTTGGAATCTCAATGGGAATTCCAGTTGTTGTTGGTGCTGAAAAAGCAACTGAATTAATTTCTGATGGGGAAGTTGTAACAATTGATTCTCGTCGTGGAATTGTTTACCGTGGGGCTTCTAACGCACTTTAAACTTTAGCGTTGATCCTTTCAAGTAAATAAAATTTGATTTTTAAGGGAGTTGAGATTTGTTGTAATCTCAACTCTTTTTTAATGCTTTTTGCGGAAAATGGTATTTTGAAGAACTTTCAGTTAAAATGAACAAGAGGTGAAAAAATGGAGAGTTGGATTTTTTTAGGAATCATTTTGGCAATTGCTTTAATTGCCAAAAATTCATCATTAGTGATCGCTGCTGGAGTCGTCTTATTGTTAAAGGCTATTCCATTTAGTGGCAAATTAATGACTTTGATTGAAGGAAAGGGAATAAATTGGGGAGTTACAATTATTTCAGTTGCAATTTTAATTCCGATAGCAACTGGGAAAATTGGCTTTGCTGATTTAATTAGTGTTTTTAAAAGCCCAGCTGGATTAATTGCTTTAGCTTGTGGAGTTTTAGTGGCAGTTTTGTCAAGACAAGGGGTTTCGCTTTTAGCGGCGACTCCTCAAGTAACAGTAGCTTTGCTTTTTGGAACGATTTTGGGTGTTGTTTTATTAAATGGTGTAGCTGCTGGTCCTGTGATTGCTTCAGGTATTACGTATTGTATTATTTCAATTTTACATATTGGAATTAACTAATAGTTTTTCTTTAATTGGAGGAAATTTAATTGAAAAAAGAAGTCTTAGGACGAGTTGTTGAGGCTAAAGTTACTGATGAAAATCAAACGGCGTATTTTGTGCAAGTTGAAGCGTTAACTTGTCGATTAACAAAAACGGAAGTTGAAAATCATTTAGAACTTGGTGACATTGTTAAAGGTTTTGTTTATGAGAATGAAGATCATCAGCTACAAATGACTTTTAAAATTCCAGCAGTTGGAATTAATCAATATGCTTTCGGTGAAGTAGTAGCGGTCCGACGCGATTTAGGAGTTTTCGTTGATATTGGCTTGCCGAATAAAGATCTGGCAGTTTCATTGGATGAACTGCCAGAACAACATAATCTTTGGCCTAAAGAACATGACCACTTGATGGTTGCTTTGACATTGGATCATAAAGATCGGATGTGGGGAACGTTAGCTACTGCTGAAGTTTTCCAACAGTTAGCAGTTAAAGCAGAACCAACAATGATGAATCAAGATGTAACAGTTACTGCTTACCGGTTAAAATTAGCGGGCACATTAGTAATTACACCCGATTTTCAACTAGGCTTTATACATCCAAGTGAACGCGATCGAGAGCCACGCTTGGGTGAACAAATGAAGGCACGAGTAATTGGTGTTCGACCAGATGGCCTCTTAAATATTTCATTACGACCGCGGGCTTATGAGGCAATTGGAGAGGATGCAGCAATGCTAGTTGCAGCTTTAGAACATCAAGGTGGGAGTTTACCATTTTGGGATAAAAGTTCTCCAGCTGAGATTAAAAGCTACTTTGGAATTAGTAAAGGTCAATTTAAACGTGCTGTTGGACATTTATTGAAGAATGGTCTAATTGAACAAAAAGATGGCCAAATTTTTTTGAAATCAATTGACAAATAGGCAAAAGAAAGAAGTGATCGACTTGGTGCTACAGCCAGAAGAACTCGGCCAGATCGAAAAAAAGCTTCATCAAGCTGGTTTAAAATTAACACCGCAAAGACGGGCAACCGTAAAGACGCTAGTTCGACTACATGAGAGTCATCTTTCAGCTGAAGAGTTATTTGCTAAAGTCAAAGAGGCTGAGCCAGAAATTGGATTGGCAACTGTTTACCGAACATTAGAAGTTCTAGCTGAGCTAAAAATTGTTAATCGCGTTAGTTTTGAAGATGGAATTACTAGGTATGATTTACGGACGGAAGATTCTGGACACTTTCATCATCATCTTTTGTGCCAAATTTGCGGAGCAGTTGAAGAGATTCATGAAGATCTCTTAGTTGATGTTGAAATGAAGGTTAAAGAAAAGTATGGTTTTGAAGTTGCTGACCATCGTTTAACCTTTTTGGGTGTTTGTGCCAAATGTCGGGCAAAACGGCAGCGGCATCTGCAATAGAGGTGGTAGTTATCGATAATCTGGTTAAAGATTACTTGCACTATTTAAAAGTTGAGCGTGGCTTAACTGATAATACCATTGCCAGCTATGGAAATGATTTAAAACAATTTAATCATTATTTGCGTGAACAACAACTAACGGATTATCAAACTGTAACCCGGGATTTAATTTTAAATTTTTTGCAATTTGAAATGCAGCAAGGAAAAACTGCCAGTTCAATTACTCGTTCGGTTACTAGCTTGCGCAAGTTTTTTCAATATTTGACCGAAGAAGCAGTTATCAAGAAAGATCCGATGTTGTTGATCGATTCACCCAAAAAAAGAGAACATTTGCCAGAGGTGTTGTCGGTTGCTGAGGTTGAGCAATTATTAAAGACACCTGATACGACTAAGATACTGGGCTTACGCGATCGTGCAATGCTTGAAGTTATGTATGCGACGGGTCTGCGTGTCAGTGAGTTGGTCCATTTAAAATTGGCAGATTTGCACTTAAGCTTGGGATTGTTGCAAACTCTTGGAAAGGGTCAAAAAGAACGGATTGTTCCGTTAGGTTCCCAGGCTGTTAAGTGGGTTGAACTTTATTTAACTGAAGCCCGACCAAAACTATTGGGAAAACAACGTTCGAAATTTGTTTTTTTAAACCATCATGGCCGTGGTTTGACACGTCAGGGTGTCTGGAAGAACCTTAAGCAGTTAGTTAGAGCAGCTGGAATTCAGAAAGATGTTACTCCGCATACTCTCAGACACTCCTTTGCAACGCATATTTTGGAAAATGGAGCTGACTTACGAGTTGTTCAAGAGCTCCTCGGACATGCGGATATTTCGACAACACAGATTTATACCCATCTTTCTAAAAAGAGGCTACAGGGAATTTATAATCAATATCATCCACGAGCCTGAGGAATGCTTGTTTGTTTGAAACAGCATTTTATGGTAAAATAGCTGGGATTTACGATTCTGCTAGCTGCAGTTGACCATAGGAGGTCTACAATGCTGTATAAGTATAAGAACGATTATCAAAAAATTGCCATGGGATTGTTATCCTTTATTCCGGATTTAAAGGAATTATCACATTTAAAGGCCGAATTGCAATGGTACCAAGGAGAAGAAAACCGAATTCTTTTCTTATGGAAAAACCAAAATGGTGATTTTGTCGGTGTGGTTGGAGTAGAAATCTCAACCGAAATTTTAATGGTGCGGCATATTGCAATTTCACCAGCGGAACGCAATGAGGGTGTCAGCTTTCAAATGCTTGATGCTTTAGATCAATTATATCCAAATCGAAAAATGATGGGCAGTATGGAAACGGCCGGATTAATTTCAAAGTGGGAACAGCATCATGGAGACTACTAAACAGTCTAAGCAGCTGACTTTCAAGTTAGCTGCTTTTGAAGGTCCACTTGATTTATTACTGCATTTGATTAAACAAAATCAGATGGATATTTACGACATTCAAATTTCTGCGATTACTTCGCAATATTTGGATTACTTACATCAAATGCAGTCGCTTTCTTTAGACATTGCTGGTGAGTATTTAGTTATGGCGGCCACATTGTTGAGTATTAAAAGTCGCTTGCTGTTACCACAGCATGAGGAGCTAGATCCACCGGTCGATGATCAACTTGATCCACGGCAGGAATTAGTTGAACAATTATTAGCTCACCAATGCTTTCAATTAACGGCTCAAAAATTACAAGAATTGGCTGAGAAACGTCAGTGTGATTATTCGCGGGCCCCAGCTGAGGTTCCACTAGCTAGCCAAAAATTACTATTAAAAAAACAATTGAAAATTTCTGAACTTGAGCATTATTTTGGGCAGGTATTACTTCGTCAGCGCCAACGGCAACAATTGAAACGTGTACGTCATGTCCATTCAGAAAAATTCACTATTGAAGGCGAGATAGAACGATTGGGCAAGCAAGTAGCTAAACGAGTAGGTTGGCTAACTTTTGATGAATTGTTTCGTGCGGATGATGTAATCTTAGAACAAGTTGTTACTTCTTTTTTGGCATTACTTGAATTAATCAAACGTGGCCAAATTGAAGTTAGGCAAGAAACGGATTTAGGCCCAATCAAGTTGAAGGGAGTCTAATAATTCAAAATGACATCAAATTTGGCTAAAATTGAAGCTTTACTTTTTGTCAGTGGGGATCAAGGAATTACTCCTAGCGAGTTAGCAAATTTGACTGGCTTAGCTAAGCCAGCGGTTTTTGCACAGTTAGATGAATTGAAAAAAAAATATCAAGTTGATTCGACAAGTAGTCTCAAGTTACATATGACTGATGAACGAGTCCGGCTAACAACTAAAAGTGTATATGCACCATTGTTAGAGAACTATTTTGCAATTCCCAACCAAGTATCTTTATCTCGAGCAGCAATGGAAACTTTGTCCATTATAGCTTATAAGCAACCTGTGACTCGAGCAGATATTGAAGAGATTCGTGGTGTAGGCGCAAATGGAGCCTTGAAACGTCTGTTATTATTGGATTTAATTACCGAAGCAGGGCGACTTGAGGTTCCCGGCAGACCGATTGTTTATGCGACAACAGAATTTTTTTTGGATCGTTTCGGCTTACATTCATTGCAAGAATTACCGCCATTTCCACAAGCTGAACAGCTTGATTTACCATTAGAAACTGATGATTTGTTGGCTCGTTTTAATGATTTAGTCGAACCAGCAGAAGATAAAGAGGAGAAATAATTGAAAGCTAAAGAAAGATTGCAAAAGGTGATGGCTGAGGCAGGAGTAGCTTCAAGAAGAGCATCGGAAAAGTTAATTTTAGCAGGAAAAGTTAAAGTTAATGGTGAAATTATTCGTGAATTAGGAACGAAAGTCTCAAATGATGATGCAATTCAAGTTGAAGGAAAATTAATTGAACAAGAGAAAAAAGATTATTACTTGTTTTACAAACCTCGTGGTGTAATTTCAGCAGTTACTGATAATCATCATCGGAAAGTTGTGGTTGATTACTTTCCAGAGGTAACCGAAAGAATTTACCCGATCGGTCGCTTAGATTATGATACATCTGGAATTTTGTTAGTAACGAATGATGGTGAACTGGCTAATCAAATGATGCATCCTCGTTTCAAAGTTGCAAAGACATATTTAGCCAAAGTTAAGGGCATTCCAACTAAAGAGCAGTTGCAGCAACTAGAAAAAGGAATCATGATTGATGGTCGTAAAACAGCGCCGGCAAGAATTAAAAAAATTGCCATCAAAAAGGACAATTCTTTGTGGCAGTTAACAATTCATGAAGGACGTAATCATCAAGTGAAGAAAATGTTTGCAGCCATTGGTCATCCAGTTAATAAATTGAGACGTGAACGTTATGGATTTCTTGATTTAACGGGGTTAGTTTCGGGACAGTATCGTCGTTTAACGGGTAATGAAATTGAACGTTTGCGGAATCTGATTAAAAAATAAGCTTGCTCTATGTTATTTTTTATGTTACACTTATTTTATAAATTTAATAGTAGTTTATCTTCAGGGGCAGGGTGCAACTCCCGACCGGCGGTAATAGGCCGCGACCTACAGTGATGTAGTTGAACTGGTGTGATTCCAGTGCCGACAGTATAGTCTGGATAAAGAAGATAGGGCTTATTTGAGAATAGACAAATAAACTCTGTTGGTCGCCGCTGATCAACAGAGTTTTTTTTTCGACAATTGATAAGTGCCCGGAGATGAACTCATCAGGAGGTCATTATGATGGTGGTTACTGCTACTAGGAAATATGTTTTGGCGGCTTGCTTGGCAGGCATTTCTTATTTGTTAATGTTTTTAGCGTTTTCGGTAATTCCAATTGTTCCTTATATGAAAATCGATTTTTCTGATTTGCCAATTTTGCTAGGAATGTTTTTATTAGGACCAATGGGCGGGATAGAAATTGCGTTAATTCGTTCACTGCTTTACTTTTTAATTTCTGGACCATCGATTGCTCAATTAATCGGAGTGGCCACAAGTTTTGCAGCAACCCTACTTTTTTGCCTACCAATTTATTACTTGTTGCGTCGCGATCAAACACCCAATTTAAAGAATATTCTAGTAACAATTTTATCTGCGACTTTATTACTGACATTTGTTTTGTCATTAGCTAATTGGTTAATTATTACACCACTCTATATGAGTGTTTTAGGAATGAAATTGTCCTTACCATTAAGTAAATTGGTGTTGTTTGGAGTAGTTCCCTTTAATTTAATTAAAGGTGTGTTAGTCGGAACTGCATTTTGGTTGTTATTTTCCCGGATGCGTTTTTGGATTGCGGATCATTCGCTAAATAATAACCGTTAAATACAAAATTAAAATTCAGCCAGCTCTAAGGGCTGTTTTTTTGTGAAAAAAATTAGTTGCTAACGTATAATTAAGTTAGGACTTTTATCCGAAAGGACAGAGTATAATGGCAGATCAACGAATTTTGTATTTTTTTTCAACTGTTCAAGCCCGACGTCCAGTAGTTATTAGACAATTACTAATTAACAAAAGAACTGTTTCTAACTTATTTTGGGGATTAGAATATCAGTTGCTTGATTGGCTTGCAGTTGCGCCCAACTTGAATAAAGTTTATTTTGAACAACAAATTGATCAGTTGCAACATTCAGAAAGTCTAAAAGTAGTTGAAAATGGAGTGATTTTGACTCCTAGTGGATTTCAGCAATGGCAAAAATATCAAGCAATTCACTACTGGCGGCAAGCACCGCTATTAGTTCAACAATACCAAGTTAGAGCTTGGGAGAAAATGCTGGCATTATTAATCCAAGTTTTTTCAGAAATGACTTATCATAATCCGCATTATTACGTTAATATTACTGATCCACAATTGCAATACTGGTTAAAGCGTTGGTTGCGACATTTTTCTAGGCAACAGTTGCAACAAGAATTTGTACAGACGTTAACAACATTCCTGATTCAAAAACCCCAGCTCGTTGCTGATGTTTTTTTAAATATGTTTTCCGGTCATCAAGTTGCGGGACAAACACTGTTGCAGCTACAACAGCAAACCGGGTGGACAGTTGGAGAATTAAATTGTTTATTGAGTGATTTTTCACTACAGTTAGCAGAAAAGCTTCTGACTCAAGGGCCTGCTTGGCAAGAATTGATAAAACTTTTTCGTTTGCCAAGTCGCTTAACGGCGAGCAGTGTCCGCAGTTATCAATTGTTTTTAAAGCGGCAAACGGTAGCAGAGATTGCCCGTCAAAGGAAACTTAAAGTTAGTACTATTCAAGAACATTTATTGGAAGCTGCTATTTTTGAAAACGATTTTCCGTATCAACACATATTGTCAACTGAGATTCAACGACAATTGCTCGTTTCATTTCCGCAATCTGATTTAGTAAATTGGAATTATCAAGTTGTTAACCAGTTAGGAATTCCATTTTTTCAATTTCGCTTATTTCAAATTCAGCAATTAAAACAAAAGAAAGGAGGCAACCTCCTTGTTAACAAAAAGTGAATTGTCAGCGGGTTTGCAGCGCTATTTTGGCTATCAATCTTTCAAACTAGGTCAAAGTGACACTTTGATGGCTTTAGGAGAGCAACATTGCGCGGTGGCAATTCTTCCAACAGGTACTGGTAAATCACTTTGCTATCAATTATATGGCTTGATGACTAAACAACCAGTCTTGGTTATTTCACCATTGATTTCTTTGATGCAAGATCAAGTCAAGGAATTAAAGTATATTGGTGAACATCAAGCGGCTGCATTGACTTCAATGTTATCTAAACAAGAAAAAAGATTTGTTTTGCGGCATTTAGCTGAGTATCATTTTATTTTTATTTCACCCGAGATGGCTTTACAGCCAGCAATGCTTCGTCAGTTGCAGCGTCTAAAGTTAGGTTTGTTAGTAATTGATGAAGCTCATTGTATTTCTCAATGGGGTCCGGATTTTCGTCCGGAATATTTGCAACTAGGTTTTTTGCGCCAACAACTACAGCAACCACTAACACTAGCTTTAACGGCTACTGCAACACCACGGGTAAAAAAAGATATTTGTAACTTATTATTTACTGCAGATGAGCAGGCTACAGTAATTGAGCAATCAGTTGATCGACCTAATATTTATTTGGCAGTTGAACCAGCGGAAAATATTGTCAAAAAAAATGAAAAATTGATTTATTTAATCCAACAATTAAAAACACCGGGATTAGTTTATTTTACTAGCCGTAAAGCAACCGAAAAATTTGCTCAGCTAATTTCAAAAGTTACTGATTTAAATGCCGCCGCCTATCACGCTGAACTAACTCAACAAGAACGTTTTGCTGTTCAACAGCAATTCATGTTGGGAAATTTGGATGTTGTTTGTGCTACCAGTGCTTTTGGAATGGGAATTAATCAAAAAAACGTGCGGTATGTTATCCACTACCATTTACCAACTGACTTGGAAAGCTATTTACAAGAAATTGGCCGTGCGGGTCGTGATGGTCAACAAAGCATTGCAATTTTGTTATATTCACCGGAAGATTTTGGTCGGCAACGGCAATTAAGTTTTTCAAATTTGCCCCAACCTAACGAGTTGAAAAACTATCAAACGGCAACTAAGCAACAACGGCAATATCTGATTCAAAATGAAACAAATTATCAGTTGATTGATTTTTATGCAACTCGAGGTTGGAATGTCGAACGACAACAGCAATTGTTTGATCAGCGAAGACAGCAAAAACGTCAACAGTTAAGCAGTTTGGAGACTTACTTAAAACTGACGACTTGTCGGCGGCAATTTATCTGTCACTACTTTGGTGAAGCAGGCAGTTCTATCCAGCATGATAGCAAATGCTGTCAGTTAGCTGAACAACCACTTGATTTAGATAAACTAAATTTGCGACGTTCAAACCTTAAAAAGTCAGTTAAGACTAATAAAATGCTCAGTTATCAGCAGCTATTAAAAAAAATGTTTTTGAATTTTGATTCACAACGATGACTTATTTATGTGAGAAGAACAGAATTATGGTAAAATAAAGTATCTTTTGTTTTAGGAGGGAGTAACGATGAATCGCAAGGATGATGATCAACAATCAAAGCCCTGGGATCGCACTTTTGCCGATGGACGTGATGATGATGGTAACTATTCACGGACGGCTAGTCGGAAAAAAGTTAAAGCAAGTTCAGTGTTAACTACCTCGTTACTGGTAATTTTTATTGCAATTATTATTGGAACGGTCGCACTTTACTTTGTTTCACAAAATAGTGCCAAGACCAGCAACAGCAGTAATGGTAGCAGCGTGGGAATTGTAGAATCTTCCAAGAAAAAAAAATCAAGCAGTTCCAACAGCCAAACAGCGGTCAAAAAAAGCAGCCAGAAAAAAAAATCAGCTGAAAGTCAGACTCAAAGTAACGTAACAGCTGCCAGCTCGACTACCGATACTACAGCCGAAAATGATGATCAAACAACGGCAACAAGTAGCTCAACTACTGAAGTAAGCAGTTCTAGTAGTTCGGTTTCGGAACAGGAACAAACATCCTCGACAAGTAGTGGTGCTAAATATGCTGAGGTGGGATCTGGTCAAGGAATTTACCGAGTTGCGGTTAATAACGGATTAACAGTTGCTGAATTAATCCAGTTAAATCCGGGATTGACTGAAAGTTCGGTTTTATCGCCGGGGCAGCAAGTTAGAATTAAATAAACTGTTACAGCAGGTTAAGGGAGTTTTTTTATAATGGGAACTAAATTACAGATTGCAATTGACGGCCCAGCATCAGCTGGTAAGAGTACTGTTGCCAAAAAAGTTGCGCATTTGTTGGATTATATATATTGTGATACTGGTGCGATGTATCGAGCAGTTACTTGGGCAGCACTCCAAAAAAATGTCTCATTAGATGATGATGTTGCCCTAAAAGAACTGCTGAGTGGCTTGAAAATTACTTTTAAGCCAACAGCCACTGAACAAAAAGTTTTTGTTAATGGTCAGGATGTAACCGAAGCGATTCGTTTGCCGTTAATCAGTCAAAATGTTTCAACAGTTGCTGCGCAAGTCAGTGTTCGGGAAGCTTTGACCAAACAGCAACAAAATTTAGCTTTGAATGGTGGAATTGTTATGGATGGTCGCGATATTGGAACGACTGTTTTGCCAGCTGCCGAAGTTAAGATCTTTTTAGTGGCAAGTGTAAAAGAACGTGCACTAAGACGTTACCGCGAAGATCAAGCCAAGGGAATCAGAATTACTTTAGCTGATCTTGAGAAAGAGATAGCTTTAAGAGATAAAAAAGATTCCAATCGCTTGATTTCACCGCTAGTTCAGGCTGAAGACGCAGTCAAGTTAGACACAACTAGTCTAACAATTGAGCAAGTGGTTACCAAAATTATGGAAATTATTAAAAAAAGCAAGTAATTTGATTGAAAAAAGCAATTTAACTGGAATTTATGTTTGATTTCAGCTAAAATAGTAATTAGAGTTAGTCGTTAAGGAGGACATGGTCCATGAGTGAAGCAGATGCAAACAAGGATTTATTAGAGGCACTAAACAGTGTAAATGAAGTTAAGATTGGTGACGTTGTTAAGGGTGAAGTTCTAGCACTTGATGATAACAAACAAGTAATTGTTGGTATTGAAGGCACCGGTGTTGAAGGGGTTGTTCCTTTTAAAGAGTTAAGTAACAAACCTGAAGAAGATGTTGAAGATGCAATTAAGATTGGTGATGTCTTTGACTTGGTTGTTATTTCAAAAATTGGTTCCGACAAAGAAGGCGGCAGTTACTTACTTTCACAGCGTCGCTTGGAAGCACGTAAAGTTTGGGACGAAATTGAGAAAAAATTTGAAGCAGGCGAGACAATTACTGCTCCAGTAACTCAAGTTGTTAAGGGTGGTTTAGTTGTTGATGCTGGTGTACGTGGCTTTATTCCGGCTTCAATGATTGAAGACCATTTCGTGGAGGATCTTAATCAATATAAAGGTCAGACACTTGAATTAAAAATTGTTGAAATTGAACCAAGTGAAAACCGTTTAATCTTATCACATAAAGAAATTGTTAAAGCTCAACGTGAAGCTAAAAAAGCTGAAACAATGGCCCAATTAACCGCTGGAGATGTTGTTGAAGGCAAAGTTGCCCGTTTAACAAGTTTTGGTGCTTTTGTCGATCTTGGCGGTGTTGATGGTTTAGTTCATGTTTCTGAAATTGCATTTGAACGAGTTGACAAACCAAGCGATGTACTAAAAGTTGGTCAAACTGTCAAAGTTAAGGTTTTAGCAGTAGATCCAGAAAAAGAACGAATTTCCTTATCAATCAAACAGACTTTACCTCAGCCATGGGATAAGGTTACTGAAGAAGTTGCTGAAGGTGACGTGATTGAAGGAACTGTCAAACGCTTAACGAGTTTTGGAGCTTTTGTTGAAGTATTCCCTGGAGTTGAAGGATTAGTTCATATTTCACAAATTTCACACAAACATATTGCTACTCCAAATGAAGTTTTGACTTCTGGAGAAAAAATCAAAGTTAAGGTTTTAACTGTTCATCCAGAAGAACATCGTTTGGGACTTTCAATTAAGGCTTTAGAAGAAAAACCAGCAGCTGGTACTAATGAAAATAAGAAACGTTCAACTGCTAAACCTGCTGTTACAGATGCACCTGAAGAAAGTACTGGTTTTACTTTAGGTGATTTGGTTGGTAACGAATTGAAAGATAGCGATAAGTAATTTAAATTACTAATTAGTTTTAGCTGGTGCAAAAGGCAGTGTTCTTTTGGACCGGCTTTTTTTGAGAATAAATTTGAAGGAGGGGATCAAGTGAGTGATCCGGTTGTTGCAATTGTTGGTCGACCTAATGTTGGTAAATCAACAATTTTTAATCGTATTGCGGGTGAAAGAATTTCAATTGTTGAAGACACTCCTGGAGTGACCCGCGATCGTATTTATGCGCACAGTGAATGGTTGGGCCAACGCTTTAGTTTGATTGACACCGGTGGAATTGATATAGGCGACGAACCATTTGTTACACAAATTCAAGAACAAGCTGAAATAGCGATTGATGAAGCCGATGTTATTATTTTAATTGTCAGTATCAAAGAGGGAATTACGGACGCTGATGAAAAAGTCGCGCGAATACTTTATCAAACCGATAAACCGGTGATTGTTGCCGTTAATAAAGTTGATAACCCGGAAATGCGTGCTGAAATTTATGATTTTTATTCCTTAGGATTGGGAGATCCTTTACCGATTTCGGGTTCACATGGAATCGGTTTAGGAGACTTGCTGGAAAAGGTTTGTCATTACTTTCCACAAAAGACGGTTGAATCAGACAGCGAGACAATTAATTTCAGCTTTATTGGTCGTCCCAACGTTGGTAAATCATCGCTCGTTAACGCCATTTTAGGTGAAAATCGAGTAATTGTTTCTAACATTGAGGGAACAACGCGTGATGCAATTGACACACCTTTTGAAACCGATAATGGTGAGCAATTTACAGTTATTGATACAGCGGGAATTCGAAAACGTGGGAAAGTTTATGAAAATACAGAAAAGTATTCCGTGCTACGCGCTTTACGAGCAATTGATCGTTCCGATGTAGTTTTAGTGGTTCTGGATGCCGCAACTGGAATTCGGGAACAAGATAAAAAAGTTGCTGGTTATGCACATGAAGCAGGCCGTGGGATTATTATTGTAGTTAATAAATGGGACGCGGTAAAAAAAGATAGTTACACAATGACAGAATTCGAAAAAATGATTCGTCAAGAATTTCAGTATCTTGATTATGCTCCAATAATTTTTGTTTCAGCGACCACCAAACAGCGGCTAAACCAGTTGCCTAAACTAATTAAGCGTGTTTCTGAGAATCAACAGCGCCGAATTAAGTCAGCAGTTTTGAACGATGTTTTAATGGATGCGATCGCCCGCAATCCAACACCGACAGAAAATGGCAAAAAATTAAAGGTTTACTATGGCACGCAAGTTGCGATTAAACCGCCAACTTTCGTGATTTTCGTTAATGATCCTGAATTAGTTCATTTCTCTTATGAACGTTATTTACGTAATCAATTTCGAGAATCATTTGACTTTCAAGGAACTCCATTGCATTTAATTGCTCGAAAGAGAAAATAATTGATGATTATAGTGGAAAATGACACTATTAATTTAAACTTATTTTAATTTGTACTTTATGAGATATTTTTAACCGCGAATTGAATAAAAAGCAGGACGAAAACCTTGTTATGTTAGGCTTTATATGCTATCTTATTAACAGAGATAATGATTTGTTAGTCATTGTTTCGTTATTTCATTTGAAATAACAATTATTCTTCTGTTGGGGAGGTGAAACCATGGCAAACAAAGCACAATTGATCGATACTGTTGCAACAAAAACAGGTCTAACCAAAAAAGATGCAACATCAGCTGTTGATGCTGTTCTTGATACAATTCAAGATCTTTTGAAGCAAGGCGAAAAAGTTCAATTAATCGGATTTGGTAACTTTGAGGTACGTGAACGTGCAGCCCGTAAAGGCCGTAACCCGCAGACCGGTAAAGAAATTCAAATTCCAGCAAGCAAAGTACCTGCATTTAAGCCAGGAAAAGCTTTAAAGGATGCTGTTAAATAAAGCAGCATGAATACTTACTTATTTCGTCAAAGTCGGGACTTCTGTTCCGGCTTTTTTATATCTTTGATCGGTTTAAAAAGAAGAGGTTTTAAATATGACACATTCTAAAAAAGTGCTCACGCTGATCAAAGTTGGTAACCATGATCAAGCAGAGCAAGAATTAGATCAGGCCTTAACTAAAGATCCGGCCGAAAATTTATTTGAGTTAGCAGAAAGTTTATTGGAACTGGGTTTTTCTGATTGGGCTCGAAAAATATATCAACAATTACTGGAACAGTTTCCCGAGGAAGATCAATTAAAGACTAGTTTAGCAGAAATTGCCATTAACAATGGGCAAGACGATCAAGCTTTAATCTATTTGAGCTCAGTTAAAGCGAGTTCACCGGCTTATTTAACGGCGTTATTGGTTGCGGCTGATTTATATCAGACACAAGGATTATTTGAGGCAAGTGAACATAAACTTTTATTAGCACACAAAATTGCTCCAACTGAGACAGCTGTCAATTTTGGACTAGCAGAATTATATTATGATATGAAAAACTATCGCTCAGCATTATCCTTTTACCTTGATTTGTTAAAGACCGGTCAGTTAGTTATTGCACAAGTAAACTTGGTTCAAAGAGTGGGTGCTTGTTACGCTGAGAGTGGAAGATTTGAACAGGCACTAGGATATTTAGAACAAATTCATCCAGAAGATCTAGCACCTGATAGTCTATTTCAATTGAGCTTTACTCAGTATGAATTAAAGCATTACGAAGATGCGATTAAAAGTTTTAATAAACTAAAAGAAAGTGTACCCGACTACACAACCTTGTATCCAGTTTTAGCGGCCGCTTATGAACAAGTGGGTCAACTAAAAGAAGCACTCTTGACAGCCCAAGAAGGATTACGAGTAGACCAGTACAATAGTAACTTATATTTACAAGCTAGTCGCTTAGCTTTGAAAATGCAACAAGCAGATCTAGCTGAAAAATATTTACGCCAAGCGTTAGCTTTTGATGAAGATAATTTGCAACTAATTACAGAATTGAGTAAGCTGCTTCAGCAGCAAAAACGCTTTTCTGAAGAAATCGATTTTTTAAAAAAGGTTAATCAAACATTGAGTGATCCACAATTAACTTTGAATTTAGGTCGAGCTTATGCAGCAGTTGAAAAAGACCAAGCTGCCTTAGAATGCTACCAGGCAGTTCAAACAGATTTAGCCAGTAATGCCGCCTATTGGCAGGAATTGGCCCCATTAGCTCGCCGGGCAGGCAATTTAAATCTAGCGAAACAGGCAGTAAAAAAATATTTACAAATAGTTCCTAATGATTTAGAAATGCTTGATTTACAAGCAGAATTGACAGATGATTTTTAAACTTGTTTAGTTGTTTCAGTTGAAAAACTAAGCAAACGATAATAGTTAAGGGAATTTAAATCTAAATGTAACTGTCGGCAGCAAGTTTGATTTGTTAACTGCCGATTTTTTTGCAAGAAGTTACAGATAGCTGCTGTTCGCAATTTTTGGGGAGTCAACGGGAAAGCAACTTGATCCTGATCACGCTGCAAGTATTTATGTAACGCTGGCAAAGTTAAACTGGGATTGTTAGAGTGACGCTGCTTAAGAAATAATTCCGAGCTATTTTGTCGTTGACAAAGCGGTTGGTGAAATTTTTCAAATTGCTGCATAAAGGACTGTTCAGCTGCGGTTAGTTTTTCAATTTGCCAGATTAAATAAAAACCGGGTTGAAGAAATTCAGTTGCAGCATAAAAGTGTGCAATTAAAAGTAAGGCTAGCCGTGTATAAAATGATAATTCCGAGTTGCTTAATAAGACAGGCAATTGATTTGACCAATTAATTGGCATAATTGCAGCAGATTTAATAGCGGCACCTTTCAAACTAAGTGTTGGCAAAGAAGAAATCAAATTAGCTTGGAAGAGAAAAATAAAGTATTGATTTAAATGAGATAAAATTTTATTGTAAGTCGTATCCGTAATGGAAGCGGCTTTTTTCATTTGAAAAAAATATTCCCGCAAATCAGATGTGGTAATTTGGTCGGGCTCAGTAGTTTCTAATTTATTGGTCATTGCGGTGAAAAAGTTAAGTAAATCATGCCGGTAGCTGAGAATAGTCGAACTGGCTAATTTCTGTTGAAATAGATGATTTTCAAAAACTGTTTGATAAGGATACAATTAATTCGCCTTCTTTGTTAATAGTACTTTGTTACCTTAACTTATATTACCACAAAAAAGAGCGCTGCAAAATTCGCAGCGCCAAAAACAATAAGACTTAAGGATTGGAAATCAGATGTTGCCCCGTTAGTGCAAAGTATTTAGCATCAATTGCAATTAACCGCAATTTTAAATCATTAGTCAATTTTAACTGATAAAAAGCTATTGCAAAAGTTGCCCCAAAAGCTAGAAAAGTTAATAAGTTTAGTAGATCACGAAATTTATTGATGAATGGATAATAAATAATTAAAATTGCTGCAATTAAGAAGAGAAACCAAAATTTAGCCGCGTACTTCTTAGCGACTTTTTGCTGCTGTGTTAATTGTCGATATAATTCGCTTAAGTATCGTATTTCTACTTGATTTGATTTTTTTTCGTCCGTAAGCTTCACCCTTTTCTATTAATCACTATTAGTATAGTAATTGATTTATAAGAAACTCTTAAAATATTCTCAAAAAAAGCAAAAAGTTGTTTAGAATTATTGACGAAATGATGTGAAATAAAAGTTCTCATTTACATTATGAACATATATTCGTATAATTTGCTTGAGGTGTTTTTAAATGAATAAAAATTTTAAGCCCAAAAATCTGTTAGGTCAGATTAAGGAAAAGGAAGCAGAAGACTTTTTTAAAAATTATTATCAAGACCGGGGTATGTTAAAGTGGCAAGGCTTTTTCTTAAGTGACCATACAGCAGCTTTAAGTAAAAAAGAACGATTAAAAAAATCTTCTTGTCGGCCACAACAAACTTTGACTTCAATTATGGAGTTGTTAATGCATAGTTGGCAAAGTAGAAAAGATATTGTGATTCAACTTAATCAAATTGATACTGATCAAGAAATTACCGAATTCCAAGGAGTTATCCAAGGCTTTGACGAAAAGCAAGTTTATTTGAAGATTAATCAACGTTTTCAAGCAATCGACATTAGCGAAATTCGGAATATTCATTTCATAGCATGATTAACATAGAACAACAACTTCCAACTTATATAATAACTATAGTAAAGTGAAATCTAGTTTGGTAGGTGATTTAGTTACGGCCAATATCCTACAAGAATATTGATTAGTCTGACTAACATGATAGTTAGAAATAAAACTGTGTATTCAAAATTGGAGTGACTCTTTTTAGCAATTTATAATATTGATTTAGGCTGCTTAATGATAGAATAAAAGGCTGGAAAAACTAATTGTAATAAAAACTTGCAATCAAGATTATTAATCATTAAAATTGCAACTATGCGTCACTATAATTTTGGGCATTTGGAGGATAGTATTTTGAAAGAGGAAAGTAAGTTTATTTTAATTTTAAGCCGAGTAGCAACAGTTTTAGCCGTTTTAATGTACATTTCTTATATTCCACAGATTATGAATAATTTGCAGGGAGATTATGGCAATCCAATTCAACCATTGGTGGCGGCTATTAACTGTTCCTTTTGGTCTATCTATGCTTATTTTAAAATAAATCGCGATTGGCCGGTTTTTTGGGCTAATATCCCAGGAGTTTTTTTTGGTTTAGCAGCTTTTATTACTGCATTACACTAATTAGAATATTTAATGAATGTTTATTGAAAGACTAAATTGTGATACTATCTGTTAGGAACTTAATTAGTGGAGGTGGAATGGTGGCTAATCAAGCAGAAAAAATTCATGGAGTTAATTTTTTAATGATAGCGTTGGGAACCAGCTTATATGCTTTTGGCCTAGTAATGGTTAATATTGCTAATAGTTTGGCTGAAGGTGGAGTTACCGGCATCACCTTGATTTTGCGCTATTGGTTTCAAATTGATCCAGCTTTGTCTACAATCTTGTTAAATATTCCCTTAATCATAATTGGTTATCGTTATCTCGGCAAAACGGCATTGACTTACACCATTTTTGGAATTGGCAGCCTATCATTTTTTATTTGGCTGTGGCAACGAGTCCCGTTATCAATTAACATTGATCATGATTTGTTTTTAGCTGGAATTTTAGCTGGGCTGATTGGTGGTTCAGGATCAGGACTAGTTTATCGTTTTGGAGGCACAACTGGTGGAACTGATATTGTGGCTCGTATTTTTGAACGTAAACGAGGTGTGGCGATGGGGAAAACATTGTTGACCATTGACTGCATGGTCTTGTTATTGTCATTAAGTTATGTTAGTTTGCGAAAAATGATGTATACGCTATTAGCATCTTACGTTTTTTCTAAAATTGTCAACTTTACCCTTGAGGGTGCTTATGCAGCTCGGGGGGCAATTATTATAAGTGGACAACATCAAGCAATTGCTAAAGATATTATTAGTAATATGAATCGCGGTGTTAGCTATCTTCAGGCAACTGGAGCCTATTCAAATGAGCCTCGCCAAGCCATTTATTGTGTTATCAGTCCCAATGAATTGATGGAACTAAAACATATTATCTCGCGTCATGATGAACACGCATTTGTGTCGATTTTAAGTGTAAACGAGGTCATTGGTGAAGGTTTTTCTTATGATACATCTAAGAAAAAAATTTTGCGTCGTTAATAGAATTTTAAAATTTCAATTAAAAGCAGATCTTGTTAGATCTGTTTTTTTACATTAACGATTAATTATCTTATCAAGATGCAAGCCTTCTGACAATCTGTTAAAATGAAAGAAACAGAATGAAAAAGAGGTTGATTTTTTATGGTAAAGATTCTGGTTGCTGGATTCAAAGGAAGAATGGGAAATACAACGGTTAAAATGGTTTTAGAGCACACGGGATTTGAGTTGGCAGCGGTTTTTGATCCACGAGCTGATGAAAAGAATATTAACGAGATTGCTGAATTTTCTCAACTGGATGTCCCGGTTTATCGAAGTCTAGCTGAAATTGATTGTCATGCGATTGACGTCTGGATTGATTTTACTTCGCCTAAAGCTGTATTTTCTAATGCGAAATTTGCTTTGCAACATAAAATTTCACCAGTTATCGGAACAACTGGCTTACAAGATGACCAAGTTGCTGAATTAAAGAAAATTGCTTCAGAGACTAAAACAGGTGGTTTAATCGCTCCGAATTTCGGGATCTCAGCTGTCTTATTGATGCAGTTCGCTCAACAAGCCGCAAAATACTTACCAGATGTCGAGATTATTGAAATGCATCACGATAATAAATTAGATGCTCCCAGTGGGACAGCAATTAATACGGCTAAGTTAATTGCTGAGGTTCGTCAGGAACACTACCAAGGAAATCCAGCTGAAACTGAAGCCTTACCCGGTGCACGCGGAGCAAATTACCAAGGAATGCGGATTCATAGTGTACGTTTGCCAGGATATGTTGCACATGAACAAGTCTTATTTGGCGGACCAGGAGAAGCTCTAACAATTCGGCAGGATTCTTTTGACCGAAGCTCCTTTATGTCTGGAGTTGCAGTTGCAGTCAGCAAAATTACTGATCAGCACAAGTTATTAATTGGGCTTGAGAATTTATTATGAAAATAACTGATTTACCTGAAATATTTCTTCAAGCTATGCCAATTTTAAAAAAAATTCAACAGGCAGGGTTTGAGGCTTATTTTGTTGGCGGTTGTGTGCGTGATTTATTATTAGGTAAAAAGCCTCATGATGTAGATATTGCAACTAGCGCTTATCCAGCAGAAATTAAGCAAATTTTCAAGCGGACAATTGATACTGGAATTAAACATGGAACAGTGACTGTATTGCAGCAAAAACAAGCTTATGAAGTAACCACCTTCCGTACAGAAAGTGGTTACCAAGATTTCCGTCGCCCAGATCATGTAACTTTTGTTCGTTCATTGAGCTATGATCTACAACGACGTGATTTGACAATTAATGCTCTTGCCATGGATTTAAATGGTCAGGTAATTGATTTATTTGACGGGGTTCGTGATTTACAAAAAGGGATTATCCGTGCTGTTGGAGTACCACATGAACGTTTTCATGAAGATGCTTTAAGAATGATGCGGACAGTTCGTTTTGCTAGTCAATTATCTTTTGTAATTGAACAGCAAACCCTAAAAGCTATTGCTGAAAACGCTGCTTTACTAAAGCATATTGCGGTTGAACGAATTCATGAGGAATGGCAAAAGTTATTATTGGGTAGTTATCCGCAAAATGGCTTACGACCATTAGTTGTGACTGAGCTTTATCGCTATTGCCCCGGTTTTAATGGTCAGGTAGCGGTTTTGCAAAAAATGATTAGTTTACCGCGCTTGAAATTCAATTCGGTTGCTGGTGGTTGGTGCTTATTTGGCTATTTGGCTCAATTTACCACTGGTGAAATGACGGAATTGTTACGCGCATGGAAAAGTTCAAATGATTTGATTAAGTCAGTCATCGTAGCTATGCAAGCTACTAAATTGTTAGAAAATAGTTCTCTGGGTGAGTGGCAAATGTATTCCTTGGGTTGGAAGGCAATTCAAATAGCCTGTGAAAACGTAACTTTATTAGGCAAAAAAAATCCGATGATTGAAATGCAACAAAAATATCAAAAATTACCAATTAATAATATTAAAGAACTGGCAATTAATGGTGGAACTTTAATTACTGAATTAAATTTAACCCCCGGACCGCAAGTTGGACAATTATTAGCCGATTTAGAAAAAGCGGTAGTTATTGGTCATTTATCGAATGTTAAAGAAGATCTCTTACAACAGGCAAGAATAATAATTAAAAAATAGCATAATTGCAATTTCAAATGAAAGTGTGGCCAATGTGCAAACATTAAGAGTCGAAAATTTAAGTAAAACTTATGGCGAAAAAGAGCTATTTAGTGAACTCAATTTGTTAATCAATGAACACGATCGGATTGGACTGATTGGGGTTAATGGTACCGGAAAAAGCAGTTTATTAAATGTTTTAGCCGGTTGCGATCAAGCAGATCAGGGAGAATTGATTAAACCTAATGATTATCGGATTGCTTACTTACGGCAGCAGCCACAACTAAATCCAACTGTATCGATTATGGAGGCCATTTTTAGTGGAGCAGCCCCAATTTTTAAAGCAACTCAAGAGTACGAACAGGCAGCAGCATTATATGGTGCCCATCCAAGTGATAAAAGAGTTGAACAGCGTTATTTACGGGCTGAAACTAAAATGAATCAACTTGATGCATGGGACGCTGAAAGTCAAGTTAAAACAATTTTGACACAGTTGCAGATTAATGACTTAAAACAAAAAATTTCAGAATTGTCAGGGGGACAAGAAAAAAGAGTTGGGTTAGCACAAGTCTTAATTCAAGATCCAGACCTACTGATTTTAGATGAACCTACCAACCAATTGGACTTTTCATCAATTAGCTGGCTGGAAGAGTATCTAAATAGTTTTAAGGGAGCATTATTAGTTGTCACCCATGATCGCTATTTTTTAGATCGAGTAGCTAAAAAAATCATTGAGTTAGATCATAGTCATCTTTACAGTTATCCAGGAAACTACCATGATTACGTTCGGCAAAAAGCTGACCGACTTGAAAATGAAGTTGAAGCTCAGCATAAACAAAATAAGCTTTATCAAAAGGAATTAGCTTGGATGCAGCATGGTGCTAAAGCGCGGAGCACGAAACAACAAGCTCGGATTAATCGTTTTGAAAATTTAAAAGAAAATTTAGCTACTAAGTCTACCGAGGAACAGGTCAATTTAGAATTAGGTCAGCAGCGATTAGGTAAAAAGGTTATTGAATTAAAAAAAGCTAAGTTGGTCATTGGCTCACATTTAATTATTGATCAATTGGACTTATTGATTCAGGCTGGTCAGCGAATTGGAATAACTGGAAAAAATGGTGCGGGCAAATCAAGTTTTTTGAATGTCTTAGCAGGTAAAATGCCACTTTCTGCTGGAAAATTGATTATTGGTCCGACAGTTAAGTTAGGCTATTACCAACAGCAGTTTGAAAAATTACCACAAGATCTGCGAGTAATTGATTATCTGAAAAAAGTTGCTCAGCAGGTTAAAGACCAAGCAGGAAATATATTGAGTGTTACACAGTTATTGGAACAATTTTTATTTCCAAGGTATATGCATGGAATTTTAATAAGAAAATTGTCTGGTGGCGAACAACGCCGTTTATACTTACTTAAAATTCTGATGCAACAGCCCAATGTCTTATTGTTAGATGAGCCAACGAATGACTTGGATATTCAAACATTAACTATTTTAGAAGATTACTTAGCCGATTTTCAGGGGACTGTCATTACAGTATCTCATGATCGTTATTTTTTGGATAAAGTTGCGCAAAAACTGTTACTTTTTGAAGGTAATGCGAAAATTGGGACTTTCGATGGCAAATTAACCGATTATTTGCAGCAACGGCAAAAAAAAGTTGAAAAGGTCAACGATAAGGGCTCTAAATTAGTTGATGAAAAAAACTTGAAAGAGAATAAAAAGACTGCTGAAAAGACAAAACTGACTTATGCTGAAAAAATTGAATTTAAACAGTTAGAAACAAAAATTGATCAATTAGAAAAGCAAAAAACGGGTCTAAGCCAGCAAATGACAAAAATTTCTGCTAGCGACTACAATAAATTAGCTGAATTGCAGCAAAATTTAGATCAATTGGATCAAGAAATTGAACAAAAAATGACTCGTTGGGAAGAACTAAGTCTATATGCATAATTTTATTTTAAAAGGAGAATAAAATGGCGATTGTCGAGACACCTTATTTAAAGCTGTTGCAAGACATTTTGCAGAACGGTCATGAAAAAAGTGATCGAACTGGGACAGGTACGCGCAGTCTGTTTGGTTATCAGATGCGTTTTAATTTACAAGCAGGGTTCCCCCTGCTGACTACCAAAAAAGTAGCTTTTGGCTTAGTTAAAAGTGAACTATTATGGTTCTTAAGAGGGGACACGAATATTCGCTTTTTACTTAAGCACAATAATCACATTTGGGACGAATGGGCTTTTAAAAAGTGGATTTCTAGTGCGGCTTATCAAGGGCCGAATATGAATAATTTTGGTCAACGTCGTTTACAAGATGCGACTTTTAATCAATTGTATTTACAACAGAAACAGAAATTTTGTGAAAGAATTTTGAATGATGATATTTTTGCTGAAAAATTTGGCAACTTAGGTGATGTCTATGGTGCGCAGTGGCGTCATTGGAAAACTCGTGATGGACAAGTTATTGATCAGATTCAAAATGTGATTGATGGAATTAAAAAAACACCTGATTCCCGCCGCTTAATTGTTACTGCTTGGAATCCAGAAGATGTGCCGCAAAGTGCGTTACCACCATGTCATACTTTGTTTCAATTTTATGTCAATCAAGGAAAGTTAAGCTGTCAATTATATCAGCGAAGCGCCGATGCCTTTTTAGGTGTTCCATTTAATATTGCTAGTTATGCGTTGTTAACTGCCTTAATTGCTCGTGAAACTGGTTTAGAACTTGGAGAATTTGTGCATACTTTAGGTGATGCACACTTATATTCAAATCATTTGGTTCAAGCACAAGAGCAATTAACTAGAAAGCCGCAATCAGCACCACAGCTGTGGTTAAATCCAGCAAAACATTCGTTGGCGGAATTTGAGGTGGCTGATATTAAAGTTACTGACTATCATCCAGCACCGGCAATTAAAGCGCCGGTAGCGGTCTAGAAAGGTAGAAAAATATGTTAGCTTATATTTGGGCAGAAGATCTCCATCATCAAATTGGTTTTCAAGGGCATTTGCCATGGTACTTGCCCGCGGATTTAGCTCATTTCAAACGAGTAACTCAAGGTTATCCAATGATTATGGGACGAAAGACCTTTGCTAGTTTACCAGGAATCTTACCTGGACGGCCGCATTGTGTTTTGACTAGTTCAAGTGAATACGATCAAAAATATGCTACCGATTCGCGAGTTAAAATTTTTCATACCACTAAGCAATTAGTAGCATTCAATCAAAGTGATAACCAACTGAAATTTATCATTGGTGGAGCTAGTTTATTTGCTGCCTTTGCGGATCAAGTTGATTTACTGTATGTTACTAAGATTGCAGCTGCATTTAAAGGTGATGTCAAAATGCCATCCCTGCCTTGGTCAGAATTTGATTTAATCTGGGCTAAAAAAGGGCGGCAGGATCAACAAAATAAATATCCGCACCAGTTCAAACTTTACAGTCGGCGAACTAGCAAATTGTCGCTTACTACTCTAGAAAAATATGCCAATAGTTAACAGGAGTAAATAGCTGATCGAATAGTTATGAAACAAGTAAACTATCACGGGCTGTTAATTAATAGCTGCTAAGTATTAAAGTTACTCAGTAACTAGCTAGAATTATTTTTTGCAATTTGATATTTTATTAAAATAATAAACTTTCACTAATTTTTGCTGATTTTTTAATTTCTAATGTGAATTTAATGGTAATTTTTGCTATACTTTAATTATTATAGTGAAATTTAGGCACTCAAAATATTTTAACAGATACTTCAAATTTTTTGAAAGGAATCTTAGATTGAAAATTTTAAAAACATGGTTGCAATTTTTAGCGATTTTGTTAAGTTTAACCTTGCTTGTTTTTGGTGGTTGGCATTTGCTTAACCAGAACAAGGGTCAATCACAGTCAACTGCCAAAACTAGCAACTCCGTTAAAAATACGGCAGCTGTGTCAAGTAAAACTAAAAAAATCAAAACGCAACAATTAAAATTAGTTGCTCTTGGCGATTCGTTAACACAAGGCGTAGGAGATACGACCAATCAAGGTGGTTATGTCGGCTTGATTCAGCAAAAGTTGACAGCTTTGCCGCATCTTAAAGTTCAAACCTTGAATTATGGAAAGGCTGGCGATCGTAGCGATCAGATTTTGCAACGGCTACAGGCCTCACAAACAATTCAGCAACAAGTAAAGCAAGCAAATGTAATTGTCATGACGGTGGGTGGAAATGATTTGATGCAAGTTTTTGAAAAGCAGTTTTCGAATCTCACAGACAGTCAATTGGCAGCAGCGGTTGCATCATCACGTAAAATCTATCAAAACAAGGTTAATCAACTGTTGCAGCAAGTCAGAGCGTACAATTCGACTGCACCAATTTTTGTTTACTCGGTTTATAATCCATTTTATGTATACTTTCCTAAAATTCAGCAATTTCAAAAATATACGGAGCTTTGGAATACAACCACTAAACAAGCAGTTGCTGAAATAAAAAATGCTTATTTTGTCAATATTGATCAACGAATGTCAACTGGTCAATACTATAAAAACACCAAACAATTACAGCAAACTTCGGTAACTGACATTACGACTTTAAATGAAACCAAATTAAATCAAGTATTCAGCGATAAAGAAGAAAAAAATCATTATTTATCATCAGCCGATCATTTTCATCCTAATTTAAAAGGTTACCGCTATATGACCAGCCGTTTGTATCAAGTTATGTTGCAACATGAGAAAACTTGGCATAAATCATAGGGGGGAGATATTTTGCGACGAGCAAAAGAGCCAACTAAAAAAGTGGGTAGAAAATACAATTATTGGAAATGGGCTTTTATTGGTCTGTTGGCAATTATATTGGGCAGTGGCCTTTATTTGATTCAGCAAATAACAGCTCCTAACCAACAAGAACAAGCAATAACTCAGAAAACCAGTTCACTCAAACAGCAAGCTACAATCAACGTTGAGATGAATAAGCGGCAATTAAACGCAGCTATTAACTATTATCTAAAACGTCAACAAAAACATGAGAAGATTAAGTATCAGTTTTATGTTGACCAAGCTGCTGTTTTAGTGGGAACAACTAAGTTATTGGGACAAAGTGTTTCTTTTTCCTTGTATACGGAACCAACTGTTACTAGTCAAGGAAATATTTTACTGCATGCTAAAAGTGTTGCGATTGGAACTTTAAATGCACCACCAAAGTTTATTTTAAGTTATATCCAGAAAAACTATAATTTAGGTAAATGGGTTACAATCAATAGTAAGCAGGAAACAATTCGGCTTAATTTGCGCCAAATTAAGGGCTTTCACGGTATTAGCGTTCGGGCACAAAAAATTGATTTGACTAAGAATCAATTTAAATTCAAAGTTGATGTACCTTTTAAAAAATAATTTAGGAGGCAAGAATGTATCGTAAAAGTTTTTATCAGTATTTAATGACCGAACGTAACGCTAACAGTTCAACTGCTTTGGCACAATTTGCTAATAGTGCTTTTTTTGATCAAAGTTTTCCTAAACAGTCAGATAACTATGATGAAATATCCAATTATTTAGAATTAAATGCAGGATATTTACCGTCTATGACTATTTTTGACCAAGCATGGCAACAGTATTTGGAAAAAATGGAATAAATTAAATAAGTTTGCGAGGAATGGACTATGTTTAAGCAAAAAAAGACGAAAACGGCCAAACGTTTTGGCTGGTTGACAATTATTTGCAGCAGTTTAACCTGTTTGATAGTTGGCGGCGGAATTGTATTTCTTTTCATGAACCATCAATTACAAGAAGCAGAGGCAACGAATCAATCTTTAGGTAAGATTAGTACTGTCTATTCAGCTTTGTATAACAATTATTATAAAAGTGTTAGTCGTACTAAGTTAGTTAATGGAGCACTAAATGGTATGGTAGACTCGCTGGGGGATCCGTTTTCTGAGTATATGTCAAAATCGGAAACAGAGTCGTTGAGTAATACAATTTCCAGTAGCTTCACTGGCATTGGTGCTGAAGTTCAAAAGAGCGGCTCACATATCCAAATAATCTCACCAATCAAAGGAACCCCAGCAGAAAAAGCTGGTTTAAAGGCTAAAGATATTATTGAAAAAATTGATGGGAAATCAATTACGGGTTATTCCGTGAATAAAGCGGTATCGTTAATTCGTGGTAAAAAGGGAACTAGTGTAACTTTGACAATTAAGCGTGGAGATCAATCCTTTACGAAGACTTTGAAGCGTGCAACGATTCCGGTTAAGACGGTTAGTGGTAAAATTGTTAAGAATCATCCAACAGTCGGTTATGTTCAAGTTTCAACTTTTTCTGAAAATACCGCTAAGGAATTTAAAGCTGAGTTAAAGAGCTTGCAGAAAAAGGGAGCTAAGTCGTTTATAATTGACATGCGAGATAATCCGGGTGGCTTGATGGACCAAGCTTTAAAGATGTCTTCAATTTTTGTTAAAAACGGGAAGGTTTTATTGCGTGTCCAGCAAAGAACCGGGGCACAACAAGTTTACCGTGCAGGTAAAAAATATGATAGTGGCTATAAGATAACTGGTAAAACGGTTGTTTTAATTAATAGCGGTAGTGCGAGTGCGGCTGAAATCTTTTCTGCAGCATTGCATCAATCAGCTGGTGATCAATTAATTGGGACTAAATCTTATGGTAAAGGAACAGTTCAAAACACTTTACCATTTAGTGATCAAACTGAGTTGAAGATGACAATTGCTAAATGGCTGACGCCAAATGGCGATTGGATTAATCATAAGGGATTACAACCAACCATTAAAGCCGACTATCCAAGTTACGCTTATCAAACGGCTATTGACACTCAAAAAACCTATCAGCAAGGACAAGTTTCGAATCAAATTAAAAAAATGCAGGTGTTGTTAAACGCAATGCAATATAGTGCGGGGCAAGCTAACGGATACTTTAGTGATCAAACTGTGGCAGCTGTCAAGAAATTTCAGCAGGACAACAAGTTAACAGTTTCTGGTAAAGCAGATGCCCAGACTATTAATAAATTAGAAGAAAAGGTTGCCGAACAAATTAGTCAACGTGATAATGCTTATCAAGCAGCTATTAATGTTTTGAAATAGAATTAGTTAAAAATGGAACGGTAACGTTCCATTTTTTTGAGTAAATTTCTGTTAAAATAACTTTAGGCAAACTAATTGGTAGCGACTCTTTTTAGGAGAAGTTAATGAGACTAAAGTATAAAATTAATGTAAGTCACTTGAAATACTGGATAGCTATAGTCTTTTGGGCCTTGTTAGTGGCGGTTATTATCAAATCTTTTTTGCTGGTTCCAATTCAAGTAAACGGAATTTCTATGGAGCCGACTTTGCATTCAAAAGAAGAAATGCTGATTACTTTACCCGGAAAGATTAAACGGTTCGACATCGTGATAATTAAAACACCTGACCATGTTACTTATGTTAAACGAGTAATTGGGTTGCCAGGTGATACATTAAAGTACAAAAATGATCATTTATATATAAATCGGCAAAGAATCAGTGAACCATTTATTAGTCGCGAAATAGCCGATAAAAATGAAAACTATACATCAGACTTTACCTTGAAAGAATTAACGGGCTTAAATAAAATTCCGCGCAATCAATATTTTGTTTTAGGTGACAATCGTCGAATTAGTAAAGATTCACGGACGATTGGCACAATTGAGGGTAGTTGGATCGTAGGCAAAGCAATTTTGATTTATTGGCCGCTTAATTGTTGGCGCTGGCTGTATAAGTTTTAGAAATACGGAGGAATTAAAATGAGTAAAATTCAATGGTATCCAGGACATATGGCAAAGGCTATCCGTCAAATAAAAGAGAATTTAAAAATGGTTGATTTAGTTTTAGAATTAGCTGATGCTCGTTTACCAGAATCATCAAGAAATCCATTGGTGCAAGAACTGATCCAAAATAAGCCAAGTCTGCTGTTGCTGACAAAAAAAGATTTGGCAGATCCAACCGAAACTCAAGGATGGGTCAATTATTATCAAACACAACAACAACCAGTTTTAGCAATTAATAGTTTACATGATCGTGCAAGTGTAATAGAGAAAAAAATTCAGTCGGTTTTAGTTGAAAAAATTGCTAAGCAGCAGCAACGAGGAATCCAGAAAAAGCGATTGCGAGTCCTATGTCTAGGAATCCCCAATGTTGGTAAATCAACTTTACTGAATCAATTGGTGGGTAAAAAGGCGGCACAAACTGGTAATCGTCCTGGAGTAACTAAAGCTCAGCAATGGCTTAAAGTAGGTAAAACTTTGGATTTATTAGATACACCCGGAATTTTATGGCCTAAGTTTGAAGATCCTTTGATTGGACAGAAGCTAGCTTTAACCGGTGCAATCAAAGACACTTTATTTGCCGCTGATGATATTGCTCTGTTTGCTTTGGAATATTTTGAACAAAAGCAGCCAACTCAATTATTAGAACGCTATCATTTAAAGAAAACTGATCTCCAAATGGAATTACCAGAATTGCTATTGCTAATTACGCAAAAAATTGGGTTGCGTGACGATTATGAACGTGCAAGTCAACGAATTATCTTTGATTGTCGTCAAGGAAAATTGGGACGCTACACCTTAGATCAAGTACCAAAATTGGTGGAAAAATTGGATGAAAGTAAATAATGGAAAATAAGCAAACAATTAGAGATATAAAAAGTTTATTAAGACAAACTCCAAGTGAGGCGCAACTTGACAGGTTCAAAAATGATTCACGAAAAGGCGTTCAACAACTGTTAGAAAAATTTTATCGGTGTCAGTTAAAACAAAAGCAACAGCAAGAAAGGTTTGATGAACGTTTCAAATATGAGCGAACTTTTTGGGAGGAAAATAAGATAGTTGCTGGTATTGATGAAGTTGGACGGGGACCGTTAGCAGGCCCAGTTGTTGCAGCCGCAGTTATTTTACCGCCGGACTTTGCAGTTTATCAAGTTAATGATTCCAAACAGTTGAGTCATAAACTGCGGGAAAGTTTGTATTCACAAATTTTGTTGCAGGCCCAAGCAGTTGGAATTGGAGTAGTAGATAACACAAAAATTGATCGATTGAATATTTATCAAGCAACCCGTGTAGCAATGAAACAAGCAGTTAACAATTTATCGATTAAGCCCCAACAGCTAATTATAGATGCAATGCAAATTGATTCGCCTATTTCGCAATTAGAATTAATTAAAGCAGATGCTCAAAGTAACAGTGTAGCGGCGGCCAGTATTGTAGCTAAGGTTTGGCGTGATCATTTGATGGAGTTTTATGATCAAATCTATCCGGGTTATAGTTTTTCAGCTAATGCGGGATATGGAACTGCAGCTCATCTATTAGGGTTAAAAGAGCATGGAGTTACTCCAATTCATCGCCAAACATTTGCACCAGTGACAAGTTTTTTAAAAAGTTAGGCCTTTTGCGTAGTTTAAACTATGTAGGAGTGAGTTAATAATGAAACAACAAGAATTGCTTTTAAGAATGCGTCTATGTCCAGCTATTTCACCGGTTACTCTAAAGAAAACAGCAGTATATTTCCAGCAAGCAACGAAAATTAATCAAACTCAGATTATTGATTTGTTGCACCAACCTAATACAAGCTCTAGCTGGTTATGGCAGCAATTATTTTTGCCTGAAATTAATCAGCAAATCCAATTAAATTTGAAATATAGTTCAGTTATGACAATTTTGGATGATGAATATCCAGCTCAATTACGAGAAATTTATGATCCACCAATAATCCTTTTTTATCAAGGTGATTGGGGATTGACACACCAGTCACATCTTTTGGGAGTTGTAGGCTCAAGGAAACACTCAGCTTATGCGCCATTGGTGATCAACCAATTATTAACCGTATTGCTAGAACGTGGTTTAGTTACGGTGAGTGGCTTAGCAGCCGGGGTAGATCAACTAGCCCACCAGTGTAGTTTGAATGCTGCTAAACCAACAATTGCAGTTATTGGAAACGGCTTAAATATTTATTATCCCAAGTTCAATCGACAATTGCAGCAAAAGATTGCAATTAATGGTTTGTTAATTAGTGAATATAGTTTTAATGAACGACCGCTACGGCATCATTTCCCAGCTCGTAATCGAATTATTGCTGGACTAGTTTCAAATTTATTAGTAATTGAGGCCCAACATCATAGTGGCAGTTTAATTACTGCTAATTTGGCATTGCAAGAAAATCGGAATGTCTTAGCTGTTCCCGGTCCAATTAATTCTTTATTTTCACAAGGAACTAATGAGTTGATTGCAGCCGGTGCAAAGCCAATTTTGCAGCCACTAGATATTTGGGAAGAATTTCTTTGAGCTTGACAAATCGGGTTAATGTAGCATAACATGATTAGCGATTTCGAAATTACGAAAAAGGAGTCTGGTTATGCCAACGGTTCAGAAAAAAACGAAGACCAAAACAACGAAGACCAAAACAACTAGAAAAAGGAAAAAGAAACTCGTAATCGTTGAGTCACCTTCAAAAGCAAAAACAATTGAAAAATATTTAGGTTCGACCTATAAAGTTATGGCCAGCTTAGGTCATATTCGTGATCTTCCTAAAAGTACAATGGGAATTGATATGGAAAATAATTATCAACCACATTATATTTCAATTCGTGGAAAAGGTGATGTGATTAAGGAATTAAGAAAAGAAGCCAAAAAAGCCAGTAAAGTTTATTTAGCAGCCGATCCTGATCGTGAGGGAGAAGCTATTGCTTGGCATTTGTCTTATCTTTTAGGGCTCGATCCCAAAGATAGTAATCGAGTTGTTTTCAATGAAATTACGAAAGACGCTGTCAAAAATGCATTCAAATACCCTCGTTCAATCAACATGGATTTAGTTGATGCTCAGCAGGCTCGCCGAGTTCTAGATCGCTTAGTTGGTTATTCAATCAGTCCTTTATTGTGGGCGAAAATAAAAAAAGGGTTAAGTGCTGGCCGTGTTCAATCTATTGCATTGAACTTGATAATTAAGCGTGAACAAGAAATTCGGAATTTTAAACCGGAAGAGTATTGGACAATAGATGCTAAATTCAAGAGCGGACAACAACAATTTTCTGCAAGCTTTTTAGGAATTGACGGTAAGAAAAAGCCTTTAAAAAATAATGATGATGTACAAGCTATTTTACAGCGCTTAGATTCTAAAAAAACTTTTCTAATAAAAAAAGTTGATAAAAAAGAACGTCAACGATTTCCAGCATTACCTTTCACGACAAGTACAATGCAGCAAGCAGCTAATAATATTTTGAAATTTCGGACGCAAAAAACGATGATGGTTGCGCAGCAATTGTATGAAGGAATTAATCTTGGTAAAGGTGGTTCAGTTGGTTTAATTACTTATATGCGAACTGATTCGACTCGAGTTTCCAATATCGCAGTTCATGAAACATCAGAATTTATTCATGAAAAATATGGTAGTGAATATGCAGCTGTTAAACCACGGAAGGGAAAGTTGGCTGAAGGGGCACAAGATGCCCATGAAGCAATCCGACCTTCTTCAACCATGCGGACACCGGATTCGATTAAAGAGTATCTAAATAAAGATCAATTTAAATTGTATTCATTAATTTGGTCTCGCTTTGTTGCCAGTCAGATGACACCAGCAATTTTTGATACGATGTCAGTTGATATCGAGCAAAATCAAGTAACATATCGTGCACGTGGCTCGAAGATGAAATTTCCTGGTTTTACGTTAGTTTATAAAGAAGCAAAGCACAAAGATAATAATTTGCCAGACTTGAAAGTCAACCAATCGGTAAAATTGATTTCTAATCAACCGGATCAGCATTTCACTTTACCACCAGCACGATATACCGAAGCGGCGTTAATTAAGACTTTGGAAGAAAATGGTGTTGGCCGGCCATCAACCTATGCACCAACCTTAGGTACAATTCAAAAACGTTATTATGTTAAGATGGCAGCTCGTAAGTTTGAACCGACTGAACTGGGTGAAATTGTTAATTCAATGATGGAAAAATGCTTTCCAGATATTTTAAATGTTGATTTTACAGCAAACCTAGAAGATCAACTTGATGAGATTGAAGAGGGAAAGCAGGAATGGGTTAAAGTAATCGATCAGTTCTACCAACCCTTTGCTAAAGAGGTCACCTCGGCAGAAGAAAAAATGGCTAAAGTTAAAATTAAGGATGAACCGGCAGGAATTAACTGTGATATTTGTGGGGCACCTCTAGTGATTAAATTAGGCCGTTTCGGTAAGTTTTATGCCTGCAGTCGTTTCCCGGATTGCCGCAACACCAAACCAATAGTTAAAGAAATTGGTGTTACTTGTCCTAAATGTCAGCAGGGTGAAGTTATTGAGCGAAAATCGAAAAAAAATCGTGTTTTCTATGGCTGTTCACGTTACCCAGAATGTGATTTTGTGTCATGGGATAAGCCAGTTGGACGAACTTGCCCTAAATGTCGGCATTATTTGATTGAAAAGAAAAGTAAGAATAGCAAAAAAATCAAATGCAGCAATTGTGATTATGTTGAGGCAGAAAAATAATTCAAAACGGCTGGTAACTTTTTAACGGCCGCTTTTTTGCTAAGAATCAGATAAGTTGAGTGATGATAATCCTATCTATGAGCGGTTATGTTACAATAAAAACGACAACTATCAATAAAAGATTCTAATAGGCAGGAGTTGGTAAAAATTTCAGCTGACTTAATAGAACAGTTTCAACAATATTTGCGAGTTGAAAGACAATATTCTCCAGAAACTTTAAAAGCTTATACGGAAGATTTAGAGCTGTTTGTAAAGTTTTTAAATGAAAATGGTGGTATAAGTTCATTAACTGCAGTTAAGCGTCTTGATGTGCATGTTTTCATGAGTTATTTATATGACCAAGCTTATCAGCCAGCATCAATTGCACGAATTATTTCGAGTTTACGTTCTTTTTACCGCTTTTTACAGAAGAATAATTTGATAGATGATAACCCATTTTCCTATGTCCAATTAAAGCGGCATCCCCGGGCATTACCACGTTTTTTTTATGAAGATGAAATGCAAGCTTTATTTACAGCGGTTGCTGGTGATAAGCCAATGGATTTACGTGATCGAGCATTATTGGAAACGCTCTATGCGACTGGAATGCGGGTCAGTGAGTGTACCGGGTTAGCTCTAAAAAATGTCGATTTTGGTTTAAAAGCAATGTTGTTGCATGGTAAAGGTGGAAAGGATCGCTATGTTCCTTTTGGTAAATACTGTCAGCAGGCTTTGAAAAATTATCTAGAAAAAGTGCGGCTGCCAATAATGGCAAAATACCAGGTTGAACATGACTTTGTTTTTATTAATCATTATGGTGCACCGCTGACAGCAGCCGGCGTAGCTTATATTTTGCGAAAAATTGTTAGAGAAAGTAGTCTAACAACTTCAATTCATCCCCACGAACTGCGGCATACTTTTGCTACGCATTTGTTAAATCGAGGTGCTGACTTACGCGCTGTTCAGGAACTTTTAGGACATAGTAGTTTATCAACTACGCAAATTTACACGCATGTTACTAAGGAACATTTGCAGCGTGACTATCAAAAGTATTTTCCGAGATCTTAATACACAAATAAATAAAATTATTGCTATTTAGGAGGAACTTATGACTAAAATTTCATTTCATGCAACTACAATTTGTGCGGTTCGTCATCAAGGACACACGGCAATGGCTGGTGATGGACAAGTCACAATGGGCGAAAAAGTTATTATGAAAGGAACTGCTCGAAAGGTTCGTCGAATCTATCATGACCAAGTGGTGGTTGGCTTTGCTGGCAGTGTTGCTGATGCCTTTAACTTAGAGGAACGTTTTGAAAAAAAATTAGAAGAATACAGTGGTAATCTCCAACGAGCAGCTGTTGAATTAGCTCAAGAATGGCGCAGTGATCAAGCTTTGCAAAAACTAGAAGCATTATTAATTGTTATGGATAAAAAGGATTTATTATTGGTGTCTGGTAGCGGTGAAGTGATAACACCCGATGATGATATCTTAGCAATTGGTTCAGGTGGCAACTTTGCTTTGGCGGCTGCTAAAGCTTTGAAGCAACATGCAGCTGATATGTCGGCTTTAGACATTGCCAAGAGTGCAATTGGAATTGCTGGTGATATTGATATTTTCACCAATCATCACATTATTGGTGAAGAATTATAAAATGGATCACGAAAGGATAGCGAAAATGAACCCAATAGATAAAACTCCCAAACAGATTGTTAAAGAACTAAACAACTATGTTATCGGTCAAACAGATGCTAAAAAAGCAATTGCGGTGGCTTTAAGAAATCGTTATCGTCGTTTGCAGCTTGACGCAGAAATGCAAGCTGAGATCACCCCTAAAAACGTCTTGATGATTGGACCAACAGGTGTCGGCAAAACTGAAATAGCTCGTCGACTTGCTAAGATTGTTGCTGCACCATTTGTGAAAGTTGAAGCAACTAAATTTACTGAGGTTGGTTATGTGGGTCGTGATGTTGAGTCGATGATTCGTGATTTAGTTGAAGTGGCTTATAAAATGGAAAAAGAAGCTGAATATCAACAAGTTCATTCACAAGCTGTGCAAGAAGCTGACAAACAGTTAATTAAGCTCTTAGTTCCTGCGGAAAGAAAGCAAAAACAAGCTGAATCACAACAGAACTTTATGCAAATGTTAAAGAATTTGCAAAATGGAAATTTAGATAATTTGATGCCTAATCAGACACCTGAAGAAAATATTACTGATGAAATTCGTGACCAACGTTTATCAGTCAGTGAGAAATTGAAGAAAGGCTTGCTTGAAAATCGTTCAGTAACGGTTCCTGTTGAGGATCCTAATCGCAGTTATCAAAACCAAGCTGGCATGTTAGGGCAAATGGGAATCGATCTTGGTGATGCTTTATCAGCGTTGACACCGACCAAGAAAGTTATGCGGACAATGACAGTCGCTGATGCTCGGGAGGTTTTAGCACGGCAGGCAGCTGAAAAGTTGATTAATACTGCCGAAGTAGCTGATCGGGCAATCAAACGTGCTGAAAATACGGGTATCGTCTTTATTGATGAAATTGATAAAGTAACTTCTAAAAGTAAAACAAACAGCGGTGAAGTTTCTCGTGAAGGAGTTCAACGTGATATTTTACCAATTGTTGAAGGATCTCAAGTTCAAACAAAGTATGGTCTTTTGAATACTGACCATATTTTGTTTATTGCATCTGGTGCTTTTCATGAAAGTAAGCCAAGTGATTTGATTGCTGAATTGCAGGGACGTTTTCCAATCCGAGTTGAGTTGGATGATTTGAGTGCGACTGATTTTGTTAAAATTCTGACTGAACCAAGTAATGCGTTAATCAAGCAATATATGGCTTTAATTGGAACAGACAACATCAGAGTTACCTTCACAATTGAAGCAATTCAGCGAATTTCTGAGATTGCCTACCAGGTAAATCATGAAAATGAAAATATTGGAGCACGACGACTGCATACAATTTTAGAAAAACTATTGGAAGATTTATTGTATGAAGGACCCGATATGCAGATGGGTGATATTACAATTACTGAGGCTTATGTTGAACAAAAAATTGGAAACATTGCTAAAAACAAAGATTTAAGTCAATATATTCTTTAGTTTTGAAGGGAAGTCAGTAATTTAATGGAAGTCTATTTAGAAAATGAACAAGTTAAAGCAACTTTTTCAAATCATGGTGCTGAACTGCAAAGCCTGTTTAATAAAGATACGCAGATTGAATATTTATGGCAAGCAGATGCAAAATTCTGGGGCAGGCACGCACCGGTTTTATTTCCATTTGTTGGTCGTTTAAAAGATGATCAATATCGTTATGGTGGCGAAAATTATGAAATGCATCAGCATGGTTTTGCTCGCGATAGTGATTTCGAGGTGATTGAAAAAGATTCAGATCATTTAATCTTTGAGCTTAATTCATCAGCGACAACTAAAGCAATTTATCCCTTCGACTTTAAACTGCGAATAGGTTACTTTTTACAAGCTTCAGCTCTAAAGGTAAGTTACCAAGTTGAAAATCTGTCTGATGAAAAAATGCTTTTTTCAATTGGGGGGCATCCAGCATTTAATGTTCCTTTGCAAAAAGATGAGTCGTTTGATGATTACTTAGTTGAGTTTCAACCAGTAGGAAATTATTTAAAAATTCCACTAGTAGGTAATTATACAGATATTTCGGCTGCTCAAGATGATCGGATGGCTGGTTTACGTTTAACGCGAACAGCCTTTAAAAGAGATGCTTTAATTTATCAGCTAGCGCACCCTGTTTTGCTTGAATTGACAACAACTGCTCATCGACATGGTGTTCGTTTAGACTTGCCAGCAACTGAGTATGTAGGTATTTGGTCACCATATCCAGCTGAAGCTCCCTTTGTTTGTATCGAACCTTGGTGGGGCTTAGCTGATGATCTTAGTTCAACTGGTGAATTGCAGCAGAAACGTGGAATTCATGAATTAGCGCAACAGCAACTTTTCAATGCATCATATACGATTAGTATTTTTTAACTAAGCTTAAAAAACGGCTGAATGAGGTACTTTTAAGTACCAAACTCAGTCGTTTTAAGTTAGAAATGCACTATTTCTTAGATTGATGACGACGATAATATAAGCCGAAGGGGACAAGATTTTCATCACCTTCATGAATTCGTTTCAAATTTCCTTTATGGCGATAAAAGACAAAAATTGTTAAAACTAAAGCAATAATTGTTAAAATGCTATCGTGGAAAAAGAATGACAAAATAGTGATCAAAGTCATTCCAACCATACTAGCAATACTAACCATACTGGTTAAATAAAGCGTTGTTAGAAAAATAACCCAAGCAATTAAAAAAAAGACTGGATTATAGGCTAGTAAAATTCCAGCACTAGTTGCAACGGCTTTGCCACCTCGAAACCGTGCAAAAAGTGGGAAGACATGGCCAGCAACAGCAGCACAGCCAATAATCAAAACATTGATTGATACGTGAAATAGATAAGGCTGACAAGCAGCTAAAGTTCCTTTCAACATATCTAACAATAACACAACCATTCCAGCTTTTTTTCCTAAGACACGGAAAGTGTTAGTCGTTCCCATATTTCCACTACCGTATTGACGAATATCTTTGTGGTAAAATAATTTTCCTATCCAAACGCCTGAAGGAATTGATCCAAGCAAATAGGCAATCACCAGCATTTCAAAAATTTTTAAATTCAATTTATGCCCTCCTCATAACTGGCTAATATTCATTTTAGCACTTATCAAACTATCCTCAAAATAGATTTTTGAATTGTATAAAAATTGACTAAATAAGGCTTAAATTTTATTTTAATGGTTAGCCTGAACAGGAGATTACTTTACATTTTAAGATTCAATAAGGTATGATAACTAGGTTAGTATTATTTCGCAAGCATAAATTCTTAAGTAGAAAGGAATTACATTCATGGGTAATATCAGCTATAATGACGATTCGATTCAAGTGCTGAAAGGGCTTGAAGCTGTCCGTAAGCGACCGGGAATGTATATTGGTTCGACCGATAGCAAAGGACTGCATCACTTGGTCTATGAAATTGTTGATAACGCGGTTGATGAGGCCTTGGGTGGCTTTGGAAAAGAAATCAAAGTGATTCTTCATCGCGATGGAAGTGTTACTGTAATCGACCATGGAAGAGGACTTCCCACGGGCATGCATGCATTGGGAATTCCAACAGTCGAAGTAATTTTTACTGTTTTGCATGCTGGCGGTAAGTTTGGCCAAGGTGGTTATAAAACTTCTGGTGGCCTACATGGCGTTGGTGCCAGCGTTGTTAATGCTCTATCTAGCAAGTTAACTGTCAAAACAGTTCGTGATGGTGTTGCTTATCAAGAAGATTTTTCTAATGGCGGTAACCCCCAAGGAACACTGCGCAAATTAGGTAAAACAAAAGAAAAAAGTGGAACAGAAGTTACTTTTCGACCAGATCCAGCAATCTTTTCAACTACTCATTATCATTACGATGTGTTAGCCGAACGATTACGAGAGTCGGCTTTTTTGCTGAAAGGTGTCAAAATAATCTTAGTTGACGAACGAAATGATCAGCAAGATGAATTTGTTTATGCTGAGGGAATTAAGGAATTTGTTGACTATTTAAATGAGGATAAAGACACTTTAGGCCCAGTAATGTACTTTGAAGGTACACGGGAAAAAATTGAAGTTGAAGTAGCTGGACAGTATAATGACGGTTACTCAGAAAATATCCTTTCTTTTGTCAATAATGTGCGGACTAAAGATGGTGGCACTCATGAAGTCGGTATGCGTTCCGCTTGGACTAAAGCTTTTAATGACTACGCTCGACAAGTTGGATTGTTAAAAGAAAAAGATAAAAATTTAGAAGGATCAGATGTTCGTGAAGGATTAGCAGCAGTTATCTCAGTTCGAGTACCAGAAGACTTGTTACAATTTGAAGGACAAACCAAAGAAAAATTGGGTACGCCTGAGGCTCGTTCAATTGTTGACGGAATTGTCAGTGAACAACTAGGCTTTTTCTTGCTTGAAAATGGTGAATTTGCTCAAGACTTAGTTAGAAAAGCGCTTAAAGCTCGTGAGGCTCGTCAAGCGGCTCGAAAAGCTCGTGATGAATCACGTAATGGAAAGAAAAAGCACCATAAAGAACGTTTGCTGTCCGGAAAGCTGACTCCGGCGCAATCAAAAAATGCCAAGCACAACGAATTGTTCTTGGTCGAAGGAGACTCAGCGGGTGGTTCTGCGAAGCAAGGCAGAGATCGAAAATTCCAAGCAATTTTGCCTTTGAGAGGGAAAGTCTTAAATACTGAGAAAGCCAAATTACCTGAAATCTTAAAAAATGAAGAAATCAGTACAATGATCTATACAATTGGAGCCGGAGCGGGTACTGATTTTAATTTGCCTGATGCAAACTATGATAAAATCATTATTATGACGGATGCTGATACTGATGGTGCTCATATTCAGATATTGTTGTTGACCTTTTTCTTTAAATATATGCGCCCATTGATTGAAGCTGGAAAAGTTTATATTGCTTTGCCACCACTTTATAAATTGCAGAAAAAAATCAAAAAGAAAGTCTTAGTTAAATATGCTTGGACGGATGAAGAATTGCAATATGCAATTAAAGAAATGAAGCAAGGTTACACTCTGCAAAGATTTAAAGGACTTGGTGAGATGAATGCTGATCAACTCTGGGAAACAACGATGAATCCGGAGACAAGAACATTAGTTAGAGTGAAAATTGATGATAATGCTTTAGCTGAAAAACGAGTTACAACTTTGATGGGAGACAAAGTTGAACCTCGGCGCCGTTGGATTGAAAAAAATGTAGAATTTACACTCGAAGAAGATGGCAGTTTGCTTGATAATGCTGTTGTTGAAGGTGCCCATGGACTTAAAACTAGTGGATCACAGCCAAACTCAGTAGATGAAGGAGGCAAGAATTAATAATGACAGAAACAACAAATGACCGTAACATTCAAGAACTTTCGCTTGAATCGGTAATGGGTGAACGCTTTGGGCGCTACTCAAAGTACATTATCCAAGAGCGAGCTTTACCGGATATCCGTGATGGTTTGAAGCCTGTTCAACGAAGAATTTTATATGCGATGAATCAGGACGGCAACACATATGATAAAGCTTTTCGAAAGTCAGCTAAATCGGTCGGAAATGTGATGGGTAACTTTCATCCCCATGGAGATAGCTCAATTTATGAGGCAATGGTTCGGCTTAGTCAAGATTGGAAAGTTCGTGAACCATTAGTAGAGATGCATGGGAATAATGGATCGATGGATGGCGACCCGCCGGCGGCAATGCGATATACTGAAGCTCGTTTAAGTAAAATCTCAGGTGAGTTATTGCGTGATATACAGAAAAAAACAGTTGATTTTGTGCCCAACTTTGATGACACCGAGGAAGAACCGACTGTTTTGCCAGCTCGATTTCCTAACTTATTGATTAATGGTGCTACGGGAATTTCAGCTGGGTATGCAACTGAAATTCCTCCACATAACTTACATGAAACTATTCAGGCAGTAATTTATTTATTGGCTCACCCTAAAGCTGAGTTAGCAGATTTAATGAAATTTGTTAAGGGACCAGATTTTCCGACTGGAGGCATTGTTCAAGGCAAAGATGGCATTTTGAAAGCTTATCAGACTGGTCGTGGTCGAGTAATACTTCGGGCAAAAACGGAAACTGAAGAATTAAAGGGTGGTCGTTCACAAATTCTAGTTAAGGAAATCCCTTATGAAGTTAACAAAGCTGTTCTGGTTAAACGTATTGACGAGATTCGACTTCTTAAAAAGGTTGAGGGAATAGCTGAAGTTCGTGATGAAAGTGATCGACAGGGATTGCAGATTGCAATTGAGTTGAAAAGAAATGCCAATACGCAGGGTATTTTAAATTATTTGTTTAAAAACACTGATTTGCAAATTTCCTATAATTTTAATATGGTGGCAATCAACAATATGCGGCCAGAACTTGTGGGATTGAAGACGATCTTGGCTGCTTATGTTAAATACCAGCGGGAAGTTGTCACAAGACGAACCCAGTTTGATTTGAAAAAGGCTCAAGAACGTCAACACATTGTTGCCGGTTTAATTAAAGCACTCTCAATTCTTGATCAAGTGATTAAAACCATCCGTAGTAGTCAAAACAAGCAAGACGCTAAAAATAATTTAGTAGCTGAATACGACTTTACGGAAAAACAAGCTGAAGCAATCGTTTCTTTGCAATTATATCGGTTGACTAATACCGATGTAACAGCTTTGCAGCAAGAGGCTGCCGAACTAGCTGCTAAGATTAAACAATTCGAATTAATTTTGCATAATCCAAGTGAATTAGATCGTGTCATTAAAGAGGAGTTAACTGCAATTGATCATGAATATGCGACTCCACGAAAAACTAAAATTGAAGCAGAAGTTCAGCAATTAAAAATTGAGACTGAGGTGATGGTTGCTCCAGAGGATGTTGTTGTATTGGTCAGCCGCTCGGGTTATTTAAAACGCAGTTCATTACGTTCTTTTTCTGCCACTGATGAAGCAGATAATGGACTCAAACCAGATGATCAAATAGTTTTACAAGTAACAGCTAATACATTAGATCATTTGATGATTTTTACTGACCACGGAAATTTGATTTATCGACCAATTCATGAAATACCTGATGTCAAATGGAAGGATACTGGCCAACATTTATCACAAACGGTCGGTTTAGCGACTGATGAAAACATTTTACAGGCTTTTGTCTTTAAAGATTTAAATCAAACAGGAAATTTTGTTTTAGCTACTCGTCAAGGGGCTATCAAACAAACAAGTTTAAATTCTTTAAAACCAGGAAGAACTTATCGAACTCGTGCTGCCGTAGCAATTAAATTAAAAGATCAGAATGATCGTTTAATTCAGGTTGCCTATCTTCAGCCAAATGAAGTAGAGCAACTAGATGTAGTCACTTGTTCTTGGGGTGGTTATGGTTTGAGGTATTCGTTAGCAGAAGTTCCAGTTAGTGGGCCTAGAGCCGCTGGAGTTAAAGCAATGGATTTACGTGATGATTATTTAACAGCTGTTATTTTGGTTAAGTCAGAGGATATTTTAGGCTTATTAACTCAGCGTGGAGCCTTTAAGCGGATGAAAGTCACTGAAATACCTAAAACCTCACGTGCTCGGCGTGGAGTGAAGATTTTACGTGATTTGAAACGTAAGCCGCATCGGATTATTTATGCAGCTAACCTTAATCAGATTTTGCGTTGGCAAGTTTCAACAGCTACTTCGCAAATAATTGAAGTTTTGGTTCAGGAGCATTCGTTAGCTGATCGTTACTCTAACGGCTCATTTGTGATTGATGTCGAAAGTCAAGGCGAAATTGTTCAAATTAGACAAGAAAAAATAGCTGAAGAAGTCTCCCATGAAGATAAGTAACTAACAAAACGGTCCCCAAATTATTTTGGAGGCCGTTTTTTTTACGAATTATGATATTAATAGGTTAATTATTAGGCTTAATTGCTAGTTTCTTTATCAGTTCAGGTTCAGGTGTAACAAATAATGTTTTCTGACCTTCGTAAATTACAAATCCTGGTCGAGCTCCGTTAGGTTTGCGAATTCTCTTCACCATGACATAGTCAACTGGAACGGTTGCTGACTGACGAGACTTAGAAAAGTATGCAGCTAAATTAGCTGCTTCAAGTAGCGTTTGTTGAGTGGGGTCCGATTTATGGATGATAACATGTGATCCAGGTACATTTTTAGCATGTAGCCAGATGTCATTTTTACTGGCAGTCTTTAAAGTTAAGCGATCATTTTGAAAATTATTTTTTCCAACCGAAATTTTTGTTTTGTCAGAGCTATAGAAAACGGTCGGTTGACTGGTTGACTGACGTGGCTTGTTCTTTTTAGCTTTTTTTTGATTTTTTAAATAACCTTGTTGCTGCAACTCAAGTTTTATTTCGGGTAAATCCTCTGGTTCAGCTAATTCAATTTCCGATTGAATCTCTTCTAAATAGGCTATTTCTTCTTGTGCTTTAGCCAATTGTTCGTTAACAAAAATGACTGCTTTTTTTAATTTCTGGTATTTTTTAAAATATTTTTGGGCATTTTTTGAGGGTGTTAAATTAGGCGATAGAGTAATATGCAACATTTTTTGATTGTCATAATAGTTTTTTAATTCAATGCTAGTCATACCACGTCTAACTTGATTTAAATAAGTTGTCAGCAGTTCGCCTTTAATTCGATATTGATCAGCATGCTTGCTAGCAACCAAAGTTTGTTGCAGCTTTTTTACTTTTTTTTGATTTTTATGCAACTGATTACGTATTAAGCTGATTAGTTGCCCAGCCAGTTGTTGTACTCGATCATGATTCGCTTTTTGTTGATAGTAAAGATCTAAAATTTCGCTAAGTGTTGCAGTTTGATGCAAGACATTTTTGGTGGGAAACGCTAAAAATGTAAAAAATACCTGCCGTTGGTCTTCATTTTTTACAATAGATGGTGCTGGGTGATTTACTTGTTTTAAAGTTGCTTGCCAATTATCTGCCATTGCTTGATCTGTTCGATGAAGTTGATCAGCAAAATAAAGGGCATGCTCTTTAGCAAATCCCTGATAAACTTGCTGTAGTTTTTGGGCTAAAACTTCACGATTAGGATAATCAGCTACTAAATACTGATACTGCTTATCATTATCATTAAAGGGATTAATTTTAGCTTGCTGAGGTGGTTGAATATAATTTGCACCTGGAAGCAAGGTTCGATAACGGTTTTGTCCGGGACCAATATGCTTGATAGTGTCAATAATCTTTTGGGTTGTTTGATCAATCAAGATAATATTGCTGTAACGCCCCATAATTTCGATACTTAATTGCAAGGGTAATTCATCACCCAGCTCATTTCGAGTTGCAAAATTTAAAAATAATACACGATCATTAGCTAATTGTTCAATATTTAATAATTTTGCACCCTCTAAATATTTACGTAAAGACATAGTGAAATTTGTCGGAACAATGGGGTTTTTAAAGGGAATTTGCGTAATTTGAATTCGAGCGTAACTCGGATGGGCTGACAATAATAGTGGAAAGTTATGGCGGTGAGCTCGAATAGTTAAAATCACTTCATTAGGGTAGGGCTGTGAAATTTTACCAATACGACCGTTAGCAAGCTGTTGATTCAATTCAGCAGCTATCGCACGTGTAAATAGACCATCAAAAGACATAATTGCCAACTCGCTTTCATATAATTCAAGATAATTACTTTCATTGTACATTTTCTTCAGTAAAAGGGCAAAATCCAGTTATTAATTGTAAATTAGTAAAGACTATAATTTGCTATTTGAAAAAAATTATTTCATAATAGAAATAGTATAATGCATTATGCAAATTATATTTATTCAACCAGAATGGAGGTTCCCAGATGCGTTCTTGTTTAGACAGTCTTATGGTAGTTCAAAAACGTTATTACAGTACTTTGGAAAAGATAGTTGCGCAACACAATTTGACAATTGCAGAGTGGCAGCTATTGTTGAAAGTGATTGATGGCAATCAAACGCAAGAAAAATTAGCAAAGTTGACAAGTTTAAACGTCTCAACGTTAAGTCGCCAATTAGCACGACTGGTTGCTAAAGAGTTTGTTAGTCGCTTTGCTGGGGAAGAAAATAATCGACATGGAGGAAGAAAAAAATATAATTATGTTGAAACTAACAAAGGAAAAACTGTTGTTAAACAATTACAACAAGATATAAAGAAATTTGCTGATAATCTGTTCCAACATTGGTCGGTAGATGAGTTAAGTATGCTGCAAATTTTATTGAATCGGCTTGATCGAAGTATGGAAAGGCTCTAAACTTGTAATGAGTGGTTACTGAAGAAACTTTATGGTATTCTTAAATGAGTAGTAATTTTTAAAAGTAGGTGTAAATTTATGAAAATTGCTGTTGTCACTGACAGTACAGCGTATCTGACCAAACAGCAAATAGCTGAAAATAACATCCGTGTAATTCCGATTCCAGTAATTATTGATAATCAGGTTTATCAAGAAGGGGTCGATATTGATTCTGAGAATTTTTACCAAAAATTAAAAAGCTCAGCGGCTTTTCCAAGTACTTCACAACCTTCAATTGGTGAATTGATTGAGTTTTATCAAAACCTTGGAAATGAAGGATATGATGCAGTTATTAGTATTCATTTAGCAAGCACGATTTCTGGTTTTGTGCGTACGTTAGAAACAGTAGCTAAAGAAGTTAAGAATACGCAGGTTATTCCATTTGATTCTCAAATTACAGTGATGTTGATGGGAAATATGGTAATTGCGGCCACCAGAATGGTTAAGGCGGGCTTAGAACCAGAACAAATTCTTGATAATTTAAGAGACTTACGTTCGACGACTAACGAATGTTTTATTGTTGATGATCTACAAAATCTCGTTCGAGGTGGTCGTTTGTCGAATGCTTCGGCTTTCATCGGAAGTATGCTAAAAATTAAGCCTTTATTAACTTTTGACCGGCATTCGCATAAAATCGTTGCTTTTGAAAAGGTTCGCTCTATGAAAAAAGCTATCCGACGAGTTGAAGAACTTTTTGAAATAGATCGAAGGAAAGTTGATTATCCCTTACGTTTAATTGTCATTCATGCAAATGACGAACCAGCCGCTAAAAGTTGGCAGAATGAGTTGAAGATAAAATATCCAGAGTATCAAGTTGATTTGAGTTATTTTGGGCCAGTTGTTGGGACTCATTTGGGTGAAAAAGCTTTAGCTTTAGCTTGGATGAAAGACATTGACAAACTTAATTAATTTATTTAGCAATTATTAACGACTGAGGAAGTTTTCTCAGTCTTTCTTTATTTAAATTTAAGCGGAGGAGGAAGCCATCAATGGAAATTTCTGAACTAAAAAAGCCACAGCTTGGATTAAAAGCTAGTACGGCTAAAAGTCAATTAACTGATCGTCTTAAATATAAACCTGAAGTTTTTGAATTTTTTACTAGTGAAACAGATTTTACAGTTGAAGGTTTGAAAAAATTATCAGCAGCAATTGAATTGGTTAAAAATGTTGCTACTGACAAAATAATTTTACATCATCCAATGCGATACCAGGGCGAATATACTGAATTAATCGCACCTCAAAAAGTATTTCCAGAATTGAATAAGTTTATTGATCGAAGTACTAATAGTTTATTACAACTGGCTTTTGATTTTAAAGTTCAAGTTTTACTTCATGGATCATATTCACGGCATACGCAAAATATGATTGACTTATATCCTTCACTGGCTGCAGCTGACACTGCCGCTCTTAAGAGATTAGATTATTTTGCACAGTTAGGTCAACAACGAATAATGTTTGAAAACTCTCTTTCACCGATATTTTATTTTGGCAATCCAGCAGTAGATCAAGTTATTTATGAACGTAATTACCGTTTGGCATTTGATACTAGCCATTGTTTTATTAAGGAAAACGGGAATAATACTCATTTATTAGCTTCTTTAGAATTTTTAAAACCACATATAGTTCACTATCATTTGGTAGACTCAATGGGTAAAAAACACGATAGTTTGCAATTAGGAAAAGGCAAAATTAATTGGCAATCGATTTTACCAGCCTTAAATTCAAAAGCCACAAATATTTATGAAATCAATTTAAAAAATCAAGATGATTGTCAAGAACAAATCGCCAGTCATCAGTATTTAACCAAAATCTATCAAAAATTTGTTAAGTCATAGTTTATTTTCTTTAAGTTTTCTAAAGATGAGTTTAATTAGTAGTAGTAATCAACTTTTCTAGTATATAATTTCATTGCTGATTGAATTAGTAACTTACTTTAACCATTACAATTAAAAGCAAGCAACCATTTGTAACTAAGCTAATTCAAATTAAAATGAGAACTTTCTGAAGTTAATTTATAATATAATCATAGAAAGGCTGATGAATTGATTGAACAGATTCTTTAACATCGCAACTGGAGCAATTGGGGTGTTCTATGTAATTAATGATACTTGTTATCGCTTGATGGTTAATTTATATCGTCATCAGGGATATTCACCTGATAAAGTTGAACGGTTAGCAAACAACTCAGATATTTTTGGGCTAATTATTATTTTGGCTATTTTAATTACTATTTTTGGAGTAACTGCAATTGTTAGCAACATGATTTTGTTTAGTCAAAAGTTATTTTTTTTAAAGATCTTAATGAATGTCACAACTATGTTAATGCCATTTATCTACGTTGATAATTTATGGTTTGTTATTTATGAGGGATTTTTCTGTTTGATATTTATTATCTACTTGGTAAATTTAAAGAAAATTGATGTAAATAATCCAGATAGACAGACACTTCATAAGAAAATTTCAAATTCTTCAAGTAAAAATAATATTTCCGGTTATAATAAATAATATAATCGTTGTAAATTTTTAGAGATGATGAGGTGTAAAGTTGCAAACGTTGAAGAATATTTTTAGCTGGGTTTTGCCGGTTTTAATTGGTTTATTGATTGCTTTAATAGTTCGACAATTTCTTTTTGGTTTTGTAAAGGTTGATGGGACTTCGATGTACCCAACTCTACAAAATAATGAGAGAGTAATGCTATTAAAACAAGCAAAGATCCATCATAATACGGTAATTGTTTTCAATGCTGATGGCGTTGATCACAATTCGCCTGGTGTCACAAAGCGTACTAAGTATGTAAAACGAGTGATAGGTATGCCTGGCGACAAAGTGGAGTATAAAAGCAATGGTACGGTTTTAGTTAATGGAAAAAAACTATCGCAAGGATATATTACCAAAGCTCAACAAATATCTGGCACACTTGATTTATATTCCGGATATAAAGAAGCAACGGGTGTAGTTTTAGGAACAGGAAAAACATTTATAGTTCCTAAAAATAGTTATTTTGTTTTGGGTGATAATCGTAAGGTTTCTAATGATAGTCGTTATTATGGTTTTGTTCCGAAAAGCAAAATTGATGGCGTTGTAAAAGTTCCATTTTGGAATAGTAAAGCAAAACTGATTAATTCATTTAAATAAACCGAAAATTTAAAAGATTGTAGCACAGTAGCTGGAAAAACAGTTGCTGTTTTTTTATTTCATAGAAAGGTATTGTTTTTTCATTTTTACTCTACTTTCGATAATATATATTATGTAAACTAGAATAAAACAATAATTTATTAGGCATTGTCAAGTCCGAATTTTAATCTAAGCCCCCTCTTATTTATATGTATCAATGAAAGTGCTATTAAAACAGCGTTTTAGGGACTAAAAAAAGCAAAAGTAAATTTTAAAAAAGAAAATAAAAACGAAAAAAACAGAAAAAATCTGCAAAAAAATAATCGCCAAAATTTATAATCAGCAAAAAATAATTCAATTTGCTAGACAATTTTGACGATTATTTTTGATTTTCATGTAAAAATCATGATTCTTAGTGACTTATTTGACTAGAACTTGCTATGATGTTGTTTTCAAAATGTCTTAAATGACTTTTGTTACTCTGATGTCTCTGATAAAAGATTGCAAACAATGTCTGCGGCTGTAGCAATTCGAGAATGACCGTTAGCAATTTGCTGATAATTTTAGAGTTGCAAATAAATTTATTCTTATTAACAGTTTTCATTATTTAAAAATTATTGGATTAATTCTTTTTTATTGCAATAATGTGACTAAAAAAGCGGTTTGTTTGGCAATAGAATTTTCTTCCAACCCACATTCTAAATTGTACATGGCTTCTTGCCATTCTTTTTTTTAAAATTTGACTATTGGCTGATAATCCAAACACAGTTCTAATTCCTTTAACCGTTTTAAAAGCCATATTGTTTTTTCTAAAAATATCTTCTAGTTTCTCATTAAAATAAGTATTTATATTTCCAAAATTCTTTGATTGAGATACCCTTCCCTTATATTCAAGTAATGCATTCTGAGGATCATCATTTAACACAGCTAAATTGTCGGTAGTTATTGGAAGCATATCTTTTACTTAACATTTCTTGATTTGGTTCATAAGCAGTAACGTTTGCTGTCAAAGCAAAATGATTTGCTGTTTTTCCAAAACTACTACCATTATTTTCTATGGATATTAGAGCACGAGGCTAGTTTAAAGTATTAATAAAATGCTTAAACTAGCTTTTTTTGTTAAAGTGGTTCTTCAATTTCTGGAATTATCTTACTTTGCATCCATGTATAGGTCAAAAACGTATAGGTCAAAAACGTATAGGTCAAAAACCAATAATTCTCTCAGAGACATAGCATGCATTGTTTTCTATCCATAATTAACTTCTGAATTATGAAAAATCTTATTAGCTTGTTCTAGCTGTTTTTTATAAGTTTGAATTCCGAAATCCTTTAACTGCAGAATTGCTTGCTCAAAACTAAAAAGTTTAACTGATTCTACTTCTTCTGCTTGAAATTACAAATTGCTTATTTGAAAATTTGTTTGTGGATCTAATATCTTATAAATTTCATTAGTAATAGTTCTTAAAAAGTAGGGTTAAGTAATAGTTCTTAAAAAGTAGGGTTAAATTGAATTGTTAGTCGTTGATTAGTTGCTTGCGCAATTTCAGATAATATCTTAGTTGAAGCATTCATTGATCCATTTTCAATTCTAGCAATTGTTGATTGTGGTTTACCAATTAGATCAGCAAATTCACGTTGACTCATACCCATACTTTCACGAAGATCACGAACTTTAACTGCTACTTCTAAGTTAATATTTTCTTGTTCAACGAGTTTTGCAAAATCAGGATTGTTTTTACTTCTTTCGGCAACATATTCATCAATTTTACTCATCTTTGGTCCTCCTTTTTAAAATACTTGCTTCGTCGATTTCGAGCAATTTTCTTTTCACTTTCTGGTGTTTTTTGCATTTTTTTAGTGAACGCATTGGTGATTAAGTACTGAGATCCTTGTACTTGGAAATAGATGGCTCGCTGAATATTTGAAGACCTCTTAGAACGAATCTCATAAAGATTGTTTTCCAGCTTTTTAACCCACAATTGACGTTCTGCGATAATTAACCCATTATTTTCAATATTTTGAATGGTCGCAATTAATTTAGCAGCATCTTTATCAGCTAGTTGATCTAAAAATCGTTTAAATTCATTCCAGTCATAGTAAGTGAATTCTATTCTTTTCATACTTTTATGATAGCTTACTCGCTATCATAAAACAAGCAATTTATTTTGCAACCCTTTGACACAAACGGGAGCCTAAAATTTGAACCTCCGCTATAATTCCTGACTATATTTTAAAATGAGGTGTTTTAACATGGAATAAGTCGTTTTACCAATTAAAAATTCAAATCGACATCTTTAATTCGAAAGGTTCTATTAAATAAAAATGCGTTTATTCACGACAAAAAAATTGGTAAACCTAATATCTTAAAGGTGGTGTTCTTGATTGGAGGTGGTGCCTATGGTGTTAAAACCTTATCCTAATGAAAGGAGTTGTCTTGTGTCCTTTACGACTAATGCTTGGTTTCGGTACGTTTACCGTTGCTTTAATTTTTATTTTCAGTGATGCTTTTGTCATAATAAATACCCCCAAAGCTATGGTCCAACTTTAGGGGTACACCTCACCTACTTTGGCCAGTTAGCGGTTATTCAAGCTATTAACTTCGTCACCGCCTAGTGGCTTTGCAAAAGAATTCTTGTTCTAGTAAGGCTTCTTTTTATTTCTATGGTCGTTATAGCACGATCCAAAATAACTTGGCTAGTTTAAAGTATTAATAAAATGTTTAAGCTAGCTTTTTTAGGTAACGTTATTCTTCAATTTCTGGAATCATCTTTTTGTGCGTAACTACTAGCATCTAGCCCACGAGTTTTTTGGAGATGTACATAGCACGCATTGTTTTTTATACATATTATAAAAAGCGATGGATATAATCGAAAGCATCTGCTTGTGCTTCTTCAAACCTTTTGTAAATCGGACGACAATAAATACGCTCCTTTTTGATACTGGCGTGGAAGGATTGCATACCGGCATACCTTTTATAACCAAGTATTCAACTAATTTTAAAATTGAGTTTGTCCTGAATTTTATTTAAATCATCAGTTGACGAATCTATTTATATTTCTCTAATTAATAAGTATATTCAGTTTTGACCATTTTCTTTGCCAGTTTTTACTTTTTAGTCGTTCTTTGTAAATACTTAGATGCTCCGAATCTTGTTTAAAAAATGGGATTGGTTGAACAATTAAATTTACCAAGTCATATGTTCCAAAAGGTTCAATAAGTTGTAATCTATTTTTATCATCTAGAAAAGCACCAATACATGTTGGAGTTTCAACGAAATGAGCTATTGCATCCGCAACAGAATTGAAAGGTACTTGATTGCTAAAATCGTAGTTATGCATATAAGCTTCATTTTTTACTTGCCATTTGTATTGGGGCGCCAGTTTTTTTAAATTAAGTTGAATCTCCTGATTTGCACTTTCAGGAACACTTGCATCGAAAAAAGCGACATCAATATCTGATTCGAGTTTAAACGGCTGATGATGAAGTTTTTGCCAAACTGTATTTCTAATACTCCCTGCGGCTAGCGCGCCTTGAACAAGATTTTGATTTTTTATGATGTTTAGAATATTCATCAGGTCAGAATTGTTCGCAATAATAGATTTAACTATTTTGTCTGTGTTTGAATTTAACATTATTTTTTGAAGAATTATTTCATCTTTAATTTGTATACCATTCTTTGCAACTTTTGGTATTTCTGGTTTAATCAAACGTGCTTTTTCGACAGCATTTTCTAATACACTTAATACTGTATACCCTCTTTTTTTATAGAAATTTAAAGCATGTATATTGTCGTTAGTGGTAATGATTTTAAGCCGGTTTTTTGATTGTTGAATACATATTTGTTCTATTTGAATAAGAAGTTTGCTACCGATGCCTTGATTTTCTATCAAACTGTCAAGAGAAATAATTTCAATTCCATTTTTTCTAGACACATAAGTTACTATGCCTAATATTTTATGTGACTGAATAGCTACAAAACCATTTAGATTTTTTATATCATAGCAACCAGATGATGTTACCATTTTAGTGCTACCCCACAGTTCAGAGAAAAGTTTGATTACTCTATTTCGCTGATGTGGTTCTGCTATATTAATAATTTCCATATAGTTTTCTCCTTCAAAATATTAGCAATAGTAAGAAAATCATTATTTCAATTCATGTGTAGTAGTAGTTTCTTTCAAGGCTTGTTGAACGGCATAATATTGATGAATATGAAATAGCAATTTCTCACAATCCTTGATATTAACCCATTCAAAGTAATTATCCTTTTCTGTTGGTTTTTGAATTTTTTGATCAAGTTGTGAGGTAAAGAAATAACCATCACTTAACATTGGACGTTTAACCGGTAATGTAGATATAAAGTATCTTTGAGCATGACACAAAGGATAATAATTTTTTATAGAATAACCAGTTTCTTCTAACATTTCTCTGACTAAAGTTGTTTCAGCTGTTTCCCCCTGTTCAATACCACCTCCAGGAAGAAAATATTGCTGTCCGTGTGCTCTAATTAAACCTATTTCATTTCGATATTGATTTTTAAAAATTACCGCATAAGCACCCATACGAACATAGTAATTCATGCCCTTATTTTTGATTCCAAAGATTTTCATATTAACTTTACCTCATTATTTAATGTCATTAATTCATATTTTAAAACTTTTTTAATGATTAATCTATAGTTTCTAGTTGGAGTGTTTTTGACTCATTTTGTATGTTTCCGGTTTTGTTCATTTCAGTATTAATTCAAATGTCTCTAGTCTAGAGACATGAGTAACACATTAATGTCCACGAAGAAATGACATCATTCACTTTTAGTAACTATTTCAAGTTATTTTTTAGAATTAATTTGCCAAAAATATAAAAGTTAGCAGTATATATTGAATAATATTCTTCAAATTTGAGCAATAAAAAAGCAACCCATAGGATCAAGGTTGCAAGATTTAGCGTTAGTTATCAATCTGAATCGTGAATTTGTAAATTAGAACGGCCTTCTTCTGCGTAAAAAAGCATTGTTAATACTTTCGAAGTTTACCTTAGGATAATATTCTAAAGCTGACGGAGCCGCTAAAAGAACCAAAGATACATCTGGACCAATCTGTGAATAAAGCATTTCAATTAATTTATGACCAATTCCTTGCCTTTGATGATCTTTAGTAATTGCTAAATCAGATAGGTAACATGCATAACTAAAGTCTGTCAAAGCTCGCGCTATACCTACCAATGTGTCGTCTTCCCAAGCAGTCCATAAAATATCTGAGTTATCTAACATTTTTTGCAAACGCGGTAGATTTTTAATTGGTCTATGAATTCCAGAAGCTTCAAATAATACAGCTAATTCTTGGGCTGTTATCCTTTTATCATTAGTGTAGGTAATCAATTTGTCCATCTCCAATAAATATAGTGATTAATTACTATTAATATACTATTAGAAGGATTTTGAAACAATAGAGAAGTTTAGTTAATTATTAAGTACATAATCAAAATATGAAATTGTTCTATGATTTTGGAACAATAATTAATTAAAAAATATATGAAATATAGTTTTATAGAAAAGTTAAGACAATGGTCCTATAGTGTTAAAATCTTAGAAACCACCATTAAGAATGCTTTACAAGTTATGCTTGGTTCAGTAATTATATTAGTGTTAAGTTGATTAAGAATCACAAAAAACAATCACCTCTATATAATCCATTCTAAAAAGTAGATCAAAAATTGTGGGAGACACTAACCAAACAAGTCAGTCTTTCAGAAAAGTTCACTAATTATTTCTAGCTATAACTAGTTTATTTTTTAACAAAGCATACGCATCTTCCAGAGAAACTGAGCATTCGTCAAAGTTAGGCCATGCATTAATATTATCGCCCTTTTTTCTTGGAATTAAGTGAATGTGAAAATGAGAAATAGATTGACCAGCATCTTTACCATTAGCATTTAGGATATTAATACCAGAAAATCCGCATTTAATGCAGTGTCTAGAAACTGTTTGAACAGCGTTGGTTAAGTGGATTAATGTTTCACCATCACAGTCTAAAATATTACTAATATGTTTCTTAGGTATTGCTAGCATGTGATAATTAACATCTTCAGCTTTATCTAAAAACACACATGAATAACTATCTTCATAAATTTTCTTACTAGGTATTGTATTATTTATTAGGCAGAAAAGGCATTGTTCCATAAGTAACCTCCATTTATACTAGACTAGTAATTTAATTATTTTTTACATTGTTCAAATAACTAGTTATCTTTCCCCTTAATTGATCATGTTTTTGCGGATCATAGCTATATTTAGAATTAGACCAATAATCTGGACTATATAGCCAAACAGGCTTTTTTAATCTTTGCGGATCTTCTGTTAAATATCTTGGGAAAACATGTGCGTGAAGAAAATTATCAGTATTGCCTAATATATCATAATTAATTCTTTTGGCTTTGCAGGCGTAAAGAACGGCATCACCTAAAATACTCATGTCACGTAAAAAATAAGTTCTTTCAGTTATATTCAAATCGTTCAAAGATGAAACATTTCTTTTGGGCAATAAAACACAATACCCTGGTAAAAACTGAACATCCCCAAAAACAGCATATCCTCCCTCTAGTTCTGCCATGACCATTGGGTTAGTCCCATCAATAGCGGAACCAATTCGATCTTCATACCATTCGGACATATTAACCACTCCTAACAATCTATTTCGTATTTACGAACTTAATGAAATGTTGCAACTTTTTATTAAAACTATGTACATGGTCCATTTGGTAGAAAGTACAAGTCTTTGTTAAAACATTAAATTCATTAACTGTATCAAATACATAATTGGCTTTTTTGAAGCTGTAGCAACTCCCAATTCAATATTTGCCCTTTATCCACCTAATTTAATATTCCAGCATACTCCTCATATGCGACATCATGTAAATCTTTTAGGGTGCCTATTTCGGCTTTTAAATTTTTAGTCCAATCATATGTTATTGACTAAATCAATATTTTTAAAAGAACTGGCAACTTAAAATTTTAGTTTTTTTTCATAAATGTTCTCCTCTTTGTAGATTGTTAGGTAATAGTCGCTTAAATTTGTTTTGACAAATATATTGTTTTTAATCTTTCTCAGTTTTTTAATTGAATTTCTCCAGTCGATAAAGTTGTTCATTATCAAGAGAATTATTGCCATTTTTAAAGTGATACCCCATTTTTTGATAAAAGCCTAGTCCAGTAATTGATGCAGGTATTTCAATTCTATTAGCTCTTTTGAAATATATGTCGCTTTCTAATACTGTGATTAACTTACATCCGATTCCTTTGCCTTGATATTCTGGTAGAACAAAGATGTTAAACAGACTGCTTTCATCTTTCTTTCCCCAATAAGGTCCAATTGAGCCAACTGCAACAACTTCATTATTAGCAGTATCAATTAGAACATAGCAATGAAAATATTTAGCTTTTTCAATAAACTTTTGCGCAGTCAGGTCTTTAAGATCATTTTCTAGATATTCTCTAGAATAATCTTTTATGTTGGTAATGTACATTGTTTGTTTTACTAAATTAGCAACTGCTTTTGCATCAGAATTTTTAAAAATACGAGATATAATCATTTTAGTTTCTCCTTTATAATAAAAATAAAATGAGTTATTCTGATAGATTATCGCTATTAAGTTATACTAGCGATTTTTAGCTTACTTTTATATTTCTTTGTATTTACGCTTTTTCTCTTCTGTTAATTACTCTGAAGCTGTATAATCTTCTTAAATTAATGGAGGCGATTAATGATGCAAATATCACTTTTTGAAAAAGATTACTCTAAGTCTTTGTTAACGTATATCAAAAAAGTATCTTTACAGACTAATTTTCTGGGCTTGGAACCTAAAGAAATAGACGCTTTTTTTAATTTAAGAAAAATTCACCATTTCAATGACAATTTAGAAGCAAGTGTTTCATTTATTGCCAGAGATGAAGAATCTTCACAGATTATTGGATTAGCACAGATAGCTAGGAAGTTAAGGATCAGATTCAGAAATCAAGCAGAGATAGCTATTTCGGTAGACAAGGAATATTGGAATCACCGTATTGGTAGCAAATTGATTGAAGCTTGTATAGATCAAGCTGCCAATCAATGGAAAATCGATGGAGTTTATCTAGAAGTGCTTTCTGATAACCAAAGAGCCATAAATTTATACAAAAAACAGGGTTTTGAAATAGTTGGTGATTTACCCATTTTATTGACCATTGACGGGAATAATAAGTCTGGTAAGATGATGTTCAAGAATTTAAAAAAAATTAAAGTTTAGTTTCAATTTAAATTAAAAGCACTTGGCCATATAGTATTCATCAATGTAGTGACCATGCATAAAAATAGAGTTGTGTTTAACTCCTTCGATTTTGAACCCCATTTTTGAATATAAACGTTGAGCTATTTTGTTTGATTTCATAACTGTAAGTTCTAAGCGTGTAATATTATTATTTCGTGCCCAACAATCCAATTCCTTAAACAAAAGCTTTCCTAAGCCTTTTCCTGCGGCGGCGGCTAAAATTCCAACTACAATATAAGCTGAATGATGTATTTTTTTATAGCGGCCTCTCGAGGCTTGTAGATAACCTACAAGTTTATTTCCATCATCAATAACTAACAATAAACTCCCATACTTTAGAGAAGATTGAATATTATCTTGTAATAAAAAAATACTGGAGTTTCGCTCTTCAGGGTAAAGAAGCATAAAATCAGTTTCTTTATCGAGGTGCTTTTGTAATTGGAGAAAATTAGAAGTATCTTGTGGAATGATATTCCTAATTTCAAAATTAGGTGATTTATTAATTGGGTGATACTGTGGTAAACTAGCTATATTTTTATTGTTCATTTAATTACACTTCCTTTTTGGTGCTTTATCGGGGGTAATGTTGGAACATTCAAAAGTATTACACCCAACCATTTCTAGTAGCTATTTGAATAGCCTCAATTCTACTTTTAGCACCTAATTTACTAAAGATAGCGGATAAGTAATTACGAATTGTTCCTTCGGTTAAAAATAGTTTGCCTGCAATTTCTTTAGTGGTTAACCCGCGACCAATTTCTTGCAAGACTTCCAGTTCACGTTTAGTTAATGGATTATTATCAACAGTTAACATGTTGATTACTAAATCTGGGTCATAAATGGTTTGTCCTTGATCTACTTCACGAATTACTTCAATTAATTCATCACTCGGGCTGTCTTTAAGTAAGTATCCTGCCACTTGGGCTTTCACCGCTTGGTCAAAGTAGGCTTTTTGCGCAAAAGTTGTTAAAATTATCACTTTTATTTTCAAGCCAGCTGCGACGATCTTGCTTGCCAGTTCTAATCCTGTCATTTTAGGCATTTCAATATCTAGAATCGCAACATCAACACTAAGCTTTTGAAGGTCATCCCAAGCAATCTCTCCGTTAGCAGCGTTCCCGACTACATGAAAATCATCTTCTAATTCCAAAAGTTGGGTTAATGCTGAATTCAGCATGCTTTGATCTTCAGCTAAATATAATTTAATCATAACCATTCACCTTCGCTTGTTTCATTAAAACGTGTGTTCCGCGTTTATTATGATATATTTCAAACATGCCTTTTCCATCTAACATCCGGGCCTGCATTCCCTTAATTCCATTTGAATTTGTTTTCTCAAAGTTGCCTCCAGTTCCGTCGTCAATAACTTCGACCTGGTAGAACCCCGCTTCACTGCTGAAAATAAGTTGTACTTCATGTGCTTTAGCATGACGTAAAATATTACTAACCGCTTCAACTATCGCTGCCCCAAATCTATCTTGAATGATCGTTGGCCATTCACTAGCTTGTTCCTCCCCTTTTGAAAAAAACAGGATGTTAGCTGCCGATAAATTTTTGCTTTGCTTCATTAGGACCTCGCTTAAAGATTGTTTATGCAAATCATTAACAATATTTCGTACCAGTTTCAAGTTTTGTCGACTGGTTTTTTCAATATCTGTTAATTCATCAATAACTTTAGCAGGATCTTTTACTAGCAATTTCTTAGCTAATTCTGTTTTAATTGTAATCATCGAAAAGCTTTGGCCTAAGGTATCATGTAGATCCCTAGCGATTCGTTCACGTTCGCCGCGACGAATTATAGCTTCTAACCGCCGATTAGTTTGATTTAATTGTCGTTGTTTATATACGGAAAGTGCAAATGCGTAAGCAATTATTGGTGAAACCAACGGAAATATCATCCCCACCATCGTATTTTGGTGCCAGACATTGGGATATATAATTTGTAAGTGAAACAAACTAATTGCTAAAATCAGATAGTAGTTGATTGCAAAAATCCGGTAGTCCTTGCGAGGATAGCGCGCCAAAATAAAAGAAACTTGCCACGCAGGAAAAATTATTAAATAAAAATTAAAAGAAAAGAAAGCAAAGGCTCCGGTTATCAGTAATTCAAGTGTGATAGTAAGCATCCGATACTTAGTAACTTCATTAACTAAGATGTAGACTAGAACAAAAAGAACAAGCATTAAGAGCCAAAATTTATCTTGAGTATCTTTCATCGGCAGATACTCAATAGCTGTATAAGGTAAATATAAGAACCAGATATATGAAAACCAGTCAATATTTTTTATTTTGTTAAACATTAAACTCGTGTCCCCTGTTTTTGATAAGAGTTTATAACGGTAATCACTCCAATAACGCCCAATATAATCCAAATAATCATTCCGATAAGATTCGTTAATTTAATTTTGTTACCTAATAATATCGCACTCAGTAAGTCGTTGGCAAAAAAAGTTGGCATCAGTTTACCAATTTTTTGAATCCAGTCAGGCATAATAGTTAGTGGCCACCAGAGTCCACTAACAATCGCTAACGGGAAAACTATTAGATTACTGACAACATTAAGTGTTTCTTGTTTTTTTAAGTAAGATAGACAAGTTCCCAGTAACACCATTGGCAGTTGACCGATGATTACGACTATCATGCTGAGCATAATTTGATAAAAATCAATTTTAACACCATTTAATAATACTGCTAAGGACTGTAATATAATAACTGCAATTAAATTAATTAAGATGATTAGTGTATAAAGCGAGCAATAATAATATTTCGTCTTATGTGGTGTTAACTGCAAAAAGCATAAAAATCCGATATCACGATCAACTTTTAGAAGTGAAGCAATGCCAAAAATTGCTGATATTATACCACTATAGATAATCATACTACCCATGTAAGTTAAATTGAACTTTTGAACTTGATCTCCGGTGCCAGTAATCATTATTTTGGTAAATACCAAATAAAAGCCAGCCGGCATCAGCAACGAGAAAAATAAGAACGAAAAATTCCTGATAAATAGTCGTTTGATATCAAATTTTAATTGTGAAAAAAATGGCCACATTATACTCGCTTCCCCTCTGTTGTCATTGTTAGAAAAATGTCTTCTAATGATTCTCGTTGGATCGAAATGTTGCTTATATCGGCTAAAAATGGAGTTAATGCCCTTAAAGTTGCATCCCCATCTTCACTATTCAAGCAAATCCAATTTTCAGCTGCCGGAGTAATTGAAGTCACTGCAGTTAGTAGTTGGAACTTGTTAATAGCTAATTTAGTTTTAAAGCGAATGACAGTTTTTTTATTCTTGTTTTGCAACTCTGGCAGCGTGCCCTGAAAAGAAAACTTTCCATTTTGTAAAATGAGCAACCTATCAGCAGTTTGCTGAATTTCCTCCAAATAATGACTTGTAATAACCACAGTTTTACCGGCATCCCGCAATTTTTTGATTCGATTCCAAAATATTTTTCTGGCTTGGGAATCCATTCCGACAGTTGGTTCATCAAGAAATAACAGTTCGGGGTTACCGACAAGCGCTAAAGCAAAAGTTACCCTTCTCATTAAACCTCCAGATAGACTTTTTAACAGTTGGTTTTCATATTCTTTTAAGCCTAAATTTTGCAATAATTCAGCAACAACAACCGGTTGGTCATATTGTGCTGCTGCTTCAGCAATTATCTCTGCTACGGTTACATTCGCAAGTACCATGTCTCCTTGGAGCATAGACCCGATCTTTTGACGGGCTTTTTTCTCCCCTGGTTTACCGCCCAGAATTGTAACTTTATGATTTGATGGTAGTAATCCTAGTAAAATATTTAAGAGAGTCGTTTTCCCGGCACCATTTTCTCCAATTAAACCAACAATTTCACCAGAGTTAATGGTTAAATTAATATTATTTAAGACTCTTTTGTTCCCGTAATTAAATTCTAATTCGTTAATTTTGATAATTTCATTCATTTTTTCCTACCTCCTCAATAAGCATACTGATTAAATTTATTTGCTTCTAGTAGCTACTGTCATCAATTGACCATGATATTTATCATGATTTTTGTTTTTCAATTATAAAAATAGCCATTAATAATGTGTTAGCTATTTAAATTCTTTTTAGATTGTTATTTTTATATCTGCAATATAAAAAGCACACCAATTTGATGTGCTTCATTAATTTACAATATTTTATGTCTTTAAAATACCTTTACTTTTGACTGATTTAATAGTTTATCTGTTAAACGTACCCTTGTTAGCTCAGTATCATTATATCTCATTAAATAATAATTTAAGTTATTTAAATCCATGATTCCCTTATACTGAGTGTAATCTGAAACGTTTTTCTGAGTAATTTTAACTCCTTTAGGTATATCAACTGAATTTAAGATATGTAATATAGAAGTTAACCCCTTTTTTACCCCACTTTCGTGACTGGAGTATTCTCTTAGAAAAGCCGCTCTAACAAATCTTGAGGCAGATGTGTAATCACCAGGAAGACCTAAAGCACCAGAGCCAGGGCCATCTGGCACTGTTACGTAATCACCATATTTTTTTTGTTCAAATTCGTTAGGTTGTAAATTCGTATAATGATTTAAATTATTCATGTGCCATGAAAATTCTGGAGAATTAGTCATTGTACCTACTAAGTTGTGATAAAACTGTGGTCCTTTTTTAGTGATTTCTAGAACACCAGTATTGCCCGATTTATCTGAAACAATCCAATGTAAAGGAACGTTAACTTGAAGTAGGGGATTTATTACATCTACAACATTTAACTTTTGATATTTTTGTTCAAATTCAGCTACAGAACTAATATTCCCTAACGCCCACGAAACCATATCGGTAGAGGAAATATTTAATAATTTCGGATCTGAACTTTTATTATATTTTGCATTTTTTTCAAAATACAAAGAAGCTATCGAAAATCCTTTTTCATTGAGGCCATCTGCAAAAATATAGCTATCGACATCTTTGCCAGCACCTATAAATCCATAATTAGTTGAAAATTTGGTTCCGGGAACTAATGAATTGAATTCATGATTACGAGGAACATAAACCGGTCGTGCATCTAGCTCAAAAGAAAAGTCCATCGTTCTAGCTAAAAAGTGAATATCATCATCAGTAGTAAAAGTTATCGCAGTACACATATAAATAATCCTCCCTAATAAGAACTATAATCAGTTCTTCTAATTTCATCATATACTATTTGTATAGTTAGTTCCAATTAACTGCTTTCAGATATTGGATGGTAAAAAAGCAAAATGAAATTGGGAGGGTCAGCCCTTGAAATTATCAATTTTTTCGATAAGTAAGGCTAAGTTATTCAGATTAGTGTTAAATGCATGTTTTGCAATTGGTTTAAGTAGTTTTAACGGTAAAAAATACTGGCTTCTTGTAATGATCAATTTTTGCCCGTCTTGGAGAACAGAATAAATTTCAGGAACCTACTCAAGTAAATATTAAGGTATATTTTATAAAAACTACCATTCATTTTTTAATTAGTAACCGTAACTTTACCATTTTCAAAGTCAATTGCTTGACTACTGGTAATTTGGCCTGCCTCGCCATCAGTTAGATATTTGATGCTACTACTCATACCGACCAGAGGTGCACTGGCATCAACTGTGATTGTTGACGCCGCTTCGCCAGGATTTTTTTGATCCATCTGATTAAAAATAGTTATATCATCTTGAGGCAAATCATTGGCGGCAATCAAAGTACTAGTTTTGCTGTAACTGGTTACTTCACCTTGACCAATTCGAACTAATTTGTTTTGGTTAATAAACAAATAGAGGTAGCCTAAACTATCACCGCTAGCAACTGATTTCCTTGTTAATTGATAACCAGCATTAGATGCATTGGCTTTTTGTAAAGCATAAGTCTGATTTTGATTCAAGGAAATTAACGAATATGAATTTAAGTCTTGAATGGCCGAACGCTCAAAACTATTGTAACGATGTTGATATACATAGCCATTTTTAATCATTAACTTGCCAGTATCATTGGCACTTGTAGTTGTCGCAGCAGCAATCCAAGTACCGTTTAATTTACTTAAGGAAAGTTGACTGCCAGTCTTTTTGCCATTTGTCGCTGTAAATAACTGCCCCCGTCCAAGCGTAATAGTTTGGTCAGTATCAACATATTGGATATTAAGGGCATAAAGCTGATTTTTGTGAGCAACAAAACCTTGTGGGAGAGTCATACCGTTAATTTTTGTTTCTAAAAAGATTAAATCAGTTAACTTGGTAATTTTAAAATTGGCACCTAGTTTTTTTAGAACAGCATTAACTTGGGTAATACTCATAAAATGAATTTTACCTTGGGCACTCTTTGTATAATTTTTTTGCGTATCTCGCTGCCATTTTTTAAAGGAAACTTGTTTATAATTGACAGATCCTGACATAAATTTTCCTTTAGAGGTTGTCCAACTAGACAATTCATCAGTTTTAGAAATGACTGATTCGGTTAACTTATCAGCAACTCCCTGTTTCTTAGTTTGTTTAGAGCTAACTCCCTTAGTAAAGGTTCAAGTTTTTTCTGCTGGTTTTAATGCTTGTCGAGTTGTCATTTTAATAGTTGGGGTTGTCTTTTTCTTTGATTGCAAGCTGCAACCGGAAATAACTAAAATCAATAAAGCAATTGTAAAAATTTTTAATTTGTGCATGAAAGTGCCTCCAGTTAATTAGTCAGCTAATTATAGCATTTTCCAAAACAAAAAAATGAAGCATCAGCAAAATTAGTTAGTGTTTCTAATTTTATTGCTACTTCATTTTGATTTTTGAATTTTTCTACACAAAAGATAGTCTCAATTTAGTTGATAAAGTGCGTTTGATTGCTGGTTCGAAAAATTGCCATTCATTTTTCCAGCATGAGTTTGTGGTTTTCTTCGATTGCCATGAAATTTCATTGGATGATTTTTAGGTGGCTGAATTCTAGCTTTATGTTGGAACTTCTGTGCCCCAGCACGACGGCTGCTTTTTAGATTCAATGTCGAGTTGTTTGAATTATTACTGCTATACTTGCTTGAACTGATTTTTTTACCATGTTTCTTTACCCAACGAACGATTGAATTATTATTTGTATGATTTGATATATAGAAATATTTGATTTCTCCCAATTTGACTAGTCGCTTGAACTTCTTTAGCGATATTGCGTTATCAGTACCATTATATCCACCAATTGCCATCACTGCTTTTTTGGTTTTAATAATATAAGGTGCAGCAGTGTTAGAATCGGTTGTAGCAAAAAGATACTTGACTTTTGAGCCGTTGTGTTTGTTCAAACATTTGAGCAATTTGGTATTTACGGAACTATTGCCAATAGGATTTGAGTTCTGATTGTTTTTACTTAAAAGACTTGGACCAGAAGTCGGAATGGCTGCAGATTCCGCTGCAATAGTTGGTGTAAGCGACCAAAAAGCAGGAATGAATAACAATACAACAAGTCCAGTTAAAATTGAAACTTTGTTGTTCAAGCGATGGTAGATGATAAGGGCGCTAAGGGTGACTGAGACTACAACAACAACAATTCCAGCCAATATTGAATACTCCCAAACGAAAAATGCTTGTAATAAACCATTTGTGGTAATTCCGGCTGCCATAAGACCTTTGATCCAATAACCTTTTCTGCCAATATCTGAAGTATCTAAGGATTCGATAAATGAAGAGATTCCGACAGCTGCTAAAACAGCAATTGGAGGAGCCAACATGATCGTATAATAAGGATGGAAAAAACTAGCAATGCTGAAAAATCCAGCAACCGGGATAAGCCATCCAGCCCAAAAAATTAATTGTTCTTGACGTCGGTTTAATTGCCACCACTTTTTTTGTCGTTCATAAGCTGCCAAATAAGCAAGGATTAGGCCAAAGATTGCTAGTGGCAGATACCAACTTATTTGCTGACCGAGTGCTGCTTGAAAAAGACGGGTAATTCCAGCTGTGCCAACATTAAAGATTCCATTTCCACCGCCATTATTATGTTTAGCACTACCATTAAATTTACCCTTAGTGGAAATATTTCGACCTCTTTTTTGCAAGTTCTTTCTGCCTTGCGGAGCAGTGGCTTTACTATGATTCCCACCCTTTTTTGAATTTCCCATCCCAGTAAATGTTCCACCAGTCCCAGTTGTTTGACCTAATAATCTCTGCGTACCATTATAACCAAAGGCTAAGTTCAAGACTGAATTATCACTTGAAGAACCAATGTAAGGACGATTATTTTTATTAACTGAATCAACGGCCAGTGGCCAAGCTAAGGTGAAAACGATTAAAAATACGGTTGCTAATAAACTGCCACGTAAAGTTCTTTTCCAATTATCTTTACTGGCTAGCCAATAAAAAATGTACATTGCTGGTAGAATCATAAAAGCTTGTAACATTTTAATGTTAAAACCGATTCCGATAAGTGCAAAAGCTAAAGATACTAGCCAGAGACTATGCTTTTTAACGGCTTTTTGCAAGACAAAGCTTGCCAATAATAAAAAGAAAACTAGAGTAGCATCCATGTTATTTGTTCGGGCATCTGCAACAACAATTGGGGTTAAAGTCATTAGAAATGCTGCTAAACGAGCAGCCATAGCCCCGAAATAAGGCTTCACCATTTTATAAATTAAAAAGATAGATCCCAGGCTGAATAAGACGGAAGAAATTACGATGCTCCATCCGTGGAGTCCAAATATTTTGACAAAAATCACCATGAACCAAAGTGATACAGGTGGTTTGTCTACCGTGATAAAGCCTGCTGGATCAAAGCTTCCGTACCAAAAATTCTTCCAGCTTTCTGACATACTAATAATTGCCGATGTATAAAATGAATTAGCACTTCCAGCTTTCCAGATATTCCAACCATATAATAAGGAAGCTAGTATTAGAATAGCAACTAACCACAAATCAACATTACTAGCCTGCCGGAGGATGTTTGCTTTTTTAGTTTTCACAATCACTTCACTCCTCTCGACAGCTAAATATACCGAAAGTGTTTGAAGTTTCTGTGATAAAGATTATAAGTTTTTTTATAGTTGATTTAATGAAATTATATTAATGCATTTAGCACTAGTAGTTTGAAGTTAATGGCTTAATCTATAATTAGATTTAAAATCAAAGCCATGATTGCTTAATTTTGAAGAAACTGCCACGAATTGAACCGGCTAACTTTGATCGCTGATGTGCAAATTTGAATTTCCCCTGTAGTTCAACAGGAACTTCGATGCCTTCAGCCAGTTTGATGCCCACCGCCCGTTTGGGTTTTTCGCCCTTTTTTTCATACAACACATTAATGATCATCCCATTTTGATAGATAAATTCGGGCCAATAGAGATTTTGATCTTCGTAAATTGCAACCTCTAAAATTGGTGATGCAAATTCTAATTGTCGTTCTGCTTTCATTAATTCTTTTAACCAAGCAACTTCTTTTTGTTGATCTAAAGCTGGGTAAACAACATATTCGAAGTGATACTTATTCCAAAAATAACGTGCTTCATTGGCTCGTAGGCCAGCTAATGAACTTGCTGCTGGAGATTTTTCTAATCCAATGGTCTCAATTTCTTTAAAATTTACTTTATATGCCATTTTATTTCCTCGTCAATTTAATTTTTGAAAAGCTAAAGTAGCTTATGGTGCTAATTAATATTAGCAAATAAACCAAATTAATTACCAGCATAATGACTGCCAAGTATTGATTATATTCAAAAAAATACCAACAAATTAACCAAGACAAACTTTCAATCCAACAAAAAATCAATTTTTTGATGAGCGTCACCTGATTAGCAGCATTAAAAAAATTTTAAAGTGCTTTCAAAAATCCATATTACACCAAATTGTTTATTCATATTCATACACCGCACAAATTGCCGACAATTTAACTGATAACCAGATGAACCATTGCTCGTAAAGCTTTGTGCAATATTATAATCTAATAAATAAAAATGAAAGGCTCTACCTACTAAAGGTAACCTTTCATTTTTACTAAAGATACATTACAAAGCTCCAATTTTCTAATTTTTGCTCTCTCCAAGTTAAAATCCGGTGATCGAATTCAATAAAATCATTTTTGTGATAGAACTTACTATTTTGTTCGGTATTTGTATTAAATGTTAAAATTTTTCCGCGGTTCTTTTTCACAAATGGCAAAACACAACTTTGCAACATATCGCTGCCTAGGTGTTTGCCCTGCACTTTAGGGTTGACAACCAAGTTTGCTAGATACCAATCAGGTTCAACTATTTTAACTCGTGCTGCCTCTGTTTGCTCAATTAAATCGAGAAAAGCTTTAACTAGCCGTAAATTTGCATATTTGAAAACAGACAACCCACCATTTATTAAATATTCTAAAATCCCGGCAGGTTTAGTTGATGGTGTTTGCAGCATTGCGACTGAGATAATTTGTTGTTCTTCTACACCGACTAGGCAAAATTTACGTTTAATAAATGTCTTAGCGTAAATGCGCTCTAATGAAGCTAAAAACTTGATATATTGGTTTTTTGATTTAAACTCTGAGCTTAAGATATGAAATAAAGGATAATCTTGATAGGCTTGGGTACAAATTTTAGTAATTTGTGGTAATTCCCTTAGATTTGCTTTACGATATAAAACCATGTTATTCTCCCTCTATATTAATTGGATTATGTAATTATTATAGAGATGAACTTAATAATTGAAAAACGCAATTAGCCACCAAATGTCTTTTAATAGACACTTGACAGCTAATTGTCTTATTATTTTATTTTGAAAATTCTATAACATTTTTGAAAGCAAAACGCCTGCTCCCATCACAATACAATAAATTGAAAATGGCCCCATCGTATTAATTTCTTTGCGGTTAAACCAGTGCATTAAGAAATACACACTTAAAAAGGCAAAGAAGCCAGCCACCACTCCGCCGGTTAAAGATAAACCTAATAATCCAGCTGGGTGATGAGCAACTAATTTTGGAACTTCCAAAACAGCGGCGCCAGCAATTACTGGAGTCGACAACAACATCGAAAATTTAGCAGATTCTTCATTTGATAAACCCATCCAAAACCCGGCTGTCATACTTGAACCAGAACGTGAAAAGCCTGGAATTAGGGCAAATGATTGAAAAACTCCAACAATAATTGCTTGCCACCAATTTAAGTCTTCCATTTTTTTGGTACCCTTTTTGCGTAATCGTTCACCCAAAAACAACAAAATACCATTTAAAATTAAAAAGCTTGCCGCTAATACGACATTACTAAAAGCATTTGTAATATTTTTTTCAAAAATCCCACCTAGAATAACTGCTGGGATTGTTCCCAGGATAATTAATTTTAATGCTTGTTTAGAATCTTTTGCATTAAAAACGGAACGAAAAATCTGGGCCCAATCTTTTCTAAAGTAAATTAAGAGTGCAATTGTTGTTCCAATATGCATCATTACCACAAACTCTAAGAAATTATGTTTTAAAAAACTCGGATTAAGATTCCACCCAAATAAGTATGGCACAATTACAGAATGAGCAACACTGCTAATTGGAAAAAGTTCTGAAATACCTTGGACTATTGCCAAAATGATTGTTTGCAAAAAATTCATTTAAATACCCTCCTCGACTGAAGTTAATTGTAACTTGTCCGAGGAGGGATTTAGATTCCTGTTAGAAATTCTTAAGTTATTTTGCTAGACCTTTAGTAATTTAAGAAAATATGAGGATTTACAAGCGAAAATGGTTGTGGTATATGTAAATCGCAATTATTATCAAACTCAAGCTACTTCCACAAATTAATGATAAGAGAAAATTTAAAGGTCTAATAATAGCCAAAAAGAAAGAAGATGAAACTAATATTACTAAAAACAAAATTAGCGCTACTTTAACCCATGAGGCTTTAGGTTTATCTTCCATTGGAGCTGTGACATTTTGTGAAATGATACTGAAAGTAATAATTCCGATCATAAAAGCGAACCAGAGTGGATTTGAGAAAGACAAGATTTCCGAAAAATTGTTAGGATTTTTAATTACTTTATAAGCTAATAGGATTAGAATTGTCAGATTTTCGATTACAAATGCGATTTTGAAATTTTCAAATTGAAGTATCTTCAGTCGCTCGTCAGTTATTTTTTTCATGCTTAAACTCCTCTTGGCTTATCCAAAAAACTTGATCTAATGTTTGATTGAGACAATAACAAATTCTTAAACAAAGGGCTATTGAAGGATTATATTCTCCTTTTTCGATTAAACTCATAGTTTGCCGAGTAACTTTAGCTGCCGTGGCTAACTCTTTTTGAGTTAGATCTTTAGTAATCCGTAAAGCTTTCACTTTATTAGTTAACAGTTCAGTCACCTCTTTAGGTAAAATATATATTACATAGGAATTGATGTCAATATAAAAGACAACTTTTTTAACAATAAGTTAGAAAAAGTTGCCTTTTAAAAATTGCTATATTAAATTTTCGGAATAGTTTGAATAGCGCTGTCTTCAACAAAATTAGCTGAAGATTTTCGATAAATCATTTGTCCAGTTTCATCATAAAAAACAACTTGATTTCTAGCTGTTAGGTAATGTAATCCTGTTTTCATTTTTCCACTTTTTCGATCAAATAAATACTCTTGTTGATTAATCATTTTCGGGCCAAAAACTTGTTTACCAGTCTCGTCAAAGAAATAGGTAGCTTTTTCTAACTTGAATTCGGCAAAACCAGTCACCATGAATCCAGTCTGTTGACTGAAAAAGTAACGATTGCCGTCAATTCTTTGCCAGCCAGTTTGTAATTGCCCGTGATTATTAGCGTAAATAGTAGCTGTTCCAAGCTTTTGCCAACCACCCTGGCAGGCCCCAGTATGTAAATCAAAGAAGTAACGTTGCTGATTAATTGATTGAATTCCGGTTTGCAATTCGCCTGTAACGGGATCGAAGTAATAAATAGTGGAATCAATTTTTTGCCAGCCTTTTAATGAAACACCATTTGTACCATAATAGCGAGTCTTTTGATTGATTTTTTGCCAACCATTAACAGATAAATTGTTTTCTAGATTAAATAATTTTTGTTGTTCATCAAATCCGAGTAATTTAACGTTTTTTTGATTAGTTACCCTAACCATAATTTCACTTAGTTCAATTCTTTGTTGTTGAGCTTGAAGTTTAGTAAACCTTTGGTAGTTATTCATAAAATTTTCAGAACTGTATTGGTTTATTCTAGTTGAGATTGGACTTTCCAGAGGGTCATTATCTTTTAAAATATTGCTAAATGTTGCTCGCCAAAAATTGGTTTGGCCGACCCGTTGTAACTGTTTTTGGATTAATTGATGAACCCAAGCAATTTCAGCGTCCAGTTCTTGCTGGCTGTTTTTGGTGCTAAAAGGTTTAGTCCGTTTAATAACACCTTTTTCACGTAATTGATTCAAGTAATTTGCTTGTGCTGAGCGCAGTTTATCAGTCCAATTTATTTTATTAAGAGGGGTTTTTATTGGCTCTATTAATTCAGAAAAATTGACGGTACTAACAATTGAAGAATTATTGAAAGGTTTAGTCGAACTGTTTGAATTAGTTAACACCTTTGTTGACTCTTTTTGCTGCTTCTCTGCAACTGTTGGAGTTCTTTGAACTGCTTGGGTTGAAGACGAGTTAATACTGCTAGTTGTTTCAGCCATTGATTTTGCTGCTGATTCAGTCTGAGTTGGTGGCGTTTTACTGGTCGGCTGATCTATGTTATTGCTGGAACTGCCGGTTGAATTTGAAAATGAGCTAGTAGTTGCACTATTACTCGAAATTGAATTATTTTGTTCGCTTTGACTGGTGGATGTAGTCTCATCTGCTTCTTTCGAACTAGTACTAGTATTTTGGCTGCTAGCACTTGAACTGTTTTCTGACGCAGAGGAAGAACTTTGCTGCTTCGATTCAGTTAGGTTGGAATTTGATACTGAACTCCGGAATAACTGATCAACATTTGATGTTGAGGTTACATCATTTTTTTGAATTTGAGCTGATTGACTTGTTTTAGCAGCAAAAATTCTTGGTACCCGTGTTTGACCATCAGCAAAGCAAACTAAAGCAACAGTTAATAAAATTCCGCTGAAATTCAATTTAGTTTTCCTTTTGATAGCACTTCACCTCATTTGTAATTAATAACTTACTCTCTTTATTAATAATCTTATAACAGTTTTCAACTGTTTTAGATAACAAAACATTAAAAATATATCTCAAAATGTCTTAAATGTAACAAAAAAGCACTAATTAAGCTTAATGTTACATATTAGCAACAATAAATCAAAATTAATGCTTATTATAAACTTTTTCGGTCTAAAACGAGGCCTTAAGGAACTCTTATGGTCTTTTCGTGTCTGATTTCTGTTTTCTTCGGGCAGTTGTAAGCTAAGCTTCAAAAACCATCTGATTAGTATACAAATCGTAGTAAAAACCTTTTTCAGTTAGTAATTGCTGATGGTTTCCCTGCTCAATAATCTGACCATCTTTTAAAACGACTATTTCATCGGCATCAACAATGGTTTTCAAGCGATGAGCAATTACAAAACTGGTTCGGCCAGCGATTACATTATCCATGGCCTGTTTAATTTTCTCTTCAGTTACCATATCCACGTTAGAGGTTGCCTCATCAAGAATTAAAAAGGCTGGATCTGTCAGTAGTGTCCGCGCAATACTGACAAGTTGCTTTTGACCAACAGATAAAATCGAATTTTCTTCATCAACCCTTGTCTGATACTTATCCGGTAAACTTTGGATGTAATCGTGGATATGTGCTTGCTTGGCTGCCTGAATCATTTGGCTGTCGGTTGCTTCTGGAAAACCAAATTTTATATTCTCAGCAATTGTTCCAGAAAAGAGTGTTGAATCTTGTAACACGATCCCGACATTTTGACGCAGAGAATGTAATTCAAAATCTCGCACATCAGTATTGTCAAAAAGTACTTTTCCACCTGTAACATCATAGAAACGATTCAATAAATTCATGACAGTTGTTTTTCCAGATCCGGTTGGACCGACCAAGGCAATCATTTTGCCCTTAGCAACTTCCAAGGTAATTCCGTGTAAAATTTCTTTTTGTGGGTCATAACCAAAATGAACATCTTGCAGTTTGACACCAGTTGTTAGTTCTTGCAGTTGCTTGCCAGTAGTATTAACTTGTTCTTCTGGTTGCTTGAGAACATGCATCAATCGTTTAGCACCTGTAAATGCCAGTTGGAGCATTGAATACATAGAAGTGATTTGGGTAATTGGTTCAAAGTACTGTTGTGAATATTGGACAAAGGTTACTATGAGTCCCAAACCAACAGCCTTACCGACTTCTCCATTCACTACCATCCACGAACCGTAGGCAATCACAATTGCTAAGTTCAAAAGTGAAAATCCTTGCATTAGCGGGAAAAGTATTCCTGAGTAAAACTGACCTTTAAAAGTTGCTCGTTGAACATTCTCATTTAAACGATCAAATTCACGAGTCGACTGTTCCTGTAATCCATTGGTAATGATAATCTTTTCACCATTAATCTGTTCATTAATATAACCATTTAATTTGCTAATTTCATCTTGTTGTCGCTCAATATACTGTCTAGCTTTGCGAATGATAAAATAACCGATAAGTACTACAAATGGTGTCGAAATAACTGTTGCTAAGGCTAGTTTGATGTTCAAAGAAAACATCATCCATACAACACCTACGTATAGAATTACTTGCGAAATTAATTGAAAAATTGCCTGATTCATCGCATTAAAAATATTATCCAAATCTGACGTAAACAACGATAAAATTTTTCCATCCTGATGCTGGTCAAAATATTTAATAGTCATGCGCTGTAATTTTCCAAAGAGTCCCCGTTGCATTTGATTAGTTGATAAGGCATTAACCCTTGAAGTTAGCCAACTCGATAATAACATTGTAAAGCTTGTCAATAGATAAAAAATTAAAATTAACCATAATGAATGGTGGAAATCATTAAGTGAAGCTTGTGGCCTTGTTAAAGGATTTAGGTAAGCAATTAAATATTTACTGAGGCTGGTCATCGCTTTTCCTAAGTATACAGGGGCTTTAATTTGAGCCCAAGTAGAAATAATTGTCAAGCCAACTATTAACAATAGTCCCTTCCAATATGGCTTTAAATAATGCTTAAAATAAGCTAAAGGTTCGCGCATATTTTGCATTTTAATGACCTCCTTCTTTTGAAAGCTGTGCTGAATAGATTTCTTGATAGATTACAGAGTCTTTTAATAGTTCTTGGTGTTTTCCAGCAGCAACTAATTTTCCTTGATCCATAACCAAAATTTGATCAGCATGAATTACTGATGAAATTTTTTCCGAAATCATAAAAACGGTCGTTGCTTGCATCTCAGTTGCTAATGCTTGTTGGACTAACTTTTCTGATTGAGCATCAAGGGCTGAAGTTGAATCATCTAAAATTAGAATTGGTGGTTTCCCGATAATTCCCCGCGCAATTGAAAGCCGTTGCTTTTGACCACCTGAAAAGTTTGCTGAGCGTTCTTCAACCCGATGTTTAACACCATCGGGATAATTTAACACAAATTCAGCAGCTTGCGACACTTCCAGTGCCCAGTGCATCTCCGTTTTGGTCGCATCATGTTTTCCCTGTTTTAAATTATCTTCAATTGTGCCAGAAAATAAGATTGCTTTTTGCAAAACAAAACTAACAGTATTTCGTAAAGTCTGTGCAGATATTTTTCGCAAATTTTTCCCAGCAATTTGGACAACCCCTGAACTTGGATCGTAGAGACGAGCAATCATTTGTGCTAATGTCGTCTTGCCAGAACCGGTTGATCCGACGATCCCGACAAAACTACCCGCTGGTGCTTTAAATGAAATGTTTTCCAAGGTAGGTTCTTCGGCATTTGGATAAGTAAAGTTGACGTTTTTAAATTCAACATCACCAACTAATCGTTCAGCTTTGTCAGGTGCTGCTGGATATTGCAGCTCAGGCTGAGATGTTAGCACTTCTTTGATTCGCTTCAATGAAATCATCCCGCGAGATGACATCGTCATGGTCATGGCTCCGATAATAATGGCAAACATTAATTGCATTAAGTAAGAGATAAAGGACGCAATCGCTGCCAAATCATTGGGATGCTGGGTAATACTAGTACCAATTAAATAAACTGCTAGTAAAATCATAATGTTCGAAATTAACATAAAAGCCGGAATCATTAATGCAAATAGATAACCAATCGTCAAATTAAGATCTCGCAATTTATTAGCAGTTCCAGTAAATTTCAGCGTTTCATTTTGTTCTTGATTAAAGGATTTAACCACGCGAATTCCTTGCATCGATTCTTTAGCAACATTGTTCATTCGATCCAGCCAAGTTTGAAACCGGCCGAATAAACTGCCCATTCGCGAGAAAACGAGCGCTGATAAACTAACAATCAAAACTATCATTAAAATTTCGATCCACCACAAACGTGGGATAGTCATAATGCCTAAAATAAATGCTCCAAAAAATAAAATTGGAATTCGCAAAATTTGCGTTAAGAGCATCATGACTAAGTTTAAAACTTGATTCAAATCATTGATTAACCTAACAACTAAACTGCCGGTTGAAAATCTTTCAATATTTCCAAAAGAAAAATTTTGAATTTTTCGGTAAAGATCACCCCGCAAATCAGCTGTAACCGACTGGGCTGTTTTAGCAGCAAAAAAAGTACCCGTAATACCAGCTACAATTCCGATGACTGCTAAGACAATTAGTTGGATGCCGTAAATAAAAACTTTGTGGCGATTATCTGCAATAATTGCTTTCATAATAACTTGTAATAATTTTGGCTGCCACAAAGTATTCGCTGCTAAAATTATTACTGAGATGACTGCTCCTAAAATAGCGAACAGATTTTTTTTGAAATAAGGTTTTAATAGTTCCATGGCTAGCTACACTCCTGAATTTGATAAAATTAGACTAAATATATATTATTTTTATTTCAGACAGAGTCAAATTGCCTTTTATTGTTAAATGATGGGTGATTAACTTATTGGCAGGCTTATTTTCTTCTTTAACTTCGCTCAACATATTATCGTTATCAATTAATATGTCCCAGCTTTCTGGGAGATATAGTTTCAGTTCGCTGAGGGTACCATTGATAACAATTGTTGCTGGTTGATTTAGCATTTTTGTTTGATCAAAATATAATTTGAATGAAGCAAGAACTAAGTTAATTCTTACCTGCTGTAAATTTTCGGATTTGATATACCGAATTCCGCTTGCTAGACGTTGATTAATAATGACCGTTTCATCAGAATTGACCGTTTGATTAGAAAGACTGGCTTTTCCAAACCAACTGGACCAGATAAAAGGCTGTTTAAAAAAAGAATGAAAAATCATTGATAAACCAATGTTAATTAGTAAAGCGGTTGCTAAGATTGTCCAAGTACCTAATTTTTGAATTCCTAATTGGGAAGCGTAGAGGATACACAGAAAAGCAATTGAAAAGATACTTTCGGTTAATCGCCGATGAATTAATCCACGTATTAAAGTATATCCTAAAAAAATAGTGAAAATGACTGTCCAGATTCTAAAATGAAATGATACTATACTTAGTTTACTTAAAACAAGTAATACGGCCAAGCCTAATAAAGCAATGCCGGAGATGAACTTTTCTGTTCGCATAAATTACAACTCCTTCTGATCAAGTTTTTCTTTTAATTTTTTGAAATATTTTCGTGAAACATACACTTGCTTATATGTATTTTGAAATTCTACAAGGTTATTTGTTAGCGAATGTGTTAAACCATAGATTTGATCAAGATTAAGAATCGTTGATTTAGAAACGCGCATAAAGTTACTAGGGAGCAGTTTTTCAAGTTCATATAATTTGAAATGAGTTTCATAAACGTCCGAGCGGGTATGCGCTTGAATAAAACGGCCGTTTGTTTCAAAAAAAAGTAATTGTTGATAATTTATGTAGTAAATCGTTTCTTTTTGGAAAAGTTTGATTTTCATTTTTTGGCTTTTCTCAGCAATAACCTTATATAAATAGTTAATTTCCTGTTCATCAATTTTCGGAGTTCGAACAATTAGTTCAGTTTCGCTGAGTTGAGGATCGATTTCAACTTTAACTTTCATCTTATATCCCTCTCCTCTCATTGATTTTAAGTTAAACATAATATTGTTACTCTGAAAATAGTTTGAGCGTAAGTGGTTATGTTTTTTAGGTAAGTGGTCAATTTATTGTCTTGAAAATAAAAAAACCAGAGCATAGTTGAACTGCTTTAAAATTATTAATAATAGTTAATAATTTTAGATCACTTCAAAATACTATGCCCTAGCTGGGACGTTTTATCTAACCAATATTCAGCCCAAAATGCTGGTTAAAGTTCCGGAAACCAAATTTTAATTTCCTTTTCTGCTGCCGCTACGCTATCTGAACTATGAACGACGTTACGTAAGTTGCCATCAGTTGATTCATGACCAAAATCGCCGCGAATTGTTCCGGGAGCTGCTTCAGTCGGGTTAGTTTTTCCCGCCATTTTATGGAAAGCCTGAATGATATTAACTCCAGTTGCAATCATTGCAACTAACGGACCTTCTTTCATATATGACTCGATATCGCCGAAATACGGTTGATCGATTTTTTCGGAATAATGAGCTTTTAGCTTTTCATCAGTTGCCTCAGTTACTTTTAAAGCTGCAATTTGATAACCTTTGCGTTCTATTCTAGCAATGATTTCACCAATGTGACCAGCTACAACTCCATCAGGTTTAATCAGGATTAGGGTTCTCTCTTCTGTCATTTTCATTCCTCCAAACTAGATCGCGGTACAAGTTGATTTTCCAGCTTTATAGTAAAAAAAGCAAGGATTAATTTGATTAATTTAATATTTTTTAATTAAATACTTGTAAATTAATTAAATGAAACAGCGATTAATCTCAAGCTAATATTTAAATCGGATACCGGCATTCATTTTGATCAGTTTGAGTAAATATGATTATGCTTAATTACCTGCTATAGCAAAGTTTATCTTTTTGGCTGATAGTTAAATTTGAACAAAGGAATAATCAGCAGAGATGATAAAGCTATCCAAAACATTACCGCGTATACATTAAGAAAAGCAGTTGATAATTGATTCTTTAACTCAACTTTTGTCCTTCTTACCAGTTTGCCCAATTTTTTTTGAAATTTTTCTTCTTTCTGAATGATTGTCATTTTTACATTTCTCACAACTTGGACTTTTAATTGATTTTTTAGTTTTGGAGGTAGCTTATTAATTGCTAGCTGGTCTCTTACACTCAATATTTGTAATTGCCGGTAATAAATTTGATTGATCAGGCGTTGTTCTTTATTTTGATTAATTGCTATCTTGGAAAATTTGAACTTTTGTTTGAATTGAGTCTGATTATTCAAGAGCTTTTTTCTAATTGTGAATTTTAATTTTGCTTGTTGACTGGTTGAAAAGTTTAATGACTGTGTTTGTTGCACGGCATAAGTAGCTGTTTTTTGTTTTGCTGATTGAACATTAGAAGTTAGGATTGCTGTAAAAATCGCGATTGCCAGAACCATCCCAATTTGGCGTAAAACATTAGCAACACTCTGCGAAGTAGTTAATTTACTGCCGTGAAAATCGGCGACTGCCAAAATATTAGCGGTCGCAGCAACCAATCCATACCCCGTTCCTAAAACGATATCAGCAATTATTAATTGCCGATAATTAGCAGCCACGTTTAAATGAGCAAAAAGGTAGTAGCTAAGTGCAATTGTCAATAATCCGCAACTAATTAGTAACTGATTATTGATTTTCTTAACTGCCAAAGATGTCATAATTACTGAAATCATGACTGCCAATGAATAAGGTGTAATTAATAATGCAGCTTTAAGTTCGCTTTCACCCTGAATCTTAGTTAAGAACGTTGGAATTAAGACAGCCATCCCGCCTAGAAAATAATTACATAGGATTAGTGCGAGACCAGCCCCGTTGAAGTTCCGACTTTTAAAAAGCGACAAATCAATCATGGGATTCTTTTGGGACTTTTCCCAAACTAAAAAAACAATTAACAACAGCCCCGAACTGATTAATAGCGAAATAATAACAGATGACTGCCAACCCCATTTATTACCTTGAATCAGAGCTAATGACAGACAAAACAGTATTGTCATACTTAAGCCGGCACCTAGCCAATCAACAGATGTTTTACTGGTTGATTCATTTTTTAGCGGAAATACCCACAGAAACAAGACTAAATCTAACAATACTAAGGGTAAATTAATCAGAAAAACCCATCGCCAACCCCAAAATTGGGTTACAATTCCCCCGATAGTTGGACCTAAGGCAACGGCTAAACCTTGAATACCAGCTAAGGCAGCTACAACTTTGTTTCGATTAACCTGATTACTATTTTCAAGGCCAATTACCATACTGGTAGGAATAATTCCCGCAGCACCAATACTTTGAATTGCACGAGCTGCCAACATCCAGCTAAGATTTGGAGCTAATCCTGATAACAAAGAACCAATCCCAAAAATTATCAAACTTCCAAAAACAAATTTATTGCGACCAATCCGTTCTGCTAATCTGCCAAAGGGAATAATTAAAACAGCAAAGATAATTGTATAGATATTTAATGCCCACGACAAATTGCTAAGGCTCTCATTAAAAGCTGATTGTAATTGAGGTAAGATAATTGTCATGATTGAGGTATCCATCATGCACAGCAAATTTCCAAGCAATAAAACAGGTAAAAACTTATAATTTTGATGATTCATTTGTATCAACCTCCAGAAATTTCTTTGAAGGTTAGCATGCTAAGCCTTTTGGCACAGAAGCGTCATCGGTGCGCACGTGTGACATTCTTCTTGGAATTTATTATAATGGTTAAAGAACTATAAAACTAGTGGTTTTTGAAAGTGCTACACAGCAATGCTTATTGTGACAGCGGGAGGAATTTTAAAATGAATGGACAAGAACGTTTAGCTGAACAATCACGTGCTTGGTTAACAGAAGCACTTTTTGTGTTACTGCAACAAGAAAATTACAATGAAATTACGGTAAAAAAAATAGCTGAACAGGCTCAGCTATCACGAAGAACTTTTTATCGATCGTTTAAAAATAAGGATGAACTGCTTAATTATTATAGTGATCAATTGATTCAAAAATATCTTAATCAATTAAAAAATTTAAAAATTCAAAAAATGAATTTTGAACAAGTTTTAACTGTTTTCTTTGAGTTTTGGTGGTCAGAACGCGAAAAAGTTCGGGCTTTGATTAAACAGAACTTATTTATTTTACTTCTAGCCAAAATAACACCGCAAGCAAGTAAACTCTATCAAGAATTTAAAGCTCCTTGGCATATTGATGGCAGCTTAAATGAAATTGAATATATCATGAACTTTTCTGTCGGCGGTTTTTGGAATGTTTTAAATACTTGGCTTGCCAAACCAAACCCTGAGCAACCGCAAGTTATGGTTGAAACTCTGTTAAAAAGCTTAAAGAAACTTAGCCAAAATTAAAATTCTAATCTACGTTGCATTACAATGTCTGTCATGCTAAAACCGGCCTTTTGATAGACATGTAATGCTCTTTGGTTACCGCCAAAGACGTGTAGTTCAATTTTGCTAAAACCTTGTTGTTGCGCAAACTTACAGCCTAAGTCAAGTGCCTTCGTCCCTAGCCCTTGATTTTGAAATCCTGGCAGGATTTCAAAATCATAGATAAACGCTGTCTTTGAACTATTAGCTGATTTTGCCAACCAAAAATTCCCGACAATTTTATTTTCTACAACTATTTTGAATAAATAGTTTACTGGCGTGGCACATCCTTGCGGCAACAAAATGTTAAATTCATTTTCGGCAAGTTTCTTTGCTATTGTTTGTGTCCATGTTCCAACGCGAATCTTTTCTAGTGCAAATTGTTCAATAGCAGCTTGACGATATTGGCTAAATTCAGCTGGTAGCATTTTTCTAAATCTGATTATCCTCAACTTCTTTCTTAATTAATCAGCCGATTAGTTTGACAACCTTAATTAGTAATACTTTGCAAACACTGTCTGACTGCCAAATTTAAGCCGCTTATTAATTAGCTTAATCCAGACAAGTCATTAGCATACAAAATACCTGCAACGAAAAAATTTTGCTCTAATAATAAGCATCTTTCGCGGCCCAAAGTACTGCTGCAATTGTTTTGCTGAGTATGTACAACAGTTGGGTATCAAAGTAATATTTTGCTGTTAACTTATTATTTCTTTCAGCTAAACAAAGATCAAGCAAATTCACTTGACTCTATCATGTTTTTTGAATAACTGTAAGCAAAATAAAAATCATGAACTAATCATGATTTATTTAAGTATTAATTTTTTGTTTTTCTATGCTATTTCTGATGACTAAAAGGCTAGTTGACTAGCGTTATCCAACCAATCATATTGAATGAACTGTTTAAGTTTTTTGTTAACAGGAATCCATAAGCCTGAACGTAAGAGATCAGCCATGATTTGACTAAATAGGCGGTCATTTTTAGGTTTATTAATCAGCAAAATTTCATTTGTTTCTGTTTCACAGATAATTTGACTTTTCTTCATACCGACAATCTTAGCTGAAACAATATTTAAATTAGTTTTCATTTTCAGATCTCCTTTAAAAACAGTTTTTTCTAACTGTCTTTATTTTAGAACTTAGCTATGAATAAGCTTTGAACAGTTAATGAAACTAAGTTTAGCTTTTGTCTAAGAAAACCGGTGATGTTAAACAAACTATCAGTAACTTTAGTTTTGCTTAAAAAAGTTTTGAAGAAAAAATGAACTTTGTTTAACTAAAAGAATTTAAAAATGTTTATACTGCGTTTTACCCCATTTTAGTTTTAAAACAATTTTGGATAAATTATAGTAATAAGAAATTATGGCTAAAATTCCAAGCGTTATCAGACCGTAAACTCCTGAAAATAAAAATGAGGCAATACGGTCATTGGCCACTGAGAAAAGATCAAAGATGCCCAACAGCCCGGTCGCTAAAACTGCAAAGATCAAATTTGCTCTGCTCAAAAGACCGAGGTCTGCAAAATCTGCCAATCTAGTTTGCTGGGATAATCCCATCAAATAATAAACACAATAGCCAGCAACTAATCCAAATGAGATTGCAGTTGCCCAAAGTGCGCCGTAATCATGAAAAAAATAAACTAATGGGTACTGAAGAATAAATTTAATTGCTAAAGTGATACTGAGCAGGATAACTGCCATACGGTGTTTTCCTAATGACTGAATTAAAGTAAAAACATCCGTAAAGATTGCTTGAATAAAAGTAATTAGAATTGACCAAAACATTAACCAGCTGCCATGCAGATTATATCCAAAGAAAACCGTATTAATTCTTCCGGCTAATAGAGCTAAGATAATTGTCACTGGTGCTAAAAGTCCAAATAACAGTCGAAAATTATCTTGAATAATTTTTCCAGCCTTTTCTGGATCTGTTTGTGCACTGGCTAGAAGTGGTAAAGTTGTTCCAGAAATTGCAATTGCCAATGAAACAATTACGGTTGTAATTTTACTTGGATTAGCTGAAAAAAGGGTGAACATATTCTGGATAGCAGTTAAACTGAAATGACTGCCAAATTGCATAATTTGCTTAAAAGTGAATTGGTCAATTAGTTGGGCAATAGTAATCGCGGATCCAACGTAAACAAACGGCAAAGCTTCCTTACTAATCTGCCAAAACAATTGTTTAGTATTCAAATAAGTTGCGGGTTGACTTGCAGCTTTTAACTTTCGATAACTAGGCTGTTGGCGACGATAGTAATTTAACAAGTATGCTAAACTAGCTAAAGCCCCAGTAAAAGCGGCAAATGTACTTAAAGCAATCGCCACATTCAGTGAGGCGTGAAACAAAGTATAACTAATAAAAGTCAATAAAAGAATACTTAGTACGCGAACAAATTGTTCAACCAACTGAGAAATACCAAACGGTTTCATATCCTCGTTTCCTTGGAACCAGCCACGAATAATACTCATTACAGGTAGAATAAACAAAGCTGGTACTAGTGCTCGAATGATACTGATAGCTGAGGAGCTGCTCAAAATTGGCGAGCTGCCAGCAACAGCTGGAGCAGCAAAATAGAATAATAAGCTACAAACCAAGCCGGAAATACACATGAAAAAAATTGCTGCCTTAAATAATTGCTGACTATCGCGAAAACGCTGTTCGGCATTATAAATCGCAATTTTTCGTGAGATAGCCGTTGGAAAACCAGAAGTTCCCAGTGCTAAGAATAAGGCATATGGTGTATAGGCAGCGTTAAATAATGCTTGGGCAGTGTATTGATTTTGCTGTGATCCAAACATTAATAACCAGGGAATAATGTAGATTACTCCGAGTACTCGAGAAAAAATACTGCCGAAAGACATCCAAAAAGTGCCAGATAACATTTTATTTTTCAAAATAATTCCTCAATTCATTAGATCGCGTTGTTTAATAATATCGCTATTATCTAATTTAACACGAAAATGGAACCAGAGTTTTTAACATTTTTTTAAACTATTTGTTTACCAACCATTCTCCTCAATCAGTTTTCTCGCTTGTTCTAGATAATTATGGGTTAAATTTTCTTTGTGGACATTATTTTTAGTATAAGTAAAGACCCCAGTTTGCAGTAAGAACGCATATAATCTTTCAAATGGAAGTTTTCTTTTTTCAGCTAATTCGATTTCTGAATTTACATCATAAGCTATGGATAAAAATTGTAAGTCAAGTAGTTTTTGTTCCGAAATTGTTAAAATTGCGTACTTTGCTTGTCCAGCAACTAGCTTAGCTTGACCAGAAACTGCTAAACCGATACTTCCTGGATTAATGATCAAACGACCATCACTTGTTTGCCGCAGCAAAGTTTGATGCGTATGACCATAAACTGCAATTTGGGCATCCGAGTTTGCTAACAATTCGTCGAAATTAGCTTGATCGGCGGTTGGAACAGTTAAATGTCCCCGACAACTAGTTGGAGTTGCATGAAAAATTCGTAGCTTTAATTTTTCAATCGTTACTTCCTGGCACAATGGCAAATTGGCTAACCAGTTGAATTCATGATGTTTTAGATAACAACGATCATAGCCGGAAGTTATGATTGCCAAAATTGCTTTTTCATTCGCCGTATAATCTTGAAACTTTTGGTGTAGTAAACTTTGATAGACTTGTTCGTGATTTCCAATTACCCATGCTAAGGGATGTTTTTCCTGCAGTGCATGCAGGCATTTTTCTGGTGCAGGTCCACGATTAACAATGTCGCCTAAGACAAGATAATCATCGATTCTTCGTTGTTGGGCATCAGCTAACACAGCTTTCAGGGCAGTATAGTTTCCATGAACATCGGCAATTAGAGCTATTTTTTTCAAATCACTTAGTCCTCTCTTAACAGTTATCTTCTAAGCTATATTTTAAAATTGTTATTGAAAAATTTCTAGCATTCTCGCTAATCTTTTGTTGCTAAATCTTAATCACATAAAAATTTGTGTGAGTACTGATAAAATCAAAAAGGCGACACAAAATTATTTTTGTGCCAACCCTTTATTTTTCAAGTCAAGTTAGTCTAGTATTATTTAATTTTTAAAGCAAGTTAATCAAATTTAACGTTATCTGGAAAGTGAGCTAACCGCGTTCCATCAACACCTAATTCTTCTTCGATGCGCAATAACTGGTTGTATTTCTCAACTCGTTCGGATCTTGCTGGAGCACCAGACTTTAATTCAGCTGAATTAGTAGCAACGGTGAAGTCAGCTACAAAAGTATCACCAGTTTCACCGGAACGATGAGAAATCATCGTTGTATAACCGTTCTTGCGGGCTAAGCGAATTGCTTCTAAGGTTTCGGTCACAGTTCCGATTTGGTTTAGTTTGATCAAAATCGAATTGGCCATTCCTTTTTCAATTGCTTCTCGAATTAATTTTGGATTGGTGCAGACTGGATCATCTGCGACGATTTGAACCCGATGACCATACTTTTTAGTAAACTCAGCGAAGTTATCCCAGTCTTCTTCACCATAAGGATCCTCAATTGAAATGATTTCTGGGAATTTATCCAACAAACTGATATAATACTCTCCCAGTTCAGCTGGCGTATAAGTTTTGCCTTCGAAATCGTAATTTTTGGTTTCGCGGTTATAGAAGTATGAGGCAGCTGCATCAAAAGCAATCGCAATTTCTTTACCAGGTGTATAGCCGGCTTTGACAATTGCATCATGTAGCATTTGCAAGGCCTCGGTCGAAGATTTCAAATCTGGAGCAAAACCACCTTCATCACCCAAACCGGTGGTATACCCAGCTTTTTCAATTACTTTTTTGAGGGTATGATACGTATTAGCGATTTTTTCAAATCCGTCACGAAAACTCGTTCGTTCAACGGGTGTAATCATAAATTCTTGAATATCAATTCCGTTATCAGCATGTTCCCCACCATTAATTACATTATGGAAGGTTTGTGGTAATTCTAAATCAGTACCTCCTAAATAACGATATAGCGGTTGCTGGGTTGCCTGAGCGGCTGCACGAGCTACGGCCATTGAAACACCCAAAATTGCATTAGCACCCAAACGAGCTTTATTGGGAGTGCCGTCCAAGTCAATCATGACTTGATCAACATGAGCTTGGTTAAAGGGATCTTCACCATGCAATGCTTTATTAATTTCAGTGTTAACATTATTGACTGCTTGACTGACTCCTTTGCCTTGTAAGCGCTGGCCGCCATCGCGCAGTTCAACTGCTTCTTTTTCGCCGGTTGAAGCACCAGAAGGAACCTCAGCACGACCTAAAGTTCCATCTGATAAAATCACGTCTGCCTCAACTGTTGGATTGCCGCGGGAATCAAAAATTTCCCGGGCCTTAACCGAATCAATAAAAAGTGACATAATACTCTTCCCCTTTCGCTAACTAATAAAAAAACGTCTACTGCACCAATTTCAGTACAGTAGACGTCATCAAATTGTTAGCCAATTATTTATGGCGAACGTCATCGCCGATTTAATTACAACTAAAGGATACACTATTTGTGAGTTTTGTTCAATAAAAAATTAGTAGTTTTAATTATTAAAATGCTCCACCACCGGAACCGCCACCAAAGCCTCCAGAGTTTCCCCCACTGAAGCCTCCTGAACTACCACTAGTTGAAGCAAGACTAGTCGAAAAGCTGTTAGCAAAAACTTCACCAAAGTCAAAATCTTTTCCATTAATAAAAAATGGATAGTAAATTATAAAACTACTCTCTAGTTCTTCGGTATCAAAGTTAGCTTTTAAAGCTGCCGCTACTTTAGGGGCTAGCCCAAATGCTACAGCATAAGGCATAATCTTTTCCCAAAGAACTAGTTCACCGACTTCTTTGAGATTAAAACGTCCAATATCTGCCAGCATTTTTTTGAAGCCACGTAATTGATTAACCAAAGCCACTCCTTCAGCTGTATAAGGAGAGTGTTTTTTTAAGAAAAAGATTACTAGAAAAATCATCAGCAAGCTGCAACTGCCAGCAATTCCAATTAATAGTTTTGCATTCAAACCAAAACTGCCACCTAATAATAGAATGATTGCTGCTCCAGTCAAAATAGTTACCCATGTATTTTGATGTTTTATATGTTGATCGACGCTATTTTGTTCAATTGCAATTTTTTGTTGTGCTTTTTGCCATTTTTTAAAAGCTGCTTGCAATCTTTTGCTGGTTATCGGCGATTTACCAGCCTGTTTGAGTTGTTGCAAAGTAAAACTTTTACCATTTCCAACTGTATTAAATAACTGATACCAAATATTAGCTGTCTTTAGCAAAGTTGAATCTAGTAAAGTTATCCGATAGTTTGGTTTTTGTTCAAATTTTATTTTTTCAGTTTGTTCTTCAATAGCTAGCTTTCTTTGAGCAGCCAATTCGACTAAAGCGGCACTTAAAGCTTTAGAATCAGGTAACCGGTTAGATAAGAGGCTTTGAACCACAGGCGCTGATAAGTTGGGAACTTCAAAAGAATGAACGGCCTGTCGAGTTGATCGTGGCCAAGCTTGATGATGAGACTTAGCTTTTGCCATTAACCACAGAACGATTAAGACAGTTATCCACCCCAGACAAAACAAAATGCCAAAAACAATCGTTTGTACCAGTTGTCGCTGTTCACGCTGTTGATTTGCCTTTCTTGCCCAAGCAGCTTCTTGGCTTTGGACAGTCTTTTTTCGGTTATCCGATTTTATTAATAAGTTAGCCGGCGTAATATTGGTCGGGAAAAGTAATCGACTTTCGATGAACGAGTTTTCAGGGTTGCTTTTAGCGGTAATAATTACACGCCCTCTTTGTCGTTGGACTTTGGTATAACCGTTAGTGCTGGCATGTGTCCACGCCTGCAACTGCTTGACCGGATATTTTGGCAGTTGAATAGTAATTTTAATGTTATTTAATGGAACATCCCAGCCACTACCGATAATTTTCCAATTCATCTCAGCTGTGTCCTGCCAATTAGTAATAACATTTGTAATTCGATAACGATAAATAAAGGTTACGGCTTGATTATCAACAGCATGAAAAACTTTCAATTTAACATTTTGACCAGTATTTGTTTGCTGGTAAGTGTTTTGTGCACCATTAGTAGATGGAGTCACTTGACTTAATTTTCCATTTTGTTCGATAGCAACCGAAATATCCTTAATTTGTTGTTGTTTACCGAGAGCTTGTTGGTAATAAACACCATGCGCTGCATCATCAAAATCATAATGAATTCGTTGAGTTAAGATTGCTGAACCGTCTGATTGAATATTTGCTTGAACTTGATAAGCGGTTATTTCGTAACTGGAATCAGCCTGAGCATTTGATGAAAAGATCAGCAATAATCCCCAACACAGCCCTAATATAATTCCAAACCAATGCTTTTTCATTTGTTCCTCCCCTGTTTAAATAATCTTTCCTTTGAATTAAATTATCGCAGACCTAAGTTGTTTTGTGAATCCACAAACAGTTTGTTAAAAGTATGGTAAAATAAATATGAAAGGAGCGAAACATAATGGAAAAAGAGATTTATCAGTTGTTGAATGACCAAATTAATAAGGAGTTTCAGTCAGCGTATATTTATTTGGATTTTTATAATTTCTTTGAAGAACGCAGTCTCCACGGCTTTTCAAAATGGTATAAAGATCAGGCAAATGAAGAAATTAATCATGGCTGGCGTTTTATTAATTTTTTGCATGATATGGATCAAAAGGTTAACTTAACCCCAGTGGAACATACTTCACAAAAGTATGCTTCAGTCAAAGAAGTTATTCAAGGCGGATTAAAACATGAACAGTATATTAGTGGTTGTATCCGCAAGATTTACCAATTAGCTCAGGCGAAAAATGATTTTGAGACCCAGACATTTTTAAATTATTTTATTACCGAGCAAATCGAAGAAGAAGTCAACGCCCGCAATTTGCTCGCCAAATATGATTTAGTTGATGGTAAGGATTTATTGGCGTTAGATCAATTAATGGACCAAAGCAATGATCATAAATAAGTAGTGCTTTTGATTCAAAAATAAGAGAAAATCAGACATTATACTATCTGATTTTCTCTTATTTATTTTTTATTGAAAAGCTGTTTAATTTTCCCGGAGAATTTAAGAACTCTTAGATAATTTTGGCGAGTTTGCGCAATCAAATGATAACGTTGAGGGTGTTTGCGATAAAACTGTTGGTGATAATTTTCAGCAGGCCAAAATTTTGTTGCTGTTTCAATTGGAACGACAATTGGCTTGGAAAATTTTTGCGAATTAATTAGAGCCAGTTTTGATGTTTCTGCTTCTTGGCGTTGTCGTTGGTTACGGACAAAAATGACCGGTCGATAATTATTACCGCGATCATTAATTTGTCCAGTCGCATCAGTCGGATCAATCAACTGCCAATATAATTCTAATAAGTTTTGATAACTGACCAATCGTTTATCGTAGATAATTTCTACTGCTTCAACGTGTCCGGTTTTTTGACTGCTAACTTGTTCATAAGTTGGTTTAGTAGTTATTCCACCAGTGTAACCAGAAATTACGGCTTTAATTCCTGGCCGGGTCTCAAACGGTTTGACTAGACACCAAAAACATCCTCCCGCAAAAATTGCGCGTTCTTGCCATGCTGGATCGGGGTTTTGATGAATTGTTAGATCAAAAGTTTGTCCAGCTCGTTCGTTATGGCTAATTAGTGCATAAAAATCAGCAACGGCTGGTGTGAGATTATTGCGCACTGCCAATGGTCGCAGCTGATATTCAAGTTGTGACCAAACCTCAGTTGCCGAGCGCTCATTTAAAGAAATTTTAGCTTTGACCAATTGTTGCCTTTCCCAATCACGGGTAGCCGGATTTAAAATTAAATTATAAAGTCGTTGCGTTAAATCTGGAAAAGTCTTCATTTTTCACACCCTCTTTTAAAAAAGATAAGTAACTTAAAGTAAGCAAAACAAAAAACAAGTCATTCTGTCAATCAGAGTGACTTGTTAACTAAATAAAAATTTTTAATTCATTTGACCTACTTTTTCGAATTGTTGCATAATTTGTCGCAAATCATCATTAGAGACGATTGCTTGATTGTCTGCTACTTGTTTGAAAATCGGGAAAATTTCCCGCATATCAGCTGTTGAAACTTGATAACCTAATTGAGCCAATTTTGTTGCGACGGCATGCGAGCCAGACAGTTTTCCTAAAGGAATCGAAGAATGGGCAATTCCAACACTTTGCGGGGTTAAAATTTCATAAGTTGCATGATTTTTCAAGAAACCATCTTGATGAATGCCTGATTCATGCGCAAAGACATTGGCACCAGTAATTGGTTTGTTGTGCGGTATTGGCATTTTTGATTTTTCACTCACCATTTGGGCAATTTCAAAAGTTTTTTTCAGGTTTACGTGGTTTTCAGCTTGATAAAAATCTTTTCTGACATACATGGCAGCCGCAACTTCTTCCAAAGCGGTGTTGCCAGCTCGCTCACCAATCCCATTAATTGTTCCTTCAATTCTGGTAGCCCCATGTCTAATGGCAGCTAAGGCATTTGCAGTAGCCATTCCTAAATCATTGTGACAATGAACTGAAAATGTGACTCGATCAAATTCTGGGATATTTTTCTTCAAATAATCAAATAAAGCTCCAAATTCATCAGGATTAGTATAACCAGTTGTATCAGGAATATTGATTACATCAGCTCCAGCTTTAATGGCAGTTCGGATCGCTTTGACCAAAAAATCCCATTCTGTTCGGGTGGCATCTTCTGGTGAAAATTCAACATGTTCAAACGATTGTCGCGCATAACTGACGCATTCGGTAATTGTCTTAATAACAGCAGCTTGATCCATATGCAATTTTGCTTCCCGATGAATTGGACTCGTTGCAATGAAAACATGAATTTGACCATTTGGTGCATCAGCTAAAGCCCGAATTACAGCATCAATGTCTTTTTTGACACATCTTGCTAAACCAATAATGTTACAGTTAGTAATGGTTTGTCCGATTTGACGAACCGCTTTAAAATCATTTTCAGAGGCAACAGGGAATCCAGCTTCAATTACATCAGCTCCCCAATCAGAAATCTTTTGGGCCAGCATGATTTTGTCCTGAATTGAAAAATTGACACCAATTGTTTGCTCACCATCGCGTAATGTTGTATCGAAAAATTGAATTTGTTTTGTCATGTATAACTCCCCCTAAATTTTAAAATATTAAAAAACAAATAAAAACGCCTCATTCATGTAGAATGAGACGTTTCCGTCTTGCGCGAGCCCCATTCTACAATGGCCAAATAGGACTCGACAAATTGTCAGAGTCCTCGGTCATAGTAGTAGGGCAAAATCAATTGAATAATTAAATTGCTGTTTTTCCATGATGAAAACTCCTTCCGTAATTGCTTGTTATTAATTTAACTTGTTTTGCTAAGAAAGTCAAGACTATTTATTAAAAAAATTAAAAAACGATAATTATTATAAAACCAGCATTAATGTAGCTCTAATTAGTAGCCGGCTAAAAACTTGACTTGGCATTGTGGTGTTGCCAATTAAGATAAGTCAAGAACCAAATCGCTAACAAACAAAAGCTTAAGTCAATTCCTAACTGATTAAGATTTAAATTAGCAAGCCAACTGAATTTTAAATCTCCCTGTTTAATAAAGCTAATCGCAACTTGCATTAATTCAATACTGCCAATTAAAAAAGCAGCAATAACCGAAACCAAAGTAACGGTTAAATTATAATAAACCTTTCGACTAGGACTTGAAAAAGCCCAGCGATAAGCACTCGTGATCATTATCGAATCAGTTGTATCCATTAAATTCATCCCGGCTGCAAACATTAATGGGAAAACTAGGTTGTTCCAACCAATTAGCGTTTGATTACTGCTAGCAGCGATCGCTAACAAAGCGATTTCAGTTGCCGTATCAAATCCCAAGCCAAACAAAAAACCAATTGGATACATTTGCCAACTTTTTTTCACTAAATTTAATAAGGGCATTAAAAAACGTGTCAAAAAACCGCGTTTAGCTAATAACTGGTTTAATTTTGGATCTGTTTCCGAGTTAACCGCTGATTTCTTGGCAGTTTGATACAAATTGATTAAAATTACCAGGTTAGCGAACGCCAGCAACAAAAGAAAGCTGCCAGAAACAAGCCCACCAATTCGATTCCCAACGTCTTGCAAAAATGGTAGATTATGCTTAAATAATTTCATGGAGCAATTAACAATTATAACTAGTAAGAAAACAACGGTTGAATGACCTAGAGAAAAGAAAAAGCCGGTTCCAGCGGCCTCTTGTCGTTGGTTGACTAATTTGCGAACTGTATTGTCAATTGCGGCGATGTGGTCAGCATCAAAAGCATGGCGTAGTCCTAAAGTATAGGCGATTAACCCTAGCCCCCAGATAGCTGGTTGCTGCTTAGCAGCAAAGAATAGCCAACTGAAAGCCACAAGTTGCAGTAAAAAAACCAAAAGATAATAGTGACGTGCTGCTGTAGTTAATTTCCTTTTCAATCTTCTTCACTCCGATCTTTAAAAATAAAAACAACAGCCGAACGGTTTTTAAATGACCGCTCGGCTGTTTATCTTAGCTGAGCATTAATGAGTTCACTCAGTTGCTAAAAAACACCTTGATAAAGTACTGCTGCAGCAACCGCACCAACAATCGGAGCCATAACTGGAACCCAGCTGTAGTTAAATTGTGAGCTGCCCTTGAATTTAAAAGGCCAAATTGCGTGTAACAATCTAGGACCAAGATCACGAGCTGGATTTAAAGCTGGTCCAGTTGGTCCACCGAAAGAAACGACAAGACACATCACTAAAAAGCCTAAACCGATAAAGTCAGCTCGTGAATCAACTTTGTCAGCTGTAATACATAACGCTCCCAACACTAATAAAAATGTTCCAATAAATTCATTGATAAAACCGTTAACCCAACTGTTAGCAGCGTCAATCGTGGCAAAAGTGCCTAAAATACTCTCGGGATTAGTTGTTTCATCATAATATGGTTTATAAGCTAAAACAATTAATAATTGGCCGACAATTGCACCTAATAACTGTGCAATAATGTATGGCAAAACTTCACTCCACGGGAAATTACCAGTAGCTGCCAAAGCCAAAGTCATGGCCGGATTAATCTGTGCACCTGAAACAGTGGCAAACATCATTGCCGGAATCATGACACCAATTCCGTAACCAAAACCAATTAAGACCCAACCACCATGAAAACCTTTAGTACCTTTTAATTCAACATTGGCAACTGAACCATTGCCCAAAGCAACCATCACAGCAGTTCCAATAAATTCTGCTAAACAACGAACTAATAACGAATAATGCATAGATTCTTTACCCCTTACCCCACTAATACTTTTTCTTTCTCAGCAGTAGAAAGATCTTGGTTCATCCGTCCACTGACAAAGCCTTGCAAATCAACTGTGACAAATTCATAACCGAGTGATTCTAATTTTGTGGTAATTTGATCTTTTTGATTAACCAAGTCATTGATTCGTGCTACGGGAACTTCAATTCGGGCCAATTTATCATGTACCCGAACCCGAACCGTTCCAAAACCAGCCTGACGCAAATAAGCTTCAGCTGCCATTACTTGTTGTAATTTTTCACTGGTCAATTCAGTGTAATATGGGAAGCGCGAAGATACAGAACAAGAAGCTACTTTGTTCCAATTATTTAATCCTTGTTTTTGAGCTAATTCACGGACATCTGTTTTATAAAGTCCGGCAACCTGCAAAACTGAAATTGCCCCAGCCTGATCCCGGGCACGCAATCCAGGACGAAAATCAGCTTGATCGTCCATAATCATGCCATCTAAAACAGCATCAGCATTAAACTTTGCAGCTACTCGATTCAGTTGACGATAAAAAATCTGTTTCATGTAATACCATGATTCCGGTGTATTATTTTTAATATGTTTTTCGGCCAAATAATCAAGTTGAATTCCTTTGACATTCACTTCTAAATTAGCGGCTAAGTCAATAGCTTTAGCGTACTCTTCTTCACTGAATAATTCTGAGTCGGCCACAACTGCCAAAACGTTCTCCTTGCCCAAAACTTTGACAGCTTCATTTAAAACTAAAGTTGAATCAATTCCACCTGAAAATCCAACCACTACTCGATCATATTTTGCTAAAACTGTTTGTAATTTCTGTTCTTTATTATTTAATGTTTCCATAATTAAATTCCTTTCTTTTGCTTAATTTGCCGTAATTCAGCTAAAATTTCAGTCTTTAAATCAACTAACGGTCGCTGATTTAAAGCAGCTAATTTGGCTAGTTCTTGATGCTCAAGTGATAATTTAGTAACCTCACCATACGTTAGTTGTTTAACGTGTATTTTTCCATAAGAGGTCTTTACTAACTTAACTTTTCGCTGCATAATTTCACGTTTCAACAGTTGATATCGGACACCAATTGCCGGTGTTTTCGCGAATAAATACTTAACTAAGATTTGGCGTTGAGCTGGGTCGGCTAGTAAGCAGAGTTTATAAGCTGGTCGTCCTTTTTTCATCATGATCGGTTCGCTCCAAGCATCCTTGGCGCCTCGCTCGATTAAACCGGCAATTCCATCTGCTAACTGTTCACCGGTTACATCGTCTAAATTAGTTTCAATTAGCATAACTTGATCGTGTTCTTGGTTGACACTTTGGTTACTAAGCAAAGTGCTATAAATGCTAGCACGTAAGGCATTTAAACTGCCAATTTCACGGTTACCGAAACCATAACCAGTTTGTTCTAAAACACCAGCTGGATTAACATTAAATTCATTGGCTAAACACTTAACTAAAGCCATTCCAGTTGGTGTTATCAACTCAGTTTTGACTTCAGAACGGATTTGAACTGGTATTTTGGTCCCAACTCTAAGTTGAATGACAGCTGGTACGGGCACAGGTACGATACCGTGAGCAATCTTAATTGTTCCTGTTCCATCTGCTAAATTATTAACAATAATCTGATCAATCTTCATTAAATCAAGCGCAATTGCTGCTCCAACCAAATCAACAATTGAATCTAGGGCACCTACTTCGTGAAAATGAACTTCATCAATTTTTTGTTGATGAACATGAGCTTCTGCTTGGGCAATCGCTTGAAATAGTTTAAGTGCTCGTCGTTTAATTGAATTACTCAATTCACTGGCTTCAATTAATTGCTTAATAGTTGCAAAACTGCGCCCATGATGGTGACCGTGCTCAGTAATCCCATTATCCTTAACTTGATGGTCTGCTAAAATGACATCAAAATTAGTTCCATAAATACTTGAATGACTGGCTTTTTTAATCTGAACTTGATACCCAGTGATTTGTAATTTAGCCAACTCATTTTCAAATGCCTTTTTTGAAAGTCCGAGGTCAAAAAGAGCTCCTAAAAACATATCACCACTGATACCGGAAAAAGCATCCAATACTAATGTTCTCATCTGGCTCCCCCCTTGCTGGCTAAGTGATTAATCATACTGGCGTTGTAAGCTGCACCGAATCCATTATCAATGTTAACAACACTGATTCCTGCCGAACAGCTGTTTAACATCCCCAATAAAGGTGTCATACCGTTTAAATTACTACCATAACCAATACTTGTTGGAACGGCAATTACTGGCTGGTCAACTAACCCCCCGACAACGCTTACCAAGGCACCTTCCATTCCCGCAATTACAATGATTACTTTTGCTTGCCGAATAACATTTAATTTGGCAAATAAACGTTGAATACCAGCAACTCCAACATCATAAATTCGAGTTACCTGGTTGCCAAATAATTCGGCAGTAACTGCAGCTTCTTCCGCTACTTGGATATCAGAAGTTCCAGCAGTAACAATAGCAATTTCACCAATATGAGTCGCCGGTTGTGGTTCCCAGATCATTACTTGGGCAGTTGAGTTATAGTTTAAATCAGAAACTTTTTCTTGCACTTTAGTCGCTTTTTCGGGTGTTACTCGAGTAACCAAGACTGGTTGTCCCTGTTTTTTCAATGCAGTAGCGATCCCACTGATTTGTTCCGGTGTCTTACCTGCTCCGTAAATTACTTCCGGGTAACCAGTTCGCTTTTTTCTGGCAGTATCTATCTTGGCATAATTCAATTCAGTAAAATCAATTTCACTCAACTTTTCGGCTGCCTGTTGAGGTGTGATTTCATGAGCGGCAACTTTTTTTAGATTGTTTAATAATTCAGCTTGTTTCATTGGATCAGTCCTTAACGATAACGCCTAAACCATCAGGGATTACGGTAACTTTTGCCGCTTGTCCTTCGCGCTTAAAAGCTGAAGCTAATGCTTGATCGATTGAGGTTGCCAGTTCCATATGCATGTTGGTTACTAAATCTGGATCAACTAAATCAGAAACTAAAATTACGTGGTGGTTAGACAAAATTCGAGCTAAAATTTGCGAAGTCCACTGGTCTGGAACAGTCTGCAAGCGTGGTGTATTAGTCGCAGCTTTTAAAAATTCTTTTGGGTCATTCACATCTGCGATATTGTGGTAAAACCCAACACCACCATGACCATCACGGCAACCAGCTACAATAATGATTGTCCCGTTTTGTTTGTTGCTAGCTTCGGCAGCTGTCATTCCTTTTACTGCTTGATAAATATTTTGATCTAAAGGATAACCACCGTTAGTTGTAAGAGTGATATCACTTTTAATTGCTTTGACTCCAGCTAAATCGCCTACAAAATCAGTTCCCTTTTTGTGGGCCGCTTCTAAATCACCGGCAAAAGAGGCAATGATTTTCTTATCTTCGTCTAAAACAACATTTAAGATGAATTTTAAACCAGCTTTTTTAGCGGCATAAACCATATCATGATGAACCGGATTATGCTGCAAATTACCCGTCCGTGAATGTTTGTCAGCAATGAATTCTCCTGAATGGTTAGCCATAATTGTTTTGTAAGAAGAAATTCCTGGCAAAACTGATTTGCGACCACCAGAAAAACCTGCAAAAAAGTGTGATTCAATGAAACCTTCTGAAATTAATAAGTCGGCCTCAGCGGCAACTTTATTGATGATCAAATCACCACCTGAGGGTAATTGACCAATTTTTACCATCTCAGCATCTGCTTGTGATTTATGCATCACAATTTCTTCATTTGCAACAATTTCTTCACCGTATTTTGCAATTAATTCTTCATGAGTTGAAGGACGATGAAAACCTGTAGCAACCAAAATTCTAATTCTGGCCGTTGGAGCTGCCTGCCTTAAACGACGCAATAAAATGGGTGTAATAATTTTTGATGGAACCGGTCGCGTGTGATCCGAGCTAATAATGACAATATTTTTTTTGCCTTTAGCTAAGGTTTCCAGATTAGGGCTGCCGATTGGATTATCAAGTGATTTTTCAACCAGCTCTTTTTCTGAAAGTTGAGCATGGTAAGTCGCTGCTTTAGAAACTAGTTTTCCAGCAAAATTTGCTGAATCAATTTTAGCAGTTACAAAACCACGATCATATGGAAGTTTAATTTCTACCATGTAAATTTCTCCTTCTCACTTATTTGATAACTTACATTTTTCATGATACTGGTTTAAAATCTGCTTTCATTGTCAATCAAGATTATTAAACTTAATTAGCATTTTTTAATATCATTTTCTGGTTTCTTTTGTTATTATCAAAAGATAAGGTCATGTGGCATCAAATACCGGTAAAATAAACGTTGACTACATTTGAGAGTTACGGAAGGGAACGAGTTATTGTTGACCAATAAAGATATTGATTACTTAGTACATTTTTTAAAAGACAAACAGATTTCAACAATCACTAAGGATTATCACACCTATTTAACTTTTCATGGATTAAAAGCTGCGAGTGTTTTCATTTTAAAAGAAGGAATTATCAAAACTTCAGTTATTTTGCAAGATGGACGTGAATTTAATATTTCATACATTAATCAACCGGATGTCATTTCGCTCCTACATGATGAAGCTTTGCAATATGATGAACAGCCTTTTAATGTGCGGATAGAATCTGAAACAGCTGCATTTTATCAGATTAATCGAGTTAAGTTTTGGCAGTATGTTAATTCTAATCAGCAATTACAAAATTACGTGAAGCAATATTATCGCCATCGTTTATCAGAAAATTTTTCTCGTTTGCAGCGTTTGACAATGAATGGCAAACTCGGGGCCTTGGCTAACTTTTTACGTGACATGGCACTTAAATTTGGTCAACGTTTACCTAATTCTGATAAAATTTTGATTGATTTTAACGTAACAAACGAAGATATTGCAGGATTTTGCGGCATTGCCAACCATACAAGTGTCAGTCGGATGATGCGCCGTTTAAAAGATGAATCAGTGATTGAATTTACTAACAGTCAGGATAATAAGCGGCGGATTGTGATAAAAAATTCAAAAAAGTTAGACGATTATATTGCCTATTAAAAAAGACCCCATTTTAGGATTAATTTTCATCAATTCTAAAATGGGGTCTTTTAAGGTGAAATTGTAAATTTATTCGAGAACTAGTCGCGTAATTTGGGGTTCTTCAACCAAATAATCGTTAACCTGTGCTAAAAATTTCTGGAAATGTGGTGTCACATTATGCGATTCCACAGCAGCTTGATCACGCCAATGTTCGATAATTTCATAAGTATTATCACTGCCAAGTTTTTTAAAGTGACCATAAAATAAATTACCGTTTTCTTGGGCAGAGTTTTTAACGAGATCTGCAATGAAACTTTCGTATTCCGCTTTTAATTCTGGTTTAACAACTAAAGCAACATTAATAACTTTCATTTAATTTAAAACTCCTTTTTATTTATTCTTCTTTATTTTACTCTCGTTAGTCTGAATAATAAATAAAGTTGGCCAAGATTAATTTCCTTGGTCAACTCTTTTTGAAAGTCATTTTTTTAAATTATTTTTACGTGTTTGATATTCTTGATACGTAATTTCACCTTTAGCATATGATTCATCAAGAATTTTAAAGGCAGTTGTTTGATCTAAATTTCTATTTGTCCTTCGTCTAAAGAAAAATACTAACAAAAAAGCAACAATGATTAGGAAAGTTAAAAAAATCCAACCTCCTGTCATTGGACCATTCATAAAAGAACTCCAATTACCACAATTCCACATCATAATTTTCATCTCCCGACTAATCATCTCAAGTATAAAATCAATCATTAAAGATTACAAGCGTAAATCAAACCACACTTTTAAAATAAATAAAAATCTGTTTAATCCATAAAAATGTATCCTTAGCGGCAATAACCAGCAAAGGTAAATAGAGTGTATCAAGCATTATACATTGTAAAATACCACTGGCTAATGGCTGAGAAAATAGTTTTAATTCAACTAACGCTCCTGCTACAACACTACAAATCATCATAAAAATAATTCCAACAAATGTTTTTGATTGTTGATTTTTCCGTGCCAATAATAACAAAAAGAGATTGATTAGTAATAATGCACCTGAACCAAGAAACGATCCAAATGCGTGCAAAAAAGCAGTTAAACTTGTGAAGTAATCAGTTGAATAGTCAAACAAAGCTGTCATGATGCAGTCCCCAATGCCATATAATGCCACGAGCCAACCAAAACCAGCTGCCAACCTGGAGGAATATCGTTTATAACGGGTATAAAGATACGGTGCTGCTAAAATAAATAAGACACCATCAATAATCTCCCAAGTTTTGAAAGCTCCTTGCAGTGGCATTCCAGGTCGGCCTAATTCACTTAGCAACCAAACGTGCTTGCCAATTTCGTTGAAAAAGTTTAGAAAGAATGGCAAACTAATTTCTCTAAGTAAGGCTGTTAATAAGAATAAAAAACCATATTTTTTCAAAAATTTCATTTTGTTCACCTGGTTAAAATCTAATTTATTTTTGTCGATATCTCGCATTCTACCACAAAACATTGATAAACGAGTCATTTTTAAACTTTTTTATGATTTGCGCTAGGTAAATGAATACAAAAAGACTAAGCTCCCTGCTTTTAAATTACAGGTAACTTAGTCTGAACTTGTTTTTTAATTTTTTAATATTGGACTTTAACTGGTTGACCAGTTTTTTGCGATTCTAACGCAGCATTTGAACAACACATTGCTTTTAATGCATCTTCACCAGTACAAATAATTGGCAAATTTTCAAGAATTGATTTGACAAACAAGGTTTTTTCTTCCTGATAAGCTTCTTCAAAACGTGTTAAATAGTAATCTAACGGTTTTTTTAAAGAGACATTTTTATCATTGTAAAACTCAACAGTTGATTTTGAAACATTTTCAGCTTTCAACATACCTTTAGGTCCGAAAACTTCTACTCGTTGATCGTAACCATAAACAGCTTGACGACTTTCATCAATCAAACCCAAAGCGCCGTTTTTGAATTTTACTGAGGCAGTCAAGGTATCAACATCATTAAATTCAGCTAGTTTTGGATCAATCAAAATTGAAGACTCAATAAAAATTTCGGCGATATCACTTCCTGCTTGATAGCGTAGCATGTCAAAGTCATGAGACGTAAAGTCTTGAATTAACCCACCTGAGTTTTTAATAAAATCATAGGGGATTACGAATGGATCACGAGCAACCACTTTAACGATTTGTGGAGTACCAACCTCACCTTTTTCAACACGTTCATGAATTTGTTTAAACTGTGGATCAAAGCGACGGTTAAATCCAATTTGCAGTTTAACTCCGGCATTTTTAACTTCAGCTAAAGCTTTTTTACATTCGGCAATTGTGCCATCTTTTGAGAGCGGTTTTTCACAGAAAATATTTTTATGTGCCCGTGCTGCAGCAGTGATATTTTCTAAATGTTGTGAAGAAGGTGTGAAGAAAAATACGGCTTCGATTTCTTTTTTTGCCAAAACTTGATGATAATCAGTAGACAAAAAAGAAATATTTTCTAAGTTCAAAGTTTTCTTTCGGTCTTCAATTAAAGGATCGGCTGCAGCGACAATTTCAACTGTATCCAAATGCTGCAGTTGTTTAAAATGCATTGACCCATTTGTTCCAAGACCAACAACAGCAATTTTTAATTTTTTACTAGACATAAGCTAATTCCTCCTTATTTTGTTTGATAAAGCTGTGGTTGCTCAGGCAATTCAATCTTTATTGCTTGTTGACTTGATTGGCTTTTAATTGCATTATCAGCAGTTACCGCAGCTATTAAACCATCCCATGCGGTTGGCCCAGCTGGAGCTTCATTGTTTTGTGCATGGTCAATAAAATCTTGCATTTCTAATTGATATGCTTCTGCAAAACGATAAGTCCAATCATGATCAATTTCATGATAAATTTTTCCCGCTTGATGCATTTCTAGTTTAGGCATATCTGGAAGTTCTGCAATTCCTTTTTCACCAATTACTTGACATTTAACATCATAACCATATTGGGCATTCTGAGTTAAATAAGTATTAACAATTGCACCATGTTTCATTTTAACAGTTGCAATTTGTGGATCTGTTAAATTCTCATTTTTATTTAAACTGTTTTGACGAGCAAACTGAACTTGAACAGAATTGTAATCATCATTGAAAAGCCAATGAATAATATCAATTTCATGAATGAAAGCGTCATTAATCATGTTTGGTGTTTCAAAATAATTTGTTGCCGGTTCAGCTGTAAAATGCCGACAATATCCCATTAATGGCTGACCGATTTTGCCAGTATCAATTGTCTCTTTTAATTGCTGATAGAACGGGTCATAGCGACGCATAAAACCAACTTGAACAAATCTTTGCCCTTCTTTTACTTCAGCTGCAACAATTTTTTTACAATCTGCCAAAGTTGTAGCCAAAGGTTTCTCAGAAAAAACTGGTTTATGAGCTTTAATAGCTGCCAAAATTGGTTCAACATGTGCATCGTTACGGCTACATACCAATATCGCATCAACATCTGGAGAATTAACTAAATCGACAATTGAAGGAGCAATTTCTGCTTCTAATTTGTAATCACGAATAATTTTTTTAGCAGCTGCTGAAAAAACATCATATACCTGTGTAATCTGTGCTCCCTTTAGATGATTAACAATATTTGCTGTATGAGTATGTGCGATTGCCCCACAACCGACAAGACCAAGTTTTAACATTTTTACTTCCTCCTCGTATTATATGTTTATAAGTTACACATCTTTTACTAAATATACTTGTTTTTTGAACACCACATGTTAGTCTCTAATTGTCATTGGCTTTGGTCAACTGGTATAGGTTTTTTCCTCCTGTAGTACAACTACTCGTTAAGACTGCCGCCCAGACGATCACTTAAAGTTCGAACCACACGCTGTATTGATCAACTGATTTTATTGATTCGAGCAGAGTCAATCGCAGCTTTTAATCTTTGACCTATAAATACTTATACCTTGCGAGGTTGAACTTAATGGTCGTAATTAGGGATTATCATGCGGTGTCCAAAAGAAAACCTGACAAATCTGAAGAAAGGAGGCCTTCCCAATGAATTTATTTATCGGTATTGATGTTAGTTCACGTCAACTAGAAGTCGTTATGTTGACTTCTGAAAAGACAATCTTATTTAAAGCAACAGTTTCTAATGATTTAATTGGTGTTTCAGAAATTAAAAAACAGATTTTAGACTTCCAGTCTAAATATCAATTTTCTAAAATTGTTCTAGGCATGGAGGCAACTTCAATTTATAGTTTCCATCCAGCGTTTTTCTTTAAAGAAGATCAAGAACTTAAAGCTCTCAAACTTCAAGTAGTAGTCATCAATCCGCGAAGCACTAAGCGCTATAAAGATGTTTTCGAAGATAATAAAACGGATCGAATAGATGCTTATTATATTGCGGATTATCTAAGCATTGGCCGCTATTCGGTTGGAATTGTCAAACAAGAAGAATACCAAGCACTACAGCGGTTAACACGATCACGCTTTGAGATTACCAAGAGTTTGACGCGAGCAAAACAACATTTTCTTGAAAATCTTTATTACAAAGTAAATAAACTAGCAACTGGAGCACTTGAAAACTCTTCGGTTTTCAGTGCAACAATGTTTGATCTGATTACTGGTGAACTAACGATGGATGAACTAGCTCAGATGCCTTTGAAAGATTTGGCAGAACTGTTGAATAAGAAAGGGCATGGCAAGTTTTCTCAGCCTGAGAAACTAGCACAAGCACTGCAAAAAGTAATCCGTGGATCTTATCGTTTAGACAAAGTTTTAGCTGATTCAGTCGATATTGTTTTATCAATTTACGCTAATGAGATCCGTAATTACCAAAGACTTATTAAACAACTGGATAAATCAATTGAGAAAGTTGTTACTATTTTGCCTGAAAGTCAAATACTAGAATCAATTCCCGGAATCGGACAAGTTTACACCGCAGGTATCATCGCTGAAATCGGCCAAATAGAGCGTTTCAGCGACGAAACTAAACTAGCAAAATACGCAGGTTTAGCCTGGCGCCAACATCAATCAGGAAATTTCAAAGGTGATCAAACACCCATGACTCACTCAGGAGATAATTATCTACGTTATTACTTAATCGAAGCTGCCGGTTCAGTAATTCGCTATGATGATACAATGCGAACGTATTATCAGAAAAAATATTCTGAAGTCATCCGATCACCACGCAAGCGCGCCCTCGCACTAACAGCACGAAAATTAATTAGGGTGATTTACACACTGCTCAGTAGACACCAAATTTATCAGAAAGAAGAACTGGTATAGCTAAGAAAATTCATTTTTCAAAGGCCTAGTTAGTGTACGCTTTTCAGTTTTTCAACAAGCATATTCAGTTTTCAAAGAACTAAAATTCATCTTGACTTATAACCACATGTCTTAAATGACTATTGTTTAGTAATTCCAATCATGATTGCACCTAAAACGACTAATCCCAAACCAGTTAAAGTGAACTTCAATTCTTTTTTTGTTTTATGTTCATGTAAAATTAATAGTCCTCCAACTGTAGCTACAACAACATTCAATTGTGAAAGTGTCCAACCAACTGCTACTCCGTTCATGGCATTACTGAATAAAATAGTTAAGTTAGCTGCGGCAAAACAAGCACCAGTTATTAGATTTTGCCAAGTCTTTTTACCCAGCATTTGATTGTCTTTTTGAAACGCGACCAGAATGCTAGTACAAATTAACATTGAAATAGCTTGTGGCATTAAAACGTCCCATCCATTCAGTTTAAACAACTGTGGTAGTAATGCGTAACCGATAAAGCCTAATGAAGAGATTGTTAAGATAATTACACCACTTTTGACATTTTGTTTTTTATCAGTTTTTCCTTCCTGAAAGGTAGTTAACCAAATGCCAAAAATAATAACGATCAAAGAAACAATTCCTAATGCATACTGCCAACCACTAGTCCATTCATGAAAAATGATAGCACCAAAAAGTGAAGCCCCAACTAGTTGTTCTCCGGTACTAATCGGCATGGCCATCGAAATATCTAATAAGTCAAAAGACTTGACTTGTAAAATTTGACCGATACTCCAAAAGGCACCGCAAAGAATCGACCCCCAAAGTAAATTAGCTGTAATTACTGGTCGATGAAACATAAAAACAATTAACGCGACAATTGTAGTCGCGATTACCATTCCCATTACTTTGTTGGTAAACTTTCCGCCAACTTTTTGCATAACAATTGATTGAAAGCCCCAGCCAAGCGCCGGAATTAATCCAATTAACAGACTGCTCATCTCTTCGCCTCCTAATTAATAAAATCACAAAAAATAATTGCTACTAAAAATGCAAAAACTTTTGTTTTACAACATTTATATAGTAATATATGTATTGAATATTAATTGTTATATTGTGCATTTGTTAATTAGTGAACAATAACCAAGCTATCTAGAATTTAAAAATTATTTGTCTTTTTGTGCATATTCAAGGGGGAATGACTATATGAAACAGCTTTTTTGGCGTGATGCAGCAACTCCTGACTCCAATAAATGTCAGTTAGCTTACATCTGCAAAACAACCGGCAACGACCGACATTTCTTTCGAGGAGCTCATGCTCATTCACAAATATCAGAAATTACTTTTATCTTGAATGGTAAGAGTCGATATTTTTTACGAGATAAGTTTTTTAATGTTAAGGCTAACGAAGTTATGTTTTGCAGTCAGGGATTGATTCATGAAGAAGGTTATCTGCTGCCTTCAATTTGTATCGGATTGTATGGCGACCCATTTTCAATGATCGGTAAAGGCTTTTTGCTGCAACTTGATCAAAGTGTTTTTACCGCGCTTGCTGAACTAGCAAAAGACGCTTATCATCTTCTAGAAATGCAGCAAGGAGAAATTGTTGAAAACTTAGTGTTAAATGTAATTGTTCCTAAAATTTATGCTTTAATTCACCAATCTGGAAATCATTTTAATTTAATTGAAAATACTGTATGCCCGCAAAAAATAAATCTTGTCAAACAATACATTGATCATCATTTTCAAGAAAGTGTTAATATTAGTCATTTATCAAATGAAAATAATTCATCTCGTTCCTATGTGGAACATCGTTTTAAAGATCATTTTCGGCGATCGCCAATTAATTATTTAACTTCAAGGCGTATTGGTGAAGCACAAACAGTGTTAATTTGTCGACCGAATTACCCAATTACTCACATTGCCTTTGATGTCGGATTTAACAGTTTACCCCAATTTGATCACGCTTTTGTTAAAGTTTCTGGAATTTCTCCCAGTGCTTATCGATCAAAATATAGTTGATAACAAATTAAAACAGAACTATTTATCTGACATTATCAGGTAATAGTTCTGTTTTAATTTTGATTATAATTAATTTTTTAAAATAATTTGATTAAAATTACGCCAACTAGCATAACTAAAATTCCAATTAATTGAATTGGTTCAACTAAAATTCGGTTAGCTCCTAACCAGCCGAAATGATCCACCAGCAGGCTGCCAGTGATCATTCCAAATAAAACAATTACTACTGCTAAACCAGTTCCAATAAGTGGAACTAAAAAGGCATTTCCTAAAACAAATAAAGCCCCAATAATTCCACCAATCCAAATCCACCAAGGGTAATTTTGATTAAAGGCGGGTTTTAGATTGATTTGATGTTCTCGGACAATTACAATCACCCATAAAGCTACCGTGCCGATTACAAAAGAAACTAAGGCCGCTTTTTCTGCAGAGTTTAAAACAACTCCTAGATGACCATTAATCGCGGTTTGCATAGCACTCAACATCCCAGTGAAAATTCCTGCAAGCTGCCAAAAAAATTGCCGCGACTTCTTTAAGGGAACTTTCATTAAGGAGCCCTGATTTTTAAACAGCGAGCCAGCCGCGACTGCTAAAATTACACCGATAAATACTAAGGCACAACCGATAATCCGAATTAAATTTAAACTATGTTGTGGTGAGTAAAACCAGCCAAAATTATCAATTAGCATACTCATGATTAGCTGACCAACAACTGGCATGATTACCGTTTGAACACTACCTAAGTGTGGAAAAAGAACAATATTACCAGTTAAATAAACTACACCTAACAAGCCACCAATCCAAATCCACCAAGGCTGTTTGAATACAGTGCTGGCAATGTTTAAATTGTGAGACAGGATTAAGGTAATCGAAGCCAAAAAAATAGTTCCCACCGTAAAAGAAACCATTGAAGAAAGTAGTGGCGAACCAACAATTCTTCGTAACTTTGAATTAATTGCGGTTTGCAATGGCAATCCAAATCCAATGCTTAATCCTAACAAAATCGGTAGCATTAATTCACTTCCCTCATATTATTATAAAACAAGTTAAAACTTACTCTTTTTAGATTAAGCCTTAGCTTTAACGAAAGTCAAACAAGATTGCCTATTAGGATTTTTTTTGTTGGAAAAATAAGTTTTTTGTCTTGTTCTGTTTGCATTATCGATTCCAGAAATTGCTAAATATGTTATACTTTAAGTGTAAAAACTTATTGATTTTAATTTACCGCTTTTATTTTAAGGGGGGCTCATTATGTATCAAAACATTTTGATTGGAATTGATGGTTCAAAAAAAGCTGAAAAAGCTTTTAAAACAGGTTGCGATTTGGCAAAGGCACTAGGAGCTAAGGTCAGTATTGTTTGGATTGTCAATCGTGATCGTGGAATGGATGTTTCTTTTGGTGTTGGTGAAGAATTTTATCTCGATTTAGCTGATCAGGCAAAGGAAAAAATTCAGCCGTATCTTACAGCAGCTAAAGAAAAGGGATTAAATGTTAAGTCTGATGTAATTATTGGCAGTACTAAAACAATTTTGGCTGAAACTTATCCTAAAGAACATAATATTGATTTGATAATCATTGGTCAAACTGGAATGAACAACATTGAAAAACTAGTTGTTGGTTCGCACACTAGCTTTGTTGTTAGAAATTCAGCATGTGATGTTCTAGTGATAAAATAGGTCAGAAAAAAGCAATTCACATCGTGAATTGCTTTTTTTTTGAATATTGTTGGAAATTAAATTATTTTTCAAAATATGACATATTATTAAATTTTTGATCTAATTCCCTGCTAAACCAGCGACCATTTAATACATGTTTAATCAAATAGTTTTTGTCAGAAGAACTTATCGTCTTATCTTTTTCAAGTTCTTTGAAGACAGTTTGATCAGTATAGATTTTCTTCTTCATGACAGCAATTGTATTTGTTTTTGTGGCTGATAATCTCAATGTTTGGTGTTGACTATTATATTTTGACCAAGTCACTGGATTTTTACTTGATGAACCATCACTGCTGTTAATAAAATTGAAAATATAGTTTTGAAATTCAGTACTTAGTTTTTTTGCCCCAACTGATTGATAAGCATCTCCAACATAAGGTTTATAAGTAGTATTATCTGGATCAAACAATGTTACAAAAACCCCGTGGAAAGCACCAAGTAATCCCATTTTACTTCCGACAACTTTAGCGTTATTACCAAAGTTCATTTGCATCCCATAGATTGCAGCTTTGTATCCATTAGCTAGCATTTTATTAGCTGAATCTTCTAGGTTGAATCGACTATAAAGTTGACTACCATATTTGCTTACATAATTAAATTCTTTGGCAGTCTTTTTATTAGTTGAAATCGTTCCATTTTGGAATGATTTGTAGAAATAATTGTCGGTTAAAGCAAATAATGAAAATTCTCGAGAACCACTGAAAAGAATAACTGGGACAGAATTATAGTTCTTAGTTGAAAAACCATTTTTAGGAATAACATATCCGTCTTGATACAGGTGAGGAAAATTTGCCATTCGAATTTGAGCATTTGTCATTAGTTTGGTCAATCTTGCTGGCTTAATACTATATAAATATTTGCGAACTTGTTTGGTATTTTTTTTAGCCAAAAGCCATTTTTGTGCAGCTTTTTGAGTCTTTTTAATTTTATCTTGTACAACCAACGGTGCTAAAGCTTTAGCGAAAACCTTTTGACTCTTAGTTTCATTTGATAAAGTCATACCACCACTAAAAACAATTGCCTTATTGAATTGATTTTTAAATAATGGTGAAATTAACATTGCCATAACATCACGTCCACCGGCTGAAAACCCAGCAATGGTAATATTTTTAGAATTACCACCGAAATTGGCAATATTATTTTTTACCCAAGACAATGATTTGTGTAAATCTAGTAAGGCGTAATTACCTGATTTTTCGGCCTTGGTACCAACTTTCAATGCACTTAAAGGATTAAAGCCCAAAACTCCCAAACGGTAATTAACTGAAACAAAAATCGCATTATGATTTTTTACAAAGTTAGCTCCGGAAATTTCGGCTGAACTTCCAGTTTGATTATTTCCTCCATGCACGTAAACAATAACCGGCAAATTTTTAGTCGTTGTATCCGGTCGATATATATCAAGTGTCAAAGCATTATTTTCTTCACCGACAACTTTACCATTATTGTATTGTAATGCAGTCAGTGAAGCTGTTGTCTTTTTGACACCAGTCCATTTAGTTGGATTAGTTGGAGATTTCCAACGGTTTTTACCAGAAACATTTCCACCGTAAGGAACTCCTTTCCAATCTAAGATGGAATTTTTGCTCTCACCTTCAATTTGACCAAATTGTGTTTGACGGATTAAATTATTAGTAGTGTTAGCTGATGCCTTAGACGTTAAATAAAATCCTAGCAAACTACTCAGCAGAATAGAAAAAGTCACAACAAAACAAAACTTAGTTCTTTTCGCAACCGAACCCTCCATTTTATTTTCCTCCCTAAAATCAAGCTAGCGCAAATCTTTACCGTTGGATTTAATCACTTTCTGATACCAATAAAATGAATCTTTGCGGATTCGTCGCAACGAACCATTTCCTTGATCGTCTTGGTCAACATAAATGAAACCATACCGTTTAGACATTTCAGAAGTTGAAAAACTAATTAAATCGATCGGTCCCCACATCGTATATCCCAAAAGTTGAACGCCGTCACTAATAGCTTCTTTCATCTGTTGAATATGTTGTCGTAAATAATTTATCCGATAAATATCGTGAATTTTACCATTTACTAATTTGTCCAAAGCGCCAAGACCATTTTCAACCACAAATAGTGGCTTTTGATAACGATCCCACATTTCATTCAAAGTGATTCTCAAACCGATTGGATCTATTTGCCATCCCCAAGCTGATTCTTGTAAATAAGGATTTCGGCCTCCCGTTGCCATATTACCAACAGCAGTTCCATCTTGATCAGCTTGCGTGACTGTCGTCATATAATAACTAAAACTGACAAAATCTACCGGATTGGCTGCCAAAATTTGCTGATCCGTGGGCTGCATTGTTATTTTAATTCCATGTTCCGCAAAATAACGATTCATAAAATTTGGATATTCCCCTCGAGCTTGAACATCAGTAAAAAATAAATTTTTTTGATCAGCCACTTGAGCTGCTTGAACATCGACTGGATTTGGTGTAGCTGGATAAGTTTGCATTCTTGCTAGCATACAACCCATTTTTGAAGTTGGACATAATTGATGAAGCTGCTTAGTTGCTAAAGCACTTGCAATTAATTGATGATGAAGAGCTTGATATCTTAATTGGAGCTGTTCATTTTTAGTCAAGTTTTGATCAAGCGCACCAGTAGCATGAAAACCCCAGGTGCCCGTGTTAATCTCGTTAAAAGTTAACCAATATTTCACGCGCTTACCATAGCGTTTAAAAACTGTTTCTGTATAATTTGTAAAAGCAGTTATGACTTGACGATTCGTCCAACCATTATATTTTTGAGTTAACGCTAATGGCATCTCATAGTGCGATAAAGTAATTAGCGGTTCAATTTGATATTTTTCCAGTTCATCTAGCACTCGATCATAAAATTTAAGACCAGCTTCGTTGGGGAGTTGATCATCACCATTCGGAAAAATTCTGGCCCAAGCAATTGAAAAACGAAAAACCTTAAAACCCATCTCAGCAAATAATTTAATATCTTCTGCATAATGATGATAAAAGTCAATTCCTCTGCGTTTAGGATAGTTAATGGCTGTCTGGTCAGCAATAGCTGTTGCTAAAACAGCTTCATTAACTGCATCCATTGACATTTTTTTTCGATTTTCAGCTTTCGCCACAACTTCAGCTGTTGTCAAACCTTTACCAGCTGTTTTCCAAGCACCTTCAATTTGGTTAGCAGCTGTTGCTCCACCCCACAGAAAATTTTCGGGAAAATTCTGTGGATATTTAGACTGATACATCGAAGTGTCCCCCTATTTTTGTTTTAATCTTAACAACCAATTGTCAGTTGCTGCTGTTTCAGTTGTAACATTAACTTCGTAATCTTTACTGTTAGTAATGACCATCATAACTGTTGGATCATAACCGTCAGCTGAAATTTGCTCTAAATCAAAGGAAATAAGCGCATCTCCAACATTGACATGTTGTTCTTTTTTAACTAAAGTTTCAAAATGTTTGCCATTTAATTTAACGGTATCAATTCCAATATGCAGTAATATTTCTGCGCCTTGATCTGAGATTAAACCAATTGCATGGCCCGTTGGATAAACTGCACTGATTGTTCCACTTACAGGAGCTTTCAAATTACCATTAGTTGGAACAACTGCAATTCCTTTCCCCATGGCTTCAGATGAAAAGACTTCGTCGTGAACGCTCTTTAATGGTATAACAGTACCTTCGATTGGTGACATTACTTCATTATTATTAGTTTCTGCAGCAATCGCCGTTTCCTTAGAAAAACCAAACAAATAGGTTAAAATAGCGGCTAAGAAGAAAGCGACTGCAATCCCGATTAAGACGCCATCAAATCCCTTGCCAAGATAGGTTGGCAAAGCTAATAAACTTGGTAAAGTGAATGAGTTAGCCCGTGCCTGGAACATGCCAATGATTGCTCCCCCAATTCCTCCAGAAATAACGGCACAGACAAAAGGCCGTTTCATTTTTAAAGTAATTCCATAAATAATTGGTTCAGTAATCCCGAAAATACCAGTTACCACACCAGAACCTGCTAGAGCCTTTTGTTTTTGATCTTTTGTTTTTAAGAAAACCCCTAAAGCGGCTCCGGACTGGGACAAAACTGCAGCAGCTAAAATTGGCAATAATGGATCATATCCCATTTTAGCAATATTATTCATCATAACTGGTACGAAGGTCCAATGGACGCCAAAGATAACAAAAACCTGCCAGAAAGCCCCCATGATAATTCCAGCAACAACCGGAGCAAAATTATACAATCCCGAAACACCTGTTGCTAATAAATTACTGATTCCTGAACCAATCGGGCCAACCACGATTAAAGTTAAGGGAACCATAATCATCAAGGAAAAAAGTGGTGTAAAGATGTTACGAACTGCATCTGGGAAAATTTTATCCAATACTGGTTGTAGATAAGAAAGTAGCCAAACTGCTAGCAAAATAGGAATTACTGAAGATGTATATGTTGTTGGAACAACCGGAATTCCAAAGAAATGTAACGTCAATGATTTGCTGGCTACAGTTACCATTGCTGGATAAATTAAAGCTGCTGCTAAAGCCGCTGCCACAAATTGATTAACTTTAAGTCTTTTAGCAGCTGTGAAAGCCAAGAAAATTGGTAAAAAGTTAAATAATGCATCCCCAGCAGCATACCAAATTTGATAGGCGCCACTGGTTGTCGTCAACCAATTCAGAGCAACAAATAAAGCCAATAATCCCTTTAAAATTCCGGCACCCGCCATCGCGCCTAAGAATGGTGTAAAAGTTCCTGAAATAAAGGCAATAAACCGATTAATTAAATTGCCCTTTTCGGCTGGTGTTTCAGTAGCTGAATTGCTTGAATTCTCCAAACCAGCTTGATCAGCTAATTGATCAAAAACTTGACCAACTGAATTGCCAATTACAACTTGATATTGACCAGCAGATTGAACAACCGTGATAACACCATCCAAATTCTCAATTGTTTTAGTGTCTGCTTTTTTTTCATCAGTTAATTTAAAACGAATTCGTGTGGCACAGTGCCATGCCGTGTTAATATTTTCTTTTCCACCAACATTTTTTAAAATATCAGCAGCTAATTTTTGATAATCCATTTTTTCTCACCTCAAAATTTTTTAAAAAGAAAAACCCAAATACTTTCGTTAAAAGCAACTAGAAATGCTTTGCGAAAATATTTGGGTTTTGCCTAATCGAATAGTAACAATCCCTAATTATTTAGTTAAGTCATTAATAATACGTTGAACATGAATCGTTAAATAAACCTGTTCATTATATGATAAGTGCTGGTGCATTGAATCTGCAATAAAATTAACAACTTTTTGAGTACAAGCAAAAAGTTGTTTGATACTTTCTTTTAATGTGCTCAAATAAAAATATATCATCTTCCGTACTAGCTGCATCTTTTTCTGGTGGTTTAATAATACGCTCTGCTAAAAAACGCAAATGAACTAGAAATCGACGATAGCTAATAGAGTCGGTATCCAAAGTAACCTGTAACTGAAATTGAACAATTTGGATAACATCACCAATCATTTTTGTCAGTGCTACTGTATCATAGCTTTGCGGATGATTTAATCCGCTCTCGACAAACTTTAAAGCAATAAAACCTGCTTCATCATCGGTTAAACGAACACCTAATCGCTGGTTGATGATTCCTAAAGCCGTTTGACCCACTTGGAATTCTGTCGGATAGTAATGTTTCACCTCCCATAAAATTTCGTTATGAATGTCAATTTGTTGCTGATGTCTCACTACAGCAAAATGAATATGATCCATCAAAGAAATTAACAAATATTCGTTAAACTTTGTTTCAAGTTTGGCTTCAGCCAAATGAATGATTTGCGCCGCTATCTCTAAATATTCTGGTGAAATATCCTTCAGCAGGTCATTGAACAGGCTAAACCATTTACTTTCGGTTGGCGCGTAAATTTGCTCAATTTTTCACTTTGAATTGTCATTCCCGGCTTTTTTTGAAAGCCAAGCCCTTTGCCGATTAAAACAATTTGGTGACTGTTTTGATCAGCTAATACAACATTATTATTAAAGATTTTAATAATTTTCATAGATCACTTCCCCAAACTTTGGCAATAAAAAAACCTGATCACAAAGAGTATTTACTAGCTTTAGTCAGATAACTAATAAAATCTTGTGTCAGGTCTTGCCCACTTAGATAGCGGTAACAATCCTTCAATAACTAAATTCTACAACTTGTCAGCAGTTTTTGCAAGCCCTTTCCAATAAAAATCTTCAATAAAATTTAGAATCTTTAATTGATAACTTAGTTTTTAACTGACTCTGTTTTACTAATCGTCGTCGAAGAAATTTACCAGCTTCAGTTAAATAGTTACGATGCTCTGTAAAAATTAAGGGAACTTCCACAATGTCGATCTGATTTTTTTTAATCCAAACATTTAATAAAAACTCACTTAAGAAGCCAAAAACACGTTGTTCATACCTTGAAAAATTACGGATATCAAGGTTCTTTTCAGTTGCTGCCAATACAGAAAACAACCAGTCACTATAGGCTGAAAAAAGTGGCCGTTTAGCAATTAACATATTATACATATGTGCACTTCGCTGGTGAAACATTACCTGATTAAAAGCAGCTAGATAGCTTGGGAATAATTCTTTAATTACTTCTCGAACTGTCTCCATACCAACTATTTGATGTTGAAAGCGATAGTGCAACCATAAATTGGGTTCCCAAAAAGTTTGCTTAGGCGGTAAAATCATCTGATGATTAGTTAATAGTTTTTCTAAAAACGTAGCATCTAAAATAGATTTAAATGGTTGTCGGGTAATTACTTGATTGTGGGTTAAACTATCCGCAAAGAATCGTCGATAATGAACAATTCCTTGAATAGCTGCTGAACGATTTTTCCAAGCCCAGTATTGAGCTGTTAACTCACAATAATACGGATTTTTAGCTGATATGTTATCTCCAGTGTCATCCTGCAGATAACTAGCATAGCGACTATTTTTCTTTCCAACCTGTAATGGATAATATAATTCATTAGAAGGTAATTTCAAATCTTTATGACTAACAATATAAATCTCGTTTTTCAAGGATTAACCTGCTTTCAATTTTGGTTACTCAAATAATTTGCGTGTCTGCTGGTTCAATTTAGCAACTTGCTGTAATTGTCCTTGTAAAAGTATTCTCAATGGTGTCCGGGCTACTCCTGGAATTGGATCGCAAGTAATTAGCGTTAGCAATTTTTGATTAGGAATGTCATCAATTACCTGAATTTGATCCTTGTTAATCGTTTTACGCTTAAATAGCCGATAAGTATAAACTTTCTTTCCATCTGTTAGATATACCAATTCACCGACTTTGGCTTTAGCCAATGGGGAAAATAAAATGTTGGGATTGTTCATATGATGCCCGGCCAGTGCATAATTACCTTGCCCCATTTTTTGATCAGCCTTCATAGTACCTGCTCCACGTAATAAATTTGCATTACTGATGCCATAAAAAATTGGTAATTTCAAATTAACTGCTGGAAACGAAATCTTCCCAATCATTCCAGTTGCTTGATTAATTACACTTTCTTTAGCAATAGTTGTACTGCTAGCTTGCTTAACTTTTTTAAAGTTAAAATCACCTTTTTTTTGAGTAACTGTAACTGTTTTTTGGGTTAGAGAACTCCTCGTCATTTCCTTTACTAGAAAATCAGCAATTTGCTGATTAAAAACTAAACCTAATCCAATTATTAGTAAAGCAACTGCCAGACACTTAGTCCAAAAATTTTGTTTCATTTTCCTGCTAAGCTCCTTAATATTATTATCTCTTTTTTGCACTTGGGCTTCAGTAGAATTTTTCAAACTACAAAAAAGACTATGATTAAATCTATTTTATCACAGTCTCGAAAAAATTGAATATTATATTAGAAGTTAGCTTAGTTATCACCCTTAATTTTAAGTGGGGCCAGTTGCTTTTCAATCGCTGGTAAATCAACTCCAGCTTGCAGTAATGAAGCTGCCACGTATGAGCTTTCAACCAAGGCCGTGTCATACAAGTGGATTTTTTTTGATGATATTTCCTCTGCCATTTCTAAGTTCATTTTAGCACTGCCTAAATCATAAAAAGCCAATAATTCATCAGCTTGATTGTCTTCAATGGCTTGAGTAATTTTTTCCAAGCTGGTCCCGATCTCTTGATCATCAGTTCCTCCAGCTGCAGTTATCGAAACATCTCCAGCAACTTGTTTTAATAACTTAGGAACTCCAGCAGCAATTTCTGGAACATGAGAAACGATTAAAATGCCATAACTCATTTGCCCACCTCCGCTTGTAGCATTGTTTCAAATAAATATCCACTCGAAACAGCACCAGGATCTAAATGACCAACCGATCTTTCTCCTAAATATGATGCACGTCCTTTTTTAGCCTCCATTGGTTTAGTACTTTTAACTGCTTCTTGAATTTCTTCATCAGTCAGTTGATCTGCCTTTAATTTATTAACTATCGGCAACCAGACATCTACCATGGTTTTGTCACCAGCTTGTGCACCACCACGTTTCTGCAAGCCAGCAACTGCAGCTACCAATAATTGGTCTAAATCAGTTGTTTGCCCACTAAGTTTAGCCATTTCTAAGAAAGCTGTTCCATACAAGGGACCAGCAGCACCGCCAACTTTACTGATTAATGCCATTGCCGTAATTTTAAGAGCCGTGGTTAAATCGGTCGGCTTTTTAGCTGCTAGACTCTCGGATACTGCTTTTAAACCGCGTGCCATATTATTGCCATGATCACCATCACCAATTTTTGAATCTAAATCACTTAAATAATCTTTTTGGTCACTAATTTTTTGAGCAAATTCTTTCATCCAAACTAAATATTTTTCTAAAGTTAATTCCACAGACTTTTCCTCCTTAGACTTTCTACCAAGCAATAGTTTCCACTGGATAATTCAAATAATCCAGCCATTTTTCATCGGCTAGTTCAAAAATCGTTAGTGAGATTCCAGCCATATCCAAAGATGTCATATAATTACCGACTTTAACAAAAGTTGGTTCAATTGATTTTTCAGCTAATTTATTCAAAACGTCATGAGTGAAAATATACTGTTCCATTAACGGTGTTGCTCCCATGCCATTAACTAAAATAGCATACTTTTTATCTTTTGAAAGTTGCAGACTATCATCTAACTTTTTTAACAACTCGGCAACTAATTCTTTTGAAGGCTTGATCTTTTCACGACGATAGCCGGGTTCGCTGTGAATTCCGACTCCATATTCTATCTCATCTTCAGCTAACTCAAATCCCGGTTTGCCCACCTCAGGTACAGTAGCGGCACTTAAAGCAACCGCAATCGTGTTAATATGTGGCAGAACCTGTTGCGCTAACTGTTCCAAATCATCCAAGGATGCACCTTGATCAGCTGCTGCACCTAAAACTTTATGCATTAAGACGGTTCCAGCAACTCCACGTTTTCCTTGCGTATAAAGACTATTTTCAACTGCAATATCATCATCAACCACAATTGATTTAACCAGAATGTCATCCATTTCGGCCATGTCCTTGGCCATATCAAAATTCATTACATCACCTGAGTAATTTTTGATAACCAAAAAGACACCTTTACCGGTATTAACAGCTTTGATTGCAGCATAAATTTGATCAGGTGTTGGTGAAGTGAATACTTGACCAGCAACAGCTGCGCTCAACATTCCCTTACCCACAAATCCAGCGTGGGTTGGTTCATGTCCACTGCCACCACCACTAACAATACCAACCTTATCTTTCATTGAAGCTTGATCGCTGCGAATCATAGCAAAAGTTTCAGGTATTTTTTTAACAAGTTGCGGGTAAGCTCGCACCATTCCATCAACCATTTCAGCAACAACATCTTGTGGATCATTAATGATCTTTTTCATTTTTGGACAACTCCTTAATTATGTTGTGTCTCCAATTACAGATTACTACAAAAGTAAAACGTTTTCCAAAAAAAAGACTGATTACAATCAATCAGCCAATTCTACAAGTCTAAATTTTATAATAAACGATATAATTCTTCAGCTCGAACACTGCGAATATTGTCAACAACAATCAGAGCTTGAGGATCAATTTCACGAATCAAAGGAATAATTTCAGCTAATTGTTTCGAGGAACAAATTAAATAAATGATTGGTCGTTCAGTTTGGCTGTAATAACCACTAGCTTTAATTAAAGTTATTCCTTGATGCAATTCGGCCGATAATTTTTGGGCGATTAAGTTGGTTTGATTAGAAATAATATTAATTGATTTTTTGGAACCAAAGCGTGACAAAAAAACATTTGTTAATTGAGCTGAAAGATACAATTCTAAGACTGTTAGTAGCATATTTTGGAAGCCAATGATTAGCACCGAAGGAATTGCTACTGCTAAGTCAAAAAACAAGGTTGCTGAGCCAATTTGCATCCCAAAATACTTGTTAAAAATTCGGCCAAGAATCGTACTGCCAGCAATTGAACCGCCAGCATTTAAAATCAATCCCATTGCTACACCTGTTAGAACCCCACCAGCTAATGTTGGAATAATCGTTTCAGTTGTATGATATGTATAAAACACCGGAATCTTTAAGAAGATTGATAACCAAATTACCGCCCAAATTGAACGAATAATAGTTCGTCGATCTAAAAATCTATAACCAACCAGTAATAAAAATCCATTTAAAATAAAATTAGTTAAATAGGGTGGTATCTTTAAAGTGTAATATGCAATGGTTGTTAACCCTGTAACCCCACCTTCGCCAAGTTTAGTTGGAATTAAAAAATAATTAATTGCTATGGCATATATTAGTGATCCCAGCGCAATTAAGAATAAGCTCTGTAAACTTTTTGATTTGAACATTTGAAAATCCCCCATAATTAACAAGTTACTTTCACCAGTATAATAACTAGTCGGTTAATTGTAAATCTCATTACCTATAACAAGAGTTCTAACCATAGACGATCACGCAAATGAATCCCGTTTTCAATGATTTTTTGTGAATACTTTTCACTAAAATAATCTTGATCGATCCTAACAATCCGAAAACCTAACTTTTGATACAAGGCCAAGGCATTAAAGCTGGTACTGCCCGTTCCAACTGTCAATTTGGAATAGTTAGCTAATCGTGATTTTTCAATCGCAAATTTTAATAACTGATGACCAATTCCTTGCTGTTGTAAGTTTTCGATTACTGCCAGATTTACCAGTTCAATTTGATTTGCAGTTTGCGGCAGTAAAACTACGGTTCCAACTAATGACGATTGATAATAAGCAGCATAAGCAATTCCAGTTGTTAAATACTCGTTAATTTTCTGCTCATCTGGGTCAGCTGTTAACAAAAGTTTTTGTATTTGCTGATCAGGTTGAGAATATCTTTTTAAAATCAAATTCATTTTTGGCCTTCTTCTTTTTATTAGGAACTTGAACTGCAAATTAACCTAGCTAGTAATCAATAGCCGGCTAAGTCCAAATACAATCCATCGTTGAGCTGTCCTTGAGTTATTTTTGGAAATTTAATTGTTGCAACATAGCTTACAGGAGACCAATATACTGCCAATCAAGAATTAGCGCAACTTGGTAGGATTATTAACTATAAACAGTGTTTGTATGAACCAATTTTCGTCGTTCATCGAATGCCGGTGGATTGAGTAGAATTTCGTGGCTATTTTCAGAGCCCACATGGATGTTATTTAAACGGTTAAAATTCCGGCATGATTGAGAATCATCTATTAATTTGGATAATGAGTGATTGCAAAAGTTCTTATTTGGGAAATTTGCTAACTAAAAACAGAGCTCAACAATTTAGAAATTGTCAAACCCCGTTATTTTAAATTTTCTTGATTTTCATTAACTAATTTTAGTTAAAACTAATCACGATTTTTCCGGTAACATGATTTGTTTCACTGAGTTCATGAGCTGTAATTAAATTTTCCTTTGAAAAAGACAGGGTTTTACCAATTTGTGATTCAACAATTCCTTTTTCCATTAAATTAGCAATTTTTTGCAGTTGCTGACCATCAGGACGTAACCATATTGATTTAAATTCTTGCTGGTTTTTAGCGGCAATTTGAGCACTTGGTGTGGCTTCACCGGCAATCGAAATTTGTTTTCCACCCGTTTTTAACCATTCAAAGGCTGTAACTTGATTTTTGCCGCCTAATGTATCAAAAATCAAATCAAAATCCTGCAATCGAGCCAATTCATCTGGTTGATGATAGTCAATAACTTGATTAGCACCTAACTTTTGCAACATTTCTCGATGATTAGCACTAGCTGTCGTCCAAACTTCAGCACCACAATTTTTGGCAAACTGAATTGCGTAGCTGCCAACACCACCAGCCCCTGCTTGAATTAAAACTTTCTGACCAGCATGCAATTTCCCTGCTTCAAATAAAGCTTGCCAGGCTGTTAATCCAGCTAATGGCACAGCAGCTGCTGCTTCAAATGAAACGTTTTGCGGTTTGCGAGCCAGAAGATTTTGATCAATTAAAGTATATTCTGCATAAGTTCCACGTGAAGTTGTGTCTGGTCGTGCAAGAACTTCATCTCCTACTTGCCAATCGGTTACCTCACTGCCGATTTCAGTAATTATTCCTGCAGCATCCCAACCAACAACAATTGGAAAATCCCAATTAAACATTTGTTTTAAGTAGCCTTGGCGTAATTTCCAATCAATTGGATTAATTGATGTAGCCTTTAGTTTAACAACCACTTGTTGGGATGCCGGTTTTGGTACTGGTAAATTAATTTCCTGCAATTCTTTTGCCGAACCATACTGATAAAAACCAATTGCTTTCATAACAAATCCTCCGTATTACTTCTTTAAAATAAGCATATTAATTAATATAACATATTGAATTTTTATTGCAAAAGAAATGCTAAGGCTATTTATTAGGATACTAAATATGACTGCTTTTCTTAGATTTTCTTAAATTATAGCTTGCGAGCAATAAGCAACAAAAAATAATAAGTACTGCGCCCTTCATTGCGATATTAAATCCGTTAAATAAAGCTTTTTGCTGATTGTTAATTGCTTTTTCTCCAATTGATAATAAGCCGACAAATGTCGGTGTTCCTAACGCTGAACCTAACTGAATGAAAGTGTTGATGATGGCAATTCCGTCAGTTTGCTCAGATCTTTTCAATGAACTAAGCGCTAAACTTTGATTCGGTGACCAAGCTAAGCCTATTCCAAGATACAACAGGCAATTTAAAATTCCAATTATGATTACAGCTGTTTTATCTGAGACGGTTGATTGCCAGTAACTACTAAGCAACATTAGAAGTAATCCTCCCAAAATCAACCATTTTCCGCCGTAAGAATCATAAATTCTTCCAGCCCAAATGGTAATTAAAGCACAGATAATGGCTGCGGGAAAAAGAAAAAGTGCTGCGGTTAAAGGACTAAGCTGCCGGCCACCTTCTAAAACCATTGGCAATAAAACATTCATAGAAAATTGCACCATCTGCATTAAAATCACTAAAAGAGCTGCAGCTAAAAAACGTGGTTGTTGTAAAATCTTGATTTTTAGTAACGGTTCTTTCAATTTAAATTGCCGCCGATAAAAGATAACTAAAAGCAATAAACCTAGCACGATAGTTCCACTTTTTATCAACCAACTTAATCGGCTATCAATTATACTGATTCCGTATACCAAACTACTTAGACCGACAATAATTAAACCAATCGACCAAATATCAATTTGGGGTTTAGTTAATTTCATAGGATTGCCTAACCATAACCATCCCCCAATTAGACAAAGAACAATTAAAACTGCCAGTAACAAAAATAATACTCGCCAACTAGTCAACTGTAAAATAATTCCTGAAAAGATTGGACCAAATGAAGGTCCAACTAAAATAATGCTAGTACAAATTGCCATAACAAAACCTTGTTTACTTAAAGGTGTTTGAGCTATCGCAGCGGCCATCATGATTGGTGCTAACAAACCGGTTCCTAAAGCTTGGATCATCCGCCCTCCTAAAAGAATTGAAAAGGATCCCGCAATTAAACAGATCAGTGTTCCAATTAAGAAAACACCCATTGCTCCTAAGTACAATTTTTTGATTGAAAAGCTGCGTAATAAAAAAGATGATAAAGGAACCATAATCACCACAACTAACATGTACCCCGTAGCCAACCATTGAACAGTTGTCGCAGAAACCTGCATAACCCTCATCAAGTCTGTTAAGGCAATATTTAAAATGGTTTCGTTAAATAGCGACAAGAAACCACCAAGTAATAAAACAACTAACGCTTTGCGATAAGAACTAAAATTTTCCATCCTACAACTCCTAACTAAAAAATCTGTTGAAATACAAAATCCCCCCTTACTGATTAAATCTATCAGTAAGGGGGTGCCTTTAATCATATGTTAGCATGATTGATATTAATTCTTCAAGTTTTTTAACATTAGTTAAAATCCAAATTGACGGTTGATTCGTCTAACCAATCATATTTTAGAATTTTTTTTAATTTAAGATTAAATGGAATCCATAGACCGCTATGCAATAAGTCTTTCATGATTGTGCTAAAATAACGATCTTTTTTTGCAGTTTTTGGTTTTTCAACTAAAATTATTTCATCAGTTTCAGTTTCACAAACAAGTTTTGATTTTTTTATTCCAATAATTCTTACAGGAATAATTAAGTTTTGTTTTTTCATTGAGATGTCTCCTTCAAGAAGCTTCAACTTTCAGCTTCTAGAAAAAGTTTAGCACTTATTTTTAAACAACTGTTGAAGAGTTTCTTAGTTCTTTGTTAAAATTGTTGTTTTTTCATTAGAGTGTTTTCAAAACTTTTTCTGACTGCTTAATGACCAGCGTAGAAGCAAAGGCGCAATTAACGTAGCTAAGACAATCACTAGAATCAAATCAACATACAGCGACTGAGCTAAGAGCTTAGCGGAAAAACCGATTTGAGCTGTAATTAATGCCATTTCTCCGCGAGCAATCATTCCAGTACCGACAATCTGGCTACTTTGTTGATCAAATCCCGTCAACCGGGCTCCAATTGCTCCGCCGAACCACTTCGTTAAAACTGCTAATAGGGTCATTAAAATAATAAACGGTAACGAACTGAAAAAGTTACTAAAGGAAAGCTCTAAACCAATATTTGCAAAAAAAACTGGGACGAAAATGGCATTTCCAATCGGTTCAATATATTGGTCGACAACTGCTCGAGCAGTAGTTTGACCGACTGCTATTCCAGCAAAAAAAGCGCCAATGGCACCGGAAAGTCCAACTTCATCTGCTAGAAAAGCCATTGATAGACAAATAATCATTGCACAAATTGTACGACTGGTCGGTACCAATAATTGATCAGTTAGTTTCATAATTGCCGGAGCAATCCACTTTACCAACAAATAAACCCCAACAAAAAAGAGTGCCTGAAAAAGCAATTGGATGATTAAGCTTTTCTGACCGCCAGCGGGTGCAGTCTGATTGCCACCAATCAAGGCAATCATTAAGCTTAATAATAAAACTCCAATAATATCATCTGCAACTGCTGCTCCCAGAATTGTAGCACCTTCACGACTTTCAAGTTGATTAAATTCACGTAAAACAACAACTGAAATACTAACAGAAGTAGCTGAAAAAACTACACCAATAAACAAAGCCTCTTGAAAATGATAACCAAATAAAAAACTTATTCCTCCCATAATTAACACTGGTAAAATTACTCCGGCTAAAGCAACTGCTAATGCAGGTTTTAAATATTTTTTTAGCTGATCTAAATTGCTTTCAATTCCCGCCATAAACATTAGCAAAATAACCCCAATTTCAGCAAATTCAGTCAAATTTTCACTGGGATGAACAAAACTTAAAATAGCCGGGCCAATAACAATTCCTGCAATCAGTTGACCTAATACTCCTGGTAAAGACATTCGTGCAAACAAATGATTAAAGAAAGTAGTCGAAACCAAAATAATCACTAATGATCCTATTAAACTCACTATCAAGTTCCTTTCGTTGTTAACGTGCTATATAAAAATGTCTAAATTAATTAAATTTTAGCTGTCAACATTTCTTTAAGAACAGCTTACCATTTTTTTTTTAACGTCAACAACCAATTTACTTTCAAAGGGATTAAGAGATAGTTTGTTACTGCCCTTTAATTTTAACTAATTCTATCAACAAAAAAAGCAATAAGGTACCAGATTCCTACTGCCATGCAATTTGATTATGTGCGTATCCATCAAATACTAGTTTGTCAATCCAGACCAGATCAATACTGTCTAGTGTAAAAGAACAAAACAACCCAGAATTCAAACTTAGATCAAATATTATAAAATAGACAGTCTTTCGCCGATAAAATATCGACAAAAAACTGCCTAATATGATGAGCTATTCAATTTAACGCAAACCTCAGCATACAGGCTGAGGTTTAAAAATTAACAATTTATTCGACAGTAACACTCTTAGCTAAATTACGTGGTTTATCAACATCGTATCCACGTTGTAAGCTAGCATAATATGCCATCAATTGACATGGAACAATAGCAACTAACGGAGTCAATAATGGATGAACATCAGGTAAAACAATCTGATCACTGTCATTAGCTAAAGAACGACTAGCAATAAAGACTACGTTTGCGCCACGTGCCATAACTTCTTGCGCATTACTACGAGTATGTTTTGCAGTATTTTTATCGGTGATTACCGCCAGAACTGGAGTCCCTTTTTCAATCAAAGAGATTGTTCCATGTTTCAATTCACCAGAAGCAAAACCTTCAGTTTGAATATATGAAACTTCTTTTAATTTTAAAGCTGCTTCTTGTACAATATCGTAATCGATTGAGCGGCCAATATAGAAAGCATTGCGAGTTGTTGGTAAAAGAGCTGCCGCAATTTTTTCAATCTCTTTCTTTTCGTCGACTAATTCTTGTTCACCATTGGCAACCTTAGTTAATTCTTTAGCTACATCAAAATCAGCAGCAGCTTCGATATGACGTAATTCTCCTAAAGATTTTGCTAAAATAGCTTCTAGAGCAATTTGACCAGTATAAGCTTTGGTTGAAGCAACCGCAATTTCTGGTCCAGCATATAATAACAAGGTATAGGTAGCTTCACGAGAAAGAGTTGAATTTTCTACATTAGTAATTGTCAAGCTTTGATATCCTTGTTCGTTGACTTGGGCTAATACCTGACGACTATCCGCTGTTTCACCACTTTGTGTTAAAAAGATAAAGAATGGTTTGGCTGACAATAATGGTGGATTATAACCAAATTCGGATGCAACGTGAACTTCAGTTGGAATTTTGGCAATTTTTTCTAATAATTCTTTTCCAACTAAACCTGCATGATAGCTGGTTCCAGCAGCAACAATGTAAATTCGGTCAGATTGATGCAAGCTTTGTAAGATATCATCATCGATTTTAATTGTGCCATCTTCAGCAATATAGTGCTTAATCAAGGTTCGCATAACACCAGGTTGTTCATCAATTTCCTTTAACATGTAATAAGGATAAGCACCTTTGTCAGCTGCTGAAGCATCTGTACTGACATGGAATGGCTTTCTATCAATTTTATTTCCAGCCACGTCTTCAATCAAGATACTGTCTGGCTTAACAACCACTGTCTCACCATCAACTAATTCAATGAAATCATGCGTCTGATCCAGCATTGCAATCGCGTCACTGCAGACAACATTAAATCCATCACCGACACCAATTAATAAGGGACTCTTATTTTTAGCGACATATAAAGTATTTGGCTCCTGGTTATCAATCAACAAGAACGAATAAGATGAACTATCATCAATTAAACTGAGAACTTTTTTGAATGCTGACTTAGTTGCTAGTCCAGTTTGAGCAAATTTAGCAATCAGTTGGACAATAACTTCTGTATCAGTATCACTTTTGAAGGTTACATCACTTAAGTATTGCTTCTTTAATTCAGCAAAGTTGCCGATCATTCCATTGTGAACTAAGTAATAACGACCGTCATCTGAAACATGCGGATGAGCATTAGCTTTACTTGGAATGCCATGAGTAGCCCAACGAGTATGACCTATTCCAGTTGATCCATGAACATCAGAACCAATCTCAGCTTCTAAATCCGCAATTCGACCTTTTTCTTTGACCAGATATTCGTGTCCATCCTGATCATTAACATAAATACCAGCAGAATCATAGCCACGGTATTCAAGCCGTTTCAAGCCCTTCAATAAAATCTGAACTGCACTATCCTTACCGGTTACACCGACTATACCACACATAAAATTTGCCAACCTTTCACGAAAATGTTTTTAAAAAATCTAATTATATATACATTGGTCTATATCGAAAATACAGGTTTAAATCAAACCACTCTTGTACTATAAACCTTTAAAATAAGGCTGTCAATGAAATCGTTGCAAAAAAAAATTATTTTATTGGTATAGACAATTGCTGAAGAGAATTTTATATTTCAAATAGATAATTACACTATACCAATTAAAAAAAGGCATCTTCCTAAGAAGACACCTTTAAGTAATACTCAGTAATTATAATTATTTGTGATCTTTAACTGCTTTTTGATAAGAATGTTCAATTTCGTTAATTAAAGCTTCATCTTTTAAACCGGTTGTTGCTACAACGACTTCCTGTAGCGATTCTGATTTGAGCATTTCGATTAACTTTTGGCTTTCAGCATCTTTAGGTTCATCAAAAGTATAAATCATCCCGACTGTTTCTAATAAAGCTTCATAGCTTAAATTGCGCTCCTTTGCCTCACGGATTGGACGAATAAACCGTTCATCATAACCTAATTTACGGATTGGTGTCCGGCCAACACGGGCAATTTCATCGGATAAATATTTGTTTTCAAAACGTCCAATGATTTTATGTTGATAAGCTTCATGTTCTGAGCGTTTAAAGTTCCATTTGGCAATTAATAGATCACCAGTCTCTTTCAAAACACGTTTTAATTGCTGTAAAACCTTAGGATCTGCGATTGCTGAACCGATATCAGAATACCCAAGATATTTTCCAGTGTAAGCAACTGTTGCATGTCCAGTATTAACTGAAAATAGTTTGCGTTCAATATATGGTTCCAAGTCTGGAGCATAATGAACACTTTCTAATTTTAATGAAGGATTTGCCATTTGGTGTTCGTCGATAACCCATTCTTTAAATGGTTCAACTGATACGAATAAGGGATCGTCATGTTTCTGCTGTGGTACAATTCGATCAACTGCAGCATTTGGAAATCCAATGTATTTATCTGCAAAAGTTTGCTCTGCTTCAGCTAAATGACTGTAAACTTCTTTTTTTAAGTTTTGGCTTCCACCAATCATGTTCTCACATGCTATTACATCAATCGGCGTGGTCTTAGCAGCTTTTTGGCGGGCCTTAATTCCATCAGCAATTAACGGTGCAATAAACTTCAAGATTTTTGGGCCAATCGCAGTTGTAACAATGTCTGCTTCAACAATCTCTTGGACAACCTTTTCTGGTTCTTTTCCATTGTTGATTCCCGCCACATTATGAACAGAAATCCGTTTATGGGATTCGTCTGCTAGCTCAATTTCATATCCATGACGCTGGTTTAAAGCGTCAATAATCGTTTCGTTAACATCAACAAAATTAATTTCAAAACCATTTGCTGCTAAAGTTTCACCAATAAATCCTCTGCCAATATTGCCTGCTCCAAAATGTACTGCCTTCATTTATGCTCAACCTCTTTCAATAAATTAACAATTTCTTCTGGTGTTTGCGCATCAGCCAACTTAACAACATTATTAACATCACTACAAAAGATAGCAATTTGTGATAATAAATTCAAGTGCTCACCGTTCAATCCGGCGATCCCGAAAACAACAGTTACAATGTTTTCTTCTCCATCCTTATCGGAGAAATCAACTCCCATTGGAATTTGAACAACAGAAATGCCAGTTTTCTTGATATATTGTTTCCCTTCTTCGGTCCCATGGGGAATCGCAATGAAATTACCCATATAAGTTGAAACATCAGCATTTCTAGCTAGCATTGAATCAACATATGCACCTTCTGTAAAACCATTGTCAACTAACAACTTTCCTGCCAGTCGAATTGCTTCTTCTTTAGTTGCAACTTGCTGGTTTAAAAGAATCATTTCTTTTTCTAATTTCATTCTCTTCACTCTCCTTTTCAAAACTTAATTTGGTTTAAAAATTGTAAAGCTACTACATTTTTTATTTCGGCAAGCGAACCCGCTGCATAAACTTGAGTGTTGTGATTGTTCATAACAATTGAGCTACTGATTGATCCCATTAAAAGATTTTCAAAGTCACTCATTGGTGCTGGCCCAGTCATTAATAAAACGCGTTCTACTAAAATTTCTGATTGATCCATTGCCAGCATTTTTAACGGTTGCTGTAGCTGGTAAATTGAGAAAAAAGGACAATTAACAGTTTCATCCGTTGCGTGAACCAAGGCAATTTGACTGTCAGGAATTCCAACCGGAGCTAATTTTACTCGTTGTAACATTTCGGCTTGAATAACCTGCGGATTTGTCACAATTGCAGGGGAAATCTTTTGCAAAATTAATGCTAAAACTTGCTGTAAGTTTTGTTCTCCATTAGCAATTTCAACTAACTCTATTTGCTGGAGTAACTGGCGACAAAGTGCTATTCGCTGATAATTCTCCTCAATTTGAGTTAAGGCATTGTCATTCGCTTTAACTGGTTTGGTTGCCGGTTGAAACGGTATTTTTTTACTCAACGAACGGACAATCTCTTTAATCCGCTGTAACTCATCCCCTAGCAATAGTGGACTAACTACTTGGTAATTCCAATTGAATCCTGGTAATTTGAGAGTTGATAAAATTAAATCAAAATGATTTGGATGAATCATTTTCAACTGAGATACTTTAGCAATTGATACTTCTGCGATCGCTGGAATTTCTTGCTGCAATCGGCTCTTTAAAATACTAGCAGCTCCAATTCCATTTGCACAAATTACTAAAGCTTTTAATCGTCCCGTATTACTAGCATTTTCAAAACTATTAGCAAAATAAAGTAAAATCAATTCTTGTTCCGTCGTGGAAAAATGATATTCTGTAAACTCAATTGGCAAAGCTTGCTGAATTGCTTGGAAGAACTTGGGATATTTTTCAGCAATATTACTTAGTAAACTAATTGGTACATCTGGCAACTCAGGTCCATGGTGTTGTAACAGCAAACCGATATGTTTGCTTAGGCGTTCTAACAAATCATGATCATGATTAAAATTCCAACCAGTTACTTGAGAAACACGATAAACTAAAAGCTTTACTTGATAGGTAATTTGTAAGTCATAATCATCACCCCAGTTTTTCAAATCGAGCTGATAATCGACTCCTTGTAGTTGAACTGCTAAAAAATCAATTTCGGCAGTTGTAACTTTTGATTGAATTTCAGTTGGGAACGTTTGAAAGACAGCTAATGCCTTTTGACGATATTTAAACAGCTTTTGTGGACTTTTTGTCCGGTAAGCTTTTATAGTAGAATGCCGCATACGGACTAAAGAAATAGCTAAAATCAGAATCAGTTGAACTTCTTGAATATCTGATCTGGTTTTTTTAGAAACATTTTGTTGCTTTAAAGCCCGAGCACATTTTCCTAATACATCTTTAGGTAAAAGTTGTAAGAAAAAATCTGAGCGTTCATTTTTTATATCTTGTTGCAGATACTCGAAAAACTCATATTCATTTAGCTGACTAGTTAAAATTCCACCTAGTACTAATCTTCGCTGAGCTTCACTACCCAAGACCTCGACGCCGACACTCTTTTTAGCATCAACTTGAAGATGGTACTCAGCTAATGAGGTTTCCAACTGTTTCAAATCGCGTTGAATAGTGCCTTCACTAACATCTAAACTAATTGCCAATGAAAAAATTTTTTCGGGTTGACCTTGCAGCAATAATAAGCAAGCTAAAGCTGCTTGACGCTGTTTAGCACTCATTTCCAATTTGTTTGGTTGTTGCTCGAGCTCACTCATTAGCGATTTAATCGCTTCTGTTGGACCTTGCAACAAATAATTTCCATTTATATTTGCAATTGCAATTTGATGCTGGTTTAAATACAGTTTTAATTCAGAAAACTCACGATAAACTGTTCGGCGACTAATACCAACTTCTTTGGCTAAGCTTGTAAGCTTAATTCCATTTGAATTTTGAACTAATTGTTGCAGAATATTTTTTTGACGCGGTGATAACAGAATCACTTTTTACCATCCTTTTCAGGCAAGATGTTCAACAATATAATCATACTCTTTTGCTTCGAGTAAGTTATCAACACTTACTACCTGAATTTCAGTATAACGCAGTTTAAGATTTTTCTCTGCTTCCTTAGTTACAATTACCAAATGTTCCCGGCTATCATCTAAATCATCAATTTCCATATTTTCAACTGCTACATGTTTGCCAGCTTTTTTCAGACGATCTTTAAATAATGAAGTTGCCATTGTTGCCGACCCCACATGTTGATCGTGATGGATGAAATCAACTTCTTTAATTGCTGAGTAATTAAGTTGACTAACTTGATCTGAACTTTTAGCATCTTTTGAGCTGTTTTCTTCTTTTGTGGCTTGAGGATCAATCTGACTAAGTGTCTTCAAGTTTAAGACAATTTCATCATATTTACTACTGCTCAAGAAATTATCAACAGCGATATGCATCGCACTTGGTGTCTTTTGTTGAGCGCGATCAGCTAATTCCTCTTGGGTAACCACCAATAATCCATCTTCATCTTTCAAACGACTAATTGCAGTATTTGTTACAGGAATATTATTAATTCCAGCTTTTTTGACCTTATCTCTTAATAATGATGCTCCCATTGCTGATGAACCCATTCCTGCGTCACAAGCAAAAATAATTCTTTTAACATCTTTGTAAGCTTTAACCGACTGAGTAGCAGCTTGTGCTGAAGGAACATCTTTACCTTTCGAGCTAGCCTTCATTTGTTCCATTTTTGCCTGATTGGCGGATAAGTCACCTGTAGCAGATTTGTCAGCTTTTAGAATCAAAGAAGCAATAACAAATGATACAACAGCAGCAACAGCAACCCCAGTAAGAATTTGTAAATAATTTCCTTTAGGTGTCATTAACAACACGGCAATAATTGAACCTGGTGACGCAGCTGCTTTTAAACCGGTCCCTAACAGTGAGAATGTAAATGTTCCACTAACACCACCAGCGATTACTGCTAAAATTAAAGCTGGTTTCATTAAAACATATGGGAAATAAATTTCATGAATTCCACCAAAGAATTGGATAATTGCTGCACCAGGAGCTGATGCCTTTGCCATACCCTTGCCAAAAATCATAAAGGCTAACAAGATACCCAAGCCGGGACCTGGGTCAGCTTCAAGTAAGAAAAGAATTGACTTACCAGCTGACGCCGATTGTTGAATTCCTAAAGGAACTAAAATCCCATTACCAACAGCATTGTTTAAGAATAAAATTTTTGCAGGTTCAATAAAGATATTTGCTAAAGGCAACATATGAATCGAAATGATCCAGTCAACACCTTTACTGATCAAATTATTTCCAGCGATAACTAACGGATTAACAATAAATAATCCAAAAATTGCAAGTATCATTCCCATGATGCCACTGGAAAAGTTATCATAGAGCATTTCGAAACCGGTTTTAACCTTATCCTTAAATACCTGATCAAACTTCTTCATGCACCAGCCGCCTAATGGGCCCATAATCATAGCACCTAAGAACATTGGAATATTAGATCCGACGATTACCCCCATAACGGCAATTGCTCCAACGACCGCACCTCGTTCATCATATACCATGCGACCACCAACATAAGCGATCAATAATGGAATTAGATATAATTTCATTGGATCGATCAGAGTAGCAATCTTAGCGTTCGGCCACCAGCCTGCCGCCATAAAAATCGCTGTAATTAACCCCCAAGCGATCAATGAGGAAATATTTGGCATAATCATGCTGCTTAAACTAGTTCCGAATTTTTGAACTTTCGTTTTAAGCGAGCTCTTTTGTGTTTTTGTTGCTTTTGCTTCCATAGCAACCAACCTCCTTTACATTTATAATTATATGGCCTGATGTATCCGGTTACAATCAAAGCTAGCTTGCATTTCGGCACAAATAGTTGTGACATCATTCATGAATAAATTCACAAACAATTAATTGAATTAAAAAAACTCTAACAACGGCTTTTACCACTGTTAGAGTTTTCCAGATATAAGCAAACAAATTAAAACCTATTTGTGACCACAACATACAGCCATTAATTTATTGACTTGTTTAAACCTAAATGGTTTTTAGATCGCTTTTCAACGAATTAAGCACATTAACCATTTCAACGACACTTAAAAACTCATGTTTCTCTTGAAGAACAGTTTTGATATCATCAATATGGGCATCAATCGTTTCGCGTTCAACTTTGTTCATAGTATCACCTCCCAACTAAATTTTATCACATTCCGTCATTTTTTGTTAGGCTTACCAAAAAATATTTTAAAAAGCATTTTTTTAAGTTTGGCTAGCTATGATAAAATGGAGTTGAAAAGTTTAAATTCAAAGGAGTCATTATGGACAAAATAAATTTGCTTTTTTCAATTGACGACCATTTTGTAAACCAGTTAAAAACGCTGCTTTACTCAATCAAAGTTAATTCACCCGATTGTTATTTACATGCCTTTATTTTGCAAAAAAAATTGCATCGGCAAGCAGAAATACAAGATTTTTGTCAGAAAATAAAAATTGCTTGTACTATTTTGACGCTTAAAAAGGATAAATTTCATCGTGCACCACAGACTAAACGGTACCCAGAAACCATCTACTACCGTTTGTTAGCACAGAATTACTTACCCGCTGAGGTAAAAAAAATCATTTACCTTGATGCTGATATTTTATGTGTAAATAACATCCAATCTTTGTATCAAACGGATATCTCAGATTACTTATATGCCGCTGCTAGTCATTCACAATTGACAAATTTTACCAATGTCGTCAACAAGGTCCGCTTAAAGATGTACGAAGCAGAAGAATATTATAACTCTGGTGTTTTATTAATTAATGTTCCCCAGGCTCAAAAAGAAATTACTGTCAATGATCTACAAAAATTCATTGTTGAGAATCGAAATAATTTAATTTTACCTGATCAGGATATTTTGAACTCGCTTTATGGCGGTCGAATTTATTCAATTCCTGATCAAATTTATAATTATGATGCCCGAAAATCATTGGTATACGAAATGATCAGCGGTGGTAGTTGGGATTTAAATTGGGTTATTGAGCACACGGTTTTTTTACATTTTTGTGGTCGTGACAAACCATGGAAAAAAGATTATCGGTCTAAATTTGCTCTACTTTACAAACACTATTCGCATTTAGCTGCAAAAATTTAAAACTTTCTAAGCCAGCCCTCAAAAATTATATTTTGGGGGTTAAATTTTGTGACACAGCCCTAGACAGAATCTTTTTTGTCCGTAGTAACAATTATCTCTAATTTTAGATGATTAACGTTTTTTCCAGCCAACGTCTGCAAATGCTGTAGTAAAAGAAGCAGCCAAGCAAAAGTTAACATAAAAGCAATTAGTTCAAAAGCTGTCAGCGATAAGTAACCAATCGGTTGAAATAAAAGTGAACTAAAAATTAAAATTCCGGCTGTTGCATAAGATAATTGTTTAAATTGCCTTGGACTGTCCGGCAGCAAAAAGTTAACGGTCAAAATAATAATAATTAATACCCGAATCATCGTTGTTGCAGCATCAGTATGCAGACGATGCCAAACACCAGCATTATTTGCAAAGATTCCGACTGCTCCCAGACTAAGAGAAAAAATTGTCAGTAATAATCGTAAGATTAATAAACGTTTATTTTTTGGAAACTGTGTTTGTAAACTTGAAAATAAAAAGTCTACCAAAGCTAAGAACAAGAGTGCCGCTACAATTAATGTTAAATTAAATTGCCAGCTATTACTGGCCTTAGCCGTCCCCAAAAAACTAATATTGTATGTCCACCAATGCTTGTTGCTGTTGGTAATCATTGCTGCTAAGGCCCCACTAATAATTACCGTAATTAATAATTTAAAGATTGCATCAGCCGACAAATTGGCTACAGCATAAAACATTAAAAAATTAATAATTATACTAAACAAACTAAAAATAAATGTGGCCGTCCATAAATCAAATGAGAGCCCTTTAAAAATTGTTTCTAGAATCCAAAAAAAAGCTAATAAACCAATTGCCAAAATAATTACAAAAGAAGCAATAATCGTCGGCAAACTCCGCCAATACATTTTCTTACCAAACCATTGCTGAATTTGAGCACGATTTTTAAAGTAAAAGCAACTAAATAGCAGTGACCCGCTAATTGTCCCTAAAATGATTGTCCAATTAGCTAATGAGTCATAGCCAGAAAGAGGAATTTGTTGAACTTTTTTATGGATAAAGTAGCCAGTAAAAATAATGACAGAGATTAGTGATGGCAACAATAAGCCAAACCAACTGGTATTTTCTTTCAAAAAGTGCAAAGGATGGATTACCACACCAGTTGGTGAATTACCGATAAAGTCAACTTGCAGTTTCGTGTTTACAGGCAATTGGAGTTGTTTCATCTGTTGCTGATTTAAAATCAATTTAGCTGGTTGTTGTTTCAAATACCTCACCCTTCTAACAAAAATTAATTTCCAATAAAAAAATGGGTCGGCAGTATAACTGCCTGCTCACCCATTTGCGATTAAATACATAAATTGTGCAGTTGATAATCCTGGGGTAATCCGAATACGGTCTAGCGCAAAAAGTCCTTGCCGGTTATTAGCTAATCCTTGATGAGTTGTTAGACCAATTTCATAACCGCTTTTTTCAGCTAATTGGAGCGTCAATTGGTTGTATCGGCCAGCAGGATAAGCAACTACTTGAGTATTTTGGTTTAATTGAAGATCTAACGTTTTTTTAGACTGTTCTAATTCCTGCCATTGTTCTTTCATGGTCAGTTCATTTAAGTCCAATTGATTAACAGTGTGACTAGTAAAGCTGATTAAGCCAGTATGCTGCATCTGCTCTAACTGAGAATGAGTAATATAGCCTGACCGACTTTGAAAACTAGTTATATAATTGATTGTAGCTTGTAAATGATATTTTTCTAGTGTTGGCAAAGCTGCCGAATAGTTATCTTCATAACCATCATCTAGAGTGATCCAAACACATTTTTTCTGAGGCAAAGAATTGGTTTTAAAAGCTCTAACAGCTTGAGAAGCTGATAAGGTATAATAGCCAGCTTGCTTTAAAGCTGCCATCTCGTTTGCAAATTGTTCCGGTGGGACTCGCAACGAATTACCACTAGAAATACTATGATACATTAAAATTGGCAGTTCAATTGGTTGCTGATAGTGATGCCAAGTTGTTGTAGTTGTTCGTTTCTTGTTTGTTTTATGGATAACTCGGGATGAATGAGTGCTACTTGACTTTTTAGTAGTACTTTTTTGAGTACAGCCGCCCAATAAAAAGAGTATTCCCCCAAGAAACATTAGTAGAATACTTAAGTAAGTGCTAACTTTTTTCAATGATTCTACTCCTTAAAATTGACAATTAATACCAACTGTATGTTTCCCAATGTTTCATAGCATTTTCCCAATTACCATAACGTTCAGCAACATACTTTGCAGCAACTTTTTCTTGATTGGCCGAAGAATAATCACCATTTAGGTAGGCACTGTCCAACTGATACTTGCCGATGTATTTTCCATTTCGGGCATTATAATTTCCACCTGATTCATGTTGAACGATGTATGCTCGAGCCTCTTCTTCAGATTTATTGAGTACTGGCACTGTTATATTACTACTAGTTGAACTCTTTTGTGTATTTGAATTATTTGTAGTTTGATTAACCGAATAAGCTTGCGTCGCTTGAGTTGTCTTCGTAGAATTGGTAACCGGTACCTGCAATTTTTGTCCAATAAGAATCAAATTAGGATTTTGAAGATGATTTTTCTGAGCAATTTGTTGGACAGTACTACCATATTTTTGGGCAAATCCCCAGACCGTATCTCCCTGCTGTGCTGTAACAGCTTTAGTTGTCAATGCTGCCTGACTAGCAGCAAGTTGCTGCGCAAAATTAACAGTATTTGCACTGTTAGTTGTTTGATTATTAATTCGTGTTGTTTGATTTTGATTAATTCCAGAAACATTCATAAAAAAATCCCTCACTTTATTCAACTAACATTATAGCAATAAGTGAGTAGATTTGCAGTAATCTTTCAAAAATAACAGTAAATTAGTGAAACTTATTTATCAAGATATTTCTTTTTACTGAACTCAGTATCTTCATACTTCCCTTTTTCTCCAAAGAAACGATTATAACGTTGCTTGAATCTTCTAAATAAATAGATAACTAAAACTTTTATTAAACAGTATATTGGGATACCAAAAATTACTCCCACCAGCCCTAGCAGATCACCCATAACTAACAAAACCAGTAAAACTGTCAATGGATGAATTTGTAAATTATCACCCATAACTCGTGGGACAACTAACTGACCGTGAAGAAATTGGACGACAAACCAGACAATCACAAATTTAACTGCCATCCAAAATGAAACTTGAAAAGCTACAATCAACCCTGGTAGGAAGGCAACAAATGATCCAATATAGGGAATAATACTAAAAATACCGGCAGTCAAAGCTAAAATAGTGGCGTATTTAAGCCCAATTAGATAAAACAAAGGCCAGTAAATCAAGCCTAATATAATGGAAGCAACAATCTGACCTTTAAGATAACCACCAATTTGCTGGTTAACAATTGCTCCTAATTCATGAAAATCTGGTCGAAAATTTGGTGGAATAATTTTATTAACAAAGGTGAAAAATTTCTCTTTGTCTTTTAAAAGGAAGAAAGCTACGATTGGCCCAGTAAACAGTGTTAATAAAATAGTCGTTAGAACTGAAAACAAACTGCTAAAACCATTAACCCCCTGTTGGAGATACTGTTCAACGTACTTATTGACTTTAGATCCAGAAATATCTGTTGATTTAACTGAGTGTTGTATTTCACTGCTAAATGGTAAGCCATTGATGAAACTATTAAATTTTTGTTGAAAACTGGTTAAAATTGCCGGAAAATTTTGTAAAAATTCTTCTAGCTGATTACGAATTGAGAAAAACAAACCAATACCAGCCAACACCAGTAGAATCAAGATGATACAGTAAATTAGTGAAATAATCCAAGTTCTACCTAATTTTTTATCAAGTCTTTTTACTAATGGGTTAAGAACATAATATAAAACTAAACCTAAAACTAAGGGCGGCAATAGGGTTCCTAAAATGACTATCACAGGCTCAAAAACAAATTTAACTTGATAAAAGATCCAAATTACAACCCCTATTAAGCCTAACATTAATACTGTATATAAAGAATTATTGCCTCCAAGAAATCTAATCCATTTACTTTCCTTCATAAAAAAACTCCCCCCAATAAATTTTAAATAATTATTAGTGATTATGCTGATTTGAACTGAACAACAAAGACAATAATAAAATAATTGTCATGATTATTGCAAAGATAAAGCATGCAATTCCACCAATAATAACCATTTGAAAAGGGAATCCCCATGATAAACCAAAAAGAATTGCAAACATTAAGAATAAAGCAATGATAATTAAAATTAAGTAGGTTTTTTGTGCTGAAGACAAAAGATGATCCTCCTATGCTGTCAATTGTATTCATTAATTGTCTACTAAATTCATATCTTTTGCAAGTTAATGTGCTTTAAAGTACACAAAAAGGGATACGACTTCTCGCCGTATCCCTGAACCGGTCTATTTATTTAGATCCGTACGTTATATCCAAATTTACAGGATAGCTACTATTCTCGAAGATTGAAACCAAGTCAAAATTTACTCATCTACTATTAATCGTCAATTAGACCGGTTCGGTAAGGAGCCAACTCCCCACTTTTTCTCGAAGCCAACTCTTGGGCTATAATTGAGGTTTGCTCCTTTACAACCTCATTATATGAAAACGCTTTCTAAATGTCAACCATAAAATTTATTTTCTAAAAATTAAATTTATTAATGTTCCCCAAATGATAGCTAGCCAAACTCCGCCAATTACATCACTAAAATAATGTACTTGCAAGTAGAGTCGAGATAGTGCAACTAAAAACCAAATTAGAAATAGAATTATTTGAACTATTACTTTTTTTCTTTCTGAAATTCTTAAATTTTTTAAAATGGTTTGACTAGTTACTATTACCAATGTAATTTCAAAAACATGAGCGCTTGGGAAACTAAATCCCGTTGCATGAACTAAAGAATTAGCTGGACGAGGTCGCTTGATAATGACTTTTAACAGTTCCATTATCAAATATCCGCTCAATAGATCGAACCAATAGCAACGCAAAGTGAATTTTTTTAGAAATTCAGTTATTGCAGCAGTATAAATTAAAACTAGTAGAGGGGTAAATAAACGTGCAATTATAATAAAAAAGTGCGTTAAACTCGGTTCAATTAATGAATTAAAAAAATTAGAACTTTGGTTATCTAACTTAGCTATCCAAACTGACTGTTGACTGATGTTCCAAACAAAACCACCAAATAAAAATAAATTAATCAGCCAAAGGACCCAGGCCTTTTTTTTCTGCAATTAACCGAACCTCCTTATGAGCTAAGGCAATGTAATTTTTATTATTTTCTAAATACAGTAAAAATGATGTACCAAAATTTATATTTTGATACATCATTTTAAGAATACAAATTCTGCCTAAATTTCACTAGACATTGCGTCGCCGAAAAGCTAGAAAACCTAATCCTAAAAAGATTGCAATGTATACTAAATTGCCAATTACCATTTCTTGAGTCGATAGCATTGTCAATAACTTGTAAATCTTTCCGTTTAACATTTGATTAGGAAGATTCAGCATATTAAATGGATTCCACTTCAGCCATTCCCACTTAGTCATTAAAGCAAACATGATGGTCGAAATTATACTAGTAGCAAAATAGCCAATGATTCCAACCGTGATTGCAGCTGCAGTTGTTTTAAAAATATTAGCCAACAACAACACTAAGCTCAATAGTAGCCAAAGAACCAAAAAATTGCCCAAATATGTCAAGCCTGCAGCCGCTAAATAAGAGTAATTGTTCTGATATATATCGGTTAGGTTAAAATCACCACTAAACAATATCAGCTGTAAAATAAGTGAAATCAAAAATGTCGCTAAATAATAAACTATTGAATAAAGTAACATTGTCAACCACTTGCTAATCAAAACCATTCCTCGTGAATATCGGCGGTAAAATAATTCTTTAATTGTTCCATATTGAAACTCCATGGCAATAATTGAACTACAAGCTGTAATCATAATAAAAACAATCCAGCCTAAACCACCAAACCCACTGATAAAAATTGTTTTTGAATCTATGGAAGTACTATTAGCCTTGGCGAAAGCTGCTAATGCAATCATTAAAACTAATTGCAGGATTGCTAAAATCACCGTGCTTTTTTTATGAATTAACTTAAATAATTCTTGTTTAACTAACGTAAACATCTAACTACTCCTTTGTCTGTTGTAATTGATCTTTTCCTAATAAAGCTAAAAGTGATGTTTCCAAGTCGCTATGCTGGTGCTGAACATCAAGAATATTAATTTGTTGATTAGTCAATACTTGAATAACTTTAGCTAACTCACTTTCGTCATTTTGTTCTAGCTTAAGCTGTTTTGCAGTCAGTTCAACTTGATAGCCAGCAGCAGTTAACACTTGTTGGGCTTGCGTGTTATTATCAGTTTTCAAAAAGATGAAACTTTTCCCAGTTGCTGCTAATTCTTCAATTGAAGCTTGTTTAATAATTTTCCCTTGATCAATAACAACAACTTCTTGAACAATCTTTTCTAATTCACTTAAAATATGACTAGAAATTAAGAAACTTGTTCCTTGTTTAGCTAAACTTAAAATTAAATCTCTTAAATCTCGAGTAGCTTGTGGGTCCAAACCGTTCATAGGTTCATCTAGAATAACTAGTTCTGGATGATTAAGTAATGCCAGAGCAATTCCCAACTTTTGCTTCATCCCTAACGAATAGGACTTAGCTTTACGCCGAACATAAGCACCGATTTTTAATTGGTCAATCACTTGCTCAATGCGTTGTTGCTTATCTGTTCCTGTTGCAAACAATTCCAGGTGTTGATATCCAGTCAAAAAGGGATAAATTCCTGGATACTCAATTAAAGCTCCGACATTATCTAGAGCTTGATGAGCAGAAACAGTTATTGGATTTTGCTTAATTGTAATTTGACCACTTTCACATGAAAAAAGGCCCAAAACAGCTTTCATAATGGTTGTCTTTCCAGCGCCATTGGGTCCTATTAAACCAACAACTTCACCTGGTGCAACATTAAAAGAAACATTTTGAAGCACATGTTTTTTACCAAAAAACTTATTCAGTTGATTAACTGACAAAATATTTTCCATCTAAAAAATACTCCTTTATAAATACTAACAACTTGATCTGCTACCTTAACACTAACTTCAAATTCTAACATAAAAATTATTTAAAACCAATTCACCACTTTTAACCTGAGAAAAGAATAAACTGAGACAAAAATTCATCTCAGTTATTAATCAAATGTCTTAAAATTCAAAGTTTATTTCAATTGCAGGATCAAGCGATGAATGAATTGTACAATATTTAATTACTGATCGCATAAAATGTTGTTGATCAGCTAAAGCTAACTCCGTTTCAACCTCAAAATGAACATTGATTTCAGCAACTTTTGATGTTTTATCAGGAGCACGCTTCACTAGGGCTGATGTCGTAACTTCAAATTTTTTTAGTCCAATTTCTGGATGCTTTCTGGCCATACTTTTAGCTGTAATAGATAAACAACTATTAAGAGCCGCTAATAAATATTGAACCGGATTTGGGGCAGCGTCTGTTCCCCCTGCCTTAAGCGGTTCATCGGCCAAAATAACATGTTCTCCAATTTGAGTACGAACCTGATAACCAACATCTTTTAAAACTGATTTAATCTGATATGCCATTTTGAATTCCTCCTTAATTGATCAGGCGTTTGCAAATTTTGAAATAAAATTACATTCCGAAACTCATTATTGCATCAAAGATAATCATGCAAAATAACTTGTGACGCAAAAGATACATTACGTAACAGTATAGCTAGCTTGATTATTTTCATCAACTAGTAAATCTAGCTGATGAATTTTCCTTGTAATAAACTAATGTTTTGTAAGTTTATTTAGGTATGCTGTCATTATACCATGTTTTTGATCAACATTACCCAACCAATAACCAACCAGTCCGTGACGATTAACTAAATCAAGTTTATAACATCAGTAATTGATCAGCTGCAATTTTCTTTGATGTAATTTAAATTAATTAATGAATTGACTCTAAAAATAGAATAGTTTCATCCTTAAAATCATGCTTGATTATGCGAACATACGTTTGTATAATCAACTATAAAGGGAGGTGGATAATATTAATTACGCAACCGAACCACATGGTGTCTTTTTTTTAATCGATAATAAGTCATTTTATGCAAGTGTGGAGAGTGTTGAACGTGGGTTAAATCCTTTGCGGTCAATTTTAGTTGTCATGTCTGAACAGGAGAATACCAATGGTGGATTGGTTCTGGCCACTTCACCGCAAGCAAAAAAATTATTTGGGATTCGCAATGTTGATCGCTGGCGTGATCTTCCAAAAGACCCACGTTTGATGGTTGTACCACCTCGAATGAATTTATATATTAAAAAAAACTTAGCAATTAACCAAATTTTTTCACAATTTACAACAAAAGAAGATATTTATCCGTACTCAATTGATGAATCAATTTTAGATATGACTCATGCTTGGAAACTCTTTGGTAAAACACCACAAGCAGCAGCTCATCAAATTCAAGTTACAGTAAAAAAAGAATTAGGTTTATACACAACTGTTGGAATTGGAGAAAACCCACTACAAGCCAAGTTAGCTCTTGATTTATTTGCTAAAAACTCTCCTGAGCTTTTAAGCAGTTTAACGTACCATTCTTTTACCACTAAAGTTTGGCCAGTTACTAAACTGACTAGTGTTTGGAGTATTGGTCATCGAACGGCTGGTCACCTGCAACGGCTTGGAATTAACAGTATTGGCGAACTAGCTCACACTGACCCTTTGGCCTTAAAACATGAATTTGGCATTATTGGAACACAGCTATTCGCTCTGGCTTGGGGGATTGACCGTAGTCAACTTACAGAACAATTATCACCACAAGGAAATAGTCTAAGCAACTCTCAGGTGCTACCTCGAGACTATTTCCTAAAAAACGAAATTGAAATCGTTATTAAAGAAATCTGTCAGCAAGTAGCTGCCCGAATGCGGTATCGTCATTTATGCACCGACTGCATTCATCTCAGTATAGGCTATTCTTTAGCCGCAATTTCCACTACTGGTATGAGTGGCTTTTCCCACGAGAAAAAAATTTTGTTGACTGACGATAGCTTTCAGCTTGAACAACAACTAGTTAATATGTTTAGTGAATTTTGGAGCGGTGATCCCGTAAGAAAAATTAGTGTCAGTTTTAGTCATTTAATTAGCAAACGAGCTGATCAACTAAATTTATTTCTACCACCTAAACAGCAACTTAAACAAATTGCTTTTAATCGGCTAATCGATCAAATTCGGGGTCAATTTGGAAAAGGATCAATTATGTATGCAGCTAGTTTGGCTCCCGGTGGAACTTTCAAGCAACGAATTAATCTTGTAGGAGGACATAATGGCGGAAATGCCTTCAAATAATCAAGCAATTAAAGAAACTTACTTAATTAGTCAACGAATTGCCCAGCACTTCCATCCGCATACTAAAGCACGTTACCAAATTTTAGTGGTTAACAATCGATTTGATCAAGTTTTTAATTTCTTTTTTGAGTTACAACGTTCTTCACAATTACCACATTCTTTTCCGCTACATCAGGTTACTTATTATGATTTAGCTTTTCTGGAAAAAATCATTCAGCTTCTACAAGCTGAATATGGATTTACATTTACTTTTAGAAATTTCACTGGACTATTTTGGCCAAGCACCCAGCAAAAAATTTCAAAACACTTTCGCTTTAAACTGGCTAATAACCTATTTAACAAAGATAACCTGGCCAATAATAACTCCCAAAATAGCTAATAACAAACCAATTAAATAACTTGCTAGTGCATATGCCAATTCTAGTCGCTGATCATGTGAGCGGTGTAAAGCTAGCAACTCAACATTTAAAGTTGAAAAAGTTGTATAACCACCTAAGACACCCACACCGAGAATTAAGTAAAGTGATGAGGCTAGTTTGCTACCAAATAAAAAGCCTAACAAAAATGAACCAGTTAAATTAATTAAAAGGGTTGCCCAAGGCCAACCAGACTTTTTCTTTAATGATTGTGTAATTAAATAACGGCAAATAGCACCGCATGAAGAGCCTAATCCAATAAGTACAATTAACATTATTTTTCCTCCCGCTTAGTTTGCAGTTGCTGACCAGCTTGAATACCAAGGAATATCCCCCACTTAGCTGCCAACCAGCCTCCAACGATGCTGAGGATTAAATATCCGAGAGCTAAACCCACTTGACCGGCCAAAAATAGCTTGATATTATCCAAACAGAAACTAGAGAAAGTTGTAAAAGAGCCAACAAAACCGGTTCCAAGTCCTAAAGAAAGCCAAGAAGCAACTTCACGAAAGTTGAGCCAAAAGTAAGTCAAAAAACCTAATAAGAAACAACCAACTAAGTTAACAAGAATGGTTCCCCAAAAAGAAAGCTCAATCCCGATAAAATATCGAAGTAACCCACCAATAGCCCCAAAAAAGGCAATACTTAATAAACATTTAAATTGATTCAAAATTTTTCTCCCTCTCATGCTAATTTATACAAAAAAGACACTCCACCTGTTCTTTAACAGGCAGGCGTCATCAATCTTACGATATTACGCGAACACCATCGCGATTTAATTAAAAATCAAATTAATCAGAACATTTTCATTATACCCAGTAAGCATCATCTCAACAAGTAAAAAATTGTTTTGTCGCTTTTTCTTTTTAAATCCCTCTGTTACAATAATTATGCAAAATACATTATTGATTTAATTGAGGCGATTTTAATGAAAAAAATAGCAGTTTACTGTGGTGCCTATGCTGGGAAAAATCCAGTTTACGAAAAAATGACCTTAACTGTCAGTCATTGGCTTGTTAATCAAGGGTATGACTTGGTTTATGGAGGTGGCAGTGTTGGCCTGATGGGAATTCTGGCAAAAACAGTTTTAGCCGATGGCGGCCGAGTTTACGGCTTTATGCCACAAAACCTTTATTTACGGGGAACTGCCTTAAATAACTTAACTTCGCTAACAATCGTTGATAACATGGCAATTCGCAAGCAAAAAATGCTTGCTGCAGCTGATGTTTGCCTGGCTTTGCCTGGTGGTGCTGGAACACTTGAAGAAATCAGCGAGGCCTATTCTTGGGCTCGGATTGGGGACAATTCGGCTCCTTGCATTCTTTATAATGCCAACGGTTATTATAATTTACTTGAAAAATTTTTTAAGCAAATGGTTGTTGAAGGTTTTCTATCAACTGAACATTTCCAAAAGTTATGTTTTGCTAAAGACTTAACTCAAGCGGCTAAATTCATCGCTGATTATACTCCACCAGAAATCAGGAAATATCCTTAAAATTATTTGAAAGGATTCCAGAATCGTCCTTGATTAAGTTTAAATAAGTAAATTCCCAAAGCTACCCAGGCAATAATCACTAGCAAACTCAAATAATCAGCAATTTTGTATGATCGTGCCATATACCAAGTTCTTTTTTGGTGCTGTCCAAATCGGCGCAAAGCCATGGCTTGACTGATGATTTCAATTCTTTCTAGACTGGTAAAAATTAGTGGTAAAAGGATTTGCACTGCCCCTTTAGCTCGTTGCAACAAGGATGCCTTTTTTGACAATTCATAGCCGCGTGCTTGTTGGGCTAAACTAATTGTTCGATAGTCGCGTTGTACGGTTGGAATATAGCGTAAAGCTATTTCGAAGGCATAACTAATCCGATAAGAAATACCAATTTTATTTAAACTAGCAGCAAATTCACTTGGATTAGTTGTCAACAAAAAAATTAATGCTAACGGAACTGCAAAAACATACTTTAGTAGTAAATTAAATAAGTAGAATAGTTCCTCCCAAGATAAATTAAAATAATGCTGTGAACTTCCCCAAATTAAATGCTGTGTTCCATAAATTTTCATTCCATAACCCGGTCCAAAAATATAAACCATTACCAAGTTTAAAATAGCAAAAGCAATAATTACTTTGATTATTAAAGCTACCTCGTGATAACGAATTTGAGCATAATGAAATAAGATCAAAGACATTAGCAAAATTCCTAATAAAAAGCGAGTGTCGAAAGTTATCATTCCAATAATTGAAAAACTAATAAAACCAATTAGTTTTGTGCTGCCACTCAAGCGGTGCAAAAAAGTCGGTCGATCAATATAACCAATAAATAAATTTTCAGTCACTGATTCTCGCCTGCCTTTCTGCTTGGATAAACTTGCTGACAAAATCTGTAGCTGATGGCAAACAAAAGTGTTCTGCCAAATCAAAAAGACTTGTCCTAGCCAGTGAAGATTTTTGAATAGTCTTATCATTAGTCAAAATAGCAGCTGGAGAATCATCAGCCAACAAGGCACCATTATTCAAAACTAGTGTTCGCTGAGTATATTCCAACATTAAGTGCATATCATGAGTGATCAACACAATTGTTAAATTGTGTTGTCGCTGCAATTTTTCCAAAAAGTTCATTATTTCCGTGTAATGATATAGGTCCTGACCAGCAGTAGGTTCGTCTAAAATCAGCATTTGTGGTGCTAACACCAAAATTGAAGCGATCGTAACCCGCTTTTTTTGTCCAAAACTTAAGGCTGAAATTGGCCAATTGCGCATTTGATATAAGCCACAGATTTTCAAGATTTTACCTACCTGAGCCTTAATTTCTGTTTCAGCTACTTGTCGTAATCTTAATCCACTGGCAACCTCATCAAAAATCTTGGTTTGAGAAATCATTTGGTTAGGATCTTGGAGAATATAACCAATTTTTTCAGCACGTTGTTTGACTGATAACTTCAATAAATTTTCACCTGCAAATTTAATTTCTCCCGCACTCGGGGTTAAAAAACCAGCAATTAAATTACTCAAAGTCGATTTACCAGTACCATTCTTGCCTACCAAACTGACCATTTCACCTTGGTAAAGTGTAAATGATAAATTGTTAATGATTGGTTGATTGCTTGCATACCCAAACTTTAATTGCTTAACCTCTAATAAAGGAACTTTAGAAACTGGCTTACTTTCAAGATGTAAACTAGTATTCCATTGCTGCAAAGATTCTTTTAAATTTGGCGCAGCTACTTTTTGAACGTTGAGTAAGGAGGTGCAATCTGTCAGATTAATTCCTGTTTGTCGAATGGCATTCAAATATAGTGGTTCACGCAGTCCGAGTTTTGCCAATATATTACTAGCCAATAGTTTCTCTGGCCGATCGTCTGCAACTATCTGTCCATTTTCCAATAAAACCAAGTGATCAATTCCAGCAGTTAAAACTTCTTCAATTCGATGCTCAATAATAATTACCGTCAAATCTTGTTGAGCAGCTAAATGATTTAACAATTGCATTGTTGCTTGACCAGCAGCTGGATCTAAGTTAGCTAACGGCTCATCAAACAATAAAATTTTGCTTTCATCAATTAAAACTCCCCCCATTGCCACCCGCTGTTTTTGACCACCGGAAATTTCTTGCGGAGAGTGTTGTAGTAAATCAGTTAAATGCAACTTTTCGGCCCATTTTCGCGTGGCTGCTCGCATATTTGCTTGTGGTTGACAGTCATTTTCAAGCGAAAAAGCCAAATCCTCCACCACTGTCAAACCTACAAATTGGCTATCAGGATCTTGTAGAACAGTCCCAACAGCAAAAGACAGCTCAAAAATTGAGCTGTCTTTTGCTTGATGACCATTAATCAAACAAGTCCCCATCATCTTTCCAGAAAAAGCTTCTGGAATTAATCCGTTAAGACAGCGTCCCAGTGTTGATTTACCTGACCCCGAAGCCCCAGCCAGTAAAACTTTTTCACCCGGATATATATCAAGATTAATCTTTTTTAAAGTTTTTTCAGCTTGACTCTCATATTGGAAAGAAAAGTTTCTGAATTGAATAATTGGTTTAATCATAGCTAATCTTCCTTCTTCAGACTGCCATGTTTTGTCCTAGTGCGAGAATATAGTACCAATAACAAAGTTCCAATAATTGCAACCGAAATACTATTTACTAACCAGGTGGTTATTCCTTGGACATAAACTTTAGTCGCCGGCTCGTGATAAATCAAAATATCGCCAGTTGGCGCAAGTAAAACCCAACCAATAAAATTAACAATTATCTGATAAATATTAAACCAAATCAATTTTGCAGTTGATAAGACACCAGTTTGAATTTTTAATCTATTTTTCAAGAAACCAAAAACCACTCCAACCAGTCCATCGACAATTACCCATGTCCACCAAGGAGACCCGTAAGTTACAAAATCATTAAGTGCATGACCAATAAATATTGCAAGTCCAGCTGTTACAGGACCATAAATTACCGCTAGCAACGGTAAAAATCCCTCAGCAACGTTAATTTGTGTATTCGGAATGCCGGTTGGAATAGCAACAAACTTCATTAAAACAAAAATAATTGCTGCCCCGATTCCAGTAGCTACAACTGATTGAATTGAATCAGACTTTTTATTCAACTCTTGCACCATCCTTTATTAAAATTAAAAAACTGAGAATTAAAGCAAAAAACGCCCTTTCAATTGAAAAGACGTTTATACGTGGTACCACTATTCTTCGATTTGAAAAGTTCAAATCCTCAATTAAGCTAACGGTTAACCCGGAAACAGTTTATCTAAAATTCACTGTTTCATCATTTATTGTAAGAAACCATTTTCACTAGTTTATGATAATCATCTTTCAGCAAATTAATGACTCTCTAAATATATAAACTAGTTACTTATTTCCCTGACTTTAATCTCAATTTTATTGTCATTTTACCCCAAGAAAAGATCAAAATCAATCATTTCTCACTAAAAGTCATTGTTTAAGTAGTTATTATCATTTTTTATTCGTCTTTTACCTGATGATTCAACCATTTTTCAGTCTTTTGTTCAAGTAATTTGTGTAATTCAAGCGGTTGACAGTCAAGCTTAACTAAAATTGCTAAGATAACCAATAAAGAATCTACTAATTCTTCTTTAGTAGCATTAATATCAAGGTGCTTGTAACCATTTCCTGAAGCATTAATACTAGCCAAATATGCTTGAGCCGCTTCTCCGCTTTCTTCCATTAACTTTAAAAATTGTTGTTGGACACTTTTAGGTTCAAGTAACGCAGCTTGAATAATTTTTTCTTGCAATTGTCGATCAAGCATAATATACTTTTCCTCCACTTTCTAGTAGCCAGCCTGTAAATCAACTAAATTGTGCATCGGCTTGCCAGTTAAATAATTATCCAAGTTAGTTGCAAACAAGGGGTATAATGCTGCACGAAAATGTGGTATTTGTCCAGCAATGTGTGGAGTAATAACTATTTTGTCGTGATGCCATAAACGCGAAACAGTTTCTAGCGGTTCATGCTCAAAAACATCTAGATAAGCACTGCGGATCCAAGACTCATCTACTAATTCTAACAGGTCATCTTCAACTAATGTATTACCACGTCCAACATTAATAAAAGTATAGCCTGGAGCAATTTTGCGGAAAACTTTGGCATTTAAAAAGTGTTTAGTTTCTGGAGTTCCCGGCAGAGTTGAAATCAAATAATTAATCTTTGTCTGGTACCCCGCTGTCTGAAAGTTTTTAATTGAGATAACATCATCAAAAACATCAACTAAATGTGAATCCATTCCGTGGCGATTAACACCAATGACTTGCATCCCTAAAAAGCGACAATATCGTGCAATTTCTCGACCGATTTTACCAGTTCCTAGAATTAAAGCTGCTTGTTCCCGTGCTTCTAAAACTTCTGGCGTCAGCCAGGTTTGTGGCCTTTTAAAACTTTCGCGAAAACCACGATTCTCCATTAGAATATAACCAGTGACTGTTTCAGCAATATAACGACTATGGAGTCCCGAAGCATTCGTTAAGAGAATTTTTCTTTCTCTAAATTTTTCTAACGGAAAATAATCAATTCCAGCCGATTTAGCTTGCACCCATTTAAGATGGTGTCCTTTAAGAAATTGTTGGGCTAAGGTTTTATCCCAACCTAAAACAATTTCTGCTTCTCCAGCAATTTTTGTGTCTGTTGAAAAACTAACACTAGGAAATTGTTGATCTAGACGTTGAAGTTCCTCGGGTTTTGGTTTTACTAATAATAAAGCTTTCATTTGATCACTCCTTTTTATGAATTTTAAATTATTTATAACTGCAAAAACAAATTGTGCCAAGTCTCATCAGCATGTTTTGATTCAGCGATTCCTTCATCCTGAAAACCATTTTTTTGATAGAAAGTAATTAGAGTTGGCAAACAAGTTAACGTTACCCCTTGTCGCCCAGCATCTTGGGCTTGAGCAATTAGCGCTTGCAAAAGTTGACTGGCAATTCCTTTTTTTCGGTAGGCTGGGGCAACCGCCAGGCTTAAGACCGCCTGATATGGTGCTTGATTGGCTGAAAAATTTTTAGTCACACTACTAAACAAATCATCTGTTAAATATCTCCTTGAAATAGCTGGCCCTACAATAAAACCTACTAATTTAAAATTAACAAAAGCTCCTAAAAAAGTTTCAGGAATCTGGTGTTGTCTTTGTTTCATGGCTGATATGCTCGCTGCTTCTGACAATGAAAAACTACTTCTTTCAATTTCCATCACCGTTTTTAGATTCCATTCATTGACAGAATCAAGTAAAATTTTCATTAGACATCATTCCTTGCATTAAACAAAAATAGATTCAAAATTATTTGCAGATTACAATTTTCCCAATTGAACGATTACTGGCAATCATTTGATGGGCTTGTTCCAAAACATCAGCATTCAATGAATGTAAAGTTTGTTTTAAAGTCGAATGCAATATTCCTTGATCTAAAAGTTGCGAAACTTTTTCTAAAATTTGATGTTGGGTAATCATGGTTGGCAACTGATAAAACGATTTAGTATACATCCACTCCCAAGCAAAAGTAACACTCTTAGATTTTAACAGTCCTAAATCCAAGGGGTGCTGATTACCAGTAATTGAAACAATCCGCCCTTCTGGTTTGATCATTTCGGCAATTTCTCCCCAGTGACCATCAATATCACTTAAACCTAAAATAAAATCAACACTTTTCTGACCATTATTGAACAATTGTTCTGGCAATGATCGACGATGATTAAGAATTATGTCCGCTCCCATTTTTTGGGCCCAATTTTTAGTTTCAGAACGAGAAGCCGTTGCAATCACTTGTAATCCGACCATTTTTGCCAATTGAATGGCAATTGAACCAACTCCTCCTGCCCCGTTAATGATTAGAATGGTTTGATTGGAATATTTTTTTTCTGGTGACAAGCCCATTTTTTCAAAAAGTGCTTCCCAAGCCGTTAAACTAGTTAATGGCATTGCCACAGCTTGAGCAATTGACAATTTTTCAGGCGCATGAGCTACTAAACGTTCATCAACTAATTGGTAGTCAGCATTCGAACCTGATCGACGATAGTCTCCGGCATAAAATACTCAATCCCCCGGCTGGAATAATTCAACAGCTGAGCCAATCTCTTCGACAATTCCCCAAGCATCCCATCCTAAAATTTTTGGTTGAGGCAAATCTGCTTTGAGCTGCTTACGAACTGCAATATCGATTGGATTAACTGATACCGCGGCTATTTTGACTAGTAAATCATGACCTTTTGCTTGCGGTTTTTTGATTTCAAAATCAACTAAGTTGGACCGATTACTACCGGATTGCTGAGTTTTAGCACCAATTGCTTTCATCATTGTTTTCAAATCAACCACCTCAAATTTATTTTAAACTACTTTCATTGTGACACTTTGGACACCCTAAAAACAATTATCTTGTTTCATTTCCAATATATCTCTGTTTTTGCTGGAGTAGTTTTCGCTAAAACTCTGCCTTCACGAATGTTATAGAGAACTTCAGCATGTTGATTGAGCACTTGGTAAAAGTCAGTTCCATTCAATAAAATGCAATTTCCCGGTTTTCCGACTTCAATTCCATAATGATCTTGGATTTGTAATGTTTTTGCTGCATTGTAAGTTACATAATTGAAAGAATGTTGCAATTGCTGGTAACCCATTAACTGTCCAGCATAAACTCCCATTTGCAGTGGATCAAGCATATTACCATTTCCCAAAGGATTCCATGGATCCTGAACATCATCTTCCCCAAATGATACATTAATTCCCGCTTGACCTAGTTCCTTAATTCGAGTCAATCCTCGTCGCTTGGGATAAGTATCAAAACGGCCTCCCAAATGAATATTAACTAAAGGATTAGCCACAAAGTTTAACCCGGCCATTTTTAATAAGCGAAATAGTTTATAGGTATATGCATCATTGTAAGAGCCCATCGCAGTCGTATGACTTGCCGTTACCCGCTGTTTCAAACCAGTTTCATAAGCCAAGGTTGCAAGAACCTCTAAATTACGACTGTTAGGATCATCAATTTCATCACAATGAACGTCAACTAAAACACCATATTTTTCAGCTAAAGAAACCAAATATTTTAACGAATCAGCCCCATAAAATTGGTTAAATTCATAATGTGGAATTCCACCAACAACGTCAGCTCCTTCTTTAATAGCTTGATCGAGCAGTTCTTTCCCGTGCGGAAATGATAAAACTCCTTCTTGTGGAAAGGCAACCAATTGTAATTCAATTTGATCCTTTAGCTCAGCTTTTAGTTCCAATAATGCCTGCAGAGCAGTTAAGTGAGGATCTGTGGTGTCAACGTGGCTTCGTACAAATTGAATCCCTAAACCAACCTGATGCAACAATGTCTTTCGGGCTCGTTGCTTAACATCCTTAATTGTTAACGATTGTTTCCGTTTTGACCAAATTCGAATACCATCAAATAAAGTCCCAGTTTCGTTCCATTCTGGTTGCCCAGCTGTTAAGGTCGCATCTAAATGGATATGTGAATCAATAAAAGGTGGTAAAAGAACTTTATTTTGACCATCAAGTACTTGCTCCTGATCTCGAGCGCTGATATCTGGTGCAATCTCGCTAAATTTACCATCCTCGATCCGAACATCTTTTAAATCTGTTTGATTATTAATGTGAACGTGTTTAATTAACATTTTAATTACCTCTTTTGCTTAAAAAGTTCATGATCAACCAATAAAGAAATCCACTCAATAACATATCAGGATAAGTTGCTCCAATTGTTGATTGTAAAAAAGAAACTTGTTGTAACAGGAAAAAAACTCCCGCGCCGATAATCCAGATTAACACCGCTACCCAGTTAACACCTTTAGTATACCAATATTTTCCCATCGGAATTGTCAAATCAGTAACACGATAATTTTGTTTGGCACAGAAAAAGTAATCCACAATAATAATACTAATAATTGGCCCTAAAACCATCCCAATATAATCTAGAAAAGCTGTAAATGCCGCTAAAAAGCTGCCCAAAATCATCGGAATAAATGTAACCAACGTTGCTAAACCTGCTACAATCCACAAAGCGTATTTTAATTTCAATTTTGCAAAAATATTTGCTAAAGCGGAACCAGCTGCCATCAGATTTACAGCATTAGCTGTCATACTGGTCAAGATGATTACTAATAATGCTAGCACACCTAATCCCAGGCGACTCGCAATCGAACTTGGATCAGAGTTGTTCGGGTCATAATTGCCAGATGAAACTGCAATACTGATTGTTGAAATCAAACCAATCATTGCGAACCAAAGAACTCCGACCAATGCACCTGCAAAAGAAGTTGTCGTTGCGGCCGATTTTTTGCGAGCAAAACGTGAAAAATCAGCTGCTGCAGTCACCCAAGCTAAATTAAAAGCAGCAACCGTATCAAAAGCATTACCACTCGATAACTTTAACTTAGTAGGAACTTGCCAATGAATAATTTGTTCGAATGAAACCTGTTGAAAAACAATGATTGATTCCCAAATTACAAAAACAAAAACTAATATAATTCCTAAACGTTCAATTAACTGAACTGAACGTGAACCACTAGCAATACTAATAATATGTAGCACACTCATAACTACAATTCCACAAAGCATCCCTTTTAAACCACCATCTTGTCCCCAAAGCGGCCAGCCTAGTAAATCATGCAGTAAATAACTGACAGAAGTAGCAGCAATAAAGGTATTGACAGCTGTCCAACCAATAAATTGAGTAAAGTTTATAATCGATGGCAAAAAGCTTCCTCGTAGTCCGAATGAAGCGCGAGCAACGCCCATCGTTGAGACACCAGTTTTAAAGCCGATATAACCAACTAAAGCTAAACAAACATATGCAATTGCTGATGACAAAACTAAAATCTTGGTGGCTGTTAAAAATCCACAAGCAGCCATTACCCCTCCAATGTACCAAGTTCCATTATTTGCGTTAGCTCCGACCCAAGTAGCAAACATATCCCATGAAGTTGTTCGACGTTTGGCTAATGGAATGCTGAATGTTTCAGGTTGCTTCCCCATGATGACCTCCTAAAAACTATTCTTTTAAATCTATTCTAGTCCATTTTAAATAAAAAAAGAACATTTTTCATTTAAATAAAGATAACTTTCGTGTTTACCTAAAAAAACTCCAGACACAAATGTCTGAAGTTTTTTAGTTTGTTCTTAAATAAATTAGATTCTAATGATTCAATAAGGAATGTTTCTTGCCATAAGCAAAATATAAAATCATTCCTAAAGCGAACCAAACTAGAAATCTTACCCATGTTTCCCAGTTAAGACCAATAATCAAAGTAATGCAGAAAATAATCGCAATAATTGGAGTAACTGGAACACCTGGTGCTCGAAAGCCGCGATGGATTTCTGGATGGTTTTTGCGCATCCATAAAATCCCCGCTGATACAAGAATGAAGGCCGTTAGCGTGCCGATATTAACCAGCTCTGACAAAATATTCAAGTTAATGAACCCACCAGCAATCGCTGTTAAAATACCAAAAAACCAAGTTCCCTTAAATGGTGTTTTATATTTAGGACTAACTTCACCAAAAAACTTTGGGAATAATCCATCACGTGACATTGAGTAACAAATTCTTGACTGACCATATAATTGAACTAAAATAACAGTCGTCATTCCTAAAATAGCGCCAATGCTGACAATCAAGGCTAACCAGCTTTGGCCGGTTTGGTGCAAAACTGCTAAAATTGGAGCATTTAAATACTTAGTAAAGACTGTATACTTAACAACACCTGTCATAATCAAGGTCATAATAATATACAAAACAGTCGAAATTAAAAGTGATAATAAAATTCCTCGAGGCAGCGTCTTGCTTGGATTAATTGTTTCTTCAGCACTCGATGCGACTGAGTCAAAACCGATGAATGAAAAGAAAACAATTGAAGCTGCTGGAATTACTCCGGCTGCCGTACCATTATGAAAACTATAAATTCCATATGGTGAAAATGGAGTCCAATTATGTGGTTTAATAAACCAAACTGTGCAGACAATGAATAAAATAATAACTGCTAACTTGATGATTACCATTGTATCATTAACTCGTTTAGTTTGATTAATCCCAATTGAAATAATCCAAGTAATTACCAAAACAATTATAAAGGCCGGTAAATTAAAGTAAGTTGTAACCCCCGGCGTCGTTCCTGCCGCCGCCGTTAGGACCGTTGGAATATGGATCCCCATTTCCGATAATAAATTTAAAAAGTAACCTGACCAACCAACTGATACAGTTGCCGCTCCTAAAGCATATTCCAAAATCAAATCCCAGCCAATAACAAAAGCAATTATTTCACCAAAGGCTAAGTAAGAATAAGTGTAAGCTGAGCCAGCTACCGGAGCCATCGAAGCAAATTCGGCATAACATAGTCCAGTAAAACCACAACAAATTGCCGCGATTAAAAACGAAACTGATAGAGCTGGACCTGCAGTTAAAGCACCTTTACCAGTTAAAACAAAAATTCCAGTTCCAATAATTGCCCCAATTCCCAAAAACGTTAAATCCATTGTTTTGAGTGTTCTTGTTAGTGGAGTTGCGTCTGCTAACAAGTCATCAACATTTTTTCTTCGAAAAAGTCCACTCATGAAAAACCATCACCTTTCATCGACTATGTTTAACATTCTATAATCTAATTTTAATCTAGTCAAATAGTTTCACTTTGGTGTTGTCATAAAATGTAACATACACCGTTAAATCAACCGCTTTATTTTTGCATCTGAAAGTTAAATCAGCTTTAAATTTATTTTATGGTCCCTTTTATTAAAAATTACTTTGAAAGCAAAAGATATTTTTACATCAAAGATTAGTTTAAATCTTCTAGCTTAGTGTTTGATGAAAAACTATCACCTTGAATTGTTTAAACTAAGGCAACATAATTTGTATAATATAAATAACTATCAAAAAAAGGAGAAATAAGTTTTGAATATCATTTGTAATATCTTAGTAATATTAGTTGCAGTTGAAGCATTAGCAATTATGCTGATTGAGGTTTTTGGCAGTCCTGAATTACATGCTAAAGCATTTGATTTAAGTTTAGACTATACTCGCATGCCTGAGGCGAGAATTTCAATGAGCAATCAAGGAATCTATAATGGATTCCTCGGAATTGGTTTACTACTTATTCGTTTTTTCTTTCCAACGATAATTACAACTAGTGGTGCCTTGTTATTTACCATTTTTATTGTAGTTGCCGCTGTTTGGGGATGGTTAAGTGCACATAACGTCAAGATTTTTCTCGTTCAAGGGATTCCCGCACTTTTGGCGACAATCTTTTTATTCCTTAGTTAACCTTAAAACTAAACAACATAAGTAAACATAAAAACAAAATCAAGAAGCAGGTAGCTTATTTTAAAGTAATCTACCTGCTTCTTGATTTTATTAAGCTTTGATTCTTGGACCAGCGTTTAGTAATTAGACTAATTATATTTTTAGCTACTTTAAACTGACAAATGGTAATTCTTTCCTAAAATATCTAGATCTCGCAATTGTTGATCCAATGAAGCTATTTCTGGAAAATGTCCCCACTTTTTGTAGCCAAACTCTTGAAAAAGTCGTTGACTTGCCTGATTATGGCTGAAAACAAAAGCTAGTACAATCTCAACTTGACAAAAACTTAATTGATCAGCAAGAAATCTCAATGCCTGCTTGCCAATTCCTTGTCCCTGATAGGTTTGATCTAAATAGAGGCTGACTTCAGCTGTTCGTTGATAAGCTGGTCGACCATAAAAATCACTTAAACTTAGCCAACCAATTATCAAATCAGTCTTTTTAATTACCCAAAGCGGTCGCTGCATATTGTTTTGATGCCCTGCAAACCAAGTCTTTCGCTGCTCAATCGTCAATGGAACTAAATCTGCAGTTGATTTTCGGGTTAAAACTGCTTGATTATAAATCTCAACAATTCGCGGCAAATCTTTTGTTGTTGCTAATTCAAATTTCATTTGTATTGCCCCTTTCAAATCATATCTAAGGAAACCTTGTTAATCGGGCGTGGATACAGCATGTTTAGCTGACTTAACTCGTCATCAGAAAAACTTACATCTAAAGCCGTTAAGTTTTCAGCTAAATGCTTAATTGAAGAAGCTTTAGGTATACAGTAGACACCTTGTTGCAAAACCCAAGCTAATAAAAGACTGTGGACTGTGATTCCCTTTTTTCTGGCCATTTGTCTTAATTGTGGTTTAATTTCCAAGTACCGCGAATTTTCAGATCCAAAAGGAGAATACGCAATAAATCTAATTTTTTGTTGTCTTTGTAACTCAAGTAAACTCGTCTCTACTCCACGACTACCAAGATTATATAGATCCTCGTTAGCGAAGCATTGATTACCATCGGGAATATTCAATAATTCTTTAATGTCAGCTACATCGAAATTTGAAACACCCCATTGGTGAATTAATCCTTCTTGTTTTAGATTCTCTAAATTTTTTACTATTTCGGCTAAATTAGTGTCCTGCCGCCAATGAAGCAAATAAAGATCTAAGTAATCTGTCTGCAGGCGTTTTAAAGAGGCAGCTAAGCTGGTTCTTAATTTTTGAGCGTTTGCATGCCATGGATAAAATTTCGAAACAATTGTTAAGTTAGTTCGAACAAAAGGTTGAATTGCTTCACCTACTAGACTTTCTGCAGCTCCTTGACCATACATCTCTGCAGTATCAATCAAGGTTATTCCTTGATTCAACCCATAACGCAATGTAGCCACTTCTTGTTGGTACTTTTCTTTAGAGCCCTCACCAAGATGCCAAGTTCCCATACCTAAATTTTTCAGCAAGCTACCTCACCTCATTTAATAAATTTTCTTTATTATAAATCTAAGAACTGCTTTCGCCAATCCTTTTACAGCTAAAGTAGTTTGTTCGTATATTACATGTAAGTTGACTGCGCAGAAAACTTGCATAACTTGAAAGGGGTTTTTATTATGAGTAAAACATGGTTGAAATCAAACTTAACCACAATTACAACCGACAATGCAGGAAAAGAACAGAAACGTACTTTTAATAATATCAATAGCAATGTAACCGAAGAAAAAATTAATAATTTTGGTAAAATCATAGCTGAATTAACTGGAAAAACGACAACTGACATTAACTTAACTGTCGTATCGGCTATTAATGAATAATTTTATCACACAAAAAATTTAGGAGGAAATTTATGAAACAACTTGATTTAGTTTTTACAGATGAAACCGGCAAAAACAAAACTCACTTTCGTTTGGACGGAGCCAAGGAAACATTATCGGCTGAAACCGTTCGTGATACAATGCAAAAACTGATTTCGTTAGAAATTTTTGTTGCCAAAAAAGGACAAAAAATGTTTGTAACTCCAGTAGAAGCTAAATATATCGAAACCTTAGAGACGCCTATTTTTACACTATAATAATCAGAGGCCTAGAACCCGTTTTACCCCACTTATTTGAGTTCCAATAAAAAATAACAAAAAAGTTTTTGAATCGTTAATAGCTGCGATAATCCATAAAAAAACGTAGATTAATAAAGTGAACCCCCGAGATTGTTGTCCAATCTCGGGGGTTCACTTCATAATTTTAAAAATTAACCTGCCTTTTTTATGTTTTCTCAGTTAAAACCATACATATGCTGAGCTAAATGATATGCTCCAATAGCTGTTTTTCGACCAATTCTTCCAGGCAAATGAAGACCTATCCCAAATAATCCCCGACGTAATTGGTGATAGAGCTTAAGATCACTAGTTGCAATGTATTCCCACAATTCATCTTTTTGCTGCAGACTGGTCAAAGAACCATCTTTAATTAACAAAATTGAAGAAATAGTTGTGATAATCTCTAAATATTTTTCTAAGTAGTCTGCAACCGGACTGCTTAAATTAACCTGCTTAACATAAAAATCAATCATCATGCGATTTACCTTAAGCTGTTGATCAATTCTTTGCAACATAACAGTTTCATTAACAGACTGATCCGAACGTCCGATAAAATAGTGGTATAAATCAGTGTCCAAATAATAAATTTTTTTCACGAATGGTAATGGTTCAAATGCATATAAATTGTCTTCATAAAAAGTATGTTTTGGCAGTTGCAATCGAACCTGTTCACGTAAAAGATTAGTCCGATAAATAATCGAATGCATCAGTAAATATTTTCCCAGCGGAAATTTTGCCTTTTCCCAACCAAAAAATTGATTTTGTGGTAAACAATTTAAATAGCTCATTACTTTTTTATGATTGGACCCTTGTTTATCATATACAAAATTACAAACTAGCAAATCAAGTTGAGTCGGCTTTGAACTAACAAGGCTCAAAAAGTCAACAACTTTTTGATACGAAACAGCATCTAACCAGTCATCGCTATCAACCACCTTAAAATATTGACCAGTGGCTACTTTTAAGCCCGCATTAATAGCTGCTCCGTGACCGCCGTTAGTTTGATGAATCACTTTGACTCTTTCAGGGAAGCGTTGCATATAGTAATCAACTTTTTCTCCGGTTTGATCGGTTGAACCATCATCAATTAAAATGACTTCAACTTTTTCTTCTCCTAGCAGTAATGAATTGACACAACGCTCTAAATAAGCCGCTGAATTATAGCAAGGAACAACAATACTTAAAACTTTCACTTCTGCTAACTCCCTTTTGACTACAAAATAAATTTCAAATTCCTCGATTTTCCTTATCTATAATATCATATTGATTATAAATTTATTTTAATCATAGTATTTTTAGTCAGATGTTATACTTTGTCGTCGGCACGCAACGACTAAACCAATGAAACAAATTATTAGAGCAAATAAGAAAACGGCATGCATCCCAAAAATAAAAGTTTCAAGATGTTTAGTCGGGAAAATCGTAATTTGTTGTCCAGTATGAATGCTCATTGCACCAAACAAAATTGTTGTTGCTCCGGAAATCCCTACTACCATTCCGAGATTTCGAGCTAAAGCATTAATACCACCAGCAATACCCAAATCTTTTATTGCCACTGAACTCATAACTGTTGTATTATTTGGCGCTTGAAAAATTCCGTTTCCCAACCCAACTAAACCAACATTAGCAGTAAATATCCACAGTGGTGTTTGAAGATTAGTTAATAAGTAACCTACCTGACTAGCCAAAATTAAAAAGAGCCCTAAAATAGTTATTTTTTTAGTACCAATCCGATCTGAAACGGCACCTGAAAAAGGCGCAATAATGACTTGGACTAAAGGAAAAATCATCAATATATACCCAGCAATTCTCGGTGATAGACCACGTGCATTTTCTAAATAAAATGGTGAAATAACATTAAAAAAGAAATTTGTAACAAAAATTAAGAAACCAGTTAACAAACTGCGCGAAAATTGCTGATTCTTAAAAATTGTAAAAGAAATCAAAGGTTCAGTTTGAGTTAATTCTGTTCTGACGAAGAACACCAAACTAACAATAGCAACAACAAATAAAACAATAATTAGTGGAGCCATAAATCCAATTTCTTGACCCAAAAAGACTGCTGTAAACAAACTGACCATAAAAATTGCTAGATAAAACGCCCCCTGATAATCTAGTATGGTTTTTCTTTTATTAAAATCAGCTGGGAGAATAAATGCTCCTAGAATAATTGTCAAAATTCCAATCGGAACATTAATCCAGAAGATATAACCCCAGGTAAAATGAGCTAAAATCAGCCCTCCAACACCCGGACCAGCGATTGATCCTAAGGCAACAAAGGATCCTATCAAACCTAAAGCTTTACCTCTTTCTGAAAATGGAAATATTTCCGTAATGATGCCGTTGTTGGTTGCCATTGTCATAGAGGCGCCAAAAGCTTGAATACCACGAGCTACTAATAATAAACTAAAATTACCTTTAAAACCTGCTAATAAAGAACCTATTACAAAAAAGAACGTTCCAATTCTAAAAATTTTTATTTTGCCAATTATATCTCCTAATTTACCAAAAAATAACAATAAAGAACAGATTACGATCAAATACAGTGATACCACCCACTCAGCCTGATTCATCGGAATCTTTAAATCTTGACTGATAACCGGCAGCGCAATGTTTACAATACTACCGTCCAAAGTTGCCATAATTGTAAATAACCCGATAGCTCCTAGAATCCACCACCGGTGCCGTTGAACTGCCTCATCTTCTAAATATTGTTTCATCTCAAGACCTTCTTCTCTCAGTTAAATGCTCAAATAGCCAACTTCTTTATTATAAGTGAAGTTTAAGTGTTTTAAAAATTAAAAAAGTTCTAAAATTAGATTTGCTAATTTTAGAACCCAAAAATGGACTCAATCCTTGGAAATAGTTGAAATAAATTTAGAATTCAGAGTTATCATATGCTAATAATCCGTATAGGTTAATCATGTTAATGATTTTGTCTGCATACTGAGGATCAGTTGCATAACTACCATATTTACCGTGATAAAGATTCTTGGCAGCAGTTGCAACATTTGCTGAATGCGTTCGATTCGAATTATAGAAACTGTTCGCTATTAGCTGGGCGTATCTTTCAAGCGAATCATAGTACGACGAATAAGCTTGAAATTTTGCTGCCACAGAATATTTATGCCCGTTATAATACTCTATCGTTGGCATAGTTACATAGCTGCCCTGACCTGAATATTTCACGCCAAATAAATTATGAGCATTCTTGGTTAATGTACTATCACCATAACCACTCTCTAAGGCAGCTTGCGCCATCATTAGTGATGGATATAAATTATAACGTCTCGAAGCTTGTTGGGCAGCTGTTGCAATACTGTTAAAAAAATTAGCAATATTTGTGTTCATTTCCAATGCACCAGTTGTATGATTAAAATATAATTCAGTGCCATTTATTGAGCGCAAGCCGTATTGCATCTGACCATTTCCAGCATAATAAACCACCTTATGTTGATAGTCAATATAATAAAGACCAGTTTTCATCGCACCTGTAACATTATCAAATAAATACCAACACCCGTTTAAATGTTGTTGACCATACTGCATTTGACCATTGTTATTGTAATAAACAGTTTTATGCTGATCACCAATATACTGAAAACCAGTTTGACGCGCACCAGTTACTCCATTAAATAAATACCAGTTACCATTTAAATGTTGTTGACCATACTGCATCTGACCATTGTTATTGTAATAAACAGTTTTATGCTGATTATTTATGTATTGGAACCCAGTCTTCCTTGCACCAGTTACTCCATCAAACAAATACCAATACCCATTTAAATGTTGTTGACCATACTGCATCTGACCATTGTTATTGTAATAAACAGTTTTATGCTGATTATTTATGTATTGGAACCCAGTCTTCCTTGCACCAGTTACTCCATCAAACAAATACCAATACCCATTTAAATATTGTTGACCATACTGCATCTGACCATTCGTTGCATAATACACTACCTTATTTTGTTCTTTTATTTTTTGAAAACCAATTTGATTCTTATGGGTAGCTGAATCAACTAAATACCAATGTCCATTTTGATAAAGTTGAACTAGTCCTGGTTGTGTTTGCTTAATTGCTTGAGTCTTAGCAGTTTTTTCACCGGAATCCGTCATTAAATTAGGATTTTGAGATTGAGACTTTTTGTTGGTTAACGTTGATTTTGCAATAGTGGAAGACTTTTCTGTCGCAAACAATTTTGGCTTGTCTGCAGAGCTATCCAGAGTTGATTCGTTGTTTGTTGGATTATCTGTTTGTTCTTCTGTTGTTGCTGTAGTTGTTTTTTTATTGTCCATTGACGTCGTCGAATTACGGTTAATCGTTTCCTTAGTACTTTGTTGCATATCCGTTGCTACACTAGTTGCTGAATCATAGTTTGTCACTGCTGGCTGTGATGAAGTATTTTGATTCACTGAACTTTCTGAATTGCTTGTTATTACTTTTTCATTAACCGAAGGATCTTTAGATGACAAAGTACTTGAACTCATGGCTGATGAAACGGAATTAGTATCTGCTGCAACTGTTTCTGAAAAGAATCCAACTGAAGCAATGCAAGCTACTAAGGTCACAGTTGCAAAAATCCAATTCTTACCAGCTTTGTACATTTTATATCTATTCTTTCTTTCCGACATACAATAATCTCCCTTTTGACTTAAATTAAAAAGATCTTAAAAGACACCTTATTTTTATATCGACTATTTCTAGAAATGTTTAAAGTCGTGTTTGATTAATTTTAGAAAATGTTATTAAGCTTTTATCATTTAAATTATTTTCAAAAAATTATTGTTAATCGTCGAATTTATTTTAAGCTGTATTTTTATCTTTTAATAAACAACTCTTTTTCAGTTAATAATGTAAACATTCAACCACTCCATTTTTCAAATTTTACTTTAATAACTAAAAACACCTGAACTCAAGTAAAAATTATACTCAAATTCAGGTGGAAATCTTTTTTATCTGTTAATTGAAAACTTCTTAGAATGATTTTCTATTAATTTGTCCAACTGATTAAAATCGTTTCTAACATCATATGGATGCTTGGTCAGTGTCAATAAATGTTTAATCTGTGGCGTTAATCGTTCAAGATCATCTTCGTCAGTATAGTCAATCCAGTCAATATGTTCAAGCCAATCAAAGTAAGCGTGCTTTCCTTTTCCGTAACTGTTACCAAATAATAAACAAGGAGTACCTGTTAAAACTGAAAAAACCATCGCATGCCAACGATCAGTGATCACTATCTCTTGATTAGAAAATAATTCAAGTTCATCTTTAAAAAGCTTCCGCCGACTTTCTGGAGTAATCCGATCAACCGTATCCAAAACGGTATCCGTTTGTTCAATTGACCGTTTACCATTATCCAAAACTTTCTTTAAAGAAGAAATCAATTGATCGTCAACCACCTTTTCACTGTCCTGCCGAAAAACGAATAGTGCACCTGAACGTCCTTCATTAAAGGTTTTAGGTTGAAGATATAAAACCATGTCTGGTGTAAATAAAACATGATTCTTAAAAGTCTGTTGCATTCGATGATAGCTTTGAGCATCACGGGCTACCAAATATAAATTAGGATTTTTTTCGTAAGCTTCCTGACTCTTCTTCTTTTCAATTTCACCATGTTGGTTTTCCTCAAAATGAATTGATTGTGGAAAAGAAATAGTTAAATTATCTGTAAAAGATTCAAAAACTCTCCTTCTGGCAATTTCATGATCTAAATATAAACTCCCCATATTACCACCACCGACAAACGACACGATGTCTGGTGGTTGAATTACTTTTTGGATCTCTTTGATTGCTGCTTCAGTGTCCTCTTCCAAAATCTCAATAAATTCATACTCAGGAAACTCGTTTTCGATGTATCTTTTCTGTGCCCATGAAACAGCTTGATCACCTAAGTTTGTATAAGTAGGAATTCCAAAAGAAAAGAATTTTGGCTTTTTATCATTTGGAATAGCTGTAACAACGTTTGAATTACCGATGTAAAAATTTACCATTTAAATCTGCCTCCAAGTAACTATTGTGAAAATCAGCGCTTATAGAATATAATACTAAACATTTTTTATTTTTTCACGAATTTAGACTTATAAAAAAAGAGTTGCAATTTAAATTTGCAACTCTTCTTTTCATCAACTATTAACTTAATTCTTGTTTAGCTGGTCCCCAAACCAAGCTAGCTGAAACATGAGCAGTTAATGTTGAACCATATAGAGCATTTTGATTGTCATTAACAAAATTCCATTCTTTCTGTTCACTAGATTGACCCTCACTCAACCAAAACTCGTAATGATAAGCTTGTCCATCGGTTGAATAATAAGTTTGACTGTCAATTATAGCAGTGGAGTTGCCATTAAGTTGAGCTGCAATTTTGTTCAATTGCGTCGTTCCAATTTTCGATTCCCATTTACCTGTTAAAGCTGAATCTGAAACACCACTAGATAAATTCGTATCATTGGTTGCCAAAACATCCCCTACCTTAAGGGTACCATTTTTTAGTTTGACGCCATTGTCGTAGATGCTGTCAATTTGCAAATTAATGTTTGAAGTCGATGTTGTTGGCGTTTGATATCCGGATAACATTCCTTTATAAACATTCAATGATTGCAATGGATATCCTAAATCATCAAAAAGCGATACGTTATCCCAAGTTGTTCCACCCCAAGCTGGCTTTCCATTGTAGTACATAACATTGTTTGGAGCATACCCAACAGCATATTTTGAAGCCCAACCCGTACCATACAAATCAGACATTTCATCATTATAACTCCAATTTGACCAGCCTGCTTTAACTGGAATCCATGCTGGTTCCCAATAGAAGGCACCCAAACCATTTTGATTTACAATAGCCTGATACATAGATTCTAACTCATCAACTTGGCCTTGAGGACTGTTCTCATAGGCATATGAAGACTGATTTGAACCAATAGAATTTCCTGTTCCATCAGCATCCTGTAATGAATTTGTCCAACCTGTTTCAAGCACTACAAATTCTTTACCAAAATTATCTCTCACCATTTTTTCAACAGCTTCTAGATTATTTGGAGTATTTGCACCTTTACCCAAACCATTTCCATTATTATCATTGGTTGACCAAAAAGGATAATAAGAAGAGCCAAGAACATCATAATCTACATTGTTATTCTTTAGGGCAGTCATTATCGTTGAATATTTTTGAACATTTGGTGTTTCAAGTTGAATAACTACCTTTGCTTTAGGTGCTAATTCACGTACAGCTTTCGAACCGGCATTTAAATATGAACTTATAATTCCCGCCTTCTGGTTATCATTCCAAATGTTAGTATAAGACTCATTTGCATCACGACTAGCAATAATTCCCAGAACACCATTCGTAATTTCATTTCCGATTTGTACCATTCCAATTTCTACACCCGTCTCTTTGAAATCAGAAATTGTTTTTCTGGTATACAAATATACTGATTCAGCAATTTCAGCAGAATTTTCTTTTTCCCAAGCTTTTGGTACAACCTGCTTACCTGGATCAGCCCAAAAATCAGAGTATTGGAAATCAAGCAAAACCTTCATTCCATATTTTGCAGCTTCTTTCGCAATTTGCAATTCATTATATTCGTCTGAAGCTCCACCACTATAAGTCTGGTTTTCAGCATTAAGTGGATCAACCCATAGACGCAGACGCAAATAATTAACACCTGCTTCATGTAGAACTTGAACTAAATCTGCTGGCTTACCATTGTAGTCGTAAAATTGAACACCCGCATTTTGCAAAGCAATGTAACTTGAAATATCAACCCCGCGAATTGTATCATCAGTCATACCAGCAATCGGTTTTACTGTAACACCTTCATACCGCAAACCAGTATCTGTTCCATTTTTATATGCTGCCGTAATCTGATCAGCTGTCATTGAACTCGTTGGTACTCCAGTAGCAGTTGTTGTCGAATCTGAGCTCACCGGTTTTCCCCAAACAAGCGTTGCAGTTAATTGAATTAATAATTGATCACCATATTTTTTCCCAGTGTTAATTGACACAAAATTATTTTCCTTGTCGGTCGCTGACTGGCCAGCTAACCAAAATTCATAATGATACGGATTACCTTGGCTATCATAATAAGTTTTATTTCCTTCAATTGCGCTTGAACTGCCTGAAAGTGTTTGATAAATATTTTCTAAATCAGTTTGGCTGAACTCACTATTTGAATTTCCTTGTAATAATTTTTCAGGAATTGTTGTTGTTAAGTTCAAATCAGACGAACTGACTGACTGTTTAGCTTGAAGCGGTTCAGTTACATCATTAGTTACGCCAGCATTTTTATAGGTAGCAGTTATTTCGTAACTAGTTTTCGAAGTAACAGAAGATGTTTGATTAGCAGTGTCTTGTCCCGGACGATATAAAACATACGCTGCTACCCAACTGTTTTTATTAGCTACGTCTATAATTCCGCCAACACCTAAAGCTTGCCAGTTAGTATCCTTCAATTGATCTTGATACCAATCCATAAAGTCAGTTGTGCCGTTGTCAGCTGCTATTTGAACAGTATCTCCAGTTATATCAGTTGTGTAAACTGCCACAGTTCCTGTTAGATTATCATTTTCCAATAAATTTTGTTCAACAGCTTGATCAGTTGCATTAAGGTCTCCTTGCGCAACTAATTGTGCTACATCGTGTAACGAAAATGCTAAATAGTTATCCTGAGTATTTTGCCAATTAACATCTAGTTTTTGATTCAATTTTTCATTAATTTGCTGAGCTAAAAGATTCCTGAAAGCCATTAAACTTTCTAACTTACCCTCATTTGAAAAATCAAAAGTCGTTCCAGCAATTTTAACTTTTCCGGTTGCCATTGATCCGTTAACTGGATCAAAGTAATATTGATCATTATTAATTTTCTGCCAAGAATATTGCATTTGACCTTGTGAATTATAATAAACTGTTTTATTTTGCTGTGAGATATATTTAAAACCAGTTTGCATAGCACCACTATTTTCGTCAAACAAATACCAGTAACCGTTTAGATGTTGTTGACCATAGATCATTTGACCTTGCAAATTATAATAAACTGTCTTCGGCCCATCACTTGTTTCTTGTTTTGTTAACGAAACAAAACCAACCTGCATCGCCCCAGTATTTTCCTTGAAAAAGTACCAATGATTATTTAATCGTTGCTGACCATATTGCATTTGACCATTATTGGCGTAATAAACTGTCTTTGGTCCGTCAGGTGTTTGATTCTTTGTTAATTCGATCAATCCGGTTTGCATTGCTCCGGTTGTAGCATCAAATAAGTACCAATGATTATTGATTTCTTGCTGACCATATTGCATTTGACCATTATTAGCATAATAGACGGTCTTATGCTGGTTAGTAATCTTCTGAAAACCAGTTTGCATTGTTCCATGACTGTCAAATAAATACCAATGACCATCAATTAAATTTTGACCGGGTAATACTTTCAAAGCGCCTGTTTTTTGATTAAAGTCGTACCTTTTTCCATGAATAAGTTGTTGTCCATATTGCATTTTACCGGTAGGATCGTAATAGACTAACTTATTTTGTGAAGTAATAAATTGAAAGCCGGTCTGCATCGCACCAGTCTTTTGATCAAACAAATACCAGTGACCGTTTAGATGCTGCTGACCATACTGCATTTGACCATTGTTAGCATAGTAAACTGTCTTATGCTGATTAGCAATCTTCTGGAAACCGGTCTGCATTGCTCCGGTTGTATTATCAAATAAATACCAGGCGTTATTTATCTGTTGTTGCCCATACTGCATTTGACCATTGTTAGCATAATAAACGGTCTTATGCTGGTTAGCAATCTTCTGGAAACCAGTCTGCATTGCTCCGGTTGTATTATCAAATAAATACCAGGCGTTATTTATCTGTTGTTGCCCATACTGCATTTGACCATTGTTAGCATAGTAAACTGTCTTATGCTGATTAGCAATCTTCTGGAAACCAACCAAATATTTTCCGGAATCGTCAACTAAATACCAATAATTACCTATTTTCTTTTGTTGATAATTATTAGTGATTTGCTTTGAACTGTCATTTTTAAGTGCCATCGCCATGACTTTTTTAACGTTATCATTTTGAGATGAAGTTGTTTTTTCAGTTCCGATCGTGCTTTTATTTACCGCATTGGAAGTAACGTTTTTATCACTTTGTTGGATCGCATTGCTTTGTTGATCAGCAGTTGAACTTGATGTACTATTTTTATCATCTGTCACTTGCTGACTTGAAGAAGTTTCACTTATGATTGTTTTAGCCGTACTTGCAGAAGTTGAATTCTTCTGATTTGTGCTTGAACTGACATCTTTAACTGAATCAGCTGAAGAAGAACTATCCGAATCTGATTTTTCTGTTGCCATTTCATTATCTGTCTTTGAAGATACCTGAGCTGCTGAACTAGTTTCAGAACTACTTGTTTCAGCTTGAACAGCACTAGAAACCGTATCACCTCTTACAGTTGAAGCATCTGTTAGATTTGAAATACCCCCAAGCAAAATTCCAGCCATTAAAGCCGCAAAAATCCAATTTTTACCCGCTTTATACATTTTATAGTGTACTTTCTTCTCCCACATTGTCTAAACCCCTTTTGTTAGTAAAATTACAATGTAATTTTAAACCATTCAAACTAAAATAAAAATAATAAATTATCTAACTAAATTAATCGAGTACCAAAGAACTAAAAAGGGAGTTATCCAGCACAAAACTGGATAACTCCCTTTAAAATAAAATTAATATAATTTGATTTAGAATCATAAAGTAAATTTATTCACTAATAATTTGAGATTTGATTAATATTATTAACGTTTACGATATAGGCGCCTGATTTAAGGGTTTCAATCAAACTTATTACCTGACCACGTGGTATTGAGACACAGCCAGCTGTTGCATGACCATTAGCAACATGAATAAAGAAGCCCGATCCTTTACCCTTTACAATTGGGTTCATATTATAGTTAATAACTATTGCATATTCATATTGAACTTGGTAATCAATCAGATGTTCACTTGGGGATTTTGACCATGAACGTTCTTGCCAGGTATTATATTGACTATCGTTAACATCTTCAATCCAATAAGATTTACTATCAATTTTTCGATACCCAAGACTTGACATAACCCCGCTATGTGTTCCAAATGCAAATCCTAACGAATAGGCTCCAATCGGAGTCCGAGAGCTGCCCTCATGAGCTTCACCTACTCCGCTTCCACCAACATATCCATTAGTTTGCCAATTTTGCACCCAGATTCCATTTTTATCTTTACTGTATAAGTAAACACTTGCTGACGTTCGATAATTCGCGACAGTTACTACCACTTGCGAAGTTTTTGTTGCAAAATGAGCATTATATAGTTTTAAACTGATACTTGATTGATTAGCCAGTGCTCCAGTTATGTTATCAAAGTTATAATGCTGTCCATTTATCACTTGATTGCCATATTGCATTTGACCATTATTAGCATAATAAACTATTTTGTTTTGATTATTAATTATTTGAAAACCCGTCTTCATAGCACCAGTAGTACTGTCAAACAAATACCAGTGACCATTGATCTTTTGCTGACCATATTGCATTTGACCATTGTTGTTATAATAGACCGTCTTGTTTTGATTTGCGATATACTGAAAACCCGTCTTCATGGCACCAGTAGTATTGTCAAACAAATACCAGTGACCATTGATTTGCTGCTGACCATATTGCATCTGACCATTGTTATTATAATAGACCGTCTTATTTTGATTTGCGATGTACTGAAAACCCGTCTTCATTGATCCTAGAATACTATCAAATAAATACCAATGGCCGTTGATTTGCTGCTGACCATATTGCATCTGACCATTGTTGTTATAATAGACCGTCTTGTTTTGATTTGCGATATACTGAAAACCCGTTTTCATTGATCCTAGAATACTATCAAATAAATACCAATGGTCGTTGATTTGCTGCTGACCATATTGCATCTGACCATTGTTATTATAATAGACCGTCTTGTTTTGATTTGCGATATACTGAAAACCCGTCTTCATGGCACCAGTAGTATTGTCAAACAAATACCAGTGACCATTGATTTGCTGCTGACCATATTGCATTTGACCATTGTTGTTATAATAGACTGTCTTATTTTGATTTGCGATATACTGAAAACCCGTCTTCATTGATCCTAGATTATTATCAAACAAATACCAATGGCCGTTGATTTGCTGCTGACCATATTGCATTTGACCATTGTTGTTATAATAGACCGTCTTGTTTTGATTTGCGATATACTGAAAACCCGTCTTCATTGATCCTAGAATACTATCAAATAAATACCAATAGCCGTTGATTTGTTGCTGACCATATTGCATTTGACCATTGCTATTGTAATAAACCGTCTTATTTTGGTTAGCAATTGATTTAAAACCGGTCACCATCGCACCACTAGCATCATCAAAATAATACCAATAGTTATTAATTTTTTTCTGACCAGTTACCTTAGTATTGTTTTCATAATAATAAACATTTGCATCTTGGTGAATAAAACCATTGTTTGCAGTCTGATAAACTACTAACCCATTATAGTCAATTGAAGAATCTAAATAGCCATCATAACCTGACAGTTCTGTTTGAGAACTGTCTTGCCATGCACCATAATCGGTGTTTTTTAAATTGCTAGCTGATGGAGTGTATGGATATTGAGCTAGCCAAATATTTTGTTTACCAACTGCAGCAATCACTTGAGCTAAATACTGGTAATTAAGGTAAGCATAAGCCGCGTGATCAGTATATCCAGCAGCATTTAAAACATTAAAGAAGTTCAATAAATTATCTTTGACATCATCGGAGGATGTTCCTACATCCTCCATATCGGCAAATATCCGGGTTGTTTTGGCTAAATTTAAGGTATTTAATTCCTGTAAAAGATAATTAGCTTCTTGTTTAGCTGAATCTGTTGAATTAAAAGTAGCATAATGATAAACCATAATATTAAGTCCGGCATTTTGCGCGTAATTAATTTCTTGACTAGCGTACGGATTGGTATAATTATTCCCCTGGGTTACTTTGACAATAACTGTTTTAACACCCTTAGCTTTTAGTTCATTAAAGTTAGCTTGTGTCATCCCATCTTGATAGGAAGAAACATCAACTGCATCTACACGAGGTCGACTAGCATCACCAATTTCCCAAGAATCTACCTGAGTATCTGCTGCAGCAAGAACTTTTTTATTCGTTACGGCTGAATTATTTTGATCTTTTGTCGAAAGGGCTGTGCTAGCAACACTTGAACTATTTTCAGCTACCACATTATTTTCGTTACTTGAACTATTGTTTGTTACGGTTTCACTTGAAGATACTGCTGAAGAACTTGAGCTCGAAACTTGACTGCTACTTTGCGAATTTGCACTAGTTTGCTGCGCATCTTGTGATGTTTTAGAATCACTAACTGATTCTGCCTTAGATGCATTTGAAGAAGCTGTACTATCTGTTGATTTGTTGGTATCTTCTTCATCAGTAGCAGAGTTTGCTGATTCTGAACTTGATCTAACCGAACTTGATGTAACTTGATCACTTGAACTTGAGTTACTTGAGCTCATAGTTAAGCTGGTCTTAACATCATTAGTGTCATTTGCTGCAGCATGAACTGGAGTGTTTGAGGAAATAGTTAATAAAACTCCGGCAGCCACCATTCCCGCCAGAAATGTATGTAAAACATCATGATAATGCTTTGATTGAATAGTTGTTTCAGATTTAATTAATTTTTCAAGAGTTTGTTTTTTCAAAATAATTCCCCTTTTTTTGGCTTTTTATAAAGTAATTATAAAGCAATTTCGAAATTAAATAAACATCTTATATAAAATAAAAATGATTATTCATTTTCGAATAATCATTTTTATGAATCATTTATTTTTTAAATTTTGGTGTGAAATCATCTTTTTCAATTGTAAAACGTGGTCGTTGTTTTGTTTCTTTGAAAATCTTTCCCACATACTCTCCAATAACACTCACACATACCAATTGAACTCCACCTAAAAACCAAATGGAAATCATTAATGAAGACCAACCAGAGATAACTGCACCACGCATCCATTGAACTAATGTAAAAATCAGTAAAAAAACACTAATCAAAATAACTAAAAAGCCTAATGACATAATCATTCGAATTGGAACAGTTGAAAACGATGATATTCCATCAAAAGCAAATCTGATCATCTTATTTAAAGGATACTTAGATTCACCGGCAAATCTTTCTTTTCTTTCATAAAGAACCTTAGCTGACGGGTATCCAACTAAAGGCACCATTCCACGCAAGAATAAATTTCTTTCTTTGAATTTTAATAAAGCGGTAACCGCTCTTTTACTCATCAATCGATAATCTGCTGAATTAGGAACCATATCAACTCCCATATGTTTCATTAAACTATAAAACGCCAATGCAGATCTTCGCTTAAAGAAAGTATCTGTTTGTCGACTGCTACGAACTCCGTAAACAACATCAAAGCCTTGATTATATTTGGCAACCATTTCATAAATTGCTGTTACATCGTCTTGTAAATCTGCATCAATCGTTATCACCATGTCTGAATGCTCAACTGCAGTTGTCATTCCCGCTAACAAAGCATTTTGATGTCCAAAATTTCGGCTAAACTTAATACCAGTTACAAAATCAAAATCTTTCTCAAAATCAGTGATTAATCGCCACGTTCGATCTTGGCTGCCATCATTCACAAACAAAAGCTTACTTGCAGGATCAATTTTCCCCTTTTTGATTAAATTCTCTAAAATAGTTCCTAATTCTTTGACCGTCTCAGGTAAAACTGCCTCCTCATTGTAACATGGTACAATGATTGTCAACAATCCACATTTTACCATTTCTTATAAAACCCCCAAAATAAACAAAATCATTTTTTGAAAATCCAAAATCTTTGCCCTACATAATTAAGTGCTGTAAACAAAATTGCCCCAATTAGCATTGCAATATTATCACGTAAAGAGCTATTAAAATTACTAAAAATTTGTGATGTGATCGGTTTAGCTAAGCCATATGCTAGAAAATAGCATATTAAGATATTCAATGTGAAAGTAAATATTTGTTTCCAACTTCTTTCAGTATTTTGAAACGTAAAATATTTATTTAAAAAGAAACTTAAAATACTTCCAATAACATAATTAGCTGCTGAAGACCACCAATATGACCAATGTAGCAGATTATAACAGCCAAACATAATTGCCATTCCAGCAACCGTGTTAATGATACCAACTAGAATGAATTTAAAGACAGTTCGATCAATTAATTTTATATTTTTCATTTTATACCAACTTTTCTAAAATAAAAGAACCACCGAAATCAGTATACGAAATCAGCGGAACCATAACAAGCCCTGAATTTTAAAAATTATTTAAAAAAACCAAAACTTTCTTTTTTTCTTTACTTCAATTTTTGAATAGCCATGAGCAACCACAGGCAGTCCATTTAATAAATTCTCCGCATTCGTTTCAAATTGATCGACCATCTGCTGACCATTAAATTCACGCAATTTCAGCATCGCTTCTTTTAATGCAAACTGTCTTCCTTTAAGTGCATGCGCATCCGATGCAAAAATCTGAACCAATCCGTGGTTAACCATTTTTTCCGAAATTTGTTGAACATGTTCGCCAAAACCGCCAATGTAACTAGTAGCCGTTAGTTGTGCTAAAGCCCCTTCACTTATAAAATCATATAAAAGATTCAAATTCTCTTGAATACCATGATTACGCTCTGGATGCACAATTACCGGCGTTGTTCCAAGCTTTCGAAGCTCAAAGAAAAGCCTTTTAGCATATTCTGGCACACTACCATGAGGAAACTCAATCAGCATATAATGTTTTTGTTCATCAATGCCCAACAAATCATCATATTTTTCCGTTAAATCACCATTAATATGAACTTCTTGACCGGGAAAAATTATTAACGGTATTTTATTTTGGTCTAATTCATTTTGAAAACTAGCTACAGCTTGGAAAACAGCCACTTTATGATTAACATAATCTCCGTCCAAATGATGTGGAGTAGCTAAAATATGAGTTATACCCTCTGCGACCGCCATTTTTGCCAATTCCAATGAATGTACTAAATCAGGAGAACCGTCATCAATTCCCGGTAACAAATGACAATGCAGATCAACGAGTTTTTTGCTTTTTGTCAGACTTTCCGTAATAACCGTATCCGTAGTAGCCATAATATCCACTCCCACCAGCATTTTCAACATCATTTAAAATTGTTCCGATAATCTTCGCATTTACTTGTTTTAAGGCTGTTATTGAATGCTTGACTGCTTCTTTTTCGGCGATGTTTTTACGAACAACTAAAATAGCACCATCCACTTTAGTTGCCAGAATTTGCGCATCAGTAACTGATAGAACTGGAGGAGCATCATAAATTACCAAATCTAATTGATCTGATAAAGCCTTGATTAAACTGTCCATCCGCTTAGAACTTAATAATTCTGCCGGATTGGGCGGGATTGGACCACTTGGCATAACGTATAAATTAGGAATTGATGTTTCATAAATAGCATTATTAACATCAAATTCACGGTCTGTCAAAAAATTAGTTAAACCCTTAGGATTGCTAATACTAAAAGTCGCATTAATTGTTGGTCGACGCATATCTGCATCAACTAACAATGTCCGTTTACCTTGCTTCGCAAAAGTGACAGCTAAATTTGCCGCTACAGTTGATTTTCCTTCTGAAGCAATTGAAGAGGTCAACATTAAAGTTCGATAACTAGCATCTGCATTTGAAAACTGAATATTTGTTCTGACTGTTTTAAACTGCTCAGAAATAACTGAATTTGGTGCAGCAGCCGCAATCATATGCACACCGTTCTCCATTGAATCAGTTGATAATGGCTTAGCTTTCTTACCTAATTTAAAAATATTATACATGAAACTGCCTCCTAAACTCGACGTCGGCTAAAGTGAGAGTCTTCCGAAATTACAACGTTAACTGCATGGCGTTTGGTATGACTACTAATATGACTAATAAAGCCCAAACTAGTCATTCCAAGCTCATCAGTTAAGAATTTCTCATCACGAACAGTCGTATCAAGTAAATCTCGAATAACAATCAAAGCAATTCCAACTAATAGCCCTAAGACGAAACCAATCAAAATATTCAATTTAATTTTAGGCGAAACTGGTGTCGTGTCAGCTTTAGCTTCAGTAACCACTGTTACATTATTAATTTTCATCATTTTTTTAATTTTGGAACTAAACACTTTACCAATCGTATTAGCTAAATCGGCTGCTGTATAAGCATTCGTATCAGTGACAGTAACACTGATTACCTGAGAATTAGTTTCATTAGTAATTGAAATTGAATTTTCCAGACTACTCAGTGAACCTGTATAATTATCTTGCTGTTTGACCTGTTTTAAAACTGGTGTAAGAATAACTGGCTTGGTCAATACGTCTTTGTAAGTATTGATAGCTTGCAAATCAGCTTGCTGAGCGTTATATTGCAAGGCACTATTATCAACTTTTTGATTTACTAACAGATCAATAGTTGCACTATACTTGGGAGTCATAAAAACAAACGAAATCCCTAAAGCCAAAATAATACCTAGAATTCCCCAGATCAAAATTCCCCAAATGTTTTTCCATAACAATGCTCCTAATTGTCGTAAATCAATAACTGTCTCGTTATTTGTTTCTTCACTCATCAAACTTCTCCTTAAACATCTATTTTATCTCTAATGCCGTTTTTAATTTTTGCGTTAACTGGTTTAAATTAGACTGTGAAACAACTTCATAATCGACACCATCAATTTGTTGACCTTGTCCTTGTAATTGAAGCTGCTTAATATTACCTGCTTCACGATAATCTGTTGCTAAAACCTTCATTTGATCAAAAGTTAGATCCGTTTTCATATTACTTGAAATTGCATCTAAAATTGAACGATATTTCACTAAGTTATTGATCTTCATACCCTTTTTAACTAATTGAGTAATTACTAAACGTTGCCGTAACTGACGACCATAATCTCCTCTTGGATCCTGATAGCGCATCCGTGTATAAGCCAAGATGTTTTCTTTGTTAATCGTTATGTTACCTTTTTTGAAATGATATCCCATATTGGTGAAATCTAAATCATTGTTAACTGTGACCGGTCCCACGGCTGATGATAACTGGACCAGTCCCTTCATATTCATCTCAATATAGTGATCAATTGGGATTCCTAAATAACTTTGAATAGTATTCATTGCTAAACTCGTTCCACCATAGGAATAAGCAGCATTAATTTTATTGTCAAATCCGTGTCCTTGAATCGCCACTTTTGTATCACGTGGAATACTAGCCAAGGTAGTTGTTTTAGTTTTCGGATTAACAACTGCCACCATAATTGTATCAGTTCGTCCGCGGTAGGTCCGACCATACTCTCCAGTATCAGTCCCCATAATTAACAATGAAAAAGGTTTTTTTTCGGAAATAACCGAATTGCCATTTCGTGTGCTGTTATGCTTAACACTTTGATATGTAGAATTTGCCGCTTGTCGCGCATCATGATAAAGTTTGTACACCGCAAAAGCATCAAATGCAAAAAATAAAATTAGAAAACCAATTAAGTATCTCCAAATCTTTTTTCTACGATGCTGATGATGGTGACGATGAATCATTTGTTTTTCTTTCAATAAAGTCACCCCAAGTTTTTGAATTATTGCCAAACATTCTCATTATACCAACTTTTTTAACGATTTAAAACGTTTTTTTAAAGTTAGTAATTATAATTATAAATACCAAGTTGAAAAAATTATCCTTGAAAATTGATTATACTCAACTTTATTATTCTAACACTTACCCTATACTTTTCAAACGGAGACTTTTTTTCAATTTGGTTGCAAAATTTCAATAATATTACAAATTCAAGGTATTAAAAAACTAGTGGTTCAATTAAAAGAACTACTAGCTTAAAAATTATTTATCAGTCGAAATTTCTGTACCAAAAATCTGCATTTTTATTTTTTTGCCTGTCGGTGTAGCAGCTAAGCCGCCCAGACCAGTTTCCCGCAATTGTTTTGGCATATGTTGTCCAATTTTGGCCATAGCTGAAACTACCTCATCAGCAGGAATCTTACTGGTGCATCCCGCTAAAGCCATATCGGCAGCAACCAAAGCATTTGTCGTCCCAATCGCATTACGTTTAACACAGGGAATCTCAACTAAACCAGCCACAGGATCACAAACTAGGCCCAATAAATTACTAAGAGCGATGGCAATGGCCTCACTGCTTTGTTGCGGGGTCCCTCCAGCAGCTTCTACAGCAGCCGCTGCTGCCATCGCTGACGCACTGCCCACCTCTGCTTGACAACCACCAGCTGCACCAGCAATCATTGCATTATTTGCAATCACTAATCCGATCGCTCCACTTGTCAGTAAAAACTGCAAGCATTGCTGGTGCGAAAGTCGGAGACGTTCACGCAAATAAAACAGCACACCGGGAACTGTTCCCGATGAGCCAGCTGTTGGTGTGGCACAAACTACACCCATTGAAGCATTAACTTCGTTGGTGGCTACAGCTGATTGGACCGCCATTAAAAAAGATTTGCCCGAAAGTGTTGTTTGCGTTTGCCGGTATTTTTTTAATTTAACAGCTTCGCCACCTGTTAATCCGGTGGCGGAGTGAACACCGTCACCTTCACTTCCTCTTTGCACAGCGGCTGCCATTACTTGATAGCGTTTCTGCAGTTGATCCCAAATTTCTTGTTCTTCACTACCAGTAGTTTGCTGCTCACTAATCAGCATAACCTGCCACAATGATTTTTTTTGGTTTTCTGCTTGTGTTACCAGTTCCTGAATTGTATTAAACATTTTTCATCCTTCTAAGATAATTAAATCAGTAAAAAACTGTTGGAGCCGAACTTTTTCTCTAGCAGTCGGGTTTCTTTTTAAATAAACCACCAATACTTGCTGTTGCTGCTGTTGAAAAAGAGCAGTTGAGTGAACTAAGTCGTTAGTTTTTAATACTTGAATTTTTTGTTCGACTTCTTTAATTGTGCTCAAGCGACTAAGAGCAAATGGTAAAATACCGGCTAATTTAAGCTGACAATTACCATACTCAATTTGTGGTACTTCAATTTTCCCGCCACCAATTGAGCAACCACAAACTTTTATTTGTTGTCTGCCGTTCACCATCTCAATTAAAGCTGTATTGGGGTGATCAAGCGGACTCGGTTGTTTTTCCTCAATAAAGGATATTTCAATCCCCTTTTTTTTCGCTGTCGTGATTGAAGATAAAATGCGCTGATCATAACAGTCTAAGCCTAGACTGCCCGCAATAATCGCAAAATCTGTTCCATGTCCACGATGAGTAGCTGCAAAAGATTCAAAATAGTGAACTGTAATTTTTTCTGGTCGACCTTTAAAGAGTTTATAGGCTACTTGACCAATTGCCAGCGCGCCAGCTGTATGGGAACTTGAAGGTCCGATCATTATTGGTCCAATAATATCAAACACACTTTGATATTGTTTCACTTAGCTTTCCTTCTCACGTGACTAATTAATTTTCAATTTTAAATTAGAGATTATCGAAAATACTCTCTACATCACATCATACCAAAAAAAGAACTTAATTTTTCAATGAATCCTTGCTTGAGATTCTCCTAATCGAAATGACGCCATTCCTTATCTAAAATAACCCGCGCCACAAAAAGTCCCAAAGGTAAGAAAATAATAATTAGCATAGCTCGTGTCATCCATAAAGCCCCTGGTCCAATTGCGTTAATACCAATATTATAAACCGCCCGATAAATATAAAGACCTGGCACCATAATAACAATCGAAGGTACCGTCAACGAAATTCGTGGATAACCTAACGAACGATTAACTGCTGATGCAATCAATCCGGCGGTCAAAGCGCCACAAAAAGCAGCTGCCGCTGGTGGCAGTGTCGTTAGATCAACTAATTCTAACCGCAATGTATTGGCAACTGCACCAATCAAACCAGCAGTCGTCGCCATTTTATAGGAACTATTAAACATAATTGAAAAACCAAATACACCACAAAAACTGGCGGGCAACCGCAGCAACAATAAGATTAGCGGACTTAAGCCTAATTCCAGAAAATTTTCTGGGCGAAAATGAACTAAAAGAGCAATCAACCAACCGACTAATGAGGCAATTATTGTAATCATCAAAGCATACGTTAATCGTTCTAAGCCCGAACGTAAATCCAATTTAGAAATATCTAGGAAACTAGTAATAAATGGGAAACCTGGAATAACAAATAACATTGAACCAATATAACCGTCCTCATGGTGTGGGGAAATATTAAAGCCTAGTTGAAGGATTCGAAAAGCTAACAAATAAGCTAGGCAGGCAACCGCTACCCCTAGTGCCAAGCAAACTAAAGTTGTTACCTTTCTTTTGCCTAGTTGGCCTCGAGTCCAATTACCAATTCCCGCACCAACAAAACAACAAATCATTTCCGGTAAACCACCACCAAGTAAAAAAACAAAAGCGCTGCAAGCCAATGCCGCTGCAAATCCAGTTATTAAAGGTGAATAGTTACCCGGTTTATGCTGGATTTGATCAACTTTTTCATGAATTTGTTTAACTGTTAATTCTTGACATTCAGTTGCAAAATTATTAGTAAAATGCTCCAGTTCATTTAATTTGTCAGTGTTAACACCTGTATTAGGCAACGATAGCGCTTGAGTATAGTTTCCTTGCGGACTATAGCAGGTATACTCTAGGGAAATTAATCCAATATCAGCTGAACAAGTTAACTTCAAGTGACGTGCTACTTTATTCATAGCTTCACGCACACGCCACGCACCGGTTCCACAAGCCAACATTAAAATACCAACTCGGCCAACTAACATTGAACGTTCTTTTAAGCTGGCTCTTTGTGCAGGAACCTTAGTATTATCTAATAAGTCTTTCCAGTGGATAGTCATATGGTGTCGATTAGAAATACGAAACTTTTTTGCAATTATCTCTTTTTCAGAATTCATATCAACTCTCTGCTCCTCAAAATAAGTTCGCTACCTATTCTGCCTTATTTTGACTTTTTTTTCTAGTTAATTTATTTAATAATTGTACATGTTAGCTAAAATAAAGCAATAACCAACCGGCGATTCCTAAAAAACAAAGACTACTAAAGTTGATCAATGAAAATTGCTTCAAAAAATTTTGATTACCTTTCTCCTGATAATGCTGATATTGCTTATAGGCTAACAAATTCGCTAGAGATGCTACTAATGTTCCTAATCCGCCAATACTGACACCTAAAAATAAGGGGTAGCTAATTTTTGAAAAAGGTGCCAACAAAATTGCTGCTGGGACGTTGCTTATCAGTTGACTGAGACCTAAACTTGCCAAATAAATCAAATGTTGTTTTGAACCTAGCGATGTTAGTAATTGATCAACAGCACTAATTCGGCTAAAATTACCAACAGCAATAAAAAAGCCGCAAAAAGTCAGCAATAATGCATAATCAATTTTTTTAAATAATTGATTATCTAACAAAAATACCCAGCCTAGAGCCAAACCGAGTCCCAGCCACAGTGGTAAAATTCCAAAAATCCCTACCATGACAAAAGCCAAAATTACTACTGTACCACTAACAGCCAATTTATTAATTTTATAATCAATTTCAGGATTTAATTTTAATTTCTGCGTTGGAATTCGTAATGACCATCCCCAAAGCAGCCCACCACTAATTACACCTAGTGGCAAAGACATTTTAAAAAATTCAATTGCATTCAGATGATAATGAGCAAGTAAAAATAAATTTTGCGGATTCCCGATCGGAGTAATTAGACTGCCTAAATTAGCAGCTAAAGTTATTAAAACCACCGGAACTGTCATCTTAATTCCGGCTTTTTTACCAAGTGAAACCGCCAATGGGACCATAGTAATAATTCCGACATCATTGGTTAAAATCATCGACCCAATAAACGTCAACAAAACTAACAGTTGAACTAATTTCCGCTGTGTATCAGCATATCTTAGTAATAACAATGCACAATAATCTAATAACTTCAACTTCTGAAATACCTGAATAATTAACATTAAAGCAAATAGTGAAATGATTGTTTGCCAGTTGATGTCACTCAGCTCAAGATGACTAAAAAAAAGGCTAAAAAGTGCTACCCCACACGTAATTTGCAAAATTCGATCTTTAAAAGTTGCTTTTAAAACTTCCATACTCTTTACCTTCACAGTCTGAAATAAATTGATTTTAACTTAGATTTAACCTTCGAGCAAGAATTACCTGTTCTTACACAAAAAGGTCTGGAATAGTGAAATAGTCCCTAATAAGTTAAAGCAAACTCACCTAACTTATTAGAAACCATCCCAAAAAGTCCCAGACTCATTATACCTTATGAACCGTGTATCTAAAGAGCTAATTGCACTTTCAGTCGTTAACTTTTTAAGCTAATCAAAACTTAGTCTGCAAAGCTTTCTTTGACGTCATCTACAATATCCTTAGCTTTGCCCTTGCCTTCTTCGACATTTCCTTTAACTTTATCACTGGTATCACCTGTAATTGCACCTTTAACTTGCTGTGCTTTCCCAGAAACTTGATCAGTAACATTATCAATTCGTGAACTCAAGCTAGATAATTTGTCTTTGTCTTGTAAAACCAAATAAATCAAAGCAGCGTTCGCTGCAAGACTAAAACCTAAAAGTAAGTTTTTCATAAAAGCCCTCCGTTTTATTTATCTTTTTTACTAGACTTGCTCTGATCTGCCTGCTGCTGTTGCCATTCTTGAGCAGTCAGCAAATCTTTAACATGCAATTTAATTGACGTTACACGATAACCAGTCATTGAACTAATAGCAGCAACAATTTTTCGCGAAACTTTTTCAAAAATTTCATTAGCATTTCTGCCATATTCTAAAATACCTTCAAGTTCCAATTCAACCGTTTCTTCATCAACATCAACGTCAGCCGAAACACCATGTTCAGGTTGGTCGCCGTTAAATTGACTTGAAATTTTGTCAAGCAAGCCACCCTTTAATTCTAAAACACCATCAACTTCTTGAGCTGTTTTTCCAGCAATTTTCTCTAAAACATCATCATCAAAAATAATCTGTTTTTTTATTGTTTCACTAGTTGTTTTTTGTGCTGTTGGCATAATTTTCCTCCTTGAAAATATTCATCTCTAATTTTAAAGTAGCCGGTAACTAAAAAATACTTTATCCTACTGAACTTGTTTAGTTTCAGTAGCATGCTGTGAATTTGGCTTGCCTTTAGCTTGTTCCTGCCAATCCCTTTTGCTCATTACATCATTGATGTGTAAGTTCAATTCGATAACATCCAAGCCAGTAAAATTTTTAATGTCACGGACAACTCGTTCGGTAACTTGGTCAAAGACACGTTGAATATCCTTGCCGTACTCGACCGTAGCGTTCATATCCAAAGCAACTTGTTTTTTACCAACTTCGGCATCAATCCCTTGAGTTGGATCCGATTGGCTGCGGAAACGGTCAGTTATATCACTTAACATCCCCCCATTAAGTGCTAAAACCCCCTCAACATTGCGAGCTGCTAAACCAGCAATCTTTTCGATTACTCCATCATCATAAGTCAAAGTACTTTTTAAAGCTGGTTGTGTATTTGGCATTTTCTTCCTCCTAAAATTATGTTTCTGATAATTAATTTGACAAGAAATTAATTATTTGCTGTCTCAAATCATCAAAATTGACAAACTTCCCAATCAAAGCTCCAATCAGTGTCAGCAGCCCTACCAAAACCATGCTGCCAAAACTGGCAAAAGCCCAAACTAATCCGAGAATCAATCCGATAAAAGTTCCAATTAGTGTGTGACTCACGCAATCATCAGCTCCTCTCCTAGACAACACGTGCCTTGCCACTGCGTTCCGTTATTGGTTGAACTTCAATTTGTTGCTTTCCAATTTCAAAGCTCAAACTATCATGCAGATATTTCTCAGTAATGCTCAAAATCTGATCACCGATCTGCTGATAGTTTTCTTCTTGTGCAGCAACTGCTTGGATTTTCACATCAGCTTTAGCCTGCTTATTAAAAACTTTCAATGAAACCTTAGGCTGTTCAACTGCTGCTCCGTTAACTAAGCGATACTGCAAATCCTTTTCGACCGCCGCAACCGGCAATGAAACTTCACCTAATTGACGCTGAAACTTAACTTCACTTAATTTTCTTCGCTTAAAAATTCCAATTAATGTAATTATTAATCCGGTAAATACTGTAAATCCATTAAGAAAAATCATCGTATATTGAGCTGCAACTGCATTAATCGAAAATACTGAACGTAACCAATCAGCGAATGGTAAAACATTGAATTCTAAAGTTAAAAAGAAACCACCAGTTAAAATTAATAGAATTCCAATAATTATCAGCAGTGCCTTCGTAAGCCTTTTCATCATTTTTCTCCCTTCAATAGCCTACAGAATCCCTTATTAATTAATGATCATTATTAATAACAGATACTGTCCTTTAGCAATTTAAATTATACAGTAAACGCTATTTTAGTTTCAAATAATATGCCTATTTTTAAAGAATTCTATTTAATGTGAAATTATTGGCATTAGTTGCTTTTCAATTCCAAACTAAATAAAAATTGTTTTGAAATCAAATTTTTTTGTTGTTAAAGGTTGACTTAATTAAGATTGTGAATTAGAATTCTATTAATTTCTGATTAATGTTTTTATTTTAGTTATTCATAGGGGGATTTATTATGACAAGAAAAATCGCTGTTATTGGATTAGGGCATGTTGGGACCGCAATTTCGAACTACTTGATTTTTTCTGGCGCAACTGACGAACTAGTCTTAATTGATAAGAATGAATTAAAATTAAATGCTGAGGCAACTGACTTTGCTGATGCAGCCGCTAATCTAACATCTCATACAAAGATTATTGTCAATGATTACGCTGCATTAGCTGACGCAGATGTTATCGTTTCAGCACTAGGAAATATCTCTCAACAAAATGACGATGCTAAGCATGATCGTTTTGTTGAATTAGCTTTTAACCAAGCTGCTGCTAAAGAGGTCGGAACAAAAATCAAAGAAAGCGGTTTTAATGGAGTTTTAGTTTCGATTTCCAATCCATGTGATGTTATTGCTGCTCTTTTTCAAAAGTTTTCTGGCTTACCCGAGGATCAAGTTATTGGAACTGGAACTTTGTTAGACTCTGCACGAATGAAGAAGGCTGTCGGACAAACTTTAAAAGTTGATCCGCGTTCTGTTAGCGGTTATAACTTAGGTGAGCATGGTAATTCTCAGTTCACCGCTTGGTCAACCGTCCGTGTTTTAGACCAGCCAATCACCAAACTAGCTGAAGAAGACGAAGATATTGACTTAGCTGCACTAAATGAAACTGTACGTGCTGGCGGATATACCGTTTTCCATGGCAAACACTATACCAATTATGGAATTGCCTCAGCTGCAGTTCACCTAGTAAATGCCATTCTTAGTGATTCTCATGAAGAGTTGCCAGTTTCTTATTTCCATGAAAAATACGGAACTTATATTTCTTCACCAGTAGTCATTAGCAAAAAAGGCATTGCTAAAAAAGTTCCACTTGATTTAACACCTGAAGAACAGGCAAAATTACAAAAATCAGCTGAGTACGTTAAAAACCGTTTTGATACAGCTTATGCTGAATTAAAATAGTTACTTCTATAAATAAAGAGCCAGGACATTTTAAAGTGCCCCGGCTCTTTATTTATTTACTAATTATGCTTTTTTCAAAAACAATTGCGAAATCGCAACCGCTAAAATCACACTCAAACCTAACGGCAAAAAAGCCGAATAAGATAGATGACTAATTTCAATAATCATAAATAAGGCCATCAAAGGTGCTTGTTGGGCAGCTGCCAATAAGCTAACAGCACCAATTAGTCCACATTCTACTAGTGAAACTTGTGGTACCAATGTAATAAATCCTAATCCCATTAGAATTCCAAGAGACGCCCCGATAGAAATCGAAGGTGTCAAGGTGCCTCCAGCTGCTCCAGAGCGAATCGTCGCAACTGTCACGATTGCCTTGGCAAGTGCACCAAATAATAAAACCAAAATTAGCTTAGTTCCTACCGCGTTGAAGGCTAACTGTGCTAGAGCTCGACCATTACCCATAATTTGTGGGTAAAAAATGGCAACTGTCCCGGTCAAGCAAGCCGCCAAAGGAAGCTGCCATAAAACTTTTAGATCTTTCGTTTGGTGACTTTCAGCCCACTTAAAAGCTTTACGAAAAAAAGCCCCAGTTATTCCACATATAAAACCAGCAACTATCACAAACGGCAGAATTTGCAAAGGAAACTTTATTGTTGGCACTAGATAATATGGTCCAAATCCTTTAGCTATTGATCCTAGCAACATGGAAATTACCGACATTGTTAGACTGACACTAACCGTTCGAAAATCAACCCTTTTCAAAAGAATTTCAACACAAAATAGCATGCCTGTAATTGGGGCAATATAAACGCCAGCAAAACCAGCTCCAGCAGCGGCCGCAATCAATAACTTTTGATCATCAACTGATAAACTGGGCAATTGCCAACGTTTCAATTGTCGATTCCAATGTTGTGCCAGCATCGCGCCAATTTCTCTGGGAGCTAATTCACGACCAACTGAGCCACCAGTTCCAACATAAAAAATTTGCGTAACAACATGAATAATTGTTTGGAAAAAAGGCATTTCTTTTCCCCTTAATCCCATAGCAATTGTAACTGGCGGCCTAACTTTAGTTCGAATAATCCACCATATAATTGCAGCAATTGCTCCACCAATAATTACTGAAATAAAACGATGAAGACCGGTGACGGCAACGGCTGCTGGATCGGCTGCTGACTCTTGAAAATTTAGGAATGTTTTTTCAACCACATCAAGAAATAAACTTAACAGCATTGAACTAGTACCCACAATTACACCTAAAACCAATGTTGATACAATTAAAGTAAAGTTTTCTTTTTTTTTCAATATTTTTTCCATGAGATTATAATATCACAAATTCTTCGAAAAACTGTTTTTGATAGCGGTTTTAATTATTAAAAAAAAGTAACAGTTTGTGCTGGCAAACTGCTACTCCAATTTTAAGTTTTACTAGTTTACAACATCATCGTTCCGAGCCTAACCAACAGAATTGCCAGCGCCCATAAGGCAATACTTGGTAAAATTGCATACTTAAGTCCTCTGAAAAATTCCATGATCAGCAACTCCTTTCTGAATAAATTCATCATAAAACAGTTCAACCGCAAAAAGAAATCATTTAGCCCAAACTTAAGCTAAACATTATGATTTTGAAAAAAACTCAAACATATTTAAAAACACTAAAAAACTGATTCATGTCAGCCCTAAGATTGTAAACAAGGCTGCACCATGGATCAGTTTTCAAAATAAATATCAATTAATTTAGTAAATTCCAATAATTTTCATCCAAAGTGTCCCAATTCCTAACCAAACAATCAGATAAAATACACCTAAAATAGCATTTAATTTCCACCAATCTTTTTGAGCCACGTACCCAGCAGAAAATAAAATTGGTGCCGGTCCATCACTGTAATTAGTTGTTGAAGCAAATAGATTACCAAAAAATCCAAGCATTAAAGCGGCAAGCATTGGTGGAACACCGGCTGCGATTGCAACTGCCAACAAAGCGGTATACATAGCACTAACGTGGGCAGTTGCACTAGCAAATAGATAGTGTGAGTAGAAGTAAAACAAAATTAAAATAATCAGAACTAATGGTCAGCTCATTCCATGTAAACTATTTGAGATTGCCTTACTGAGCCACGGAATGAAACCAAGTAAGTTTAACTGGTTCGCCATCATTACTAAAACTGAAAACCAAGTCAAAGTATTCCAAGCACCTTTTTCGTGCAAGATGTCTTCCCAGTTTAAAACACCACTTAACAATAACAGTGACAATGCGATAAATGCCGTTAAAGTTGCATCAATTGCAAATGTGCTACCAAGCACCCACAAAATTAAAGCTAAGATAAAAATTGTCGCCATCCATTTTTCAGCTGGTTGCATTGCTCCCATCTTACCCAATTGTTCTTCTGACCACTTCCGTGCATTGGGAGTTTCTTTAATTTCTGGTGGGAACATTTTATAAATCAGATAAGGTACCACTATCAAAGAAATAATACCAGGTACTAGAGCTGCGAGAAACCAACCCATCCAAGTTAAATCAACATGCGAACTCTTAGCTAATGATTGGGCCAAAGGATTTGCTGCCATCGCAGTCATAAACATTGCTGATGTAATTGTATTGCCATGAAATTCACCAAAAGTTAGGAAAGCACCAATTTTTCGTTCTGTATGCTTCTCCGGATCTGAACCGAAAGAATGCGATAACGAATTGATTATTGGAAACATAATTCCACCGGCCCGAGCGGTATTACTAGGCGTAGCTGGCGCTAAAATTAAATCAACACCAATTAAAGAATACAGTAATCCTAAAGTCTTTTTCCCAAAAATTTTGACAAAAACCAAAGCTACTCGTCGGCCCAAGCCAGTTTTGATGAACCCGCGAGAAATAAAAAATGCCATCACAATCAGCCAAATGCTGCTATTTCCAAAGCCTGCAACAGCATCATCGATCTTGACAACCCCCGTCACCACGGTAATGGTAAATCCAATAATTGCAACTGCACCAATTGGTAAGGGCTTGGTAATACATCCTAAAATCGTTGCTACAAAAATAGCTAGCATTAACCAAGCTGCTGCAGTCACCCCGGTTGGACGCAACGGTGTTAAGGCCCACAAAGCTACACCAACAATTACTGGCAATACAAATTTTTTATATTCTATTTTCTCTAACAAAATTAATTCACTCTCTTTTTAGTATTTCGGTTGCCATTTGGTTTCTTTGATAGCGACAGCAACATCGGTAATTTTTTCTCGAGTTAGCTTCTGTTTGACCGCACTAGCGGCTACTGCTTGAGCAACTGTTTCAGAAAAACGATCTAGTTTTGAAACTGGCGGCAAAACTGCGGCACCTGGTTGTGTTGGATCAACAATTCCACCAAGAGAATGAGCAGCAGCTGAAATCATTTCATCATTTAATAATTTAGCAGTTGAAGCAATTACCCCTAAACCTAATCCTGGATAAACTAAAGCATTATTAGCTTGACCAATTTGGTAAGTAACGCCATCAAATTCAACATCGGCCGCTGGAATTCCAGTCGCAACTAAAGCTTTCCCTCTAGTCCATTTGATCAAATCTTCCGCTTTAGCTTCGGCTAATTTAGTTGGATTAGACAACGGGAAAATAATTGGTCGTTCAGTGTGCGCAGCCATTTCTTTAACAACTTCTTCAGTAAAGGTCCCTGGTTGAGTCGATGTTCCAACCATAATTGTCGGTTGAACAGCCCTAACAACCGATAATAGATTTGTTAAAGAAGCTGCATTCTTAAACTCTGAACGTGAACGCGCGAATGGCTTTTGTTCAGGTGTCAAGGTTGGGTCATCAGCAAACAAAAGTCCTTGTTTATCTACTAAATAAAAATGTTTGCGAGCTTCCTCTGGTGTTAGGCCTTGTTGCAAAAATTCATCATAAATTCGTTTAGTAATTCCAGCCCCAGCAGTTCCAGCTCCAAAGCAAAGATACTTTTGATCGGTCATTTTCTCTTTGGAAATATTTAAGGCACCCAGGATTCCAGCTAAAACAATAATACCTGTTCCCTGAATATCATCGTTAAAAGTTGTAAATTTATTCTGATATTTACTCAATAAGTTTGCGGCGTTGTCACGGCCAAAGTCTTCAAAATGCAAATAGAGATTAGGGAAAAGTTTTTCAGCCGTTTGGACAAATTGATCAACAAATTGATAGTAACGGTCACCCTTAATTCGTGCATGACGATTGCCTAAATACATTGGGTCATCAAGTAACTGTTGGTTATTTGTCCCAGCATCTAAAACAACCGGCAAAACCTGACTAGGATCAATTCCAGCTGCGGCAGTGTAAACCATTAATTTGCCAACAGCAATATCAACCCCATTAGTTCCCCAATCACCAATTCCTAAAATTCCTTCAGCATCAGTAACAACAATTAAGCGAATTTGTCGTCCATCAGCTGCATCCTCTAAAGAACTCTCAATTAAGTCAGGATCGTCAATTGATAAGAAAGTCGCATCTTGTGGCTGAACAAATAATTCGCTGTAATTTTCAATGGTATCAGCAATTGTTGGATCATAGACAATTGGCATAAATTCAACGACATGTTGACTAAACAATTTATAAAACAAAACTCGATTTTCATTGAAAATTTCCATTAAAAATAATCTTTTTTCTAAATTTGAGCTTTTAGTTGCAAATTGAGCATATGTTTGTTCAACTTGTTGGTCCAGTGTCTGGACGTAAGGTGGAAGCAAACCGTTTAATCCTAATTCAGCCCTTTCTTTCTTAGTAAAGGCTGTCCCTTTATTCTTAAATGGGTCATTAACAATTGCCAAACCTTTCATAATAAATACCTTCTTTATCTTAAATTGTCTTTAGCATACACGATAGTAAATTTTATAGTCAAAGGTATTATTTCTAATAAGATTTGTTTATAATAGAGGCAAGATAATCAAGAAAACTTTAAGGAGATAGCTTGATGAATACTAAAGATCTCGAATATTTTATAAGACTTACTGAAATTAAAAGTTTCTCCAAGGTGGCTAAAGACTTTTCTGTTAGTCAGCCGGCAATTACTTTTGCTTTAAAACGCCTTGAAAATGAACTAAATGCTAAATTAATTATTCGCTTTCGAGCTCAAAAAGAATTAATTGTTACCGATAGCGGTAAGCAACTATTAGAACATGCTAGAAGGATTTTATTAAATTATGATTTGGTAAAAAAGGAAATCGACAGTAATCGGTTACAACAGCTCGCACTCGGCTTGCCGCCAATTATTGAAAATAATTATTTCCCATTAATTGCTAAAAACTTAAAAAATCATGGCTTGTTGGATAAAATTAAAACTTGGGAATATGGTTCAAAAACAACATTAGCGGCTTTAAAAAATGGCGAAATTGATTTAGCACTCTTAGGTTCAATCGATCCATTGAGTGACGAAGGGATTCATACTGAAGAATTTGACCGTCAACCGTTTGCGATTTTTGTGTCACGGCAACATCCACTAGCAAAAGTGAAACAAGTTTATTTTAGTGAATTAAAAAATGAAGATTTTGTTCTTTTTAAAGATGGCTTCATTCACAACCAAGCTTTTAACCTGCTAGTTACTCGCAATCATCTCCGACCACGAGTCGTCTTTCGATCAAACGGAACCCATAGTTTAATGAATTTAATTGCTCAAGGAGTTGGTATCGGCTTTTTGACTTCCGTAATTAGTCCGTTGCGCGATGATATTATTAAAATCAAACTATTAGATCAGGATCTGCCACATTTTGTAACTAGTATTGCTTATCGACGATCACATATCTTCACCCCACTGCAACAAGAAATTTTGACAGAAATCCGAAAATCTTTAAATTAAAATCAATTGCAGAAATAAAACCATTTGGTAATCAACAATTACCAAGTGGTTTTATTTTGGTACTTATAAAGTTGTTTGTTGTTTCAAATCTAATGGCCCACTGTCCCAATCTAATTTTTCTAATAACCAGTCACGAATTAAGTAAGCTACTTCTGGTTGATACCATTCAGCTGTTCCATGACCGGCACCTGTCAAAATAATTTCTTTAGCATCCAGTCCCGCTTGCCGCATTGCTGTAGCCATGGCTTTGGTTTGAGCTAACGGAACCAATTGATCAGCATCTCCATGCATTAATAAAAATGGTGGTATTCCGGAATGAAGCTTGAATAACGGACTAGCTTGCCGCGCCCTTTCGGTAATTTCGGCTGGCATCAATCGTTTTTGGGGAGCTAATGAAACACCATTTAACATCAACATCGTCGGAGCTGCTGGATCAAATTCTGGTCGCTTGGGATCAGCTCCCATCAATAAAAGATTGGAAAAGCCATATAAAGAAACCACAGCGGCTACTTGATTCTGTTTCGATTGTACCTGCGTTTGGGAGATCGCTGGTGTCTGGCTAATCGTCCCTAACAACTGGGCTAAATATCCGCCAGCTGAATCACCAATAACGGCAATTTTGTTAGGATCAATTCGATAAACCGCTGCTTGTTGATATAAATAAGCCAATGCTTGTTTGGCATCAGTCACCATTGCCGAAAGATTTGCCGGTATGGTGCGATAAGTCGCACTGGCCACAACAACTCCAGCCTCTGCTAAAACTAATTTTAATTGAATCAACTTATGCAGATTTGCTTCAGTAAAACCACCACCTGGTAAATAAAGTACTGCTGGTTTGAGTTGCTCGGTTCGTGGGACTAACAAAGACATTTTCAATTCTTGTGTATCCCAGCGTCCTTTTACTTGCGAATATACTAAGTCATGGTATTCATCAACTTGTGGTACTTTAATTGCAATTTTACGATTACAACATTGATTTAATTGAGACATTCAGTTCCTCCTGAAAAACATAGTTAATACTAACTAATCTAACTCATTCGTCGACGCCGTTAGCCGATTAATCATTAAAAAAATGATTGCTTGCTTTCAAAATAAGCCGACACATTTTTATAAACCACTTGATTTTGAGTCTTAGAAATAATCCGTACCTGTGAATTGATGGTTAATTTTCCAACTGGAACTGCCAAGAACCAGCTTGATCGAATATTGAAAGTCATTTTCAGGTTAATTATCTGACACAACTTTGGACCAGCGATCAACTTTTAGGTGGTGCTGCCAAAAGATTTGCAATTTCTTTTACGGCAACTCGCCCAGCATAATCCGAGGGACTTCGATTTGCAAAAAAAATTACAGTAATTTTATTATTTTTCGTTCCGTAATAGAAAGAAAAATAATGATTATCGGCCCCATCAGCTCGCTGAAAATTTTTTTGATAATAAAAACCACCTGAGTAACTAGTATGATCTTGAGTCAATTGGTCATATGCTTGTTGCTTAAATAGCCGCTGACTTTGTAAAGCATTAACAAAATAATAATAATCAGTAACGTCTGTATAAAGATTTCCGCAGCCAAACTCGGAAGACAATAATGGTTGGGAAACTGGATAAACACGGGTTTGATTATTAAAATAAGCTTGACCAGTAAATTTTTGACTAGCAGTTTGCCAAGTAACTGTTTGTGATAAATGCAATGGTTGCAAAATTTCCGCCTGTAAGACCTCGTAATACGGTCTTTGGGTAACTTGACTAATGATGCCTGCCAGCAAGGTATAATTAGCATTGCTATAATTCCAATTGAATTTTCCAGTTGATTTTAAGTGTTTCAAGGTCCAATTTATGGCTTGGGATTGGCTAACTAATTTAGTCGACGGAACTGGTTCTCCCATTTGAATCCCCGAAGTATGATCAAGTAACTCGCGAATAGTAATTTTCTTTGCATATGGTATTTGCGGATAAAATTGTGCTAATTTAGTATTCATTGTTAATAGATGTTGATTAATTAACATTTGAATCAAACTCCCTGTATAACCTTTTTGTAAGGAAGCAATCGGATATAATTCGTTAATCCCATTTTTTTTGCCAGTTGCCTGATTGGCATAACCAAAAGTTTGATAATGTAATTTATGACCACTATCACTAGTATAAAGCAATGTGCCCCACAAATGTTGTTTATTAACAATTTGGCGAATTTTTGCAGATTGTGATTCGGGTTGATGCGCACTAGCAACTGCGAATTCACCATGGTTCAACCAACTGAATGTTTTACTTCCGTTGATTCCCCAAAGTTTTAAAACTAATACACCACTGAGAAAAAACAATCCAAGCAGTGATCGTTTAATTTTTTTGTGTTCTAACAAGTTTATCATCCCCTCACTTGGGTAACCTTTTTCTAGCCAATTTCGCCCAAATTAGATATAAAATCATCATTCCGAGCGACAATAAAATTCCTAAAATCAGACCCGGTACATGATATACCAAAGTTAATTTAGTAGTATTTTTGGGAACTCTTACTACCATCATGGAACCTAACACGCGTTTTACTTTTAAGTTTTGGCGACCATTGTTAACCTTCCAGCCGGATTCATATGGGATTGCTAAGTACAACCAATAGCTGCGGCTATGTCGTTTAACATGTGTGGTCAGCTTTGTTTGCCAACCAGTTGAACGATAATGCAATTGAACAGCGTTCTGACTGAGGTGCTGGCGCAATTGATTAAATGCCTGCGAATTCAAGCTTTTAATGCGCAACTGCTGCATTAATGTTGCCGTTCTCCCCGAAAAAGTTAAGCTGAATTTTTGACCCGCCTTAAAAGTTCCTAAATATTGAATTGAACGAAAACCATCCAAATTTTCATCCGTGTGGGTAATCCGATGATTATTTACTCGAATCGAATTATAATTCAAACCGTGACGAGTTAGATTTTCTAAATAAACTGGTCCAGTTTCTTTAGCTTTTAAAGTCAGCTTAAACTGATTATTATACTTGGCTTGCAATGTATCAAAATGCTGTTCATGCAAAACTTTTGCCGTTTTAAAATAATTATCTTTTCTAGTCTTCAAGCTTTGCAAAACTTTTTCTTGATTAACTAAAGCCGAAAAATTTGAATGCTGTAATTTAAGGTTTAATAACCTAGCAGGAACTGCAAAACCCATTCCAATAAATCCTGAACTAAACTCAACAGCCTGATGATTAGGACTGAACTTAGCTTCAAATCGAACACCCAATAATAAATCTGTCACTCGAGTCAACCCAAAAGAACTGATTCGACGTTGATTGTGACTAAACAACCCAAGCGAATATAAATTTTTGCGCAACGAGTTATTTAAAGTCGAACTATAATAGTTGATGTCATGAAAACTAAAAAGCATTGGATCATTGTAATTGTTATACGCTTCTTGATAAGCAGTGTTAATCAAGGTATTTTGATTATCGATCCGAAATAGCATCTGATGGGGCTGGGTTAAGCGTTTGAGTTGTTGATCTTCTAACTGATACGCAAATTGATAATTTCTCTGGTTTCCAAAGGGGATTCGTGCCAAGTAGAGATTGAAGTTAAACATCAATTCCAAAACAGTTATGCCAAACAAAAAAAGGCGAAAGTTTTTTTGCGATTGAAATTTGAGCAAATAATAAACTAGTAAAACTAACCCTAGGCTAATCCACAGAATATCTAAGCTTGAAAAGAATTTAGCAGGCAATGTTTCCAAATGGTTGTTATCAAATGCTAAAATCTTTGCTAGGGATTTTCGTTGACTAGCTATCCAACCTATTATCAATAAGAGTAAATGCGTCAGCAGCAAGTACCTTCTTCGTTTAGACGATAAATTTTGAAATGAACTCTTTCGCCAACTTTGATAAGCCAACAAAATTATAAAAAAACTGACAAAAAAAGCATTTCGAAAAACAAAACCGGCCGGTTTTTGTGCCAGATGCCAAATTGTATTAGTTGGGCGCAACCAGAGACTCCCCAATAAGAGTAACAGCCAGAGTAAATTGCGTTTTCGGATTTTCCAATCTATTTTTTTATCCAGCAAAAAGGCACCCAGTAAAGCAATAGCAAGGGTCGAGCAAAAAATAGTTGGTGCATGCTGCAACCGTTGCTGATAGGAAGTTGCACCAACTGCTAACTGACTGAAAAAGCGCAGTCCAAATTCAGCATGCGGCAAAAAATTACGCCAACTATTTTGCGTCTTAGCTGTTTCCAACATCCCTAAAAAAGTTGGCCATAAAACTACAGCTGAAGAACCAACGCTCAAAACTCCACTAACAATAAAACGACTACTTGCTTGACCAAATGTTAGCTGCTTGGACTGTTTAGCAACATAAAAGCGATAGCCAAAATAAAAAAGAGTAAACCAGCAAGTCATGTAACCTAAATAAAAATCGGTTAATACACTAACTGTTAACCAACAAAAAAAACTAGTTGTTTTACCTGTATCAATTAATTTGTCTAACCCATTTATGACTAATGGTAACCAAATTAAAGCATCTAACCACATGATATTGAAAAAATAGACGACGACAAATCCTGACAAGGCAAACATTACCCCAAAAATAGAACTTTCCCAACATTTTTGCCGAAAATGATGCTGTAAAAAATATGTCATTGTCCAAGCAATCGTTGCAATTTTCAATAAAATAATTACACTCAATGCTGTCGGAATATCAGCCGCATTTGAGAAAAAGAACATTATGATGTTAAACGGACTTAACAAATAATAAGCAACTAATGGCAGTAAATTTCCACCTAGTGACTGTGAAAATGAATACAATTGGAAATCGTGTGTTCTAATTGCATGATAGCTATTAGTAAAAAAAGATAAATATTGCGTCCCCATATCGCTAATTAATAAATTTTGTTTTCCAAATGGGGTCAACCCTTGTGCCCAAAATATCAATATCACCACTAACAGTGTAATTCCAAACGCTAACCACTCATGCTTACAGCTATTAAACAATCTTCTCTTAGAAAACAACTTTTCACCGCCTAATTATTTCAATTTCAAATTAAACTTCATAATAATAAACAGGTACTACCAACCACTGTAATTACCTCAGCTAGAAACTGACCTGTAAAAGCATTAACTTTTAAAGAAACTTTGTTTTTTCCACGTTTGAGCTTAACCAAAAAAGTGCCCCGCTTTGAAGTTTTAAGCTGTTGATGACGACCATTAACTGATAATTGATAATTAATGCCTTGATATTTTATCCATGGTAAATTTGCTGTTTGAGCTGATTTACTTATTAACTCTATCGTCATTTGATTATGTTCAAATTTAGTAACTGATATTCTTAGTTTGCCCTTGGTCGTCAAAATTTTTCGCTTTAAAATAGAATTCCTCGCGCTATATGCCTTAATCGGATAATAGTCGGTATTACTACTAACCTTGACAAACTTTTGATACTCCTGATCAGTAATCCAATAATGCGTACCTACAGATTTACGATTAAAGTTCACCAGTTGATCCGTTCTTTTATCCTGATTAAGTGTAAGTAATTCAGCACTTAATGTTGGCAACATCACCACTAACACCAAAATAAGTCCCCACCATTTTTCTCCTTTTATCCGCCAACGCTGAGTTATTAGCCCAAAAAGCGTTGCGAATAACCACGAACCACTTAATGCTAGAAAAAAACTAGCAATGGTCAACAAACGCCAAGGAAATTGAATCACTGCCAACGGTGTTCGCTGAAAGGATTGCCATGGAAAAAAAGTTGTCGTACAGATAACTAGTAAAACTAGCAAAATCCAACTCCAACGATATAGTTGTGGGACCATTCGCCACATGATCAGTTCACCAATTAAAATTAACAACAATATAATTCCTAAATTTTTCGTTAGCTGATTGCTGAGAGCGGTTGCTAAAAAGCTATTAAGATCAGGTAATTTCCCATTGGGACTGACCAATAAATTATAACGTGTTGGAAAATGAATATTATTTAATAGGCTCAGTCTGACTAAAGGATAGAATTCAAAAAAAGTCAGTAAAAAAGTACTTCCTAACATTTTAATTGCTGCTATTAATCGATTACGCAAATCAGTCGGGCGGCGCAATAACCAACCTATCAACCAACCTACCATAATAATTCCAATGCTTAGAGCAAAGGTCAAAACATGAGAGTAGCCAACCAAAGCTAAACCAATTGCGCCAAATTTCCATTCATTCCACTTACCAGCTAAAACTTGATAACCACCATAAAAAACTAGTGGCAAAAAAATCATGGCCAACCATTCCCCCAGATCAAATCTAATGAAAAGATCAGTGGTATGATAGAGTGAAAAATTATAAATAACCGCAAACAATCCACTCTGTAATTGATTTTGCTTAGTGAAACGTAGCATCAAAAAATAACTAAGACAACATCCAACCCAACTATATAATGCTAACATCATATAAAGGGCAACGATTGGTTGCTTAATAAGCAATTGCAAAAAGGCAAACGGTAATAAAGTCAAATTAGGGTAAAAAATCTGAACTGCTGTCCCTGTTCCCTTAAAGAAAGTAAAACTTAAAGGACTTAAAAATGAGTCATGAAAGCGTAAATCATGCACTAATTCAGCAATTCGAGCCAAATGAAATTTAAGATCATTAGCACTGTAAAATCTTCCTTGACTACCAAAGATTCCGACAGCAGCAAGGCTTAGCGCTAAAAAAATAATTACCATCAAGTAATTAAATTTGACCGTTCGTTCCTTAGATTCCAACATAAAAAGACTCCTGTCATTGTTCAAACATTCTCAAGTATTTTAACAAACCCTGCATCCTTTTATCTAAGACAAGCAAAATATTAAAGCAAGCTTAGTTGATGTAGATCTTTATTAAACTTCTTAAGTAAATTGAAACATTTTGCTGAGCATTTATTTTTGACTTTATTAAATCTTTTTTAAAGTAGATACGTTTTTTTTAATTAAATCAATTTTAATTCTCATATTTAGTTCGATGTAGTTAAAATGAATTTATATTGAGTTTTATAAAGGGAGTAGAAAATTTGAATGAAGAAGATGAAGCATTAAAATTAAAACGCCAGCGCAATTATCGACAGCCACGCCACCGTCATGGCTGTTTACTGTCATTTATCATAATCCTAATTTTATTATTTGCTGGTGGATGGTTGATTTGGCAGCATTATAACCCAACCTCACATTTTTCCAATTTAAAATCCGTTTCACAGTCAACATCAAGCATAAAACAATCCAGTGGAACTTTTAATGTTCTAGTGATCGGTTCTGATACGCGTAAAAACCAAACTGATGGACATACAGACTCAATGTTATTAGTTCATGCAAACTTAAAAAAACATCAATATAATGTTTTAAGTATCCCGCGTGATTCAAGAATTTACATGTCTGGTTTAGGTTATACAAAATTAACTAGCGTTCAATCAGTTTACCAAGCAAAATACGGAGCTAAAAAAGGTGTCTTCAAAGCTGTCCAAGCGATTTCAAGTTATCTAAATGTGCCGATTAATTATTACCTAGAAACAAATTATTGGGGATTCCGTTCCATGGTTGATGCTGTCGACGGTATCACGATGAACGTACCTTTCAATGTAACTCTAACCCATCCTTGGTATACAGAAGATTACAACAAAGTCATCACTAAAGGAAAACATCAGCTTGGTGGAAAAATGGTAACAGAGATTGTCCATGAACGCGATTCTGTTCCGGGAACTGATTTTGGCCGGCAAAGGCTTCAAGAAGCTGCTTTAGTTGGAATCATTAATAAAATAAGTGATCCAGTTAATGCTTTCAAGATTCCTGCCTTAGCAAGCTCAATGTCAAAATTCTTAGTTGCAACCAACATGAATCAAACCGATATGATTAGTATTGGTTTAGCCGTTAAAAATAATTTTGATGCTGCTAAACAAGTTCACTATTTGCAGATTCAAGGTGAAAATGAAGATTTATATGATGATATCTTAGAAAACTATAATGAAGAAATCGTTTTACCAAAAAAGCAACTGAAAAAAATTATCGCGCAAGACTTTACTAATTAAGAACTCTTTAGCAAATAAAAAACAACGAAATTGAATGATCGCAATCATTCAATTTCGTTGTTTTCTTTTTCTAGCAATCGATTTCTAGCTGAAATCCAAAATAAAATCGCTTGAACTGCATCAAATTGCAACTTTACCAAAGGATCTTCAGTATTCAAAATCGGTGGTTTTTTTAATTTGATTTGCTGATTAAAAATCCTAACAAAATTATTATAGCCCGTTTCTGGATTGGTATTAACTAAAACCTGCTGGAACCCAGTCTGAATCTCAGTCAAAGTAAAAACGCTTTTTAATAAACCAACAATCAAAGCACCTGCTAATTGAATTTTTTGATAATGTTTTTTAGTTGGTCGCACAATAATTTCGGCTTTAAAATAATTGTGCATCATTGTTTTAGTGATTTCCTCACCAGTAATCGGTTTTAGATAACTATTAGTCAGTTGTAACAATTGATCTAAATGTAATTCAATTGATGGTAATTCTTTCCAAAGAGGTAATTGCTTAAGTTCCAACTGTGTCGCTCCTTTTTATTTACAATGAATTCCAATGCCAACTAATCCGGGGCCCGTATGAACTCCAAGTGCTGGTGAAACTTCGGTAGTATAGATTTTTTGTCCTGCTGACAATTCATTTTTTAAACGGGCAACAATTTTTTGCATTAACGGCTGATCTGCTCCATGAGCTACCCCAATCCGAAAATCAGAACTTGCATCAGCAATCTGGAGAACTTTCTGAACCATTTTTTCGATGGCTTTTGCCTCACTGCGAGCTTTTGTGATTGGGTAATAAATTCCGTCAGTATTGCAAGAAATTATTGGTTTAATTTTTAAAACCGAGCCTAAAATCTCTGTCACCTTTCCAATTCGTCCACCAGCTTGCAAGTATTTTAACGTTGGAATATAAAAATAGACATGACTTTTAGCAATTGAAGCATTTAATAAATTGATGATTTTAGAATACTCTAGACCGGACTTAATTAAATCAGCCGCAAAAACTGCAAATAATCCTGCCCCAATTCCAATACTTTTGGTATTAATTATTGTAATCTTTAAATCTGTGAATTCCGCAGCCGCTTGCTTGAAAACCTGATTAGTAATCGACAAACCAGCTGAAATGGTTATACCAATAATTTCATCAAAACCACGTCGTTTCAATTCTTGAATTTTTTCAATCACCGAGCCAATTACTGGACTAGCTGTTTTGGGCAATTCTTTTGTTACAGCTAACTTTTGGTAAAATTCAGTTGGTTGAATTGTAATTCGATCTTGATAAATCTGATCACCGAAACTTAGCGTTAATGGCACCATCGCAATATTCTCGTTATCCTCAAGTACTTCAATTGGCACGTCAGTAGCTGAATCAATTAAAAGACCAATTTTTTTCATTATACTTTCTCCTAACATATTTATGTACATTGTATATCTATATTCTATGTTATCCAGATTTAAAATTGTTGATAGGTAAAGTCTATGAACAAAAATAAGTTTTGAATACTACATATATAGTATTCAAAACTATCTAATTGGTCAACCTAAATTTTTGAATTTAATTGTTAATTAAGTTTTTTAATCACCATAAACAATTTTTTGAATGTGTTTAGTTATTTTCGCAATTCTAGGAAAACCGCTAAAGCCACTCTGATTGTGTCCATGTGTCATGATTACAAGTAAATATCGCTGGCCATTTGGCAAAGTTACAATTCCGGCGTCGTTATTGGTGTCATCTAAAAAGCCAACCTTATCTTGCACCGTTGTTCCTTTTTGTGCTTCGTTTGCTCCGGTGGGAATGCCAGTTCGATAAACTTGTTTTTTCATTAGGCTTAGAATATATTTTTGATCGCTTGTATTGGTAAACACCCCGGTTCCTTTAGCTAAATTACGTAACAGCATCATCAGACTGGTCGCTGTTGTTTGTGCAGCCTGACCGTCTACAAAAACTGGCGAATACCAACCTTGATTAGCAATAAAACTATTGATAGTGCTCATCCCATAAGTAGCTAACTCTTGATCAGCATAATCATTTTGGCTGTAAACAATCATGTTGTTGAATCCTGTTTGGTTAGCTGTTGTCCAAGAAAAATTTCCTGCTAATTTTTCTTTCACTAAAAATGCTGTAATAAAAAGTTTGAAAGTACTGGCTGCTACTTCGGCTGTATGAGCGTTAGCTGCAACAGCTAACTTTCCTTCTTGGTAAACAGCTGCGTCCTTTTTTTCAGCTGACTGGCTACCTTTTTGAGGGCTCAAATTATAAAAGCTAACGCTAGCGGTCTTGTCGGCGGTAACTGAATCAAGGTAACGCTGTAACTTTTGTTTAATAGCTCTTTGTTTTTGTTTAATCTGCTCATTTCCATCATTTGAATTCGAACTTAAAGCTGCCTTGGCAGAATCTGAACTACTATCTGTGATACTCACTGAAAAATAACGACTGACTTGATAAACACCCACTCCACCGATTAAAGCAATCAAAATCAGTAACAACGCACGTACTTTTTTTGGCAAAATTGTTATCTCCTAACAACTTTGACCACTCCCACTAGTTAACAATTTTTCAAATTTTTAACACCATATTAGGTCCCTCAATCACATTAAGTTTTCCTTTGCGTAATTCAATTTGCACATCACATCTTTCAGCAACATCATTTTCATGCGTGACAATAATTACACAACGTTGTTCCTTATGTGCTAGCTCCAGTAATAGTTTAACCACCTCTTGCGTATTTTGTTCATCTAAGTTTCCAGTTGGCTCATCTGCCAAAATCAATTTGGCATCACAAGCCATTGCTCTTGCAATTGCTACACGTTGCTGTTGTCCACCAGATAATAAGCCAATCTTTTTATTAGCTAGTTGTTCATCAATTCCGATTTTTTTTAATAATTCCAACACAAATGCCCGATTACCGCGATGACTTGAAGAAGTCAAATCTAATGCTGTTAAAATATTTTCGACTGCTGTCATATAATCAAATAAATTGTAAGCTTGAAAGACCATAGATGTGTCATTTCGGCGGTAATTTGATAGACCAATTTTCTTTAAGTCCTTACCTTGATATTCAATTTTTCCAGCAGTCGGCGAGTCGAGTCCGGCCAACAAAGATAAAAAAGTTGTCTTACCAGCACCACTACGTCCAATAATGGCGTACACTTTGCCACTGTTAAACTCTAAGTTGATATCAGAAAATAATTTTCGTTCTTGCTTACTATATTGATAAGTTAAATTTGTTGTTTTCAGCATGTCATACTCCTTCGATTAAACTTTTAGTGTGTTAATATTTTTTTCGGTGGTAACCGCAAAAGATTGATGGTTCCCAGTAAAATTGAAATTGTAATAATTAACAAACCAAATCCGATTACTTCGACAATTGTTTTAATGCTCAAACTTAATTTTAGATTTGTTGTTTGTTGCTGATTCTGACTTGTAGCCCCTCCAAATTGGCCTGGATTATTCATTCCTTGCGACATTCCACTATTATTTCCACCACCCAATTGTGAATTATTTAAGCGTTTAGTGTTTGAAGATACGGTTTGTGTCGTTGCTTGTTGAACCAATTGTTTAGACAGCAAATTACCTGCATACTTTCCTCCACCAACAGCTATTACTGAAGAAACAACCAAGACCATTAATAGTTCAACTAAAAATTGTAGTACTATCTTGCCTTTTCGTTCCCCAAGAGCTAACAGAATACCTGACTCATAACGACGTTCGCGCACCATTAAAATAACAATTAGTGTTAAGATAATTGTTCCTGCTAAACCAACTAACCAAACAATTTTTTGTGCAAAGCTTTTAATATTATTTAAAGGTGTTAGCATGGTTTGATACAATGTGTCGTTCGTTGTTAAAGAAAACTTGCTGGTATTAATTAATGTTTTTTCTTGTTTGATGAATGCAGCTGCTTTTGCCGGATTTTTCATTGTGTAAACCACCGAATCAGCCTGATTGCTACTACCTTTTAACTCACTAACATAGTTGCTAGCTAAATAAAGCGTATTTGAGGGATCGCTTTGTTGCATTTGACTTGTTGAACTTGAACTTGCTCGATAAATTCCCACAACTTTTAGAGTAACTGTTTTGCTGTTAGACTTAATCTTAATTTGATCACCAACTGAAATATTGTTTTCTTTAGCCAACTCTTTTTCAATTACTACATGATTTGTACCTTGATCAGAGGTAGTTATTCCTCGCCCAGAAACAATTTTATTATCTCCATCAGTAAAAGCACTTGTAACTGAAGTTGCTGTTACTCCACTCAATGACAGACTGGTTTTATTGCTACTATTACCATTCATTGGACCTCCTTGGGGCGAAGAACCAGAAGAACCAGTGGTAGTTTTGATTGCTTTAAAAGATTTGGCAGTTGCCGTTGTACTGCTTAGAACGTTATAACTTTTAACGTATTTTGAGCTAGCAATTTTCTTAGCTTTTTTTAAGTTAACACTAGCCAAATTTAATTCAGTCCGACCTTGCTTTTGTTTACGCATTTGGCGAAATGCATTTTCACGATTGGCACTCAGCGTTACTGTTGTACCAGCGCTTTCTTTCGCATTTTGAACAGCTTTTTCCGCCGCTGATTGAATCATTAAACCTGATAGAACAAATAATAAAATTGCTGATGTAATCAAAATTAATAACAATGTCCTACCACGTTTACGGATAACATTTAGCCAAGCTCGTTTAATAAAATTCATTCATTTACCTCCGAATGTTACAAAATTTATGGTGTTAGTTCGCTAAAAACTCTAATACATAGCAATACTCCTTTTGACTTAATTTTTAGAACCAGCAAAACTAACTATTTTTGAAATTAAAAGCTTTGATATGCTTTTTAGCATAAGCTGAGAATTTGAAAATTCTAAGAATTTTTAAGGACAAAAATTTGGATTAGTTTTGAAAGTATTTATTGCAAAAAAATACTGGAACAAAATTGTCCCAGTAAGATTCAAAAAATTCTTATTTTTTTAAACCATGCAATAAAAATACGACTGCTTCATCACTTGCTTTTTTTATTTCTAAAGGTTGATCAGCTAAAATAGCTGCTAAACCATATCCTAAAATCGTCGTTATGATATATTGAACAATGCGTGTCAATGACAAGTTAACTAATTCTCCTGTTTTTTGGTACTTCTGCAATTGTTTCCCCAAGGGTCCAGCAATTAAGCTAGTTAACATTTTCCCAAATTGTTGCAACAGTTCTGGCTTAGTCAAAGCCTGCTGAATAAAAATTCTCAGTTGTGGCAGATTATCACTAACAAAAGTCAACCGATTAATAATAATTGTTCTTAGAAACTGTTCTAAATTTAAACTTGCTGATTGTTCGATTGAAACTAAAAACTCTGTTGCTGCTTTAGGTACGACTTGTTGAATAAAAGGTGTAATAATCGCAGCTAAAATTCCATCTTTAGTCTTAAATTGTTTATAAACTGTTCCCTCCGCTACACCAGCTAATTCTGCAATTTCGCGCGTACTTGTATCTGCAAAGCCCTTTTTCGCAAAAAGTTGCAAACTAGCTCGTAAAACAGCTTTTTGTTTTTCGGTTAACTCCAGTTCATCTAAACTAGCCGAAAACAGAGATTGAACATCATTAACCACCATTTTTTCCTCCTTTATTTCTTCAAACTTGGCGAAAACGCCGTAAAGTAATTGAATTTAACAGCAAAAATAAAATTGCAAAAATAATTAAAACTGAGATTTGCATTCCAACACTGTTCCAACCTGATCCACGAGTAATAACCCCACTCATTGCATCAGCTCCATAATAAAGCGGCATAATTTTAGCAACTGGTTGTAACCAATTGGGCATTTGGGCAATGGGAATAATTCCAGAAAAGAAAATTTGTGGAATTACCACGACAGGTATAAATTGCACCATTTGAAATTCCGATTGGGCAAAGGTGGAAATAAACAAACCTAACGCTAGCGCCACAAAAGCTAAACATAGATTTATCAAAAAAACTAGTCCTAAGCTGCCAATAATTTGTATTTTAAAAACTAGCAAGCTATAACCCACAATCAAACACGTTTGCACTACTGCAAATAAACCATAGCCTGCAAGATAGCCTGTAATAATCTCTGCACGTTTGATTGGAGTGGCTAAAACACGCATTAGTGTTCCCGTAGTTCGTTCGCGTAACAAAGCAATCCCCGAAATTAAAAAAACAAAGAAGAAGACAACAAAACCAATCATAATTGGCAATAGCGTATCAAAATAAGTTGAATGACTACTACCATACAAATAATGAGTTCTAACTGAATAATTATCAAAAGTCTTTAAGGACTGGTTTTTACTCTTAACTACCACTGAACCTTCAGTTTGCTTGGTAAGCTGGGCAAACTCTTTAATAACTTGCTGTTGTTGTTTTATCACCTGACGCTGTCGACGTAAGGCAGTATCAGCCGCTTTAAACTTCAATTTAATTTGCGCCTGCTGTAGCGTTTGCCGTAAAATAGCACTTTTACTCTGATCGCTATTTTGCAATGTCAATTTTAATTTCTGATCTTTTTGTTCCAAAACACCAGCATAATTTCTTTGCCGAATTAATCCAATAGCACTTTGCTTGGATTTAATTTTTTTAAGTTTGATATGTTTACCTTTTAATTCTCTAGTTATACTTGGTTCAACATTGCGTATTCCAAGTGTTACATTCTGCTGAGTATTTGATTGAAATAAAAAATACATCAAGGTTAGAATTAATAATGGTGCTAGAAACATTAAAGCTAAAGTCCGCTTATCACGAACCATCTCTAATAAGATTCGTTTAATCATTGCCTGAATTCGCATCTTGTTTCCTCCCAGCTGTCAAAAAAACTTCTTCAATAGATGTTACTTGATATTCTTTCACTAATTCTTGCGGCTTGCCTTGCGCAATAACCGCTCCCTGTCGAATCATCAAAATTTGGTCAGCTTGCTCGGCATCTTCCATCACATGTGTCGTCAATAAAATTGTTTTTCCTTGTGCCGCTAAATGATGAAGTTCCAACCAAATATGCTGACGTAATTCCGGATCAATTCCAACCGTAGGCTCATCTAAAATTAATAAATCAGGAACAGCTAGCAATGCAATTGCCAAAGACAAGCGGCGCTTCATTCCACCAGAAAAGTTTTTAACCAGTTGATTTAAAGAGCTATTTAATCGAACAATTTTAGCTGCATAATTGATTTGTGCTTGCAATTGTTGTTTTCTTAGCCCTTGAAGCGCTCCAAAAAAAGCTAAATTTTCTTGCGCTGACAGTGATTGGTATAATGCATCAGTTTGAGCCATATAACCAATCCGGCTCAACAACTGACGATCTGGGACTGGTTGATCTAAAACTCGGACAGTACCCTTCTGCGGCTGCAACATCCCCATAATTGAATTAACTAAGGTTGTTTTCCCTGAGCCACTTGGTCCAATTAATGCCAAAATTTTACCTGGCATCAAGCTCAAATTGATTTGGTTTAAAACTGTTTTCTGTCCATACCCCTGTTGTAAATCTTTGACTTCAATTGTTGCTTTCATTTTGCCACTCCCTTTAGTGAGTAAGTGCTCACTCACTATACTAAACATTTTTCGGCGCTAAGACAAATTTGTTCTTTTAAAACAAAATCGTTTTTAGAATCAATTAGTAGTAATCAATTTCTTTTCTAATCTTTACGCATCTAAAAATGATATAATGTCGGTGTAAAGCGAAAAAATTCACAAGCAAAGCCGGTTTTAATTTTTAAAAGGAGTTCGATCATATGAAACAGCAAGCTGCCGTTATTTATGGAAAAAAAGATGTTCGTTTCGAAAAAATACCAATTACTGAGCCTGCAGAAACTGAAGTTCAAATTAAAGTTGCTTATAATGGAATTTGTGGAAGTGATATCCATGAATATCTTGACGGAATGGATCTAGCCATTAATTCTCATCCTTTAACTGGAAAAAAGGTACCATTAGTTCCGGGGCACGAATTCGCTGGTACTGTTGTCAATGTAGGGAAAAAAATTACTAAATTACAAATCGGTGACCGCGTTGCAGTTGAACCAATGATTGCCTGTGGCAAATGTGCTGCCTGTTTAGCTGGGAATTATAATTTATGCAGTCGTGCAATCGGCAAAGATAATTCCGCTGGTTTTTTAGGCTTTTGTGCAAACGGTGGTTTAGAAGAGTATTGCAACGTGGCTGAAATTTTTGCCCATAAGCTACCAACTGATTTTCCACTTGATTTAGGTGCACTAGTTGAACCAACTTCAGTTGCAGTTCAAGCTGTTTTACGTGCTGGACTTAAGGCCGGCGATAATATTTTAATTCAAGGTGCTGGACCGATTGGCCTTTTCACCCTCTTAGTTGCACAAGCAGCTGGAGCACATAATATTATCATTAACGATCTCTCAGATCAACGATTGGCTTTGGCTAAATCCCTAGGAGCAAATGCAGTTTTACATGAAAATAATCCAATTGACCTACAACAAAAGGTGAACCAACTAACTGGTAATCAAGGAGTTAATTTAGCATTCGAATGCGCTGGTGTTCAAGCAACCCTTGCGGGGGCGCTTAATGCTCTCGGACAAAATGGAACTTTGATGGTAGTTGCTCTTTTTGGTACAGAACCCCAGATTGATGTTCGCGGACTCTTAAAAAAAGGCGGCCGTTTATTAACTTCATATGGTTATGCTAATGTTTTTGAACGTTCAATTGGAATCATTGACAATAATCGTGAAGCTTTCAAAAAAATTATTACCAAAAAGATTAAACTACCACAATTAATCGATGAAGGTATTTTGGCGCTTGCACATGACAAACAGCAAGCAAAAATTCTCGTTAAACTCACAAACTAAATGGAGGTTTCAAAATGAAAACTTTTAGTATTCAACCAACTATTAACTTAACTAACAGCTTGTCAACTTTTTTTAAAGAATTAGCGGTTGGTAAAACTGATGTCTTATTGACAAATAAATACATTATTACACCACATTTAAATCCAGCTGATTTACCACTAGATGTCATCTATTTAGAAGACTATCTTCAAGGTGAACCAACTGATGCAGCGGCTGATAAACTGTTAACTAAAGTTACTGAAAAAAATTATCAGCGGATTATTGCAATTGGCGGCGGTTCAGTGATTGATAATGCAAAGTTGCTGGTTTATGGCAGTGGCAAAACAATCGCTGAGATTGCCGCCACTGGTCAACAATTGCCAAAAAAACGGCAGTTAATAATTGTCCCAACTACAACAGGCACTGGGAGTGAAGTAACCAATGTTGCTGTGTTCAACTTCTTAGAAAAAGGAACTAAAGCTGGATTAGCCTATCCAGCAATGTTTGCCGATCAAGTTTATTTAATTGCGGACTTGGCAAAAACTATGCCATATAAGGTTTTTGCTACCAGTTCAATTGATGCTTTAGTTCACGCAATTGAATCTTACCTTTCACCAAAAGCTACCTCGTTTAGCAAAATTTTTTCTGTTGCGGCTATGAAAACAATTATTCAAGGCTATCTACAGATTATTTTAGCTGACCAAGTTGGACAGACACCTCAAGGGCAGCAATTGCAAAAATTCCTAGAAGCCAGCACGATGGCTGGAGTAGCTTTTGGTAATGCTGGCTGTGGTCCAGTTCACGCGTTGGCATATCCGATTGGTGCAACCTATCACATTGCTCATGGTCAATCTAATTATCTAGTCTTTAATGGTACCTTTAATAAGTATCAAGAATTAGGCACTGACTTGAGTCAATTGAATCATATTTTGGCTGAAGTTTTACCAGTTGAGCCTACGTCAGCCTTAACCGAGCTAAATAAGTTGATTAATCATATTCTGCCCAATCAATCATTAAGTGAAATTGGTATGGATCAAAAAACTTGTCAAGAATTTGCAGCTTCAGTCATCGCTAACCAACAACGGTTAATGGTCAATTCGCCAATTAAATTAACTGAAACCGATGTTGCTGATATTTATCAAAAACTACTTTAAAACTTTTTTCAAATCAAAAAATGACCCATCAAAGTAATTTTTTACCTTGATGGGTTTTTTAATTCTATTTGACTAGGTGCTGAACCTGTTTGTCCAACCAATTGATTAATTTAGGCGCATTCTTCCGAAAATCAGCGACGAAACTGCTCCCGTTCTCTGGTTTGATGACACCAGCTGGCTCGCCGATTGCATCAGTTATTACGATTTTTTGATCAGTTTCCTGCCAAACAGCTTCCCAGTATGGCCCTTCTAACGCTTCTTCCAACATTGCGCGAACGTTTTCCAATATTGCTGCCAAAATCACATCATTCTCGGAAACATTTTTTCCATGAGCTTGTTCCCAAGCTAATTTGACAGTTACTTCTGGTAAGCTAATGGGGATAAAATTGCTTAAATCATTCATGTATTTTCAGTCTCCTTAAACGTAAATTCTTCAAGTAATCATTATACGCTCATTTAATCCGAAAATTGAACTGCAAATTTAAAGTAATTGGCAATTCAAGAAGCTTTTCAATCACTACTTTCGTCAACTACACTATGTTAGCTGCGGTTCAATGGAAAAGTCATACAATGCGGTCCGCCGCCAGCCTTCAATGTTTCTGTAATATCCAGTTCAATTACCTCTACCCCATGTTCAATCAGTGCTTGGTTAACTGCTTGATTTTGTTTTAACGAAATCACTCGATTTTTACCCAAGCTTTCAAGATTGCAACCGTGTTTGAAAATTGCCGCTTCAGGAACTGGAATAATCTCGATTTTCAGTTTCTTTAATAGTGTTAAAAAACTTGTTGGTAATCCTTGAGGATACGCAACTGCTAAATGATCGGTAATTAAATTAAAACACATATCTAAATGCAAGTAGCGTGGATCAGCGGGAACTGGATAAACTTGGTACCCATACTTAGATAAACCAGCCTTAACTTCTGCAAAACCAACTTGATCAGTTCGTTGCAGCAAACCAATTGCAATTGTCTTTTCATCTAAAAAGGCAAAATCGCCACCTTCAAAATAACCCGTTTTGACTTCGACAATTTTGGGAATTCCCAAAGCTTTCATCTTAGCTTCATAAGCCGCTCGTTCAGCAAATCTAAGTGGCTCCTTAAACCTCCCCAAAATATAGCCCTCTTTGACACAGGCTCCAAAATCACGAGCAAAAACACTATTAGTCATCACTGGTTGTGGGAGTAACTGTTCAACTTGAATGTCAGCTTTTTTGTAAGCCGCGATTAAAGCTTGATACTCATTAGCCAATTTAGCTTGATTTAGCGGTTCAAATTGATATTTTTTTGAAATTTCGTTAATCGGATCAGCTTTTTTTAGATAATCCGGTGGACTCGTCAAAACATGCTTCAACTCAGCTGTGCCATTTTTAACAAACATTCAATCTCTCCTTTTCATTGATAACTTGCAAGTCAACTTAAAATTCTAATTACTTAAATCTAGCATACACTTTTGAAGCAAATTTGCCCAAATACTTGTTTAACGGTGATCTTTTTAGTAACCAAAAAAACTGCAGCAGTCCCTCTAAAAGACTGTCACAGTTTTTATAATTAATATAATTTAAAACCACATTGGCAACATGATTGCCGAAATGGCAGTTGCATCATATTTAACTGCTTTTGATTTGATTTGACCATGTAAATCAGCTAAAGCTTGGGGAAAATTGTCTTTGTGTTCCCAATAATAAAGCACAATTTTTTTGCAAAGTTTACTAGCAACTAAGTCACAGTCACCGTTTTTTTCAAGTTCTTGAGCCGCTGAAAAAATTAATTGCTGAGCTTCAGGCTGCTCTTTAATTTCGCAAGCTGCATAAGCTTGGCTTAGTTGATTCAACATCTGCTCCACCGCTGCTTGTTTTTTCATCAACAACACCTTACTATTCCTTAAATTTATCTAATTATATCTCAATCAGTGTTGTTTAGCAATAAAATTTAATCTATTCAGTGATCTCTTTAACAGCTGCTTTCCCGGCAATGCGGCCAAAAGTAAAGATGTCAGCCAATGAATTTCCGCCTAGACGATTGCCTGCATGAATTCCACCAGCAACTTCGCCAGCAGCATACAAATTAGCAATTACTTGACCTTTTTGATCTAGGACATGCGTCTGAGTATCAATCTTTAAGCCACCCATTGTATGATGCATAGCTGGCTTACGTGGTGTGGCATAAAATGGAGCTTGCTCTACTTTCAGATCAAATACTTCTTTACCAAACTCTGGATCATGACCCGCTTCAGCATAAGAGTTATATTTTTTAATGGTTTCTTCTAAAACAGCTGGGTCGACTTTAATCTGGCGTGCCAAGTCTGCCAAAGTATCTGCTCGGTATAATGTTCCGGCTTCAACTTGGGCATCAATTTTTTCCTGACTCGTATTATAAGCAGTCGCCTTAATTTGATCATCAGCGATTAAATAAAAGAGACTCCCATTATCAATGGCGGCTTGCGTCAAAACATCGCGACTTTCATATTCATCAACAAAACGCTTTCCTTGTTGGTTAACCATCACATAATTAGCAGGCGGAACTTGCAGCCCGGTGAAAAGTTCACCCGTTACGGGATCAGAAACCGGCATCATTTGGGTAAAGCCCATACCAACTAAATCAGCTCCAACACTTTGACCTAATTTAATGCCGTCTCCAGTGATCGCCGGAGAATTTGAAGTGGCAATTTGATCATCAATTTTAGTCCAATAAGTATTATACTTTTGTACCATCTTGGTATTTGCACCAAAACCACCCGAAGCTAAAATAACTGACTTAGCATGAATTATTACCTGCCGTTGCTGCGCATCTATGGCAACAACTCCTTTAACTTTGCCATCTACCAATAACAGTTCCTTAACTGGTAGATCGGTTAAAATTTGTCCGCCTTGATTATTAACAAAACTTTGTAATGCTGAAATATAAGCAAATCCTTGCGACTTCAAAGGTTTGTGTCCCCGACGCCATTTAGCACCAACTGGCATTGAGACTTCATTTGGATCAAACTCAACTCCAATATCTTCTAGCCATTTGACCGATTCTAAAGCTTTATCGGTTAAAACCTTAACTAAATCATATTGTCCGTGAATCTCATGTCCCTTTAGATCAGTTCGTTTACCGCCTAAATATGTCTGAATACGATGCCACAAGGTACTGTCAAATAGATAATCTTTGCCATTTTCTAAATAATCTTTGATCTGTCGCTTTAATTCTTTAAAGTCAGCCAGATATTCTGGATCAATTTGACTCTCATCTTGCTGCAAAACCTCTTTCAGAGTTGCAGCTTCACCTGGCAGTGCATCAAAAGTGTTCTGCCATTTAGGATCAGCAGCATTCATCGGCCCACCGGTTCGAATTGTGTTACCACCAATTGAAGGAAACTTCTCAACAACAATTACCTGCTTACCAAGCTTAAGAACTGATGCCGCAGCCGTTAAACCAGCACCACCACCGCCAACTACAACAACATCAGTTGTTAATTCTCGAGGAGCTTGAACTGTAGCAGGATTTACTTTCGGGCGTTTCTTTAATGTATTAGCATCCCCGCCTGCCAAATCAACAGCAGTTGCAACTCCATCAATTACCCCATGACTGGTGATGGACGCACCAGAAACAACATCAACATTTAGGGTTTGACCCGAAATAATTTGATCAGGAATTCGCTGAAAAACTGTATCGGCAATTCCCTGTGTTTCACCCTGAGTATCGATCTCAATCTTTTCAATTCGATTTTCTGACATCGTGACCGTCATTGGAAACTTGCCATTATGACCAGCTGCACTTACCTGATATTTACCGGGTTCAAAATGCACTTCTTCAGGGACACTTAATGCATCAGCAACCTTAACAAAACGCAAAAAGTTTTTGAAACATGTTTTCAAAAAATCAATTGTTTGCTGATTCTTTATTTTACCTTGGTCATCAAATGCATTGATTGAGTCTCCCAATAAGAACTCATTTCCTGGTAGTACAATCGCATTGACACCAGGTGCATCCAAAATTTGACGCAAATGCAGTTGGGCACTTGCAGAGCCTTGACGAGTAATTGAAGTTCCAACAACCATTACTGGCTTACTATCGAAAGGATGGTCTTTAAAAGACATCCACTCTAAAAAGCTTTTTAAAGCTGATGAAACTGACCGATTATGCTCAGATGTTGAGATAATAATCCCATCAGCTGCCATAATCTTTTTCCCCAGTTCTTGAATTGGCTGGCTAGAACTTTCCGTTACCGACTCGTTAAACAATGGTAAGTTTTTAATTTCAGCTAATTCAATTTCGGCTAGGTCACTAAAATTTTTCTGCATAAATTGCAATAACGAACGAGTTGCTGACTCTTTTGCATTAGTTCCAATAATTCCTAATATTTTCATTAAACGTTCCTCCATTACAAATTACTTATTTCGCAATACAAAATCACAAAAATCATGGAAATACTGATCCAATTCAGTTGCTTTTTGTTTATCAATCAAATTCTGATCTTGATCAAAAGCTTGTAATGAATGACCGAGTAAATACTCACGTCCAGGCATGACTAAACCTTTCAGCTCAGGTGCATTCAACATTTGCCGCAAATGATTTTGAGCTCTTGAAGTACCCAAAACCCCATATGATGCGCCAGTAATCATAACTGGCTTATCTTGCAATGGCTTAGTAGTGTAAGCAAACCATTCTAGCAAATTTGCTAAGGCAGCCGGGATCGAATGATCATATTCCGGCGTACTGATTATAACTCCATCGGCTGCCACAATCTTTTTGCTTATTTGAGCAATTTCTGCTGGTGGTTGATGTGAATCTGGTTTATTAAAAAAAGGGAGTGCATTAATTTCACAAATTTCAATTTCTGCTTGATCTACGAAATGCTTTTTCATATATCGCAATAAGGTTCGATTTGTTGATTTAGCTGCATTTGTACCAACAATGCCGACTAATTTTATCATTTTATTAATTCCTTTCATTCTATGTGATTTTTGTTCAAAAGCAAAGATAATTATCAAATCATAATTAAATAGGATTAAGTTTCAAAGTGCCTTAAGCTTGTTTTATCAAAACAGTTTTGTATAATTAGAATTACAGTTTAAGTATATTCTTGATCTAAAAGCTTGTGAAGTTTTTATTTAGTTATAAATCGATAATAAAAATGCTATAAAAAGGAGAAAAGTTTTGCTTACTAAAAATCCAGCTTTAATGCTGCAATATCTCGATGCACTTTTAAAACACAGTAACTTTACCAAAGCTGCTAAAGATCTCTACATTTCCCAACCTTATTTAACTCAGACTATCAAACGAATCGAACAAGAGCTTGGGGTTGCAATTATCGATCGCCAAAATCAACAACTTCATCTAAGCGAGGCTGGGAAAATTTACTACCGTTATTTGGAAAAACAAAATGCTGAAAACGCTGCTTTAAGTCAACAACTAGCCCGTTATACTCAGACAGATCAAAAAATTCTCAAATTAGGTGTTTTGTCCAGTCTTGGTAGTTTTTTGCTGCCATTATTTTTGCCTAAGTTTTTAACAAACCACCCGCATGTAAAAATCGTTCTGGTTGAAAATCCACCGGCGATTAACGAAAAATTAATAATTAACGGCGAGCTTGATTTTTGGCTTGGTCAAAATCCAGAAACTGTTGATCCAACGCTTCAATTAAAAACTGTTGGAACTGAGGATTATCTAGCAGTAATTCCTGATAATTCAAAATTATATGACGAAAAAAAGCAACAGTTGCCTGACGGATCAATCCCCATCAAGATGCTGTTGCATGAACCATTAGTTTTAAGCACTACTGATTCAGCTATTCGACATCAAGTCGATGCACTGCTTAGTAAATATAAAATTACGCCTAACATTATAATTGAAAGCCAAAATATTGTTACTGCGGCCGAATTAGCAGCACATGGCATGGGAATAACTATTGTTCCAGCCAGCGTTGCCAAGAAAATAACTCCGGGTAATTATAATTTCTATTATTTGCCAAATCACTTAATTAGTTTGCGCTACTTCATTGCTTTCCAACGAATTCGAACTTTATCTGCACCCGAAAAAGAACTAATTCAAGCTTTTTCAGCCATCAAAAATACGACGAAGTAATTTTGATTGACTTGTAACTAAACAAGACCGACTTAACCAAGCAGATCTTGTAATAATTTAAACTTATTTTTTAAATTCTAACGGATTTTATGCCAAGCAGATGCGCTAATTGATGGAAATATATGAGCTAATTGCCACATTTGGTCTTGATTATAGTGGAACACAACCGCTGGAAGCAAAGTATTTATCGCATCTTCTGCTTGTTCGCTAAATTCTGTCGCCCCCACAAGATGATGCTGCTGATCAAAAACCAAAATACTTTCACCAAGGGATTGTTGATCAATTTGCCGATACCAATCATCGGCTATTTTATTATGAACAAGTTTCCAATCTTCGGTGTTTTGTTCAACATTAGACGGAATCAACCCAACCTTAGCAATTCGCGGAGATGTATAAACCGTTGAAGGAATTGCCGGATAAGAAATTGGCTGGCTTGTTTGGCCACTGAAAAGTTGATAAAGGTAGTATGATTCAAAAGTTGCTGTCGGTGTCAATTTAGGCTGAATTTTATCGATCACATCACCTGCCGCATAGATACTGTCAATATTTGTTCGTAAATAGCCATCGACTGTAATCCCACGTTTAGTATACTGGACACCGGCAACATCTAGTCCTAAGTCCTCGACATTTGGAATCCGGCCGGTTGCATCTAAAATCCAGTCAACTGTTTTACTTTGATCATTACCATAATTAACAGTAACCCCATTTGCTGCAGTTGCAAAAGATTGAACTGCTGCATTCTTAATGAAAGAAACACCACGTTTTTCTAAATCTTGCAAAACTTGCTTAACAAATGGCTGGTAAAAAGCACGTAATGCCATATCGTGATGCATAAAAACGGTAACTTCCGAACCAACAGCATTAGCGATTGTTGCAAATTCCAAACTAATATAACCAGATCCAATAATAGCAATTCGAGCTGGTAATTCTTTGAGCTTCATAAAGTCATTACTATCATGAGCTAATTCACTTCCAGGAACACTCAACCGATTGGGTCTTAGACCTGTTGCAATAACGATTTTTTCAGCTGTATATTTTTGATCATCAACTTCAACCGTATGTCCATCTTGCAATTGACCATAACCATGGATTAGCTTAACGCCAGCAGTCTCAAGCCCTTGATAGATTTTTTTAGGTAGATTTTCAATAACTGCTTGTTTATGAGCAATTAGATTAGGCCAATTAATCTTCAATTGACCATTAAGAATATCTGACATACGGTCAACTTCCCGCAATAATGGAATTGTTTCATCTAAAGTTATTTTCGCATTGCATCCACGATTAGGACAAGTTCCACCCCAGAGACCGCTTTCAATCACTGCCACTTTTTTACCGCTGGCAGCTAAAGGCCCCGCACCATCGAAACTACCATGACCCCCACCAAGGTAAATTACATCAAAATCATAAGTTTTATTCATATTAATAACCTCCAACCAGATTATAAACAGCTCTTCCACTATTACCGTATAATATATGAAACGAAACATAAAGAAAAAAGCTTGAGCCACTTGCTCAAGCTTTTAGAGGAGCTAATGAGTAAAACTAACTGCTGATAATCTACGTTGATCAACCAAATATTAATAAAACTAAAAATACATCGCAGAGTTAATTTTAGCATTCATCTACTTCTTATAAATCAAAAAAATTCCGACTTAATTTCTTTAAAAATAGTTTGCTTAAATTGATCGTTGCACCATTAGACTTTAGTCGGTAATAGTTGATGACACAATCATTTCTGGTTCTTCAAAAAAAAGTCCCACCGCTAGTTTGCGCCACTTTAACCAAGCTTGATTTTGCCGAGTCGGATAAATGCGATTGGTCAAACAAACAAAGCCCGTTTTCTGATCTAGGTCCAAAGCAATTGAAGTGCCCGTAAATCCGGTATGCCAAATCTTCATTCCTTCTGGTGACCAGCGTTGCCAGCCCAAGGTTCGTCCATTTTGATAAAACTTTTTCAATAAGGCAAAACTTGCAGGCTGCAAAATTGGCTGTTCATTAAAAATTCCATAATGCAAATACATTGAGGCAAAGTTACTTAAATCGCTCAATGTTGAAAATAAGCCGGCGTGCCCGCTTTGGCCATCAAGTAACCAAGCCTTTTGATCATGAACTTGACCACGAATGATTCCGCCGCGTTGGGGTAAGTTTTCGGTTGGCACAAAGTTAGCTGGTGGCTGATTAGCAAGCTTAAAACCAGTTTGATTCATCGCTAATGGTTTAAAAATATGCTCGTTCAAGCTATCTGCTAAATCACCATCAATTGCTGCGATTATCCAACCTAATAGAATAAACCCTAAATCTGAATAAACCGTCTGACTTCCAGTTGGATAGATTAAGTCTGCTTGTTTAACGCGCTCGATTAATCCAGCACGGTTAAGCTCACTTACATCAGCAATATCTGCCGGTAATCCACTGCAGTGTAATAATAAATCCTTAATTGTTAGTTCGGGATGCTTTAAATTAGTTAAAAAATTTCCAATTGTATCTGTTAACTTTATTTTACCAATACCAAGTAATTGTAAAATTCTTGTACTAGTTCCAATAACCTTAGTCAACGAGGCTAAATCATATTCCAAATCAGGTCGAATTGCAATTTTGTCTGAACCAGTCCCTTGGTAACCTAAATAATGCTGTTCATTTTGCTCCAAACCTAATAGCGAATATGAAACTCCGTAAACTGCTCGTTGATTAATTGCGTTATTAATTGTTTCAGCTATTCCTAAATTGTTTGTTATCATTTTCATCACCCGTCATAAATATTTTTTACTGCAAAAGTATCCCACTGTTGTCTCACTCGCTTCTAAGATAACCCTGAATGAAAGCAGATTCAAGACCTTTTAGCTGTTCTACATTCTACTTAAACAGATAATTAAAAAAGACTGCCTCCTAATTTTAGGTGCAGTCTCAATCATTTCATTCTTCATCATCAGCTTGATCAGCAGTTAATTTTTCTTTGAGATCAGTAATTCCAACTGTTCCCATAGATAACAATTGGGATAAATTAAATTTTCCCAGTAATTGCTGATTACCAAATTCAATTACCATTGGCAAATTAATTCCAGTAACTACTTCTAAATGCGGATTTTCAGCCAATAATTGGACAGCTACATTTGATGGTGTTCCACCTAATAAATCAAGTCCAATGACAACCGTTTCATCAGTTGGAAAAGTTGCAAGTACAGTAGAAACTTGCTTTTTTAGCTCAGTTGGCCCCATCTCTCTGGTTAAACTAAAACTCTGTGCACCAGAAATTTTTCCAATAATCATTTCTGCACTAGTCAAGATTGCCGAAGCTAGTGGACCGTGACTCATCAAAATTAATTTCACTTTAAACTTCCTTTCGATAGCTCAAGCTGTTTTTCCTAAGATCCCTAAAGCTGAACAAATAATTGCCACAATTATCACGATAAAAATTGCTTTAGTTGATGTCATTTTCTTACGACCAAGCAACCAATAAATTAGCCCGACAATTACTCCTGGAATTAATTTAGGCATAATCATATCAAGTTCATTTTGAAGATTAACGGTCACTTTGCCAATATTTGCTACTAAAGGAACTTGAACACTAATCAATGTGGCTACTAAAGCGCCGACAACATAAACACCTAACAAGGTGGCTGCATCCGTTAATGAATTAAGTTGTCCTTGCATCTTAGTTACCAAATTAGTTCCTTCACGATAAGCCAATGGAAGTTGAATCCACCGCAGATACATCACAAACAAATTTGCTAATAACCAGAGAAACAAACCAAATGGATTACCTTGAACTGCCATATTAGCTGCAATCGCACCCATGATCGCTGGAAGTAATGAGGCAAAAATTGAATCTCCAATTGCAGCTAATGGACCCATTAAGCCTGTTTTTAAACCGGAAACTGTCTCTAAAGATTCAACACCTTTGTTTTCTTCAATTGCTAAATCAATTCCTTGGATAATTGTATTAACAAAGGGATTAGTATTGAAAAATTGGTTATGAGCTTTCATCGCTTTTTTTAATTCCGGAGTATGATCACCGTACAATTTCCGCAGTTGCGGCATAATGATAAATAAATAGCCTGATCCCTGCATTTTTTCGTAGTTCCAACCTAATTGATTAAAAAACAAATTGCGGCGGTTGATCTGCCTAAAATCCTTCTTGGTTAATTTATAATCAGTCTTCATCGCCATAAATTTCGCCCTCCTGATCTGCTGTCACTTCGCCTGTAGCTGCTGATTGCTGACTTAACTCAGTTAACTGTTGCTTTTCAACATCGCGTTTATATTCATTAATCGCAAAAGTCAGTCCAATCAGAGCAATTGCCACCATTGAAACCGTGTTAAAGGAACCACTAAAACCTTTGGAAACTTTTGCCATCGTAGTACCTAAAGATTGAACATTAGTATATAAAGTACTAAACAAAGCAGTCAAGGTGAAACCTAAAATTAAATAGGCTAAATGCTTCTTCACTGGTAAATAACGCAGTAAAATTGCAAAACCAACGGCCGGTAACAAAGCTCCAGCCGTTGCTAAACCATTGCTGAGCCACTTCAAATTAGTATCGAGAACTTTTACTGCTTGAGAAACAAAGCTACCACCGAACTGTAAAGCTAAAAAGACTGGAATTCCTCGTGAGAGCATCCAAGGAAAAACCCCATATAAATAGTTGCGCTCAATGGCCGGATAGTTTTCTTCATCAATCAAATGATCGATTCGGTGTTGGAAAAAGGTATTGGTAAAGCGACCCAGGATATCAGTTTCAATCATTAATGATGCTACCGGCACGCCAATAGCTGCAACAGCTGTTGAAGCATTCATTCCCGTACTGATAGAAAAGGCAGTTGCTAAAATCGTCCCAGAGTTAGCATCAATTTTTGAGGAACCACCAAATGTTCCGACTCCTAAAACTGTAAGCTGCAAACTGCCACCAATAATCAATCCTTTGGTAACATCTCCCATGACAGCTCCAGCAATTAATCCTGCCCAAACTGGTTGAGCCAGCGAGGATACAATCGTTAAATCGTCCCAAATCTGATACATTGAATAAAGTGTCAATAATAAAACCTGCCAAAATAAAATTTCACTGTGCATGTTGCTGACCTTCTTTCTTTTGCGAATTAAAATTTCTTCAATAAATCCATTAGATCAAGTAGTGGGTCACTTGGGACCATTTGCACAGTCAATTTCACTCCTGATTTATGTAATTCTTGAAAATCAGCCACATCTTGCGGAACTAAATTGATTGAAGGTGTTAATGGTTTAGTTGCATCGCTTTGCGACATATTACCTACATTGACAACTTTTAACGGAACACCTTTTTTTAGCAAATGAAGTAAAACAGCCGGTCGTTTGACTAGAATAAAGACTTTTTGCGAATCGTAACGCCCTGCTAATATATTACCCGCTGCTCGTTCTTCATTTAAGATACTCAAATTTACTCCAGCGGGCTTAGCTAACTTAATTCCAGCCTTAGCAACTGGTGAAGCAGCTACCTCATCATCAATTACCATAATTCGTGTTGCTCCGACAACATTGGTCCACATATTAGCAACCTGACCATGTAATAATCTTCCATCAATTCTAACTGCTGTAATTGCCATCGAACAACATCCTTTCTGAGCAAAAAAATAATCCATTTCTAATTAACAATCAGTCTTTTTGATTTTTCAAAAAAATGAAAATAAACTTGAAAACTTATCAAAAAGGGATTTGTTAATTCATGAAACAGATTATAGCATGGAAAAATCTATTAGAAATAATATTTCAAAAAATAAGATGTTTACAAACAATATTTGGTATTTAATTTTATAAAACGAATTTAGTCGAGATTGTTTGTTTGATTTATTAACTAGTATTTTGCTCAATAAAAATTTGTAATGCTATTACATTTAACCGAAAAGTAATTCGCTAATCAGATTAAAAAGGAGCTTAATTATATATGTCTAAAAATCGTTTAGAAGCTTTTAGCGATGGTGTCTTCGCAATTTTAATCACTATTATGGTCTTAGAGTTGAAGACACCTGAGACTGTTGATTGGACTGAAATAATCAAACCAGCTTTCTTCGCCACCCTTTCAGCATATGTGCTGAGTTTTCTATTTATCGCCAGTTTTTCGATCAGCCATCATACAATCATTACACCTGTGAAATCAATCAACCAAAAATTATTATGGACTAATAATTTACTTTTACTGGCGGTCAGTCTGTTGCCCTTAGTAACTGCTTGGCATGGTCGTTTTCCCAATACTGTTGCGCCAAGTGTTTGCTATCTGCTAATTTATGTTTTGTCTGTACTAGGCCTTTATCTATTAGGTCAAGTTGCTCTCAGCCACGTTGCCACAAACCAACAGCAATTTTGTCAACAAACTAATAAAATTCGACTGCATTTAGTTGTTTTTGGCCTTTTGGCTTTGCTTTTAACTTTTTTTATTCCACAGATTTCTTCTTTAGCAGTTTTTGCAATTCTAATTTACTGGTTAACTAATTCTTGGCAGCGTAAAAAAACAAAATAGCCAACGTAAAAAACATCGGCTATTTTTAAAATTACAAAGCGTACTCTTTAATTGCCTGAGCGACACCATCATGATCATTATCAGTCGTAATAACATCCGCTGCTTGCTTGACAATTGGAATTGCATTTCCCATTGCGACACCCAATCCAGCAATTTCGATCATACTGAGATCATTATTTTCATCGCCAATTGCCATCATTTCGCTTGGTTGAAGTTGCAAAGTTTCTCCCAAGGTTTTCAATGCTGACCCTTTATTAACTCCTTGAGCATTAGCCTCTAAATAAAAAGGTGCGCTTTTAGTAAAAACCAATTCCTTTTCCAATGCGGCGAAAGGCTGCCAATCCTGCATAGCTTGGGATAATTTGCTTTCATCATCGATGAACATTCCTTTAACCAGCTGAATTCCTCGTAATTCCTCAGGTGTACGATAAGCAATTTCCAAATTAACTAAGCGACTTTCATAAACCGTGTAATGACCAATGTCTCGATTAGCTGTATAAATTTTGTTTTGACTCAAAGCATGAAAATGCAATTGCTTTTTCCGGGCTAAGAATTCTAAGTCAAGATAATTTTCATAAGAAATCGGCTTCAATGCAATTTGCTTTCCGTCAGTCGCTTGAATCATTGCGCCGCCGAAACTGATAACATACTGATCTGGTTGATTAGCCAAAGATAATTGTTCTAAAAGGCTTTGAACCCCAGCCAATGGTCGACCTGTACAAATGACCACTTTAATTCCTCGACTTTTTGCTTGAGCAATTGTCTTTTTAACACCGCTGGTTAATTTTTTAGCGGAATTAACCAGTGTGCCATCAATATCAATTGCAATTAATTTAATTGAAATAATAATGACCTGCCTTTATTTTGAAATGTACTGCCAACACTATTCTAACGAAAATCCATCTTATTTAGAATCCCCAAGTCCCGCTTTAATTTTAAAACTCGGTAAACTGAAGCATTAATTTGCGTTTCTTTTATTTGCTGTTTGTTAACTGCTTGCATGATTAGCGGAACCCCAACAGATATATCATTACTTAATAACATATCATTTCCTGCTTTTACCGCCAATAAATCAGCTGAAACGTGTTTTTTTGCTGCAAATTGAGTAATAGCTCCCATCGGTAAGTCATCGGTAATTATTACCTTCTTAAAGTGTAATTTCTGACGCAAAAGCTGATGAATTTTAGGTGACAAGGAAGACGGATAATTAGAGTCAATTGAATTTACAAAAATGTGTGAAACTAACACCATCTGGGCTCCTGCTTTAATCCCTGCTTTAAAGGGTTAAAAATCGTTTTTCTCAAAATCCTTAAGCGATTTATTCGTCGAAGCAATGCCAGTATGAGTGTCTCCAACTGTTCCATATCCCGGAAAATGCTTTAAACTAGCGGCTACCTGGCTGCCATGAATTGCCAGAATCTCAGCCTGAATACAATCTGCTGTTTGTTGATAGTCTAATCCCAATGTTCGAGAATATATAAAGCTCTTTTGATTACTAGATACATCTGCAACCGGCGCAAAATTCAAATTGATCTTTAACGAATGTAAAATTTTAGCAGTTTCATTAGCTTTGACGTCATATTCCTCAATATTCAGCACATCACAGACCAAATCAGTTAAAACAAATTCTGGAATGTAGCGCCTTTTGGTAGGGCAAGGACACTTTGTTCGTTTGGTATAGCAAAACCACTTTTGAACCTTTTGGTCACCAGCTAATTTCTCTGGGCTACTTGTGTAGTATTTCCCGCAGTAGCCGCACTCAATATAAGAGGTAAATGGTTTCAAGCGCTGTTTTATCGGTGAGAATTATTATTGTTCAGTCCTTCATCTGCTATACGGCAGATTACTATGACCTCGGCTGACTACTACGGCCCACAGCGGACTTACACCACCTAGTTATCGCCCATGCCGGGCGCACCTACAAAAAATGCTTAAGCATTTTTCAATGTATTTTTATTCTTGAATAACCAGTTTGGCTCGGCTTTGTCCTTGCCCCAATTGGCTGATCTGAATCTGAGCAGGTATTTGTGTTCGTAACATTTCCACGTGACTAATGATTCCAATCATGCGACTGCCACTTTCAATATCTTCTAAGGCTGCTAAGGCTGTTGCCAGCGAATCTTGATCAAGCGAACCAAAGCCCTCATCAACAAACAAGGTGTCAATGCTGACTCCACCTGCTTGCTCTTGAATAACTTCTCCCAGTGCTAATGCCAAACTTAGTGCCGCAATAAAACTTTCCCCACCCGATAGTGTATGGACACTTCGCAGCTGACCTACATGATCATCATAAACATCAATCTCAAGACCCGTATTGGCTAAGGTATTACCTCGTTCTTGATGCAGCTGCAACCAATATCGTCCGGAACTTAATTGCTGCAAATGCTGATTAGCCGCTCGCAAAATTGTTGTCAGTTGCTGGCGCAAAACATAACGTTCCAATCCCAACTTAGCATCACTATGTCCACTAACCGCTGTAACCAACTGCGCTAATTCACTGATTGCTGCCTCTTGTTGTTGAATCTCTTGTCGACCAGTTGTGATTTCCTTAAGTAGTGAACCATTCAGCAATTGTTGATCATAGAGTTTTTGATATTGATCTTCGATTTGATCTAATTGTTTTTGAAGCTGTTGAAATCTATCATTTGCCTTTGCTAAATCCACTGGCTGCTGCTTTTGCAATAAATTTTCTTGAGAGGCAACTTGTGCTTTTAGTGCTGCCAGCTGCTGATAATAATCTGCTTGCTGCTGGCGCAATTCAGGCAAACTTTTAGTTTGTTCCAGCAATTGTGCAAGTGTTTTTCTCTCAGTAGTTGCCAACTGCAACTCCATTAAATCATCAATTTTAGCTGAAACTTTCTGCAACTCCGAAGTTAGTCCCGTTAATTCTGCTTGCTGCTGCTTAATTACAGCTGCTGAGCTAGCACATTGTTGTTGCAACTGCTCAAGTTGCTGCTGATTCTCCGTAACTTGTTGCTGATAAGTCGTAATTTTTTGTTCTAAGCCTGTTAAATAGCTATTTAATTCTACTATATCTGCAAAATCCTTCGGCAATCCGCGTTTAATCTCTGCTAGCCTAACCGTTAACCGCTGTTGTTCATCATGTTCATTTTGAAAGTCAAGCCCTAATTGCTGGACTTTTTGCTGTTCTATCTGTTGCTGGTGTAACAACTGCGGCCTTTGAGCAACACTATTTTGATTAACATCTACTTGTTCTTCCAAATTAGCTAACTGCTGTGACTGGTCTTGCAACTGATTAGTGAGTACTTGCTGAATTTTTTCTAGCGTTAAAGTTGCTTTAGTTAAGTACTTTTCTTGCTCTAGTTGCTTTAATAATTCTCTTTTTGTTTGCTGAAAGATTTCTTTTTGCTGAGTTAAAGTCCGCTTTTTTTCTGTTAATTGAGCCGCTAAATGATTAAGATTTTTTTCGGCTGCCAGTTTGTTTTTTTCAGCTGCTTTCAATTCCGTATTATTGATTGATTTCATCATGGCTTGATCAGCTGGCTGTGGATGATTCAAGCTCCCGCAAACTGGACACGGTGCTCCTGGACTCAATTGGGATGCTAAAACTGCAATCTGATTATTCAGCCACGCATCGTGCAATTGCTGATATGCAGTTTGTTGATTGGAAGATTGCAGCTGGGCTTGTTCGAATTTAATTTGTAACTGTTTTACTTCAGTCGTCAAGGCTTGCAAGGCCTGCTGTTCCTGCAATAGATTTACAACTTGTTCCTTGAAATGCGTTAACTGTAGTTTTGTTTGGTCGACAAGATTGCGCTGTTGCAAAAGTTGTGGCAATTCAGTTTGCAATCCAGCAATTCTTTCTAACTTTTCAGTTAGTTGGCTTAACTTTTTTTGTTGTAATTTTTGTTCAATTTCAATTTTTTTAACCTGTTCATCTTGGTGTTGAACTTTTTTTGTCAAACCAGCAGCTTTTTCAAACTGCGATTTTTGTTCAGTTAATAAAATCTTTGTTGTTTCGCGCTGTTGTTGAACTTCTTTTTGTTCAAGCAACAACTCTTTCTGTTTTTGAAACTCCTGCAAGACTTGTTGCTGCTGTTGCTGTCGTTTTTTGGTCGTTTGCAAGTTAAGTGAAACTTTTTGCAGACGCTGTTGAAGTTCTTGTTCGCGAACAAAAAGTGGTTGCTGTTTTTGGGCCCACTCTAAGATTTTTATTTGCTCTGCTTGTTTGTAATATTTAGGTTGCTGTTGGTGTGAAATTTGGAGTTTGTTTTGCAACTGTTTGAGCTCTGCAAATTGCTGATTTAGCTTTTTACCCGCCGTTAATTCATTTTGCTGATTTTGGACAGCACCAGCTGCTTGCTTTTTTGCCACAGCTAGATCTTGCAGCGAGATTTGCGCTCTTGTTTGCTGTTGTGCTAATAATTTTAATTGTTCAGTCGAATTCAATTCATCTAAAACGACGGCTGGGTCTTCCCATCTAATTTTTTTAAAAGCCTGTTTAATTGCGGCTTGCTGTTGGATAATTTTTCCCTGCTGTGATTTCAAAAATTCCCGTAGAGTTTCACTCCATTGTTGATATAATTGTGTCCGAAAAATTTTACGCAAAATCGCTTCTTTCTCATTACTATCAGAAAGTAAAAAACGGCGAAAATCGCCTTGGGGCAAAAGTACAATTTGAACAAACTGTTGGCGATTTAACTGCAGAATTGCTTCAATTTTTAAATTCACATCGCGCACTTTTGTCAGTTCCGCTTGTTTTTTTTCTCCATCAAAACTTTCAAGCTTGGCAGCTGCAGCTATTTCGTGCATTCCCGAACCACGTTTTTTCGCTAAAAGCTGCTTAGGATTGCGAGTTATCCGATAATGTTGCCCTTGATGTTCAAATTCCAGAACCACCAATGTTTCAGCTTGCGGTTCGGCAAAATCGGACCGTAAACTAGCAGCCGAACGATCGCCACCGGCAGTTTCGCCAAAAAGTGCAAAAGTTATTCCATCAAAAATCGTTGTTTTTCCACTGCCAGTTTTCCCAGTTATCAAAAACAGTGGGACTTGTTGCAAACGTTCAAAATTAAAAACTTGTTCTGCGTAAGGTCCAAAATTAATCAAAGTTAATTTGAGTGGTTTCATGATTTTGCCTCCTCGCGAATATTTTGCAGAGCTTTTTGAGCCCACTTTATTTGGGCTGCTGAAAGCTGCTCATTAGCAACTTGTTGGTAAAAGTTGCCTAAAAGCTGCAGTGGGTTTTGTTGAGTAATTTTTTTCGTCGACTGTGACTGCTCAAATAATTCACTATAATCAGCTGTCCGTTGTAGGGCAACAATCTTGGGATATATTTCACGTAATCGTGCCAAAACATTTGGAATTGGCTTTTGATCAGTTAGTGTAATGCCAAAAAAATCTTCCCGTGGCTGCGATTGATAAAAACTGGGATTAGTCAGTTCAGCAAATTCATTCTGCAAGTCGTGCAAATCATGTAATGGTTTAATCGGATAAAACTTAGTCTGCTGTGTTTCAGTGTCAAGTAAGAAAACTCCTTTTTGCTGTCGAACCTCACTTAAAGAAAACTTCAAAGGCGAACCGCTATAACGAATCTTGTTCGTCTGTAGGGCATCTTTGTTGTGAAGATGTCCTAAAGCAACATAATCAAAATCCGTCAGTAAATCTATTGGAACCGGGGCCAACCCGCCAACTGTCAAACGAGTTTCTGATGCTGTTTGTGATGAACCAGCAGCAAAAAAGTGTCCTACCAGCAAATGCTTTTTAGTTGGGGCAAACTGCTGCTTAATTTTGTTAATAACTGCCGCCATTGCTTGGTCTAAATGCAATAATGAATCATCAGCAAAATATTGTTGAGCAGCAAACGGTTCAAAATAAGGCAGTAAAAATATTTGGACTGTTTCCAGTTCAATTGGCTCAAAAGCTTCAGCTAATTGGGTATGTAAATAAAAATTGGTGCTCGAAAACCATGGTGTTCCTGTTGCTAAGCGTGAAGCACTATCATGATTTCCAGCAATTGCGTACAGCGGTAAGTGATCGGTCAGGTTCAAACGCTGTAACATTTGGTTTGCCAAATCAACCGTTTGTTCCGCCGGCATGCTGCGATCATAAATATCTCCAGCTATAATAATTCCATCAACATTTTCCTGTAAAGCAATTTTTTCAATTTGTACAAAAGCCGCTTCTTGCTCAGCTTGTAAATCAAAGCCATGCAATTTGCGGCCTAAATGCCAGTCTGCTGTTTGTAAAAAGCGCATGCTGGAATCCCTCCATAATAATATTTTGAATTGACCTTAATAATTAAGTTCTCTATCAATAATATACCATGAATATTTATTTGATCGGCATTGCCTGCCAAAATATGGGAAAATCTAAAACAGCATTCTGTAAATGAAAAAGATCGGCTAATTTTAGATTAACCGATCTACTTTATTGCTTGAATTTATAGCAACGATATTTAATTTAATTCTGCTAATAAATTTCTGACTTTTTGTTTTGAGACTGCTTCATAACTGCCATGTTTAGTCTGCAAAAGATAGGAAAAATCAACTTGATTACCCCTAGCTGTTGCATCAATCCGCTCAGCAGTACATGAGGCATGCACTTGCTTAATTCCCGTAGTTTCTAACAGCAACTGCACATTAGTCGGATTAATCCCGCTTCCAGCCAGTATTTCGATTTGCTGACCAAATTTTTTTTGCAGATTAGCAATAGCTTTCCTACCGATCCAAGCAGTTACTTGCCCTCCGCTAGTCAACACTCGGTCAACTTGCAAATCAATCAACTTATTTATCCCCTGCTCAAGATTAGCTGAACAATCAATTGCTCGATGAAAAACAGCTTTTGCACCATAATCATGCGTTAATTCAACCAGTTGACGCGTCCTGACTGTATCAATTTCGCCTGTAGCAGTTAAAAAGCCAAATGATAAACCATCCGCCTGATTGGCTAAAAATATCTCTGCTGTTGTCAAAATTTCCTTAAATTCGGCATCAGTGTAACAAAAACCAGCCCCACGAGGTCGGACCATACAGATTACTTGCAAATTTGTCGTCTGTTTTGTTAAACGTAGTGAACTTAAAGTTGGTGTTAACCCACCAAGAAACAGCGCACTATTTAATTCAATTCTTGCTGCGCCAGCTTGACTAGCTACAAATGCATCCTGATAATTACCACAGCAAACTTCAAGAATTGCGATTTCAGTCACCTTACCTTTATGTTAGTTTTGAACTTCGCTCAGCAAAATACTTTTCTAACCACTTTGCAGAAGCTGGTTTAATGATAGTTTGCTGATTGCCTGGATTGGCTAAATAAACTACCGGTTTTGGCGCAATTTGTGTTGCAACAACAAATGAAAAATCTGCTATATTAGTTGCACAACCCCATTGACCAGTTGAGTTCAACGCAACTACCGACAAATCACCAGCGGTTCCCCGACGTTGACGTAACTGATGATCTAACTTGAAAACTGCTTGATCACAAGCTGCTTGCGGCGTTTTTCCTTCGGCCATCAAACGAACAATTTCATAAGATAAACAGCCTTTCATGATATCTTCGCCTAATCCGGTTGCACTAGCCCCGCCAATTTGGCTATCAACATAAAAGCCCGATCCACTTAATGGTGAATCACCAACTCGTCCAGCTTTTTTCATAAAAAGTCCGCTAGTTGAAGTTGCACAAGTCATTGTCGCTTGCTGATCTAAGCAAATCATACCAACAGTGTCATGTCCAGCATAAGGTTTTGCAGTCTGCGATGTTGTTTGCAGGCGACGCTGATAAAACTTTTTTGCGCGTTCAGTTAACATATTTTTTCGTTTGAATCCTTGCTGACTTGCATACTTTTCAGCGCCAGAACCAACTAAAAAGTTATTAACCTTCGATTGCGACAGACTTTGTGCAATTGCGACTGGATTAGCAAAATCTTTAATTCCGGCAACTGCGCCGATTGCCAGTGAATCACCGTCCATATAAGCCGCGTCTAACTCAACTTCTTGATTTTCATTTGGCAATCCGCCATAGCCAACAGATTTGTAAAATGGATAGTCTTCGACCTTTTGAACTGCAGTTACAACCGTTTTAGCTGCTGAATCGCTGGCTTCAAGCGACTGGCTGGCGTTTTTCAAACTTTCTAACGACATACTCCAAGTTGCTATAATTCCCCACATAATAAAATCCCTTCGCTAAGATTATTTATTGGTTCTTGTTTTATTTGCTTGTCCTAACTAGTGGCACAATCGCTCCAATCAGATTAGCATCATTATAAAAATTAGCGCTAACGATTTCAGGAACAGTAATTGTCCGCTCAGATAATGGTGAAATCTGATGCCATTTTTTAAATGAATTGCGTAATTGTTTAATCAAAATGGGTTGACTGCTAATTCCCCCACCAATCACAAACTTATTCAAATCTAAGATACTTTGGATATTATAAATTAACAATGCTACGTGATCACAAAATTTATTAAAAGCTTGCCATGCATATGGTTCTCTTGCCATGATTTGAGCAAAAACCCGCTGACCGTCTTGGATATTTGGTAACTGCAAGTGATTACCGATATCCTCAATCATACCGACTGCCGAAAGTGCTGCTGCTGTTTTTTCTACACCTGAAGCACTTTTATCAACAACCATAAAACTTGGTTCACTAGCAGCAAAGTGATTTCCTCTAATCAACCTATTATTCAGAAAAATTGCCGACCCGATTCCTGTTCCTAAGACTATCAAAGCAGAATTTTTTTCTGTTGTTAGTTGACCTTGCCATTTTTCAGCTAGCGCAGCACAATTACTATCATTTTCAATAGTAACTGGCAAATTGTATTTGCTTGCCAATTTATTAAAAAAATCAGTTTTTTCTAAAAAAGATAATCGTGCTGACGCTAACAATTCTTTAGATGTTGGATCAACTACACCCGGCAAGCTGAATCCCATTCCTTGAATATCTTGACAGTGCAAATCAATAATTTTAGCCAATGATCTGAGAAATTGGTCCTTGTCTTGCGTATTAATTGCATTTGTTCCTTTGACAATAATCTGACCATATTCATTAATCAATGCATATTTTAGATTTGTTCCTCCAATGTCGATTGATAAAAAGTTCAACTTGCGCTCCTCCAGTAATTAATTATTTAAGGTAGACTCCCTTATAATTATGAGCAGGTCCAGCCGTATTTACAATCAGATTTTTAATTTTTTTACTTTGTAAGAATGAATTTGATCTTTGATATAACGGAATCGTTACTTGATCATTCATTAAAATCTTTTCGGCCTTGACCATATTATTCCACCGAACTAGCTCATTATTTGACGGATTATTATTAATCTGATCAATCAACTGATTGTATTTACTATTATCATAACCACCAGCATCCCCTGAATTTCCAGCCTGGAATAAATTCAAGAAAGTAATTGGATCTGAGAAGTCAGCACCCCAGCCTGATATAACAATATCAAAATTAGCTTTTTCTGAGCGCGAAATTCTAACAGTTTTCGGTACACTTTGCACTTCAACTGATAAACCAGGCAGTAAGCTTTCCCACTGGCTTTGAATAAATTCAGCTGTTTGCTTTGAAGCATCATCATCATCGCTTAGCAAACCAACCTTTAACTTGGAAACTCCCAATTCTTTTAAGCCTTTGGTCCAGTATTCTTTTGCTTCAGCTTTATTATAAGCTACTCCACTTTTTACATAAGCTTGACTAGCAAAATCTTCGCCCGTTTTCGGATTTTTTGCTAATCCACTCGTTACAAAACCCTTAGCGGGCAAAGAACCATCACTTAAAACTTTATTCGTCAATTGACTACGATTTAAAGACAAAGAAAGTGCTTTACGAATATTTACATTATTTAAAGCTGCTTTTAAATCTGTATCAGTTGGATTCTTCAAATTAAATTGCAGATAAATTGAAGTCGCTGATTTATTCAAAACATAATTTTTAGAATTTTTTTCACTAGCAACTTGGCTGCCCAGCAACTGAGTTTGGTCTAATTTGCCAGTTTGGAAAAGATTTAATCCGGTTGATGGTGATTTAACTACCTGAAAACTAACAGCCGATAAATGAACTTGCTTTTTATCCCAATACTTATTATTTTTAACTAGCTTCCACTTTTCATTGGTACCTTTCCAACCCCGCAAAACAAACGGACCATTTGAAACTGTCTTGGCTGCATTGGTTCCATATTTTGAACCATACTTTTCAATTGCTTGCTGATTTTGCGGATAAAAGACTGGCATTGCCATCAATAATTTAAAGTAAGAAATGCGATGTTCTAAAGTAACCTTTACTTGATATTTTCCAACTGCTTTAATTCCTAATGTGCGATAATCTTTTTTACCATTCATAATAGCGTCAGCATTTTTGATGCCGGAATACAAATACGCATATTCGGAAGCAGTTTTTGGATTAACCGTTCTCTGCCAACCATAAACAAAGTCCTTAGCCGTAACTGCTTGACCATTACTCCATTTGGCATTTTTTCGCAAATTAAAAGTATAAGTTAAACCGTCTTTTGATGTCGTGATCTTAGTTGCTAATTCTTTTTCAATCTTACTATCCTTACCTAACTGCAAGAAACCTTCACCAGTATTTTCAAGAACCTGCATACTAGTTGTATCTGAAGCATGCGACGGATCCATTGTTTCTAAATCACTACTCACCGCTAAATTTAAAACCTGCTTTGATTGTGAACTTTTACTGCCACAAGCAGCCAATAGTCCAGTACACACAAACAAAGTTCCAAGCAAGATCCCCAAACGCTTTTTTGTTAGCATAAAAAATCATCCCCTAAATATTAATAAATTATAATTTACTTCTAATATATTAAAATACAATTAAAACAATAGCAAGACAATTCTTTAATTTGGTTATTTTCTTTTAATTTATTAGTTGAAATCCATTTCTGCTAAAGATTTCAAAGTCAAATATTCAATCGCAATAATTTTTTGCCAATCTGAAATGCGCAGCCATTCATTTTCTTTATGTGCAATTCCTCTTTGTCCTGGAAATGATGGTCCAAAAGCAACAATATTGGGCAAAGAACGGGCATAGGTAATCCCCGTTGTTGTTACGGGAGTTCCATCTAAACCAGTAACCATTTCATAAATAGAGCTCATCTTTTGAATTATTGGTAACTGAGGATCCCGATAAAATGGCGCTATGGCTTGCCTAACGAGCAACAAACTGTTGGTCGGCAAGCCTTTGGTCAAGTTTTGAATTAACTGTTCTTGTGTTAGCTCAATTGGATATCGAATTGAAAAATCAACTCGCAACTGTTGTGTTGAAGCTAAATAAGCTGCTCCATAAACACTAATTTGCAATTTGCCCGATACTTTTCCAACATAACCAATTCCTATCTGTGAACCAGTTGTATCAGTAGCAGCGGCAGCCAGCCATTTAAAAGCTTCACCAATTTTCCCTGTTCGACTGCTTTGTGCCTGCGCTAATGCAGCTAAAGCATTCTTCCCTAGATCAGGGGCATTACTGGGCGTTTTTATCCCCGAATAAGTCTGCCTCTGGCCTGATACAAATTTAAGCTGTACCCGATCAGGAAGATAACTTGGTGAAAACTCACCGTCAATTGCCGCAATATCGCTTGCACTTTGGTCTTTGATTTTAATTAATAATGACAACCGCACCATACCACGCTCAGCATAAACAACTGGGTACTTGCCATCTGGAGTAAAACCGGCCAGCGGTGGCTTTTCGACAGAATTATAAGTTTTCAAATCAGCACTGCCAGATTCTTCGTCCGTGCCAAAGATCACACGAATTGTTTGACGCGGCTGATAATTCTCCTTCTTTAATAGAGCCAACGCAAACAGTGCCCCCATAATTGGTCCTTTATTATCTAAAACACCACGACCGTACATGTAGTCATTTTTAACGGTTAATTCAAAAGGTTCGCTCTGCCAGCCAGGCCGTGGCGCCGCCACAACATCTAAATGTCCTAAAGCTGCAACATAATTTGAACTTTGGCCTGGAAGTTCAGCCCAACCAACTTGATCTGCCAGTTGAGTAATCTTCAAACCATACTCTTGAGCAATTTTTAAAGCTTCTGTTAGAGCTGCTCGCGGCTGTTTTCCAAAGGGAGCATTGGCGTGGGCGACTCCTTTAATACTGGGGATTTGAATCAATCTTGCTAATTGTCGTTGAAAGAAAATTATGTTTTCATCAACAACTTGATTTAACTGTTTAAGTTCCATTTTAAAGTTCCATCCATTCTTAAATTAGAATAATTTAATTTTAACATATATTTTGAAAATAAGATTAGTTTTTTTTAATTATCTGTTGAAAATAAAAACTGCAGCAGAAAAAAATTTCGTTGCAATTCAGCTACTATTTTTCTTAATATTTGTTCTATTACTCTGAAGTCGACTTGTTAGTCGTAGTCGCTAATTCAGGCGCTTTGGTTTGATAAAGACTTTCCAAAGAATGGTTACCATGTTCCGAAAACAAAGAGATCGATTTAGTCCCCAGTTTTGCTTGCAATTTCAGCTCTTGCTGCAATCCGGTCAGGTAATTATAATTTTTAATTTGTTTTTTTGAAACCTTTAGGATGATAACATCGCAGTAGATTTTCACTATTCAATAAATCTGAAATATCAAGTTGTTGATCGGCATGTTGTTTAGCAGCCAAAATTTGCCGATTGTTATGACGGTCCATTCGATTTTTTTACCAACTGCATTAAATAATTTTCCATTCAAATCACTGAACTTTGGCGTCACAAAATCGCGATTTCGAAAAGCCACTGTTTGATTATGCCCTTTAGCCAGCAAATCAGGCCCAAATTCTAAATAAGGTTTGCTATTAATCCCCAACAAATGGAGCAAAGTCGGCAAAACATCAATTTCACCACAAATGTTTTCTGAATTCCCCCATGATGATAGTTGGGCAAACAAATCATAAAGGGAACTCGTTGAAGTTGGGCATTGTCCCAACTACTCCAACATTTTTGAGGGTTATACCATTTAAAATGCTGCGGGTCCTGTTTAAAAGTCTTAGCTAAATAAGGGGTTTCTGAATTCGACAAGCCATAATGATCACCATATAAAATCACAATTGAATTTTTAGCAAGACCAGATTTTTGCAGAAAATCAAAAAATTCTTTAATCGATTGGTCTAAATAATTAGCCGTCCGAAAATAATCATCAACTTCTTGGTTCCCGGTTTGCGGCCTCTTAAAATCATCATCCTTCAAGGAGTTTATCCTTTAAGCCGTAATCAATTGAGTTGTCACCTTTAGAATCATAATATCTTGCCGAAAAAAAATACTGATACCCCACATTCTTATACACGTTATCGCGATTTCCAAAACTGGCGACTACTGTTAACCAGATTACTATCAGCGGCATCAAAAGTGGACACCAGATTCTGGCAACTGCGTGCAACACTTTATTTTTCGACTTTTTTGGTGGCTTTCTAAGCCTTTTTATCTGGTTTGTTCAGCTAAACTACTCTTTTGGAGCTTTTTTAAACGATAAGATTTTTGTTGCGGAATTTAGTCTGACAATTATTTCAATCATTGCCGTTGTTCTAACTATTCCGACCACTATTTTAATTTTTAATCTAAAGCAACAACATCAAAAAATTACCAATTAAAATACTGCCCCTTAAAATTAATAGCTAACTTTGAGGAACAGTATTTTTGAGCTTAATTAAAGTTAATCAGTCAAATTAGTCGGATGAAAAAACTTTAACTGTCTTTCCTTTTCAAATAGCAACGCAAATTGTAACAACAGCTGTTCCTGGCCCTTGCCCGCAGTTAATTGGATTCCTAGTGGTAGACCTGAACTAGTAATTTCAGTTGGCAGGCTAATTGCCGGATTACCTGTTAAATTTGCCTGCTGAGTAAATGGCGATAGTTTTAACGATGGCAGCCATTGATTCCAAATTAACTGTCTTTGTTCATTTACTGTAAGTTCCTCAGCATGTTTCATTTGACTTAAATTCTCCTGACTAACTAATGACTGGCTAACCAATGGGGCAACTGTCGCAGTTGTTGGTGTTAAAATCACCGGATATTTTTTATGCAGTCCAGCCATCTGGTACGCCGCTACATCCCAGCAATTTAACGCTTGACTATACTCCGCTGCAGAAATATTTTTCCCTGTCTGATAAAGTGCCCAAGCTAAGGGCTCCATATCATTTCGCGTTAAGCTTCGACCTAATAATTGTTGCAAATTAGCAAACATAGCTGCCGTTTCAGCTTCATTCATTAGATAATAACTTTTCATCAGTTCAACCCCATTAGTTGGCAACTTGATTGATCTAGTGACAAATCCTTGAGTATTTAAAAAAGCAACTGCATGAGCAACTGCTTGCTTGGCTGCCGCTGAAACCGGTGTTTTGACTGGTGATTCTGTCGTATAGCCGATAACAGTTTTAGTTGAAGGAACAACTAAACTGTTAAAAAAGCCATCCAAATTCAAAGGAACCTGAAAAACGGCAGCTGGTTGGACCGTTTGTAAAGCATCCAGTAAAAGAGCTGTATCTGCTACACTACGCGTCAAAGCGAAATTAACTGCCGCCCCTTGCCAAGAGCGCCAATCTGTTGGACCAGTCGGAACTCGGCCACGAGTCGGTTTCAAACCAATTGTCGCAGACCAAGAAGCCGGAATTCGAATAGAACCACCACCATCATTGCCAGCGGCTAATGGTAAAATTCCTGCAGCCACTGCAGCAGCAGCTCCACCTGATGAACCTCCCGGCTGATAATTCAAATTCCAAGGATTACGTGCTGGACCGAAAATCCTAGCATCAGTAATATTTTTGAAACCAAATTCAGGGAAATTAGTCTGACCGATAATGATAAAACCAGCTTTTTGCAGGGCTTGAACATAATTGTTGGTTAAACTGGCCGTTGCCGTTTTAAAAAGTCGATTTCCATATGTTTCTGGCTCACCCTTTAGTGACTGACCTAAACCTTTAAGTAAGATCGGCACGCCTAAAAATGGCTGCCCAGTATCTTGCAGTTGTTCAGCTTCAAGTACTGCCGCTGATCTTCTAGTAGATATTACTGCATTTAAATTTGGATTTTCAATAGAAATTTTTTTTAAAGCTAGGTCAATCAATTCAACCGAACTAAGCTTTCTTTGCCGTACTAACTCTGCTAATTTATAGGCTGGTTTTAATAATAAGTCTGTTTGCTTGTCACTCAATGAAGTCACCCCTGACTATAAGTTTATTTACCACTAATATACCATGCTAAAAAACAGCAAAAGTAAAATTAAATTAAAAAACCAACACAACGTTTGTGCTGGCCTTGTTTTTGATTATTAAGCTAAGTATTTTGCAACCACATCTTGGTAAATCTTGATAAAATTATGGAAAACATCGGCATCAACGTATTCATCGACTTGGTGAGCAGTCGTATTTCCCGGTCCAAAAATCAACACTTCCAGCTGAGGATTTTTTTTGATAAACTGCGAGGCGTCTGTTCCACCTGGAACACCAATAAATCCAAGCTTTTGTTGCAAGTATTTTTCTCCGACAGCCTGTGTAAGCTGGCTAAGCCGATTCTCAACGCTTGAGACAACTGGTTGATGCTTAAAATTAATTTTTAAGCTCAAATCAGCTTTAGTTTTTAGATTGATTTGTTTGACTAGCTTTGTCAGATGATTAATGATCTGTTCATTGGAAATTTCTGGAATTGTCCGGACAAAAACACTAAGTTTAGCTTCCCCGGGAACCGTATTTAACTGTTCTCCCCCAGAAATTTTAGTTAATACTGGAGTAGTTGAGCCCAAAAGACGATTATTTTTTTGGATTAACTCATCAAAATAAACATTCTGCTCATAAATAAACGCTAATAAACTGTCAATCGCGTTGACACCTAACTCGGGCATCGAACTATGAGCAGTTTTTCCGCGGCTAATAATATCATATGAAAGCGCACCCTTATGAGCAATTTCTAAAAAATGCTGTTCCGATCCTCGGTTAAACTGCAGAAGCTCTTTAAGATCTGACTTGGTAATTATGCCTAACTTTTCTAATCGTGGAGCAAAACTTTTTAGTCCTGTAACTGGAACTCCACTCGGTTCGCCTATTATCAAAGCTGTCAAATCATCAGCGAAGCCCTGTTCGACCATTTTTTGTGCGCCTACCTCACCACTTTCTTCACCAACCGTAGCATAAATTCTAAAAGTTCCATGCAGAGGAATTTGTAGTTCTTTTAAATTGATCATCGCGATAATTCCTGCCGCCAAGCCCGCTTTCATATCTGTTGACCCACGACCATAAATCCGGTGACCAATTTTTTTGCCACTCAATGGGCTTTCAGTCCAGTCAGCTGGATTGCTTAAGGCGACAGTATCTTCGTGTCCAGCAAAACCAAGTACCGGTCCCTTTCGATCACCAATTTCAGCAATTAAACCAGCTCGATTACTTGAAAATTCAACTTTTCTGGCTTCAATTCCATGTTTCTTTAACAAATTAATTAAATAATCGGCAACTTGTTCTTCTTGATTCCCATCTGTTCTAATTTGAATTAAATCTCTTAAGATGCGTTCTGCTTCATTCATTCAGAAGTGTCCTCCTTATTTTAAATCTGAAAAAAATGGTATACTATAGTTAGTTTTTATGCACTAGCTGATATTAGAATTATTATTAGCTAATTTCACTTCAACATTAATTACAATATTAATCAGTTTGAAACCGAAATCAATGCTTAATCGATAAGTGCTACAAAATTTAGGTTTTGTGACACTTATTATTTTGGAGGTAAGGTTTAGTTATGAATGGTAAACAGCGGATCGCCGAGCAATCACGTCAATGGTTTTGGGAAGCTTTTTTAGAATTATTGCAAGAAAAAAACTATCAAAAAATAACAATTGCTGAAATTGCCCAGAGAGCAGATCTGGATCGTAGGACATTTTATCGTTCTTTTCGCGGTAAAGAAGGGTTGATTAAGTGGTATTTTCAAAAAATGCTGGACCAATATCATGAAGTTTTATATCAGCAAGAACAACCCCTTCCGCTAAAAATCGGATTAACACTCTTTTTAAATTTTTGGCTCGAACGTCACGACACAATTCAACTTTTAATTCAAAACAAATTAACTTTTCACTTTTTGGAAATTTGGACCAAAGAAGCTATTGAAAACTACCATCTCTTTACTGAAAGTTGGCGAACAAATGGCTCTGAAACTGAAATTACTTATATCGAAACTTTTATTACAGGTGGCCTTTGGGAAATTATTAATGTTTGGCTAGCAAAAGACCAGCCAGAAGATCCCCAAAAAATCATTAAAATTTTCATTAAATCATTACAGCAACTTTCTCTGACAACTAGTAAATTAAGCGACTCTGATTTTTAAAAGAGCCCAACGAGTTAAATCAGATTCTTTTTGATTCAACTATATTTATTATTCAAAGCGTACTTTTCCACCAATCGTCCCAACTTAATTGTATGGCTAATTATTAAGTGTTAAGTGTTAATTGCAAAACGTTAAAAAAAGTAATTTGTCTTTTAAAAAATCGTAAATTATAAAAAAAACCAGTGAGCTAAATTAATCTCTCTGGAGTTCAGTTCTTCTTATTTAATTCACCAAAAACAATCACAAAAGATAAGAAATTCCCAAAATAACAGCAACTACACCCAAAATGACAGCTACAAGTCTAATAAGCTTAGGATAAAAGCCACCAAACAAAAAGCCAAATTGAATTGGGACTGCACTTTTAATTGGTTGCCGTTTGCCATATTTGATTCCAATAACAGTTGCTGCAATTCCAACGATAATAAACATCAGACCAATAATTGCTTGCATTTACTCATCCTTCTTTTTAAGGACTTAAAATTGGCAGCGCTTTCTTAAGTTATGCGGCATTTATCTAAAAAAAACATCAATTATTACATATTTCAGCAACTGAACTTCTTCAACTTAAACTTAAACTTAAAATTAGGGATGAGTTATGAATAAAAAAATCAAGTTTGATCTTCAATTTTAAATCTATTGTGATAGTCAATTACCTCTTGACGAGAAGTAGCTAAGATTTTTGAATAGCGTTCAAAATTTTGGCTGACAAAATAATAAAAAATCAGATCAATTGCCATAAATTGAGCCAATAAGGAACTTGTAGCTGCAATTCGCTGCTTATCTTCCGGTGGTTGTGACGTATGAATACCAATATCAGAAGCCAAGAATAAGCGATTCTTACCGAAGCGAGTTAACGAGACAACTTCAACGCCAAACTTATGAGCAGTTTCAGCTGCAATCAAAGTTTCCGGTAATTCTCCGGAATTCGAGATAATCCATAGAATACTTCGCGAGTTCAAACTTACTAACTTCGGAAGTAATAGATTCAAATCATTGTCTACTGTAATGGCATAACCCAACCGACTCCATTTTTGTGAAATATTTTCAGCTACAAGTGCTGATGCTCCAATTCCCAAGAGTAAGATTTGCTGACTATTGCTTAATTTACTAACTAGTTTTTTTATTTCGGTTTGATCGATTTGATCACTCGTTTCCTGCAATGTCTGCTGAGCATTAGCCAGTAGCTTGTGTTCAATGTCAGTTAAACTCTCATTTGCTGCTATGTCAGCATAAATTTTAGTGTGTGAGTGATCTCTTGATAAATCAGCCGCTAATTCAACTTTCATTGTGGTGTAACTAACGCTTTTTAAATGCTTAACTAATCTAATTACTGCTGCCGGACTTGCTTTAGCTGCCACTGCCAACTGTGCCACCGTCATTGAAACAACAATTTGTGGATTGGCAATAATATAATTGGCAACCTTTCGTTCAGATTTTGATAATTCTGCCAGCAGATTTAAAAGTTCTCCTTTAACAGACATTGTATTTCCTCGAGTCTCTTATTATTTGATTTAATTTCCCGATTCTTGGTTACGAATTACCGTGGCAATCTGATTGTTATTTTGTCTTAAATAATCTAAAGCCGCTTGATAATCTAAGCCAGTTTTCCCCATAACAATTGCAACCGGAACTTGCTGATGAGCAAGGCCTAAAAGTTGCTTTGCATCTTCACTTCTTTTGGCAGTAGTCGCCTTAATAATTTGAATTGCTCGTTTTACTAATTTTTCATTAGTCGGCAAAACATCAACCATCAAGTTTTGATAAACCTTGCCGACTTTAATCATTACTCCGGTTGAAATCATATTCAAAACTAACTTTTGAGCAGTACCTGCTTTCAAACGAGTTGAACCGGTAACAACTTCTGGACCGACCACTGGTGCAATTGTTAAATCGGCCGTTTCCGCCAACTTGCTATCTGGAACACAGACTACGGCAATCGCTTTTCCATGTATTTTGCGACAATAATTAACAGCTCCGATTGCATACGGTGTTCGTCCGCTTGAAGCTAAAGCAATCAATGTATCCTGAGCAGAAAAATTTATTTTCTGTAAATCCGTGACACCTAGCTTTTGATTGTCTTCAGCCCCTTCGATTGCTTGAAACATCGCATTTTTTCCCCCAGCAATCAAACCAACTGCTTGCTGAGGTTCTAGACCAAAAGTCGGTACTAATTCAGCAGCATCCAAAACTCCCAACCTTCCAGATGTCCCAGCACCACAATAGATCAACCGACCACCTGCATTGAAACGTTGACTAATTAAATCAACAGCTTGAGCAATTATATCAAGTTGTGTTGCAACTGCTTCGGCTACCTTTTGGTCCTCTCGATTAATTAACTGCAGCATTTCTTTTGTTCCCAGCTGATCAATTTTCATTGTCGCTGGATTTCGTTGTTCTGTTATCAGTTTTTCGACTTTCATAAAACACCGACTTCCCTTGCAATTCAAGTTTGATTTTTTAAAGCAGTCATTGGGGGCTTTATTCAATTATCATAGCATAATTCGGCAACTTCTGAAATAATATTTTATTAAAATTACTATTAAACACTAAGTTGTGACATTTTATTTCCTAAAAAGCTGAAAAACTTTAAAAATCAAAGTGAATTCAATTGAAATTGATTAAATCAAACTAAAACTAATTTCAAAAAAGGAAATTTAGTAAAAAACGTAGCAAAAAGCCTCGCTATTCGAGCGAGGCTCATTAAAATTGTTAAACTTGAATTTTTGTTTTTGCTTTAACGATTAAGCCTTCCCAGACCTTTTGAACTTGATCTTCTTGGTATCGGTGCATACTCTGTGGTGCATTTTGACTGTAAAATTTCAACTTTTCCCGATGACTAAGCAAATCAAACACTGTTCGGTATAGTTTGCCAAAATCACCAGCTGGCAATATTCGACCATTCAAGTGGTCCTGTACCATTTCATTTGGCCCATAGTTAATATCGTAACTAACAACTGGACAGCCATGACCAAGTGCTTCTAAAATTGCCATCGAAAAGCCTTCATAATCACTTGTCAACACTTCAAGATCAGCTGTTTGATAAACTGTTGTTAGATCAGCTTGATAACCACAAAAATGAATATAGCTGCTAGCTTTTCTTTGTTCAACCAATTTATGCAGCTTAGTCGACTCTTCGTAGTTGTTCCAACTATCATCATAACCATAGATTTTTAAATCAACAAATTTAAGTTTTTTATGAATCAGTGCAACTGCTTCGATTAAAGTATCCAATCTTTTGACACTAGTTAATCTGGCAACTGCAATTATTTGACCAGGAATTCGCTTAGCAAAGTTAGTTTTTTGTTCTACAAGCTCATTTGGCAAATAGCTAACAGGAATTGCATAACAAGGAACGTCTTTATTTCGCGCTTTAATATCCTTCTTTTCTTGTTGAGTTGAACAAATAATCCCATTTAACTTTTCGCCAAGCTGGAAAACTTCTTCGGTAAACGGAAAAAGTTTCCCGTTAGCTTTAGCATTTTCCGTAAAAATTGAATGAAAAATCACATAACGTTTTGCTGGTTTTCGCATTAACTTGAAAGGACGAATAGCATAGTCTTCACGATCTGAATAAAAAACAGCTGCTGAATCACTCTTTGCTAAACAGTCTAGAAAATAAGCCATCAATTGATCTTCTTGGTCAAATTGTAACCAGCAAGCGTGATAAAAAAGCTGAATTAATGTTAGAACTGGTTGATTGTCGGGTCCCCCACGATAATGATAGGTTAAGATTCCTTGCCCATTATTGTTATAATAGGTTTTGGTAATTAGTTTACCGCCATCATCATAAAATTCCGAATAACTAATCTGATTTCGGTAATAAAAGTCACGACGATCAGTGAACCCCCACCGATCAAAATAAGTTACGTAATTAATCAGCTTTCCTTGTAATTGAACTTCAAGTCGCAATTTTTGATCCTTAAATCCTTTTAACCCCTGTTGTTTTAATTTATTTGCTGAAAACATCTGCCGAATTAATTCTACCGACCCAGTTTGATTTGCTGAAAGTCGTTGAAAATAATCTTGTAAGTTGATAACTCTGCCAGATATTCCCAATTCTTGCCAAATAGTTTCTTGATTTGGATCAAATAAACGTGTCACAATTTTTGCAGGAGTTTGCAATTTATCAAAGAGCCGTAGACGTTTTATCTCAGCCAATTCAATTGCCGATGTCAGTCGGTCAATTCGCGAAGTAACAAAATAATGCATTTTTTACCTCCTCATGAAAAAACGATAGTGAAATACTTTCCGCTACCGTTTATTGGTTAAAACTGTTATTTTTCTAGTAATTTTTCTTTCTGCTAAATCCAAGCCAACTAATGATGCTACTCAATGCTAGTAGAACAACACCTATCAATGACATTGAACTTTGATTATCTTGACCGGTCTGGGGCAACGCTTTTCGAGAGTTTGCCTCTTTTGTTGTAGTGTCAGTTGAGCTCCCAATTGCTGAAAATTTCATCGATAACCGGTCAGTTTGTGTTGGCTGACTCGCTTGTGTTGGCTGTGTCGGCTGACTCGCTTGTGTTGGCTGTGTCGGCTGACTCGCTTGTGTTGGCTGCGTCGGCTGACTCGCTTGTGTTGGCTGTGTCGGCTGACTCGCTTGCGTTGGCTGCGTCGGCTGACTCGCTTGCGTTGGCTGCGTCGGCTGACTCGCTTGTGTTGGCTGTGTCGGCTGACTCGCTTGCGTTGCCTGTGTCGGCTGTGTTGGTTGGTTGGGATGAATATCCCAACGATGAGACTCCCCACCTGTAATGTTCACATTTTTTGCAACAATATTACCATCAATATTCACTCCAGCATTTATGGTAGCATTTGGCGCCAGAATGCTGCCCATAAAACGACCACCGCTAAAATTGAATGTCTGATCACTAGTCCCTAAGTTCCATAAAATATGATTTGGTTCTGAATGAGCCTCACCACTAGATAAGCCACTGGTTCCATCACTATAATCTAGTTCAATTTGAGTTGAAATCGACTGACTACCAGTCGGAATGTCTGTAACATTAATAACAATTGTAGGTCCATCAATCGAACTAGAAACACCCTTAATTGTAATCGATTGCGAAGCGCTTAAGTATTCAAAAGGAATATTCACATAAACAATTCCAGCGTCTGCAGTTGCTTTGGAAACATCAACGTAACGATTATTCATATCTTCAAAATTTTCTATAACACCATTTGAGTTTTGATGAGTTGCATATTCAGTTGAATTGGCTGATAATTCTTCAAAAACTTGAGCAAAATCAATATACGTATTACCATTTGTGTCTTGATAAACATCGTCTGCTTTCAAGTTTGTCATAACTACCCCGTCAAGCAAAACTTGATCCCCATTGATTGACACATTAACGTCTTTTCCTAGCACAACATGATTGAAACTAGTATTACGAAAAGAACTAGATTCAAGCGCTGTCCCCAGTTCCTGAATGTAATAAATATCTCCACTTGTTAAATTATCAGATTCATTTCTAGTTCCAAAATCAACCGTACTTTTTAAAACACCAACTGCAACATTGCCATTAACATCAGCTCCAAAATTGGCTTGATTAGCAAAAATATGAAACAGTGAAGCTAATTTCAGAACACTATTCGTATTGAGGCTTTTCACGTCAATTCCCAAGCTTTTTAAGTAATTATCTGTATCTATCGAAGTGGCTGCAGTTTGAATTGAGTCAGTTTGAGCACTAAACGTTTGAACTGAATTTGCTGTTGCAGCAGTTGACGATGAAGAAATCATCTCAGCTTGACTTGCAGTTTGTGACGTACTCTTTGATGAAACTTGATTATTCTCACTCTCTGAGCTGACAGTACTTTCAGCCTTGCTGGTATCAGCACTTGAGTTACTTTCTGAAGTTTTCTCAGCTGCTAAACTAGCCACTTCTTTTGGTTGATTATCTGATGCAATTGAACTAGTCTTTTCAGCTTGAGTTGCAACTGAACTGTTTGTGACTGAAGAGGAACTACTTTCTTGGCTAGCTGAATCAGCCAAAGATACATCTGTTTTGTCACTATTTGATACTTTATCAACAGCAACTGATGAGCTGCTTTCTGAATTACTGTTAGAATTTGAAGAACTAACTGCACTAATAGCAGAGGTAGTATCCGCTTTAACACTTGTTGAATTGTTTTCAACAACTATTCCTGCCCCACTTAAGAAAGTAACTGAAAGAGCTGCAAACACCCATTTTTTACCGTCCTTGTACATTTTATAATGTAATTTGTGATCAAAAGCCATTCTGAAAATCCTCCCATTTTTTTCTTAAAAAAGCTAACAAATCATTTCTCTCATTTGTGTATCCCTTGCACAAAAGTGACATTATCTTTCGAATATAGTATACTTAAATAGAAATATAAATCAAGATATATTAAAAATGTGCTACATAAACGACTTTTTGTGACACAAAAAATAAATTACTTTTAAAATGTAAATTTGAACACAATAATTAAGTTTTATCTGATCTATTTTCAAAAACGGCATCTTTTCTAAATATTTTTTATATTCGAATTTTAAAACATAAATAAAGATTAATAATATCTCCTATTTGATAGTTTATAATGTAGCAAAATAAATTTAACTGGAAAATTTAGCAATTAACTAGACTTTTTAGAGGTGATTAGCTTGGCAAAAAAAGAAACATTGCAACTACTATGCAATGTCTTTTCCATTGATGTTTATGAAAGCCTTAAGCACAAAATAACTATTCTTTCAAATAATTCCGCTTTTGACATGACACAGCTTGTTCAAGAAACATTAAAATTAAAATTACCCAACAAACTAAATGTGCTTAATATTCACAATTTTTATTCAGTAGTTATTCCAATCAGTGAGAATCATCAGTTGATTATTGTTCCACATATCAATACAACGAATATACCTGATAATTTTAAACAACTGACCAAATTCATTAATAATTTATACTCTCTAAGTCGCTTAATTTATGAAATAGTAATTGGAAAGTCCGCCCCAGTTTGGAAAGTTTATTTAAAAACAGTTCCGACTGCCAAGGAAAAAGTTAATTTTGTGAAATCAGAAAATTTAACAATTATGTTGGAAAATGAAAATAAGTTATTTAAAACTATTCAAAATCTTGATAATCATGGTTTCCAGCTGGCGCTATTAAACCCGATGGTTACTGACTATATGGGCGAAATATTTGAGAAAAATGGATTCTTACGGGGTAAAAAAGATGTCATGATCAGATTTGTCTGTCTAATGACTGATCAAGCGATTAAAACTAAAAAGGCAAAAACAGCTGATGTTTTCAAGTTGGAAGATAACATTCTTGGAAAAATCGAGTTCAAAGAAAGTCCACCGCCGATGAAACTTTGGAAAGCTCAAATTGCTTCACAATTCTTCTTTGATTTTGAAAATTTGGTTAAAAAGTCCAACCTCTCATTGGCTGAAAAATGTGCCAGCTATATTCAAAATAATATTATGAAGAAGCTAACTACTGCTCAGATTGCTGCAGAGCTAAACTGTTCACCAAGTTCATTAGTCCATCATTTTAAAGAAGAATATCATCTGACTATTAGCAGTTATGTTAGGAATCAAAAGGTGAAAGCAGCTAAGCATATGCTAAAAAATAGTTCAATAAATATTTCTGAAATTGCCTATTCACTTGCCTATAGTGATCCCAATTACTTTATGAAGATTTTTAAAAACACAACTGGGATTACTCCCAAAACATATCGGCAAAAACATCTTGACTCACCCAACTAAATCATCAAAAAAACTACTAAAAAAAAAGCAAACCTCTATGTTTTGAGGTTCACTTCAAGACTTTTTTACTGATGTTCTAAAATCTCAATTATTTTCTGTTCAAAAAATGGTGTCCAAACTTTCAGATAACCGGCTTGTGTCGGATGAATTTGATCAAACATCGCATCTTGGCGAACTTTAGTACTAGCATTAACTCCTGAGTCATGGTATAAGTCAATAATTGAAAAATGCCACTTTTGCTGTAAATTAAATAGCTGTTCAACTAACTTACCATAAGCATCATCCCCAGCAAAAATGCAAGTAAAAAAAGCTAATGGGCAATTCAACTGATGTTTTGTATATTGACAGATGTATTCAATTGCCCCAGTAATCGTTTCAAGATCATAATCCTTTAATTTGGAAGCAGAAGAAAATTGGCCTAATTGCTTGCCCTGGCGTAAGTCATTGGTAGATAACTGACAAACAAGTAAATCGTACGGCCCTTGTGGTGTTATTTCATCTTTGAGTCTAGCTAGGTAACCAGCATGATTTTTACCAGCTAATGTTGCGCCGCTGATTGCCGATTTAATTGCTGTAACTCCATCTATTGCTTGTAAATAATCAACAAAAGAAATTCCTTTTGAAAAAGCACCATAAGTAATTGATGAACCTAAAAACCCGATTCTTTTACCGTTTAACTTGGAATCGGGTTGATAAGCAACCTTTTCCAAACTAAATTCACACGCATTTCCATGCTGATAAGCTGTTGAAGTAACCATTTTACTGAGATAGTTTTGAAAGAATTCACCTTGTGTCATCTTAACACCTTCATTTAATTTTTGGAGTTAAATTTTTAGTAACTTAAACTTTTTTTCGTAGCTCCCATAACTAATTCATTATATTCCAATCATAGTTATTAAGAAACTATTAATCAGTTATGTTAGCCAAATCCTTATAACTTGGAGTGATAAATGTGACAAGAAAGAACTTTTTAGAAATGTTTCTGACTATCCTAATGATATTTACCGGTTTTTTTGGTGTTGGTCTGAGTCTTAAATCACAAGGAACTGGAGCATTCTTGATGTATACCATTGACAGCAATTTACTTAATTTGATTGTTAATTTGCTGGTACTTTGTTCTTGGATTGCCAATGTGAATATAAAAAAATTTCTTGAACATAACATCTTATTGACCCTTAGATATACTGCTGCCTGTTGCTTAGGGCTAACCTTTTTGATTGTAATTCTTGTGTTAGGTCCAATGATGGGTTATCGTCAATTACTCTTTACCGGTCCGATGATCTTCAAGCATTTGCTTAATCCCCTGCTAGCAGTTGGTTCCTATCTATTACTAAATGATCAAACCAAGCTCAATTTTCGAAATAATTTGCTCACTTTAATTCCAACTATTTTATACGGTATTATCATAATTGTATTAAATATTTTGAAAATTATTAAAGGCCCCTATCCATTTCTGATGGTACGTTATCAGTCACTAACAACAACCATTCTTTGGATTTTAATAATTTTGTTAATTAATTTTATTGTTGCCAAATTGCTTCAATGGGCAACTCAATCAATTCAATAAAGAAGCCCTCTACTCAGAGGACTTCGTGACTCCACCAATAATACTTTGCGGAGTTTTGCTTTTATCTAACCACTTTAGCTGCTACCGTAAATTTTTTCAAGTTAGTTCGATCTATTTGATAGGCCCAGTCCGACTGTCTTGGGAACTTCAACATAGGTTCCAGTTAATTCGACTGGGGGAGAGATAATGTCTGCCGCATAATAGCGAGTGGATGCTGCAATATCATTTGGCAAAGTGTAGCCTGGTAAGGTTGCTACTGCCACATTAGCTGCCCGGGCAATTCCGGAATCAAGCATACCGCCACACCAGCAGGCAATTCCATTTGCGGCAGCAAGTTTTTGAATCTGTCTAGCAATTCCCAAACCACCCACTCGAGCAACTTTAATATTGATAATTCGTCCACTTTTTAACTCAATCATTTTTCGTGTATCATCCAGCGAGGTAACACTCTCATCTAAGCAAATACTAGTCTTTAACTGACTTTGTAAATGGGCATGATCCAATAAATCACCTGGCTCTAGTGGCTGTTCGATCATAATTAAATTCAAATCGTCCAACTTTTGCAATAACGGGGCATCTGCTAAGCGATATGCTGAGTTAGCGTCTGCCATCAACATTGCATCTGGAAACTCATCTCTGACTGCAGCTAAATATTCATAATCTTTACCTGGTTTAATTTTCATTTTGATTCGCCGATAACCGATGTTCAAGTAATCTCTAACTGCTTCAACCAGTGTTTGCGGACTAGATTGAACCCCGATACTGACTCCTGTTTCAATTTTAGTTTTAGTTCCACCTAATGCAGCAGCTAAACTCAGATGCTGCTGTTGCGCAAACAAATCCCAGAGCGCACAGTTAACAGCTGATTTTGACATGTTATTTTTACGAATACCAGCAAAGATTTGATAAATATCATCAGGATGCTGTATCTGCTGACCAACAATTTCTGGCAATAATTGTTCCTGCAATAAGGACCAACTACCACTGCAAAATTCTTCATTGTAAAAAGGAATGTCAAAGGCTGATGATTCACCAAAGCCACTATTTCCTTGATCATCAATTAACTCTAAAATGATGCATTTTTTATATTGCATCTTAGCAAAACTGGTTTCAAATGGTTTTCGCAACGGCAAATTAATTTGATATAACTTAGCTTCTTTAATTTTCAATTATTTCATCCCCCTCTGCTTAATTATTCTCATCAATTACTCGCTGTTGATTATCACGCAGTTCCTTAGCGTTAAAAGTTAACGAAACTATAAAGGAAAAGGCGGCACAAACAACTAAGAATAAGAAAGCAGCACTATATGAATTATTAAAATGTTCAATCAACACTCCAATGATGATTGGAGCCACAAAACCAGCCAATTGGCCACCAAAATTAACAATTCCAACAGCCGATCCATAAGCTTCTCCAGTAACAAGTTGAGCAAAAAAGGCAAAACACCCACTAAACGCTAAACCTTTAAAGAAGTAGGTCAAAATTTCAAAAACAATAACATAGCTTAAACTGGTTGATTTATACATGCCAAACATAAAGATCGTTGCTAACAAACAGCTAACTGCAATTAACCATTTTTCTCGGTTTTTAAAAAAATGGACCATCAAATAGCCAGATAAGATAGCTGCCACCCCAGCGCTAATTGATGGCAATGGTACCAACCAAGCGATTCCTGCTAAGTTAATCTGCCGTACACGTAATAAATAAGTTGGCATCCAAGAATCTAAACCTTTTGTAATAACGCTTAATCCCAAAACAACTAAGAAAAATTGCCAAACAACCGGATTAGTTAACGATCTTTTCCAATTGATTTTCTTCTTGGGTTCATTTGCATTCGATTGACGTTGTTTAATTGGTCGTAATGTAAAGTAATAAATTAAGACAAATATTAAACCAATAATCCCCATTAAATGAAAAGCAACTCGCCAGCCTAAAGCGGCAATAACTGGTGCAATAATTAATGGCGCAATTGCTGAACCCGCATAATTAGATGAAATTATTGCTGAAGTTGCCTCAGACCGCTGAGTAAAAGAAAATTCTTCAGCAATTTCTTTTAAACTGGCTGATGGGAAAGCTCCTTCACCAATTCCAAAAAGAATCCGAATGACTAACAATGATGCTAATGACCAAGCAAATCCCGTCAAAACTGTAAAAATTGACCACATTAAAATAGCAACCAGGACAGTTAACTTTGAACCAAACTTATCAGCTAACCAACCGCCAGGAATCTGCATTAAGGCATAGCTGAAAAAAAATGCACTTGAAACGACCCCTAATTGAGTAGCATCTAAATGAAAGTCTGTCCCAATATATGATAATGTGATATTGACAGCTGAACGATCGATAAAACAAATAATAAATGCAAAATACAATAATCCGAAAACCAATTTCGGCTTTTTCTGATAACTCTTTTCCATATTAAAATCCCCCTATGTTGTAACAAACTTAAACCTGATAAATTTTAATTAATTGATAAATAATTTTTATTCCTTGTAAAAAGGCTGTCAAACTAATATTTTCATTGGGTGCATGATTATGTTGATCAAAATTTGCTAAAGGTATAGTAAAAACCTGAGCTGCTAAATTATCTTGCCAAACATAATTAGGAACAGTTCCTGGCATCACTGGCTCAATAACTGCCTGTGAATCAATTTGCCGGATTCCTTGAATAACCTGCCGCTGCAATTCGCTACCCACACCCGCATAATAAGGTGGAATCGCACCCAAGTATTTAATTGTCAAAATTTTATTCCAAGGTGCTAAAAGCTGTTGAATTGATTTTTGAATTTTAACAACTTTTTGCCCACTAACTAAGCGAAAATCAATACGAACTTTAACTTGACCAGGGATGATAGTTTTAATCCCCTGTCCAAAAAAACCACCTTGGATTCCGTTGACGTTAAATGTCGGTTCAAACATTAATTTTCGATAATAGTCAACTTGACTAACTGATGAGTTAAAGAAATCTCTTTGTCCTTTACCTGAAATTTTAGGTGATGGTAATTCAGCTAAAAGTGCAAGTTCTGCCGGAGTAAGTGGTTCAATACCCTCATAAAAGTGCGGAATTAAAACTCGCTGCTGTTTAAAATCATATAGCTTTCCTAAAAGTTGATGCAAGACCAATACTGGATTCCCAGCAACATTGCCAAAGTTTCCCGAGTGCAAATCAGTGTCATTTGTCCTGAGCGTAATTTCCACTCCTAATAAACCACGATTTCCTAATCGTAAAACATGTTGTCCGGCAAAATTAAAAGAACCATCGATTACAAAAACTGTTTCGACATCTTGCAACTGATTACCAGCTAGCTGTTGAACTGTTTGATTCAAATGCGGACTGCCCTTTTCCTCCTCTCCTTCGATTACCAGCTTAATTGGGCAAGGAAAACTCTGATGTAATTGCTGAAACATATATAACCCAAAAATCACTGCCAACAGTTGTCCCTTGTTATCGCCTGCACCTCTTCCATAAAGCCGACCATCTTTGAAAGTCAGCTCAAAAGGATCTGTCTGCCATTTATCCAAGTCATCAGCTGCCATTACGTCATAATGCCCATAAAATAAAATCGGTTTGTTGTTGCTTTCGAATGAACCAAGTTGACACAAAATAACTGGTGAACCAGCCGTTGACAAAACTTCGATTTGACAATTAAATAACTTTTTAAGCAATCGGGTTAAAAAAGCTACTGTCTGCTCGATTTGCGAATCATTTCCACTAGTGCTTTGAAACCTGAGCAACCTTTTAAAAATCGCTAAAAACTCTTGTTGATTTTGTTGAACAAATTGATCACTGTCGTCCAAAACATCACTCCCATTTGCTTAGAATTAAATTAAATTGATTTAATTTGTTCTTAAGTATATTTTAGATTCGTCTAATTGTTAAATACTTTTTTTGTGATATCATATATAGAAAATGTTATGAATAAGGAGAATAAATCATTAGACTATTACAGCTTAGATATTTTATAATTACTGCTGAATTGCAAAATATCACTCATTCTGCCAAAAAGCTCCATATTTCTCAACCTTCTCTAAGCCGAACAATTATTGAATTAGAAAAAGAATTAAATTGTAATCTTTTTATTAGAAACAGCCGATCGATTATTTTAAGTGAAAAAGGCAAGCATTTTTATCGCAAGGTTAAAAGTTCGCTTAATATTCTCGATACTGCCGTTCAAGAAGTGCAAACCAGTCAAAGTCCTTTTGAAAAAGTTATTTCTTTACGTTGTGAAAAATCATCGCAAATTATTCCTGCTGTTATGCAAAATTTGAAACAAAGACTCCCTAATGTTGATATTCAACTGGTTCAACGCGGCTTTGAAGATGATTGGCTGGATCACTGCGATTTTGAATTTTCTACCCAAAAGATCAAGAATAATAAAAATATTTTATTATTAAAAGAAGAAATATTTTTAGCTGTCAGTCTGGAATCGGATTTAGCTACTCACGATTTTGTCGAACTAACCGACTTAAAAGAGCAAAAAATTATCATGTCTCAGCCTAATCCATTAAGAAGCATTATTGAAAACTTCTTCGCTAAAAACAACATAACTTTACGACCACGGTTCGTGACAAGTGATATAACAACTCAACATCAATTAGCTAAAAGCAACTTTGGCGTCTGCTTTGTTCCCCAATACACTTGGTTGTATAGCAATTTTTCAGATACTATTCTAATGCATCTGGGACCGCAAAAGCTTTTTAGAAATATTTACTTGAGTTTCCCGCCAAGTAAAGCAAACAAAAAATTCCACGCTCAAGTCATGGAATTAATTATTCGTTATTTTAAGAATATTACAGAAAAATGATGGTACTGTTAATCCAAAAACATCGAGGCGCGGTCAAGTCGTTGGTTCGAAAATTTTTGCAGCTTCAAAAGAAGCTCACTTTCTCTTAAAATGATGGAACGATGCTCCACAAGGCTCATTTTCTACATTGAAGAACTTCAAACACTGGTGGATCGATATTCACCTCCTCAATCAACCTGTTCTAGTTACCCATGGCATAAGAACCTGTTTAGTGAAGTTAATTGGTCTTACGGTTAGATTGGTAAATTGGTAATAAAACATCGTCAACTAACAATTCTAATTTGTGTTCATTTAAAGGCTGGTTAGTAAAAAGTTGAAATCTTAGCCAGTCAAACGGCAACAATCTAATCTCTTTAGGCAGATCTGTTTTTATGATCTCGCCTCTTTTTTTTGCCCGTTTAAGAACATGATCAAGCGCGATAAGATCGATCGCATTTCCCTCGCTGATTAATTGTTGAATCGTTGTGTCTTGCTCTTGAATTGCTTTCCCGAGCAGTTCGGTAATTTGAAAGTCTCTAAATGTTTGCATGCTAATAATAAATCGATGTAGTAGTTGTAATAAATCTTCGCGTAACGAATGTCCAGTTAAAGTTAATTCATCCGTTCGACCTTGATTTTCTGCTTTTATCTTATCTTGAATCGCGGCAACTGCTAGAGAAAATGGTGTCTGCCATCGACGATAAATAACTGATTTACTGGTTTTAGCCAAATCTGCCACATCGGTAAAATTTAAACTTGAAAACCCCTTATTTTTCAGAAGCTGTAAAGCAGCTTGATAAATTGCTTGTTCGAGGTCAGCACCACGACGACGTTTTTGAACCATAATAATTATCCTCCTCCAATAAGATACCAAAAGTATCTTATTGCTTTTTTTATCTTCAAAGAGTATTATATCAACTATCAAAGTAAGATACTAATAGTATCTTAAACGGGAGGAAACTATAATGAACAAAAAGATTCCAAAATCTACCATCATCATCGCCTGGGTTGTTGTTTTTGGCGCAATGGCACCATTACTTGATTCAACAATGATCAATATTGCTATTAATACGTTGGTTAGTAGCTTTAATAGTTCTGTCACAACAGTTCAATGGACCATTACCTGCTATGTCCTAGCAACTGGAATTGCTGTGCCATTTTCAAGTTGGTTGTTAAACAAATTTGATGGCAAACATGTGTTTATGTTTAGTGAAGTTTTATTCGGTATCGGATCTATTTTAGCCGCGATTTCACCAAATATTCAATTTCTAATTGGAGCGCGTTTGATTCAAGGATTTGCTGGTGGTTTAATCATGCCATTACTGACCACCCTTTTGGTTCAAACTGCCGGGGCTGCTGTTATGGGACAGATGATGTCGACGGTCGGTTTACCCATGATCTTGGGCCCGTTGATCGGACCAGTCATCGGCGGTGTTATCATCAAGTTTTTGTCTTGGCAGTGGATTTTTTGGATTAACGTTCCTGTGACCTTGACGTCACTTGGTTTAATTATTTGGAAAATGCCTAATTACCCTGCTCAAAATAAATCCGCCAAATTAGATCTTATTGGGACATTGCTCTTAATTGGATCCAGTAGCAGTATTATTTATGGCATGGTTAAAGCTGCTCATAAGGCCAACTTTAGCAATTCATCAACACTCACTTTTTTGGCAATGGGCACCTCACTACTAATTATTTATGTTATTTGGGGCGCAATTCGGGGGGGAAAAGCGGTCATTCCGCTTAATTTGTTTAAACACGGATCTTTTAATGGATCAATTATTGGCTTGTTTATTGCCGGAACCGTTCTTAATGGTGCCATGCTATTGTTACCACTTCTTTTCCAAAACGTACGTCATATGAGTGTGTTGATGGCCTCATTGGCTTTGATCCCCCAAGGATTGGGAATGTTGATTTCTCGCCCGCTCACTGGCCAATTGACTGATTCAATTGGTGCAAAATATGTTGTTATTGTTAGTGCTTTTATTGCTTTTGTTGGGACGATTCCTTTCTACTGGACTACTCAGAGAACATCTTACTGGATTATTGCCGTTGTTCTACTGGTTCGTGGAATTGGTGCTGGGGGAATTTTAATGCCATTGATGGCCGATTCTTATACCGGAATGAAGAATGATCAAATCCCGAGTGTGACAATTGGTTCCCGAATTCTGCAAAATATCGGAAGTGCCTTTGGATCATCGTTAGTCACAACGGTCGTAACTGCTTTTTCAGCTTCGCATGTTAAAAGTTTTCGGCATCAATTAAAAATGGGCAGCATCAAACCGACATCAGATCAATTGGCTACTTTTATCCATCAACATTTAGTTACTATTCGACTTGAAGCATTTCAACAGGGATTTTTAATGATTTCTCTGGCGGTTTTGTTAATCATTTTGCCAGCTCTGTTGCTTTCTAACAAAATAAAATCAAAAGGATAAGCAGATAACGGTTAACGAACTACTTGAAGGATTCAAGAATTTTGTCTGAGGAGAGGCTGATTTGATCATGAAAAATGATATTTTAACAATCATGCGTAACTGGTACATTGCCCTTGGTGTTGTCTTATGGCTCACGTTCGTTACAATTTTTGTTTCAAAGCGCTACCTCAATAGCTCCCCAGTTAGCTGGGTCAAATTGTATTTAACACCCATTATATTTATTGCTTTTGGCATTGAAAAAATTGACCATTTTCAACACTTGGCAGCCGCTTTAACAATTTTTTTAGTGATTATTTTGTTAGCCAGTTTCTTGGGTGCCCGACTAGCCTATAAACACCAAGCTTTTTTCTCTCAGAATAATCAAATTAAAATGATTGGTGGCAAATACGCGATTAGTTTAATGATTATGAATGTTATCGTGATGTTGCTTATTAATTTCCATGGTTGGGTAAATCCACAAAGTTATGCAACTTGGTTATATACATTAACCTATGCAACTACTTCGGCAATTGTTAAAGGATTATTAATTGGCCAATCAATTAATATGTGGTGGCATTTGAAGTTGTTACCTAAGAAGCATCCTTGAATCTCTGGAACGACGTCAATATTTGAGACACATTTTGTGAGAAATTTTTTAAACCAAAACCAGTTCTGCGTCTCAACTAAACATATCAGCTAAGATTATTCGATAATTAATCCAACCTTTTAAGTAAAGAAGATGTAATTTTTTTAAAATTTGAAGAGCCGAAAATAGATTGTTCAGATAAATCGAAATACTAAAAATTAACTTTTCTTTATGGTATGATAGAAAACGTTGTATTAATTAATTTTTTGGTGGTGAAAAGATTGAGTGACTGGTCAGAAGTAACTCATAATCATATTCTAGAAAAGAATAACGAATTAACTGAAAGCTTTTTAGAAGATCAGTTAGGAATTGAATTATTAAACAAAGGAATTTCAGCAGCTGAAATTCAAAAATTTACTGAAGCACTAGTGGGACTTTCGTATGATGACTATGGACGTGTACCTAAACGCTGGATTAAAGACAGCACAAAAAAAGTGCTTGAAAATAGTTTCCCAAAGAATTTAACATTAACTGCCGAAACAGTTAAGAAAGTTATCCCTGTCTTAACTAATTACGTTCTTTACTTGGAACAAGTTGGCTATATAAAAAACGGAAAAGCCCTGCAAGACGCAATTCGAAATGCAGAAAGTCAAATGAAGACAGAGTTTAAGACCGCACAATCAACGCAAAGTGATAAACCAGTTAATCCTGTCGAAGTGTTTATGCCACATGATAATGTTGAATCCCCAAATAGAGAATCTCATGCCATTCAGCAGCATTCAAGTACCATTCGAAAACATAAAAAAGTAATTAGCCTCATGGAGGTTAAGAAAAGACGTCGTTTATTAAAGCGACGTGGAAGAAAATAAAACGATACAAAAACCACTTGCTAGTCTTAAATTAGATTAACGAGTGGTTTTTTTGCAATAATATAACATCAGTCCAACTAAAATATTCGATTGAATTATTAGCACACGTTTATATGCTTTCCCAACCTAAACTGTAAAATGATCAGTTTATTTTAGCTATTCTCGCTTATCAACTCTGGATGTTTTAAATCATAACGATATTCAAATAGAAAATAAATTGTAACCATTACATAACAAATAGTTGGTACAATGAAAGAAAATTGCATAGAACTTGTTAAATCTGATACAACACCTTGAATCGCAGGTACAACCGCACCTCCTACAATTGCCATAACAATGAACGCTCCAGCCGTTTCAGTGAATCTTTTATCTTCAACTGTATCTAATGTATGAGCGTAAATAGTTGGCCATTCTGGACCGAAAAAGAAACTTGTGCAAATTGCCATCCATACTGCAAACATACTTGGAATAAATGTTGTCAAAATCAAAGTAACTGTGCCCAACGCTGAGTAAATTGTTAGGACTTTGGTCAAAGAAAAACGATTCATTAAAAAGTTTGCACATAATTTACCAATAAACCAAGCTATATATGAATAAATCATAAATGTGCTTGCATCAGAGTCCGTAATTGAATGATTCAAATCTAATGCTAAACGAATCGTAAATGACCAAACGGTTGTCTGCATCCCTACATAAATAAATTGTGCCATTACTCCTTTTTTAAAACGACTATTTTTAATAAGATATTTAAAAGTTTCTAATAAAGATGGCTGATCTCCCGTCTGTGACTTAAGACTAACTGCTTTTGATTTTGGCATTGGTGTTAAAGCCAGAATAAGAAGTATCAGAATTAAAATAAATAGAATATACTTGTATGGTTGCAAAGTAAGTTGCAACATTTTCTCTCCATATGCAATTCTTTCAGCTCCATGCATATGGCTCATAGTTTCCGAAAGATTGCCTACACTACCAAAAATTAGATATTTACCCAAAATAATTCCTGCCATATCTCCTAATGGAACTAATGTTTGAGAAATATTTAGTCTTATATTTGCATGTTTTTTTGGTCCTAACATTGAACTATAGGTATCACATGACGTTTCCAAGAAACTCAATCCAACAGCAATTGCAAAGATTGCTGCTAAAAACATCGTATACGTAGCCACTCTTGATGCTGGGAAAAACATACCGCACCCCAATATATAAAATATTAAGCCCATCATAATGGCAAACTTATAACTTTTCTTTTTTATCACAATAGATGCAGGTATTGCAATTAGAAAATATCCTCCATAAAATGCGCTTTGGACAAATGCTGTAGAAGCATCGTTTAATGTGAAAACGCTTTTAAATTGTGTAATTAAAATATCATTTAAAGATGCCGCTGCACCCCATAGAGGAAAAATCAAAGAAACTAAAATAAATTGAAAAATTGGTGTCCTGTCTAAATAACCATCCGCTAATTGTTTCCAACCTCTTTTTTCTTCAACTACATGATTTTCGTTGTTCATAAATAATTTGTCCTTTCTTAGGCTGCTATCAAACTATTTAGAAAGTCACTCCCGATTCTAGAATGATATTTGAAAAGGGTGTCATCTCTCCAGTCCTAACAAAAGCATGGCAATTTTTTAAATCCTTTTTCAACTCACTATGAGGTATATATGCAATTTCAATATCAGGTAATATTTTCTTAATTTCTTCAAGTTGTTTAGGGTTTTGAATTTTTATTTCTGTTGCTAAAAATATTTTTTGCACTTTCAATTCTGTCAAAATGTTCTTCAAAACTTCAATAAAACTTGGAATTTGTTTAGTTAAAGCCAAATCTATTTTAGGAGTTTCTTTAGGTACAGGCATTCCAGCATCTCCTACTCCTAACCAATCCATATGTCCCATATTTGCAATTACACTTGATAACTGAGAATTTATAACCGTTGTTTTTTTCATTTTCCTTTACTTCCCTTAAATTGAATTAACTTCTTGATTAGTCGGTATTGAGACTTGAGCCCCTAAACGCTGAACAGTTAAGGCACTAGCTCTTTGCGCGTAATTAATGGCCGATACCAAATTTTCAAAATTTGGATCTAATTCAGCCGATAAAGCACCGATAAACGTATCTCCAGCTGCCGTCGTATCAACTGCTTTTACTTTCATTGCTAGCAGAATGCCAAAATTATCTGAAAAGGAGTAAAACACTCCCTTCTCACCTAACGTAATAATTACATTAGCAATCCCCATTTCGTTAAATTTCTTAGCGTTAGCTTTCATTGAGCTAAGATCTATTACTGGTATTCCGGTTAATATTTCACTTTCAAATTCATTGGGAACCACTATGTCAGTTAAATCTAAAAGATTTCTCTCGACCTTTTCTGCTGGAGCAGGATTTAGAATAGTTTTCACGTGATTTTTTTTAGCAATCAGAAATGCTCTAACCGTTTCAGATTGTGGTATCTCAAATTGTCCTATCAAAAAATCGGACTGTTTAATTTTGTTACTTGATTCTGCAACTTCTTGCGACAAATTCTTGTTATTTGCACCACCGTAAACAATAATACTGTTTTGACCATTTTTATCGAGTAAAATATTAGCAGTACCTGTCCCTATATTTTTTGCAACTCCAATGCCAGAAACATCAATATTTTCTTCTTTTAAAGCTTCAACCAAAAATTCCCCAGATTGATCATTCCCCACTTTACCAATAAAGTTTGTAAGAGCTCCTGATCTAACTGCCGCTACAGCTTGGTTAGCTCCTTTTCCTCCAGCAGTACTGCTCTTATTTAGAGCCTTAATTGTCTCACCAGGCAAAGGAAATTTTTCAATTTGTAGCGTAGTATCAATATTTAAGCTTCCAATTACTGTAACAGAATTCATTTCTTGCCTCCAATTTTTGCTTTGGTAAAACGTTTTACTATATGTACAATATCACTCCGAGAAAGCGCTGTCAAATAAATAAAGAATAATCTTGTGTCTTAAAATGTGTATAATGAAAGTAATCAAATTTTAATTATCATTTAGGAGAATTTATGTCAAAACGAACAACAATCAAAGACTTATCTTTAGCCACGGGAGTTTCAATTACTACTATTTCACAAATATTAAATGGTAAAGGACAAAGATTTAGTTCTGAGACAAGGAATAGAGTCTTAAAGGCAAAAGAAAAACTAAATTATATTCCAAACTTTAATGCAAGAAATTTAATTTTAAAAAATCCTGGTACAATTGCAATATTAGTTCCTGATATTAGTAACTCCTTTTTCAGTACTTTAATTAAAGGTGTTCAATCAATTGCTATAAAAAATAAGTTTTTACCATTAATTTTTAATTCTAGTAAAAATGAAGATTTGGAGCGATACTATCTTAACAAAGCCGTTGAAAGAAATATCAATGGAATTATTATTGCTAGTTCTTTGATAAATAATACCTTTATTGATAATGTTCTAAAAAAAAATAAAATTCCTTATTTAGTATTAGATCAAAATGCAACTGGTGAAGGCGACAGAATCTTTATTGATGACTTACAGGGTGGAAAAATTGTTGCAGATTATTTGTTGAGCCTTGATCATAGAGACTTTATTGTTGTACTTCCTAAAAATCCTCCAAGAAATGTCGCAGCTAGACTTGATGGATTTTCTAAAGAAATAAACAAATTTAGTTCAAAAAAAACATCAATTAAAATCTTCTACTCTTCTTTAACCAAAGAAGGTGGGTACAAAGCAGCTGCGAGAATTCTAAAAGCTAAGCAAAAAGCTACAGCAATTTTCGCGATAAACGATGAAATTGCAGTCGGTATTTATCGGATGTTTCACGAAAAAAATATCAATATACCAAAAAAATTTTCAGTGATCGGCTATGATGACATTGAAATAGATCAATATATTTTTCCAAATCTCACTTCAGTTAGACAACCTGCCGAAAAAATTGGGATAGAAGCAACAAAATTATTAATTAAACGTATCAATAATCCCAGTAAAGAAAAACAATTTGTAAAGTTACCTGTAGAACTGATTATAAGGGAGAGTGCTCAAAAGATCTTTAGAAAAAAAAATCATAAGATTTAAAATTAAGGGCCTCATGAATCCTGCAACTATTGTAAGAGATTTCTATATATTTGAAAAGCTGTACTTTAGTTGATCTAAAATCTGGAGTTAGTATAAAACTTGAGACAGCTTTTGCGAGAGCGTAAAATTATTTCTTAATTAAGAAAGGATTGTTTCATAATAGCAAAACGCTATCTTGCCGAATTCAAGCAAAATATTATTGATTTATATCAGACAAGGTTAAGTCAGCTCCTGAATTAGCTAAAGGGATATGGTGTGGGTTATTCCACTATTTTAAAATGGGGCTCTGGCAGTCAAAAATCGCCTGTTAACTGCTTAACTGTTGATGAAACTATTTCGATAGGTGCATGGAAGTAACTATCTACTCCAAACACATATCTAGATATTCATTTTACAAGGTCCAAGTATGCAAAACTGCACCTAATATTCTCCGCAAAAAAACCGTTAATGGTGATTCACACTGATGTTAGGTGGGGCTATATCTCGTTACATGGGCTTCCTCACAACTATGATTAGGGCACGTTACATGAAGCCCAGAAGTATCTCAGGCCCGAAATCCAATCGCTACTTCACTCTGATGAAAGCTGGCAGTATCAATCAAATGCTTGGATACCAAAAGAAACTGGAGAAGATGGAAATCAAGCAAAGCAGGCATTTGTCATGACAATGCATCAATTGAGTTTTTTTTCAACCTGCTCAAGCGTGGATGCTTAAACAAATATCAGATTAATATGCTGATTGATTTGCGTAAACTAGTAAGTGATTATGTAAAATGTTTCAATAATGTCAGAACCCCAAGAAACAAAAATGACTTGACTCCTGTAAAATACAGGCATCAAGCCATGTCAGCTTAACTCCAAATATAACAACTTGTCTAATTTTTCTATTGTTGTACTTCAATATTTGAATCTGTTTTTAGTTAATTTCAATAATCATCGTAATTACTAGTTTTATTCAAATAGTTGCGTTTCCGTCTTGAAACAATCATTCATAAGTTCAATTACTCTAACACCGCGTGGCAATGTTCCATAGGCATTATAGCCAGTAATATTACCATATCCGAGTTTAAGGCCCCGATATTCACCAATGAAATTATTATCATGATCATGTCCAGCAAAAATTGCTTTTACATTCTGTTTACGTGCTAAACTATAGAATAAACCAGAATTAGTTACCGGAGAACAAATTTTTTCTTTCTTTTTGCCTTGAATAATCTTTTCCGTGGCTAGTTGATATTCCTTTAACGGGATATGCAAGAATCCAAGTTCAATGCTACTAGCTGCTCTTTTATATGGCAAATGGTTAAACCATTCAATTTGTTCTGGTTCAATAGCTGCATATTCCTCTTTATTTTGCCACTTTGAATATGAACCACTGTCCCAAACATAAATCAGATGTGCTAATTCACCATTATCGCGAAAAACTTCAAGTGTATAATTCTCTCTATCAGCTGTAATAAATGAATGATGTTTATCGGCTGGGAAAATCAAATGACTTTCTAGATTACGTAAATTTTGTCGATTGAATTTTCCTTCTGTATCATGATTGCCATAAGTAACCGCTACAGGAACTTCAAATTTATTTAACAAATCATACAGTTTATACAAAACTGCTTGGGGATCTTTAACAAGTTTCCCCCAGATTAAATCACCAGTAATCATAATTAGATTAAAAGAATTGACAGATAGAAATTTTTCCAAGGCTGCTAATGTTTGTTGACTTTTGCCAATTAACGGAGATGCTCCTAAATGGATATCCGTCAATTGACAAATTTTAAATGTTTCATTTGAGTTTAGTCTTAGTTGCATAGGTCAACTTTGCCTTCTTTCCAAAATAATACTTGCTTTCTAAATAAGTATTATAACCTTGGGCTACTGATGCAACTTGATGTGCATCAGCGCCAAAGACTAATGGTATTACCTTAACTTGAGCTTTAAAAAGCCAATCACTTGTTGGACTTAACTCAGTTTGAGTTAATCGAAACAGGCCAGCACAATTGCAATCCAAAAATCCTCCAGTTTTTAAAATTTCTTCTAAAATTTCCTGCATTTGCAGCACTGTGGTTCGATCATGCCAAATGGTCTGACTCGAAAATGAATTTCGCCATTTTCGGTAAAGCATCAGATGTCCATAACGATTTGGCTTGTATGGTATATCCCAATCTATTGCCTGTTTAATCGTGGCTAAATAAGCTTTAGCAACATTTAATGGCGAACCAAATTCATTTAAAACACCAGTTTTAAAATCCACTGCACTTTCGTCAACTGCACGTAAACCTGCTTTAGTAGGTAGAAAATGAACTGATAAAATACCCTCATCAATTTGATGCTGGTAACATCTAAGTTGCTCAGCAGTCCAGTCACGAAACTGAGCAAAATAATCGAATTCAAAACCAACTAAAATGCGAATCTGTTGTTGATACTTTTGTTTCAAAAATTGCATTTTTCGAAAATAGTTCGGCAATTCCTGCAGTGACATTGCGGCCGTATAAATTGCATGTCGAGAACCATCCGGATCTACAGCTTTGTAAAACGCCGGTGGCAATGGAAAATGTTCAGTAATTGAATAGGTCTTGAACCCAGCTGCTATTGCTTTTTGAATATATAACTCAGTATTCTCGCCAGATCCATGGGGACAGAACTCGGTATGATTATGACCGCTCCATGTTTTACGGTCAATTTTATTTAACTCAATTTGTGTCAACAAAATTAATCACCAACTTTTTGAATTGCAGATTCATTTAAATATAACTTCAAAGGCCGGTTCAATTCTAAAGGTAAAGTTTGATTTAAGAATTCAATTTTTAAAGGTATATGCTTTGCTGTGTCAAAAACATATTGTAGCCGATCACCCAGAACCGACCTCTGTGACAATTTCCCAGAAATTTCCATAAAACTTCCATTACTTGAAGGCCGCTGTTCGAATATTTCCGGTCGAATTATATAACTATCCTGTACCTGAACCGTTTGATCCATAATTGTTTTGAAACCCAATTGCTTAATCTCCGAACCTGTTAGTAAGTTATGATTTCCAATAAATTTTGCAATAAAGTTATTTTTAGGTTTGGCATATATTTCCATTGGTGAACCTTGTTGTTGCACTTTTCCTTGATCCATTACGATAATGTCATCTGAGATCGCCATTGCCTCAGCTTGATCATGGGTTACGAACAACATCGTAATTCCAAACTCTTGCTGATAGCGACGAATTTGATTTCGCAATTCAATTCTGATTTTGGCATCCAAAGCACTTAGAGGTTCATCAAGCAACAATAACTTAGGATGCAAAATCATTGAACGTGCGATTGCCACCCTTTGCTGCTGTCCACCTGATAAATTATCTGGATATGCCATTTTTTTATCTGCTAAGCCAACTGTTTCCAACATTACAGCTACTTTTTGCTCGATTTCTTTGTTTGATTTTTTCTTTACTCGCAAACCGTAGGCAATATTATCAAAAACCGTCATGTTCGGAAATAATGCATAAGATTGAAATACCATCCCAATATCGCGCTGATTTGCTGGCAAAGTTTGAATCTCTCTTCCTTCTAAGAAAATCTGACCTGAAACGTTTTGATTCAGACCGGCAATTGCACGTAATACTGTTGTTTTTCCACTACCACTCGGTCCAAGAAATGTTGTTAGAGCGTTGGGCTTAATATTAAAAGACATTCCTTGAATGATGGATGCACCTGACAAACTTATCCCTAAATTCTCAACTCGCAAAAATGATGAACTCATAATTTATTAGCCTTTCTTCGATAAACTCTTTTTTCCCCAATAATGTTTCATTGAGAAAATCATAATAGTTGAAACAAGAATCAAAAACAAAAAATAAATGGTTGTTAAAACACTACTTGCTTGCCCGTTACTTTGCATCAATCGATACATGTACACCTTTAAAGTTTCAAAATTTCCACCTAATAAGAGATTAGTCAAAACATACTCGCCAAAAGCGCTGGTGAATGTTAATAACATTGAAATAAAAATTCCAACTCGGATATTCGGTACAATGACTTTTAAAAATGCTTCAACTGGACGATCTCCTAAAACTAGAGCCTGTTCAAACATTGCGCGAAAATTTCTCGCAATAAAAGCATTGTCCAGTGACTGATAGGTCAATGGTAAACTCAGCAAGGATATTGCTAAAATTAAAATTAATAATTTTGGAACTGGAATTGCCGAATAAACTCTGATTAATCCTGTCACTAAGATAATTCCAGGAATTGTAAACGGTAAAACCGTTATAAAATGTAACTTAGATTTTATTTTGGGATTATAAACATTTGCATAAAACACCACGGGTAAAAAACAAGCCAACGAAATTAGTGTTGTCAATACACCTAATAACAACGAACGCAATAAGGCTGTTCCAAAATCACCATTAGAAACTAACTGCAAATACCATTTAATAGTAATTCCTTCTGGTAAAATCGTTTTTACCCAGACCGTAGAAAAGGAATAAATGATAGTTGCAATAATCGGGGCGATTAAATAAATAATTAACACAGTCATAATAAAACGAGCTGCTATTTTTTCCTTTTTGGAGACCAAACTTATCCTTCTTTCTGATTTCTAGTTAGGCGATTACCAACCCAAACAATTAATGCCATTACAACTGCGAAAACTGTTGCGAAGGCACAAGCCAGTGGAACATTAGCGACTATTTCACCATTTATTAAAGAACCAATCAAAGTTGGAATTGAAACCAAGTTATCACCAACTAAAGCATAAGCCGTTTCATAAGTCCCCATTGCATTAGCAAACAACAAAATAAAAACTTGGACAATGTTAGGTAAAACCACGGGCAAAATTACTTTTTGCAAAAAGAAAAATTTACTCGCTCCTAAAACATTCGATACCTCAAGCCATTCGTGATTTAAACTAGATAATACTGGAAACAAAAACATAATTCCTAATGGGATTTCAAAAAATGTATACGCAAATGTCATTCCGGTAATAGAATAGATGCTTGCTCCAACATGCCAACCTATTGCAGTGGAAATAGCTTTCCAGACACCCGCGTTACCAAATAAAATTATTAATGAAAAAGCCAGTGGAACTCCTGCAAAACTAGAAGACATATTAAATACCGTAAGTAAGATATTCTTTGCACCAGTAGTTAATCTAGTCAAAGACCAGGCTCCAAAAAGTGCCACTAAAATTGAAAAAAGCGAAGTAACCAATGAAATCTGCAAACTATTAGTAATAGCTTCACGATAGTAACTGTTGGTAAGTATTTGTTGATAATTTATTAAACTGAAATTTCCTGAAACTGATTGGAAACCAGCTGCAAACATGACACAAACTGGAATGAGCAAAACCAATACAACCAGTATTCCAAATGGTAAAAAAATTTTTAAACGATTCGACATTAGTTAATTAGCTCCCAGCACTTTTGTTTTCCATTCCTGACCTAGTTTTAAAGTTTCTTGATTCCATTTAGTATTATTTTTGACATGATAAACTTTTTTATAGTCACTGGAAGGTAATAATTTGCTTTTTACTGAAGCTGGTAACTTTACGTTTGTCCTAATTGGTCGCGCATAGCCTTTTGCCAGGTTGATCTGACCTTTATCAGAAAGAATATAAGCTCGCGCTAATTTAGCCGCATATGGATGAGCGGCATTCTTGTTAATTACTTCAGTATATCCGCTGCGGATTGTACCATCACTCGGAACAGTAATCTTAAAACGTTTTGAGCCAATCTGATGTGCGTAGTTTAAAGCATTAAAGTCCCACATAACAGCAACTTGAATTTCACCTTTCTGAAGATTTTGAATTGTCGTATCAACCGTTGAAAGCCGATTTTGTTTTTGAATTTTCTCAAAATAATTTAATCCTGGAGTCAAATTACTCTCGCTGCCTCCATTAGCATATGCTGCTGCTAAAACTGAATATTGTGCTTGGGCCTCGGTTGAGACATCGCCAATTGCAACTTTATATTTGCCAGAGGCTAGTTGACTCCACGATTTAGGAGCATCAGATGCCTTAACGTTTTTAGTATCAGTAACAAAAACGATTGAACCGGTATAACCAGCCGAATAATAACCTTTCTTATCCTTAGCCCAGCTCGGGATGTCTTTCCAGTATTTAGTTTTATATGCTGTCAGCAAATTTTCTTTAACAGCTGTCGGCGCAACGTTTAAACCAATATCACCGATATCAGGAGATGAAGAAGTTTTGCCGGCAGATTTAAATTTTTGCAATTCCTGAGCGCTAGACATATCAGTATCAGTATGTGCAATGCTATATTGACTTTTTAAATCATTCCAAGTTTCTATCCAGTTAGCCCAAGTATCTGGCATACCAACAGAAACAACTTTTCCTTCTTTTTTTGCTTGTTTTACAATTGTATTCCAGTTATCCGAACTTCCTGAGGCACTATTATTAGCACAACCACCTAGCACTCCCATAACAGCAATCACTGCTACCGTAACCCAAAACTTCCCACGTTTAACCATTCTACTTCCTCCTAAAATTATCTTTAACACAATTAAATTGTAAGATAACAAAGTAATGAAGTTGTGTAATTGCTGTAAATGTTTGGCTGTTTTTGAGTAAAGGATACGTAATGACTATTTTCAAGTTACTCAATAATTATTGTTGCACCCCACCTTGATAATCACTGCTTAATCGTAAAAAATAAACGAGCTTCAAAACAGAATGTTAATCCGGTTTCGAAGCTCGTTTTTTTTTTTCAATGTATCGCAGTTGGAACTATTTATGCTAAGGGTTGTCCATTAACATCTTGATCATCTTTTTTAATAATAAAGAAGGCATAAATACCTGCCAACAAAACAATTAAAGAAATAATCAAAAATGTCTTATTATATCCGATCCTATCATGCAATGCCCCAAATGGTGTAGAAAAAACTATTTGACCAACTTGAGCAGCTATCTGAAAGCCAACCATGTAAAGTGTCGCTGAAACTCGAGTATCGAAATGAAGAGTAAAGTAACGAAACATTGCCAGGATAAAAATAGCTGTTTCAGGTGCATGCAATAATTTAATAAACGAAACACCTACTGGATTTGTTACTAAACCACAACCTCCAATTCTAATTACCATAATTGCAATTCCAAGCAAGAGCGTTTTCCTAACACCAATTTTTTTCATCAATATCGGAACTAGGCCCATCATAATTGATTCCAAAAAGACTTCGATTGAATTTAAAATACCATAAGCTTGTTCTCCAACTGCAGATGTAGAAAAAAACTTTGTGAAGAACTCTGGGAACATCTGCTGATCAAATACAGTATAAAATGTCCAGCTAAAAATAATAAAAATAATAATTTTCCAAACGTCCCACATTTTAAAAACGCTCAAAATATCTTTAATTGACGGTGTATTCTTTTCATGCATATTCTCTGTTTTGTTTTCAAATTTATGGTTAACCGGATTTTTTTCAGGATTCAAAAATAGTAAAACTAAAAACAAAACTACAGCAATTAATGAACCAATCCAAAAAAGTAAATATGGATTTATCGTAAATAGATATCCCGCAATAAGAGCAGCAACTGCGTAACCAAAAGACCCCCAAGCTCGAGCTTGTCCATATTCAAAGTTAAAACGACGACTCATCCGTTCAATTAGCGCTTCAAACGTTGGTGAAGCTGCCAAAAAAGCTGCTGAAAGATATATCGATCCTAATAAAGCACCTGCGAAAAAACTTGCTTTTAACATTGGAACATAAATCCATGTAAAAAAAGGTCCAAGGAAGATTTCAAGTACTGTACAAAAAATTAATAAATTCTTTTTACGGCCTAATTTATCTTGTAATGTGCCATAAACAAGCATCAAAATTAAAGTAATTGCCGAGTCAAAAGAGTAAATTGTCCCAACTTGTGAACCAGAAAAACCTAAAGAATTAGTTAACCAAATTTGAAAAAAAGACCACCAAATTCCCCAGGAAACAAAGAACAACAAAATCATAATTGAATTATTCAAATAAAACGGATTAGATAGCGCTTTCTTTATTTTGCTCATAAAAACCTCTTCCTTCTCGATTCATTATTTCAGATCATAAATTTGCGAATTAACTGTAATTTGTTCATTTGCACAAAGATTAATATTCATTTTTCCTTCATAATAAAATCTTTCAGAAAAAACAACCTCTCCATCATTAATAAAAAATTCAACTGAACTTGTATCAATAAATATCCTAATTTTTATTTTTTTGTTTTGAAGTGTTTTACCATAACGATACGGATCTGGACCACTTCGAAACAGAGTTAATAAACAGGTCTTCGTATTAAAAGTCAATGACATTTCCTTGTCGTCCGTTGTTTTTAAATATACCTCAAAATAACTACCAAGCCATTCTTCAAAATTCGCTTGTAAATTTATTTCTAGATGTTTAGTATTTGACAAGTCTAATTTAGTATCAGACACACTTAAAGACTGATCCAGTACCTTTTTCCTTCTGAGCGATTTAGTTTCGCTAACTGGTAACATATAAATTTTACTATCATGCAAAATTAATTCTCGTGGCAAAGTTAAAGCACCTGCCCAACCATCTCTTTTTTCAGGCATTGAAGCTTCCCACATATCCATCCAACCAAATAAAATACGTCGACCATCTGGAGCAATAAATGTTTGAGTAGCATAAAAATCATGACCTTTGTCAAGTTCCTCAAAAGAGCCATGTTTTAATTGGCTGTTGAGATAATTAAATTTTCCAATAAAATAACCTGTCTGATACAAATTCAAGAATCTATTTTTTTGCCTCTCAATACCTTGAGGTGAGAAAAGTAAGATATCTCTTCCATTCAAACGAAATAGATCTGGACATTCCCACATAAACCCATCGTTTTTAATATTTTTAGCAACAGTAACTACTCCATTGTATTGCCAATTTAGTAAATCTTTTGATTTGTATAATAGTATTCGACCTAATTTCTCACTATTTTGACTTCCAACAATCAAATAATAAATGCCATCATGTTCCCATACCTTAGGATCGCGAAAATGCTGAGTGTTATCACTTGGGGGATTTGAAATAACAGGATTCTTTTCATATTTTTTGAAATGTATTCCATCTTCACTAATTGCAATATTTTGATTTTGCCAAAAATTATCTTGATCATTTTTATCGTAGTAGTGATGACCAGTGTAAATTAGAAATAATTTATTGTCCTTTACAATTGCACTGCCAGAAAAGCAACCATCCTCATCTTCAATATCTCCTGGAACTAACGCAACTGGCAAATTTTCCCAATGTAATAAGTCTTTGCTACGCGCGTGTCCCCAATGCATAGGACCCCAAGATGAATCATAGGGATAATATTGATAGAAAACATGATAAAATCCCTTAAAATAAGCAAGACCATTTGGATCATTCATCCAGCCTGATGGTGCAGAAAAATGGTACTTTAATCGATACCTATGATTAGTAACTGGAATCACCTTAAACTGATTTACTTCCATTGTTGATCCTCCTCACAAAATTTTAGTGTCAACCGGTTGACACTCTTAGAAAACGCTTTCTATTTATATTATAATCAAGTATCAGATTGTGTCAACCGGTTATCATAAATAAGTCAAACTGAACGTCCATGCCAAACTCTAACAGGCAAGACTTGTTCACATATTATATTTTCACCGGAAATTCTTTGCAATAGAGTATGTACTGCCGCCTCCGCCATTGCTGAAATTGGTTGTTCGATAGTGGTTAATTTGGGTAACAATAGTCTTGTAGAATGGGCACTATCATATCCAATAATTTTTAAATCAGCTGGAACCTCGATCCCTAGTTCCTCAGCGGTTTGCCAAACCATTGCAGCATCAATATCATTTGTTGCAAAGACTCCATCCATTGTAGGGAACTTTTGAAACATCTTTTCAATGGATCGTTTCTTTTTTTCAATACTCCAGCTGAAATTTATTAAAAAGGTTCGCGGTTCCAAACCGTGTGCTTTCATAACATCTTTATAAGCTTGACGTCTCTTATGGGCTGGTGTCTGTAGACTTAAGGGCCCATCTGTGATCACAATAAACTTTGCTCCTCTTTTAATTAATAACTCTGTTGCTAATTTCCCGCCCTGATAATTATCAGACGAAATAACTGGAATATCCTTGTTTATAATTCGGTCTATTGCAACAATTGGCAAATTTGTATTCATATATTCATCAATATTATAATTATGTGCACCAACAATTAATCCATCAACTTGATTTGAAATTAACTCCCTTAAATAAGCTTTTTCTTTTTCGGGATCATTCATCGAGTTGCCGATAAAAACTTTAAAACCTGCTTTAAATAACCTTGGTTCCAATTCTGCTACTAGTTCACCAAAAAAAGGATTGTCAACTGTTGGAAAAATTAATCCAACTAAATTAGTTTTTTTTCTAAAAAGCTGTCGTGCTACAGCATTAGGTTGATAGTTTAACTCTTTCATTGCTTTATTAACTTTTTTCTTTGTTTCTTCACTTAGATAGCCTCGATTGTTTAAAACCCTTGAAACAGTTGTTTTGGAAACTCCAGCTAGCTTAGCTACATCATCTAATTTGATAGTCAATTTCTAATTCACCCACTTAGTTCATTTATAACTGAATTTTCTTTACTTTACAAAAAGAAGCTATCAAAAATTACTATACTGTTTTATCAGAATTGACAAAATTACTATTTAGATTTCCTCAAACAACAATATAATTCAACTTGATTTATTTCAAAATAAAATACCTCTCCAATAATACTCTACGATCGAAAATTTTTACTATATTCAAAAAACCTAAGCCTAGAGATTTAATTAATTTTAGAAATATCCTATTTTCTTAAGTAATCATTTGAAAATTAAGTTTAATTTATTGGAAAAATTTTTCTTATCCAATTATATAGTAGCATAATTCTTATTCATTATTTATACACTTGATTTATTGATTATTAAACTCATTTTCTGGTTAGCCCACTTGATTGAAGTCCAATACCTTTAATTTATTTTCAATCTCCTTAATTTGGTTTTTAAAATCTGGATAGTCTTTATATTTTTGAGGCACAAAAAATTTGTAGCTAAACATTTCTCCGCCGCCATATAGCTCACCAAGCAAATCTAATCCCTGTCTATCTGAATTGTCAGTTGGTTGCAGAAAAATACCTTTGTTCGCTTTCATGATGTGAATATAGGTAGCTAACTGATTATAGTCATTTTGCTTATCTATATTTTTTTTGTATTTCGTGTCGATTGGTATACCATGATCTTCGAAGTCAGGATACCGATGTTGTTGATTTTCTATACCTAATTTTTGAAAAAGATTTTTAGTTGCCAACCCCTCTTTTCGACCATAATGTTTCCAACCAGTAATTTTACAAATGTACTCTTCCCAAAGCCAAGCTACATCAATGATAATTCCATAAACTTGACTTTCATCATCTCCAAATCCGATTTTCTCTTCAGTAAGTATTTGAATACATAATCGCTGTAATTCAGCATACTCTTTAAAATATCCATATTTCACAGAATTTAAAATATTATTCTGAACAACATTTTCTCTCTCCCTTCGTGAATATGAATTTGTGATTTGATGGATGATCCTAGCATTTTCTTTAGTAATTTCACTGCCTAAAAGCAAAAAATTGTATTTCAGTTGAATTTTCTCAATCGTATGGCGAATTAATTCTGTAATGTTGTTATCGTAACTAAATTCACGTGTTCTATAGGCTACTTTACCAACAAAAGGAATGTTATTTTTAATTTGACCAGCAATATCTATTGGGCCTTTAATGTTAGCGTCGTTATATTTTCGCTGCACATATTCTTTATAAACACCTTTCGCCAGAGCTTTATTTAAATAATAAGGAAATAAAAACACCAATAAATCGTAATAAGACATCTCTTGTGACTGATTCAATTGGTTATTTATTACATTATAATTCAAAACCTGCTGTATCATGTAACGTAAAAAGTAATTTTGCTGATCATTTTTACTAAATCTTGAATTAATATGGAATTCATCCTGATCATTACTAATAATGCCCACAACATTGCAAGTTCGCGTCTTGCCGTTTTTTTGTTGAAAAATATAGTTATCTCGATCCAAATCATCAGAATCTTTTAACTGTTGAGGAAAAACAATAAAATTTTCCTTATCCAAAGTAGCTAGATCTTTGTTTGCCAACTGAGTAACAATTGAATGGGATTCAAGTCCCTCAATATTTGAATTATCTTCCAACTTAAAAGAACTCATAAAATCAGCCCTCCTTGTTTTTTGAAAAATAACTCTTACTAATTTTGTCTAATTTACTTTTAGCTTCACGTTCACCACGAAAATAATCTTTTAGTAAAGGATAAAGTTTGTTATTCCATAACGGAGCATCCTCTTTAGTAATTTCTGGTGTAACCAAATTTTTAAAGTAGCTTGCTCCAATTTGGTAATCTGTTGTTAATCTGCCTTCTTTAATAATAGCTTCATTAAGCCGTTTCATTTGTTCCTTGACTTCAGCATTAAGATTCATGTTTTCGGCTGATTCTTCAGCAGTTATTTCAATGAATGTAAAACGACGTCGCATTGCAAAGTCAAAAGTGTCAACTGAACGGTCAATATCATTCATAGTTCCAATGATATAAACATTGCCTGGAATATAAAACTTTTCTTCAGTATTTTTGTGAAGGTTAGCATATTGTGTGAAAACTCCTTCTTTATTATCACGATATTCCGGATCTATTGAAAAGAAAAGTTCACCAAATATTTTAGAAATCTCGCCACGATTTATTTCATCAATAATAAAAACATACTTCTTCTCATTCGATTCTGAAACAACTGCCGGTTTATAAGGCTTAAGTCCAAATTCAGCTTTCAAGTGAGACACAACAGCTTTTCGATATGAATCTAAACCACCTTTAGGTACTCCCGGTAACCCACAATATACCCTATAAATTTGATCATGATTCCAATACATCTTTGTCTTATCTGGGTATACAACCTGCACCCCATTTCGATCATAAGAAACGAGATTTTTGATTGGTTTTCCCGTTAAAGTTTTTAATTCGTTATAACCAGTACCGGTAATCCCTTGATCCGTTACTTCAGAAAAGAATTTTTGCCAAGCTTCCTCAAAATTATCTTGTCCCTTAACTAATTTAGCTGCCTTTGCTTTTTCGACAAAAGACATAAAACTGCCTGATTTCAAGTAAAAGTTAACCACGCCATCATCGGAAGTTGCTGGTCTTAACCCTTCAACAAAATCTGTATAATCGTAGCTGGGATGAAACTGAACAAAACCAATTCTTTGTTTTTGTTCACTGGTTAATTTGGCTACATTAGTTGTTCGACCTTCCGAAACAATATCAGCTGCGATTTGGTTTGCTAAGTATGTTTTACCGGTACCGGGTGCACCATGGAAAATAACATTTTTTTCGTTTAATACTACTGTTGAATATTCGTTTTTATATGTAATCATATTCTCTTTTTCTTTCTCATCAGCACTTAATTTACTTTTGTTAGTATCTTCAGCTGGTAAGTACGGCATTTCGATATTGCCAAAGAATCCTGCTCAGTAAGCTTCCGTCTAACTCAGGATACTTATTTGAAATAGCTGCTGTTATGTCAAAATTTTGTTTATACACCCACCCATTGGTATTTAGCTTAACCAGCTTATCCCACAATTCTCTAAGATCTTTGCCTTTATTCATATTAATTCCAGAAAAAATCTCTTTTTTAGAATAAGCACAAAGTAATTTTGTTACTAGCGCTGAGCGATTGAAAAACGAATTTGCTCGAATAGAACTATTGAATACATCATCAGAAAACTCCGAACTTATACCCTTCTTAATAATCAAAAATAAATCTTTTTTAAGCAGCGTAAATTTTTCATCTAATTCATCCGCTGGAATAGCTCGGTTATTTTGATCATAATAAGTTTGGGCTTTTTTACTCCAATAAATTCCAAACTTGCCAGCATTTCCTCCTCCTATTCCAAGATACATTTTTGCATACTTTCCATTTTCTATTTCATGACAAAAAGATTTGTTTTGTGATCCCTTACCAATTACATATTCATCAATCTTTAATGTTCTTAATCGTTCAAGTGGCCACTCTGTTAAAAACTCTGAAGTTAATTTTTCATTTTGCTTTTTCCACTTATTAGCTTCTTTCAATAAATCTGATTTATTTTCTTCATACCATTTTGAAAAACCAGCAAAACTAATTTCAGGTTTGTTGATTTGTGAATCTGTAAGTTCTTCCATGATATAGCTCCTTTTTAATTTAAATAAAAGCAAAAACAGCTGGGTTGTAAACTAAATATTAATTATATCCTAAATTGCGTAAGTGCCATCAACAACTCCCTTCATTTTTCGTATATGAATTTTTTATTTGTACACTCAAATTTTAAACTATTAACAAAAAAACTGTTCAATTTTAACTTATGAACAGTTTTTTGTGGTTGTTTGATTACTTGATAATTACTGGCTTTTGCTATCTTTAATTACAAATATCCTTTCAAGTAATCAATCACCAATCTAGAAATTTAAGAATCTAAATAACAAAACTTGTTACTCCAAAATCTGCAACAAATCTTCCTTAGTTAATTTACCACTGGTAACTTTTTCATTATTCAATAAATTATCTGCTAATTTTTGTTTTGCTTGTTGCAATTGGAGTACTTTTTCCTCAATACTATCCTTACTAATTAAAGAATAAACATTAACTTTATTTTGCTGACCAATTCGATGTGCCCGATCAGTTGCCTGACTTTGAGCAGCACTATTCCACCACGGGTCAAAATGAATCACAACATCCGCTCCGGTCAAGTTCAACCCGGTCCCCCCAGCTTTTAACGAAATCAAAAAGACTGGAACTTGATCCTGATTAAACTTCTCGGCTAAGACAATCCGTTGTTTTTTTGCGGTACTGCCAAAAATTTCATAAAACTCAAATCCAGCTGTCTGCAAATCTTTTGCCAACATTTTCAACAGTGAAACAAATTGTGAAAAAATTAAAATCTTATGACCATCACTGACAGCCTGCTGAACTAAATCTAAACACGCTTGGCGTTTGGCTGATATTTGTTGGTAGTTCGTGAAAACTAATGCCGGATCACAACAAATTTCCCGCAATTTAGTCAAACCTGCAAGAATTTCAATCTTACTTTGGTTAAATTCTTGTTCACTTTGCTGTTCAACTTGCTTTTTCAGCGAGCTAGTTTGAGCTTGATACAAAGTTCGTTGCTTCTTCTCCATTTCAACTAGATAAACCTGCTCCGTTTTTTCCGGTAAATCCTTAAGCACCTGTTGCTTTAACCGCCGCAAAATAAATGGTGAAACTAGCTGATTTAGCCTTTGCTGAACTGATTGTTGTTGGTCTTTAATAATTGGATTTTCATAGTTGCTGCGAAAATCATGATAAGTTCCTAAAAATCCTGGCATTAAGAAATCAAAGATACTCCATAGCTCACTTAACCCATTTTCAATCGGTGTACCAGTCAAAGCAAACCGAACCTGACTTTGGAGCTGTTTAACCGCTTTAGCTGCTGCAGTCCGTGGATTTTTGATATACTGGGCTTCATCAATGATTTCAAAAGCAAAATTCAAACCTTGATACACTTCTAAATCACGCTTCAACAAATCATAAGAAGTAATTATAATATCTGGCTTAGTTGCTGTTACAGCTTGCAGTTGCTGTTGACGCTGTTTTTGGGTACCTGCAATCAAAACAACTTTTAATTGTGGGGCAAATTTATTGAATTCTGCCTGCCAGTTATAAATCAAGGAGGCCGGCGTAACAATCAGTGAACTCGGTTGCTTAATGAAACCTTCCGTGCGATTTGCTAATAATAGCGCAATGATCTGTAAAGTTTTACCTAAACCCATCTCATCTGCTAAAATTCCGCTAAAATGACTTGCTGTCAACAGACGTAACCATTGATAGCCGGCTTTTTGGTAGTTTCTTAATGTTGCTTGTAAATCAGTCGGCAAATCAAACTTTTGTTGCTCAACTTTTTCAAACTGTTTGACTAATTGTTCAAATTGCTCGTCTACTTTTAAATCCAAGTTAACTTGATTACTCTTTAAATACTGATCCAAGAAGAATGCTCGATTGGCTCCTAGTTGCTGGTCACTTATAAATAGTTCCTTAGCCGGCAACTGCAAATTATGTTGTAATTGATCGATTTCTGCCAGATTACCTTGGTTCAAATTCACTAAATTACCATTCGGCAGGCGATAAAATTTCTTTTTAAGCTGATATTGTTGAAAAAGTTGTTGTAGTTCGGCAGCTGAAAAGTCTTGACTGTTGAATTGCAAATCCAGCAAATTTCCTTGTAATTTGACACCAACCGAAACTTTTGGCGCAGATACGATAGAAACTTTCTTGAGGGCAGCTGAAACTTTAACTATCCCATGTGTCTGCAACCTAGGAATTATTTTCGTTAACAGTTGAAACAAGCGTTCATCTGAAAGTTCTACTTGGTAAACTGACTTTTCTTGATCAACTTGGTCAAAAAAGCCCAATAAATCTATTTCAATTCTCTTTTCACGGCCATTTTGACCAAATTGCAAAGCCAGCTGATCCAGCAAATTTTTTGTATGGCCATTTTTATTAACCATGACTTGACAAGTTAGATATTGTTTTGTCTGGTCAAGCAAAAAGGTAAAAGTTTCTTCAGTAGGTAATTCGGCAGCCGTTAGCTTGGGCTGATTTACCGTTATATTAGGATCTTTTTCCCAATCAGGAAGTTGCTGGTAGTAAAACTCGGCTAAGTTCTGTTTACCAATTATGGCATCAAGCTTACTTTTTGATTCATTATTATTTAAAAGTGCTCTAATCGGGCTTTCCTGCGGTAAATTCGTTCGGTAAAAAAAGTCAGTTGTTGTATAATAAGCTGTTTTTTTGCCAAAATATAATTCGGGTAATTCCGACTCAACTTTTAAGCCCTGAAAATTTTTGTTATTATCATAATACTTCTTCAAATTAATTATTAAATCTAATTGACCATCGCTCAACTCTAAGTCAATTGTCTCTTTGGTATATTCATCAATAAAATTTATTCTCTGACCAATATATTTTTCAAAAAACTCATCAAGTGCTGCCGGTCCCAACAATAAGGCACTCGAACCATATCCTGGTAACCCAAATGATGAGTTGGTAAACTGATTTTCAAAATAGGCTTGCTGAAATCCGGTTTGTAAATCAATCAAGGGAGCCAAATTGTGCTGCAAAAATTCGTAAATTGGCAACGAATCTGGTGTTAGATTAGCAGTCTGCAACGAAAGGCGTTGTTTTTTTCCTAAGCGAATTGTTGCTTGGCGATCGAAGTCTTGTAACAATTGTATTAAATTTCTGACTTGGAAAAAGCGTTTTCCAGTTTCACTGATCTTCAGCCGCAATGCCAATATGCCATCATCGAATAAAACTATTTCAGGACACAAAGAAATTGATTGCTGTTGATTTGCAACAGTCAGTTCATTTTGACTTTGCTTAGCTTTCGCCTCTTCCCAATTATTCAGCAGCGATAATCCTGAATAATCAGTAAAGTCGCCTGGATTATTTTTAATTATTTCATCAACTAGTTTCAGTAATAAAATAGTTGTATGTCCACAAAATTCACCTGATCGAAAACAAATCTGACAGCCAACACTGACTATCCGATCACGTTTTAGGGATAAATAAGCCTGTTTGTCAGCCAGAGTAGCACCTCTAACGTCAATAACTTGTTCATATACTGGTGGATATTGGCTATACTCAGAATTTCGATCATAACGTAATGCTAAATATTTTGGAACAAAACCATTTTCTTTTGCAATATCGAGTCCCTTTTGAAAAATTTCATCATTAATATCAACCTTAGCTAAGATTTTTCTTAAATCAAAATAATAATCATCCGTAATTTTTTGATCGACTTGATATTTTAATTTTGTCAGAAATTTATAGGTTGGTGTCGGGGCAGCATTTTGTTGCTGGGTTAATAACTTACCAACCGTCAGAGCATTAAAAACAGCTGCCAAATGCTTACAAGGAGTACCCTGCTTTGCATATGGACAGGAACAGATTAAATTAACAAATTCACCACGATTATCTAAACCAATATGAACATGATAAGGATGGCGACCTTCAACCGTAGCTGTCCAAGCCTGTTGCTGCTTGTTATAATGCACATTTTTTACTCTTCCTTGTTTAAAATACGTTTTACCGCGCGTTAAAATACGGTCTGCAAAAAGGCTTTGCCAATTTTTCATAATTAATTCTCCTGTTAAACTAATTGTCGCTATTATCTTATTTATTAACTAACTCTACTCAATTCTTGACTGATATACAAGACGATACATTATCTTTTTTTACTGTATTTTTTGAAATTTAGAAATTCAAGAATTTCAAGTCACCTCGTCACAACCTGTAAGTGCTATGTATCATACTGCATTTTTTTGTGAAATTATATCTTTATGAAAATATTCAAAAACTTAATTTTATATAGGAAGCTCCCCCATACAAAGTCTCACACAAAATTAATAGTAATGGACAAAGTTGAACTGAAAATCCCTCCTCTTTTGCCGCAAAAGTTGTTTTAGATATTTGTGGGTTCAACTTCAATGGATTATATTAATTAATACGATCCATGACCTGCAAATTTTGCTAAAACAAAAGTATGTACCCGACCAAGTATCGAAAATATACTTTAGTCGCATAACATAACTTTCAGTAATTCATTTCTCTACATCATTAATTTGAATTGCCTTTCCTTAATGTATTCACCATAAACTTCTTTACTGACTTTTTCAAAATAACTGATTGATTCATTCTCACTAGAATTAGCTGTATTTTTTAGTAATCCAAAAGAAACGTATTTTGGGCTTTTATAGGGAATTATAGCAACCTCGGGATCATTGCCAGCAATAAAATCCGGCATAATTGCAACACCCAAATTGCTTTTTGTCATAATTAATCCACTAATTTGATTATCTGAAAAAATTATTGGTATTTGCGGATTTTCTTTCATTAATATCCTTTCAAAAAGGTTCATTTCAGGTGGCGCTGTAATAGGGTTTAATAGTATTAATGTTTGCTTTTTTAATTGACTAGCAGATATTTCTGAAAGAGTTTTAAGTTTTGATTTTAAAGAAACTGTACAAACAAATTTACCACGATAGAGTTCAATAAAATTATCTTTTCTTTTGGTAGTAGTAAAGTCTCGAATCGTAAATAAGACATCAACTTGATTGCTTTCAAATAAATTGTTTTTTTCACGAAAATTTGTCATTTTTAAGATTACATTGATTCGTGGATATTTCTGGTTAAACTTTTTTATAATCAATGGTAATAGTTCGTTGTTTAACAAGTTGTTTTCATATCCGATTGTAAAGTCTAGTGTTGATTCTTGGGCACTATGCCGCGTAATCATAATCATATTATTTAAATCCACCAAAATATTTTTAGAACTAGCATATAATTTTTCACCAGCTGCTGTAAGTTGAACATTTCTAGTATTCCGATTAAACAATAAACAACCAATTTCATTTTCTAACTTATTGATTTGAGCTGTAACTGCTGGTTGTGAAATGAATAACGTTTTGGCTGTTGTTGAAAAGTTAAGTGTCTCAGCTAAAACAACAAAGCATTCTAATTGATGAAACTCCATCAAATCAACTTCTTTCTTTTATTTATAACCTTTATTTATATATTATCACAATAAATGATTTCACTGTACTACTTTTCGCTGTTATGATAATGGCGAAAGATTGTTAATCTTTTAACATTATTTTGAAAGGTGGAATTACACATAAAATATATCGTTACTGGAGCAGATGGACAATTAGGTGGACGCGTAGCTGAGAATATGTTAAATTCTGTTTCTGGAGACCAATTAATTTTTACGGCACCTGACCCTTCACGAATCCCTACAGAAAAACAACAACGCTGGCTTGATGCTGGTGTTGAATTACGTAAAGCTGACTATAATGATAAAAATGGGATGATTGCTGCGTTTACTGGAGGCGATCGCATTTTCTTTGTATCAAGTATTATTAACGGACCTAAGCGAGTTGCACAACATAAAAATGTAATCGATGCCATTAAAGCAGCGGGTGTTTCCCATTTAACATATACTTCATTTGTTGGTGCCAATCGTCCTGGATATCATCAATACGTCCTAGAAGATCATCGACCAACAGAAAAATACATTAAATCTAGCGGTCTTAAATATAATATTATGCGTAATAATCTCTACATGGAAAATTACGTCACTGTTTCTGTTATTTTAGCTATGTTGAGTAATAATGTCTGGGGAACTAATGCAGGGGAAGGAAAAGCAACTTTCATCGCAAAAGATGACAGTGCTAGAGTAGCGGCTGCTCTTTTACTAGGAAAAGGAACAGATAACCAAGACTATGACATTACAAGTTTAACCCCTGTCAGTGAGCGTGATATTTGTGAAATGATTGCTCAAAAATCAGGAATCTCCTTTAAATATCAAGCAATGAATGATGCTGAATTTCATGATTACTTGACTAATCTTGGAATCCCAGAAACTACTGATGGTGATTATTCTCGTTCGCCTGTTCCATTTTGTACAAATGACATGGTTACAAATGAAAAAGGCATTGCGCAAAATCAAATGGCTGTTATCTCGCATGATGTTGAAAAGCTTACCGGCCATAAGCCTCTAGAAGTACAAGACCTATTAGAAAAATATAGTTATGTCTGGAAAGAAAAATTAACTAGCAGTCGCCAACTACATTAGCTTTTTAAGAAATGAGGTCTTCTCGTTGGTTAAAAAACGAAATTTCAAATTAACATTAGCGGTTTTACTTTTAGGCGGTTTTTTGTCCCTTTTTAACGAAACTATTTTGAATGTCGCATTGCCTAAATTGATGACTTCATTTCAAGTCAATGCTGCCACAGTTCAATGGTTGTCTACAGGTTACATTCTTGTGGTTGTTGTGATGGTTCCACTATCTGCTTTTTTAATTCGCAGATTTAGCACTACCCAACTTTTTTGCGGTGCATTAACCTTATTTGCTCTCGGAACTTTTTTTTGCAGCATTATCTCCTAATTTTGTTTGCTTGTTAAGTTCAAGAATGCTTCAAGCCACTGATACTGGGCTACTAGTTCCAATTATGATGAATACAGCTTTAAAAATTACCCCTAACGAAAAAAAGGGCTTTATTATGGGTGTTTGTACCTGCGTTATTTTGTTTGGTCCATCATTAGGCCCAATTATTTCAGGTGAACTGTTACAATTGGCTAGTTGGAATTTTGGCTTTTATTGCCTATAATTTTAATAACTATTTTAGGTGGTATATTGTGGACTACCTCCATTAAGAATATAGAAGCAAAGGCACCAATTGATGTTTTGTCCATTATTCTTTCTTCACTAGGATTAGTTACAATTGTTTATTTTCTAAGTATTATTAATAGTTCTGGGGTTCAATGGGAAAAATATTTGTTATTAGCCATTGGTATTATCTCTCTACTCTGGTTTTATCAACGACAATTAAAGTTAGATGTTCCTATGCTCAATGTAAAACTATTAAGTAACAAAGTGTTTTTACTGGGCACTATTATATTGATTATGTTGCAGATGATCCAATTTTCTATGAATATTTTACTACCAATGATTTTCGAGAATGGGCTACATTTAAGCCCTCTTGCTACAGCATTACGCATCTTTCCGGCAACCATTATATGCAGTCTATTAACTTTAGTTGCTGGAAAAGTATATGATAAATTTAGCGGCACCCTACTAATTCCCAGTGGATTAATAATTATGGTCATTGGTTTAGCTGTTATGAGCCGTGTGACATCATTAACATCTGCGTTAATTATTACTTTAATTGATATTTTGATATATTTTGGAATTTCACTTTCTTTCGCGCCAAATCAATCGAATATGCTGGTAACTTTAACCGCAGAAGAGCAAACAGATGCCATCGCGATTAGTAATACCTTTATTCAATTAGGATCTGCGTTAGGTACACCCTTATTTGTTGGCATACTATCTGGCCAAGAGCAAAAATTAATCGCAACTGGTGTTAGCAAAATCACTTCGCTTTATAGCGGTTTTCAATTATCGGTTGAATTAGCAACTATTATTTTAATAATTGGTGTTTTCATCGCTCTTTATAATGAAAATCTATTAAAAAAAATCTCCCCATGAATAACCAGCAACACAGTTTAAATATTTCAAAATTGTTAATTGAAAATATTGAGTTTGCTTCAAACATTATGATACATTTTTCGCAGATTTTTAACTTAATAATTTTTCTTTTATTTACACTTTGCATCAAAAAGAGCATTAGTTATACTTTCTGAATTGTTTTGAAGGTTTCCTTCTTTAATTGTCAAAATAACGGTCAACCTACCGAGATATGCCTTTGGTAGTTTGACCGTTTGCTTGTTATCTAATTTAACGACTATCACAATTTCATAAGAAACAACATTTCATATATTCAATTCAAATTCCATCTGAAAAATCATCATCTGGCTGCAAAGTAATGTCTTGCTTAACAAAAGAACGCGTACCAGCTTTGCTTAATTCAATTAATTGGGCCGCCATATCAGCAGCTGAACCTGGATAAGTTTTCAACTGGATCCCCACTTCAATTAAAGCTCCAATATTACAACCAGCAACTACCGCTGCATTACTATTACCATCACTGACAACAACAGACCGTTTAAAAGGTGTTCCACCAAAAAGATCACAGAAGAACACCGTTTTGCCACCATCTGCTAGTATAGCTTTAAATTTACTGTCGAGGTCACTTTCAGTTGTTCCAGCAGTAAAATTAACGTATTTAATCTCCTCAATTGGGCCTAACAGCAATTCAACAGTCGATTTAATTCCAGCAGCAAATTCGCCATGACCAGTTACAACTATTTTCATTTTACAAGACCCCTAACCAAGATAAGAAAATTGCTAACACGAAAGTCATTACAATTAATAAAATTGGACTTGTATTCTTCTTTTTAAGCAGCCAGTATAATAAAAATGTATAACCGAGCGGCAAAATATTTGGAAAAATTCGATCGAAGAATTGTGTTTGAATTGAGATTGAGTGGCCTGACGCAACGTGGATTTTCGTTTTAACTGAAATTTGTACATAAGTCGCAATCAAACCACCAATAACCGTACATCCTAAAATGCCAGCAGCTCGGGAAACAATTGCTGAATTTTCACGAATTTTTGTAATTGCTCGTGAACCAGTATTATAACCAATATGGGCAATCGGAATTCTTGCTAAGAACATAAATACATAAACAATAAAGAAGATCAGCGGTCCAAGAATGCTCCCACTTTTAGCAAATGAAGCCGTAATTCCGGCAACAATCGGCAAAATTGTAAACCATGTAATTGCATCACCAATACCAGCTAACGGGCCAAACAGTGCAATCCGCAGCCCATCAATCGTTGAGCGTTTCTCATTATTTTCTTCAAGCGAGGCTTCTAAACCCATTAAAAATGGTGCAGCATAATTATTAGTATTGATAAATTGCAAGTTGGCAGTCATTGCCTTAGCTAAACCAGCTTTGTCTTCCTGGTAAATTTTTTTCAAAGCTGGCAACATTGCCATTGTCCAACCATCAGCTTGCATTCTTTCATAGTTGAAAGCCGACTGGTTAAAAATTGAGCGGACAGCCATTTTGGTAATATCACGTTGGGTTAATTTTCCCCGCTGATTCTTAGTTTCTTTAGATTCCATCGCTGCCATCCCCTCCCATGCTATTTTCGTCGATTTTTTCTAGCATTTTTTTCTGATTAGCTTTTTCCTTTTTGTCACGATAGTAAACAATCATTGCCAATGAAAAGCCAATTACTGCCACTGGCATTAAATTACTGAATTTGATAAAGCAAGCTGCCGCAAATCCTAATAATAAATAAGGAACAAATTCTGTTTTAAGCATACTCTTGAGCAATAAACCAAAACCGACAGCTGGCAAAATATTTCCAGCAATTTCAAAACCATGGCTCAACCAAACTGGCATTGAATTTACTAAATCTTTCATTGGAGCTTGAGCACCATAAGCACAAAGAAAAGTTACTACTCCATACGTTAAACCAACAATCAACGTCGGTAGTATTGCTAAACGAGTAAATTTCTTGGTTTCAGCATTTTTGGCATAAACATCCAACTTTTTGGTAAACAGTGAGAAAGCTGAGTAATAAAATAAAATTATATATTGCATTAAAATACTAAATGGCAATGATAAACCAATTGAAGCTGCTGCCGACTTGCCGGTTGTAAAAGCTAAAACAACCGTCATCACACCTGCTAATACCGGATTAGGTGGCTGAGTTCCACCTACTGGCGTTAGACCAGCAAAAGCTAGTTCAGTCAAGCCACCGGCAATGATCCCCAGACGTAAATCTCCAAGTATCAATCCGGTAACAGTACAAACAATCATTGGCCGAAAGATATAAAATCCCTCTAACCAGAAATCAATTCCTGCCAGTACGGTAAAAACCGAAATTAAAATGCCTTCCATTAATGTAACTTGCACTTTAAATCACATCCCTTATTGATTGCTTTTTATCTTCTGGAACCTCCTGAACATAAACATCTACACCTTTATCAGCCAAGAAAAGCAAATCATCCTTGTCTGCTTGATCCATATAGGTATACTTGGTGACTTGTGTTTTACCTTCTGAATAATGCATATTGCCAATATTAACTTGATCAATTGGCACACCACCTTCAACTAAGCGGCGAACATCTTGCGGTGTTCTGACAACTAAAAAGATTTTTTGCCGCGGACTTGCTCGAAAAATATTTTTAATTGTCTTTTCAACCGTCCAAAATCTGATACCCACACCTGATGTCTCAGCTGTCGCAGCCATCAATTGCTGCTGCAATTCATCTTGTGCGGTGTCATCATTAACTACTAATAAGAGGTTTGCACCAATTGAAGAAGTCCACACAACACCGACTTGTCCATGAACTAAGCGATTATCGATTCTGGTTAAAATAATTTGTGGTGTATTCATATAAGTACCCTTCCTTAAACTAAATAATGTACATGATTAAATCGCCAACCGCGACAGCATGCCCGTAAAAAGTAATTTTATCAGTTCCTTCAATTTCCTCAAAGCCTCTAAGATAGACGTTGACTAAAGGATCGCCGCGACTCAAATCAAATAGCTTTTGCGATTTCTTATCAATTACTCCTGAAACTGTCTTAGTTGTAAAACGAGCATTAAATCCAAATTTCTTTTTCAAAAAAACAAATAAATCATTATTTAAAATTTCCGATAAATAAATCACTTGGAAACGACTAAATAATAAATAACTTTCAAAATAAAAACACGGCTTTTGATCGGCGTAGTACATAATTCCAATATTATAAACATATGTGTCCTGATTAAGATTCATGATTCCGCGAACCTTTTTCAAAGAACCGTCAACAACTAAATCAAAATGAACTATCCTAAATCTAAAATCAAGACCGATATCTTCAATGATTTTTCGGACGTTTAGGTATTTTAAACCTATTCCTTCCTCATCATCATTTTCTCTGACAAACGATCCTTGACCTTGTTTCTTAAAAATGTATTTCTTTTTTTCAAGTTCGGCTAATGCTCGCCGAACGGTAATTCGACTAACATGATAAGAATCACCCAATTGACTTTCCGAAGGTAACTTGTTACCTTCAGGAATTATTCCTGATTCAATTCGATAAATTAAATCATCTAACATTTTTTGATATAGTGGCTGCACGCGCGCCATTAGGATCACCCTAACTTGTTATATTTTTATAACAACCACACTTGTATTTAATCACCATTCGGATTGATTGTCAACGCTTTCAGTAAGAGAATAATATTACTAAAATGTATCCACTTGCAAGTATAGTTATCAAACTAATTAAGTCGTAAAAACTCTGAAAACATTTATTTATACATAAATCATAGCTTATTAAGCCGCATAAAAAATGCGATTGATACCGTTATTCTATATTATTTGAGCTTTTATTTAAACAGTTCCGTTTAAAAACTATTCTTTAAAAACAGACGTTGCTTAATCGCAGCACAAATAAGTATTATCAAAAGCCAAAGCTCTACTTGTAAATGTTGTTAACCAGCTATTAAAAAAGCGATCTTTTCAATCAGATTTAATCTGACTTTTAAAGATCGCTTCAAATTCAATTTTCTAGCTTTATCAACATTTTTAAAAATGCGACGATCCCACTCATTTCTTCTGATGCCGTTCAGACAATTTTTGATTAACCCGTTTGACATCAGAAGCTATTTTCATCTTGACAATAAAAAAGATAATTAAATAAATTCCTATAAAGCTGATGCAAAAATTCAACCAATTTTGTAAACTCAACCAATGATTCAACCACATCATCACCAGAATCAAACTAAAGGTTCCAAGAAAATGGATTAGGAGTTCAATTAAATATGACCAATTATCTAGTTCAAAAACTAAAGTCAGCACCCCAATTAACCCACTAATTATTAAAACACTTAGCACATTAAATGTTGTTACACTCTGAAACCCATCAAAGGCAATAAATAATAAAAAAGTTGTTGCACCATATCCGACTCCGTTTGCAAAACAATTGATTACATTTCTGAAATTTTTTGACATAACAATTCACCCTTTAAAGTCCTAAATGTTCTTCCAGATCGCTTAAATACTTGCGGCTAACACTAGTTCGCAAACTCTTTTCCATTTTAGCAGTCATCGAACCAGCAAAGCTATCTTCAAGTGACAGCAAATAATCAAGGTTAATTACTGCATGTTTTGACACTTGAACAAAGATATCTTTAGGCAGTTTCTGGATAAACTTATACAATCGTTCTTGTATCAGATACTTAGCGGTCAATGTTTCGATTGACAACGTATTTTTTTGCACATCAACTAAAATGATATCGTCCACCTTAACAATTATGATACTGTCATTGGTTTTAATTGGTAGAATTCGATGTGGCTGCTGATCAAACTGATTAATATAAGCCATTAAACTCTTGACATCATTAGTTAAACGATTTGCTTTAACAATTACTTCAATTTCTTCACCAGTTGTAATGTTTTTTTCAAATCGTACTTCCATTTATTTCACTCCGTACTAACAGATTTATTTTGATCATATTTGTTGCTAAGCAAGATAATTATTAATAAAATTACGGTTACACCAGCAACTATTGCTAAATTTTGCAATTTTGTGGTTAAATTGCCGTTTAAATTAATTCCAATTCCCAGTGTTTTTCGCAAATTATGCAGAATATTTGGTTGAACATTTTTCAGTATATCATGCATCAACAGTTGACGATAGATTGCTGCTACATAAGCCCCTGGGGTTAACTTGACTAAATTTTGCGCAAAAGTTGGTAAGACACCAATTGGAATATAAATTCCTACTAAAAATCCTGAAGCCGCCCCAACGATTGAAGAAAACTTGCCAACAGTATCAATATTTTTTATCCGGTAAATTAGAATGAAATTCAGTAAACTAGCTGAAAATGACGCAAGAATTGTAACTATCAACACTTGAAAAGTGACATATCCAGGAATCTTGATGCCATCAAACCAAGAAAAATAACTAACCATTATTAAATAAAGTGCTATTTGCAATAGAGTTCCAATAATTGTCGCTGACAAAACATAACTGAGTCGAATTTTCAAGCGACTTAACCCAGTTAAAATTAAATCATCAAAAACCCGATATTCAAGATCTGACACCATTCTGGATAAAGCACTTAAAGTCGTAGTAATGCTGGCCACGGCCAACGTCCCACCAATTATCCAAAGATCAAGTACTCTGGCTGGGTGCTGCAATTGTTTCCACGAATCTAACATATTAGACTTCAAAAAGATAATAAATAACCCAAAAGAAATCAAGGCTCCTAACAAAGAAAAAAATACTCCAGCTCGATTACGGAAAAATAATTTTAAATTTCGTCTTATTAATGGCAGCATTTTATTGCAACTCCTTTCCAGTTAAATTCATAAATGCATCGTCAAGTGTGCCATGATGATACTCAAAATGCTCAATTACTGCTCGATTCTGTGCTAGAAAATCAATCGCAGCTGAAATTGGAAGATCGATTATACGATACTGATCTTGACCAACTTTTTCACAATTAGCTGGAAAGGCAAACTTGTGCGATATCCTAATCTCAAGATAATTCTCAGTATTTGCTGCAATTATTTCTGCTGCAGAACCACACGCAATGACTGCCCCTTGATTAACGATATAAACCAGATTAGCATCATGAGCTTCTTCTAAGTAATGTGTTGTTAAAAAAATAGTCAAATTATTTTTTTGACGCAGATCATTTAACAGCTGCCAAATGACCGTCCGAGTTTGAATATCTAATCCAGTAGTTGGCTCATCTAAAAATAAAAAGTCGGGGTCATTCAACAAGGCACGCGCAATATCAACACGTCGTCTTTGACCACCGGATAAACTACCATATTTTTGCTCAAGGAAGTTGCTCAATCCCAAAACCTCTGTTACCTTTCCAATATTAGCAACCGACTGTTTCCCCTGCATCATTGCCCGAAAATACAAATTTTCTTTGACGGTCAATTCATTATCGAGAATACTATTTTGAAAAACTACTCCAATTTTGGGTTGGCATGGTTGATTATGCTCATCAAGAAAATTGATTTGACCAGCAGTTGGTTTCAACAAACCAATCAGCATCGAAATTGTTGTCGACTTGCCAGCACCATTATGCCCTAGAAAGGCAACTAATGATTGAGCCGGTATTTCAAGATTCAGATTTTTAACTACCATTTTTTGACCATATCTTTTTGTTAAGTCCGTTGTTGTTAGCTTCATCTGCTCACTCTCCTCTTAATTGCTTAATCGTAGCTTAGCAAATATCTGTGAACAATGGTTGTTAATGACGACAAGTGGCTAAATTCAGCTGATAAGATGGCTGATGCCTTAGATGAACTTATTCAGTATGCTTAATGTCCCAAAATAAACAAACTAATCCTTGAAAATTCTCATTAAAAAAATATCAAAATGACTAACTATAAGCTCGTAATTAGTTATTTTTATAATTAACTGAATAAAAGCCACAATATATAAAAATATGATTCTCAAAATGGTGTTTTAAGCCATCTCCAAGAATCATATCCATGAAAAAAATATTTTTATAATTAAAAATATTAACTAAATATTCAATCGTTTTGTCAATAATTAAAAATAAAATTAGTTAGACTTCATTTCAAAACATCTGACCCAGCATTTGATAAAACCTTTTTTTCGACCTCAGATGATGAATCTAAATTATAAAAGTAACTTGGTTTCCAAGATATGTTACTTTCCTTGTTTATAGCTGCAATTTTGACAGAGTTCCCATTAAGAATCGTCCCTCTGTCTGAAAATTGATTTCCGCCAAGTTTGCTTAAAACTGAATTGGCACTGACCTTAGCTATATTTAAAACATTATTTTCGGCTAAAATTTGTGAATTTTTGCCAACTCCCCAGGCATATTGAAACTTATAGGAACTTGAACCATTATTTTCATATAAATTATTAAGAACATGAACTTCGCCAAAGCGGACTCGAGGTGTTCGTTGAACAGTGTTTTCAAAAAAATTATGTGTTAGAGTTACATGTAATTTACCAGTATCTGATGTTTTTGAATCACTACTTCCGATCAACATAGTTTTGTCATGATTTTCAAACACATTATAAGAAATGGTAATTTTGTCTGCCCCATCCGAAATATCCGTCATTCCATCATGGTGTTGGTACTCTCTTCCGAAATATGTTCCATCTTGACTATCCAAGTGAGACCCATCATTAAAAGTATTATGATCAATCCAAACATTTTGCGCCCCTTTAACCGTAATCGAATCATATTGAGAGTTCCAATTTCCAGAACTTCCATCGAGAGGATCCCATTGTGGGAAAAAGTCATATGGCGATTCGAAATAGATGTTGCGAATAATTACATTATTTTGTTTAACCACTAAATTACCCCCAACAATAATCGCTCCAGTTTCACCGATTAAAGTTGTATTTGCTGGAATATTAATTTCAATTTGAGCTGCTTGTTTTTTTTGTGCTTGTAATCTGGCATTTTCTTGTATTCCAGAGGGTTCTTTTTTACCATAAGTTTTTGGATTGTATGTGGTTAAATATGAATTGAAATTATAATTGGTTCCTTTAGCATAATCATTAGCAGTATAATCTTGACCCGAGCTATTTTCATTCATATCAATTTTGCCTTTTAAATAAATTATTTTAGAAACTACATTATTTTTGCTTCCAAGGGCATTTATTAACTGCTGACGATTTGAAACAACAAAAGTTTCACTACTCTTAGCTACGCTTCCTCCAGTTGTAGCTGATCCAAAACCAACCGTTGCCGAACCAGTTTGCTTTCCTAATGTAGTTATATCTGATGAAACGTTTTTTGGAGCAAAAACAATTACCATACATACTACACTCAAGATTATTCCGCAACCAATCATTAAAGATCGTCCTTTTTTTAATCTCTCCATTTTTTCTCCTCCAAGTTTATAGGCTTAAAATCGCTTACATTTTACCATTAAAGGTTTTCGATTTTGTAACAAGTATATTATTTTTTGTTTATTTATCTAGTAAAATAGACTTTATATATAAACAAAGCATTTTTACAAATGCTCTATTCTACCTTTCTGATTACATTTTTATCAATCTTTATTATCACAAAAAATTAGCCTATATTTTATGATGTTATCAAGTTGTGATTACTTTTTATACCAATTATCAATTTTTTAGACGTCTTCCCTCAGTATAAAAAAATAGACTTTCTAGTTAAAGAGAGTCTATGAATGAAGCGAATTGACTAAGTCTACAATAAGTAACACTTACCTTTTCTACTACTAGTCTAGCTATTCAACTATTCATCATTATTTGATATTTAAGGATAGCAAAATGTAAGTGTTAAACTAGGTTAACTCCGAGTGTTTTTATTGGTGTAGTACTAGCTATTTGTGGTTTAATCAGTAGATATCAAATTTTCTATCGAATTCTAATATCAAATTATTTGCAAATTAACTTTCAGTTAGCCATTCCATAACCACCCGGCCAATCTCTTGTTGCAACTTTATCGCCGACATTCGTTCAGTACTGGCCGCAAAATGTGTCAATACTCCGCAGTCAATTGCTCGTTCACCAAGACAAAAGTGGACAATGTCATGTTCCTCATGCGCTAATTCACCTGTCTTACTGTAAGCTTTTCCTAAAAAGGCACTTGAATCCTCCCAAGCGCGCAATTTGCCTCGATTATCTTGAAATCTTAACGCCGACAAAATAACAGTTGAGGCTGCCGTTGATTGTTGCAGTAAATTCTGCCAGAGCTGCATTATGCTTTGCAACGTTAACGTGTTTTCTCCCTTTAGTGGTAATGACATCATCGGCCGTTGGAGAGTGATTTCTGGGTAATTTTGTTGCAACCACTGATCAACCTTTTCAATACCTAAATAATCAAGTAACACATTTGTGGCAGTATTGTCAGAAACAGATAACATTAAGTCCAATAAATCCATCAACTGCCACTTTCTTTGTTTTAAATGGTAAATAACCCCTGACCCGGCAACTACCTGCTCCTCCCTAATTGTCAAAGTTCGCTGCAAATCCTCGGTTGATAAATTTTTACTCAAATAAGCAGCAATTGCCAATTTAATTAAACTAGCAGAGCGAAATAACTCGGTAGTGTTCAAAGCATAAAGCGTCTGACCGCTATTTTCTTTAATTAAAATTGCTGCGTGACCCTGGTAGTTTGCCAATATGTGACTAATTGAATCCTTTAATTCCATGCTTCTTCACCTCGGACTTGATTGGTGTTAAATCCTAATCCAACACTACTTGAAGGCAACAATTGGTTTTTATGACTGCTAAAGCCTTGAGATATCCCAGCAGATTTGGTCATAAATACGGCGTCAAGATCAACAAAAACAACATTTTCTTGAGCAGCAGCAAAAGCAATCGCTGCTGCAATACTTTCTGGTGCTTCAATCATGCAGCCAATCATACATTGAATGCCAGCACCTTCAGCTAATTGATTAATCTTGACCGCTTGACTCAAACCGCCAGTTTTCATTAATTTGATATTTATCAAATCACAAGCATGCAACTCGATCAGTCGCAGAGCTTCAGCAAACGAATGGACGCTCTCATCGGCCATAATTGGAATGGCTGATTTAGCAACTAACTGCTGCATCCCCCACAAATCATTCGCCTTAACCGGTTGTTCAATAAAATCAATTTTCAAGTTTGCTTTTTCCCATGAGTTGATTGCCGCTAATGTTTGGCGAATATTCCATGCCTGATTAACATCGATTCGTAAAGAAACATTGTCAGGACAAACACCTGCTATTTGCTTGACTAATTGGATATCATCCGCTAATGATTGATCTCCTAGTTTTATTTTTAATGAAGTAAAGCCCTGTGCAACTAATTGCCGAGCTTCTTGAAGCATTTGAGGCGCTGGGGCGATACTTATCGTGTAGTCAGTCGCAATTGCGCGCGGTGCTGCTCCCAATAACTCAGTTAGGGATGTCTGAAAAAGCTGCGCACGCAAATCATAAAGAGCAATCTCAAAAGCCGCTTTAGCAGGTGTATTGTACTGAATTGAATGCTGCAGCAAATTCAATAATTTCTCCCAATCACTAATGTCTTGGCCTAATAATTGTGGTTTAATAACTTCATCCATAATAACAGCCAGGCTTTTTAAACTATCCCCCGTTACTTTCTCGTTCGGTGTTGCAGCACCATATCCAACTAAGCCGTTTTCCAAACCAATTCTAGCTCTAATTGCTGCTGCTTCAGTCACTCGATGCAAGGCTGTCACAAATGGACGCTTTAAAGGTTGATGAATTGATTCTAACTTAATCCACTTAATTTTTGTTTTCACTTTAATCACCTCGAAGTTAGTCAAAAGTAAGTTAATCGCCAATTTTTGTAATTTAAGACCATTTTGATGTTTGCTTCGAAGCTTTGTCAAGTTTGACTTAAAAATGGCAGCCATTATTACTATTAAAATAAAAAGCAACCTCGAAAAGCTAGCTTCTGAAATAAATGTATATGATGAGTTTGATTCAAAGTATATAACTTACGAAAAGTTAATATATAAGAAGATTAGATGTAACTTAATTCATGAAGCCGATTTGCCCAATTTAGTCTTTTCTAAGAAAACTGAGATTGGTAATTACAATGCAAATGCTAAACTTCCTATAACAATAATTGATATGTTAAATGACCTGGCACTGAATTACTACTTAACGAATGAAATGTAATTTTATAATATGACCAACTTCAAAAGAAACAAATAAGATGATAAAAAATTCAATGGCATTAAATAAACTATAAAGTGTGAGAATGGAAGCAAGGGTAGGCGTGGAGATCTTTTTGCGCATTTCAAAAAAATACTACCCGACCTTGCTGCAATGAAGCACAGAAACTACCGGCTTGCCGGAACAAGTAGCCCCACCACTTGTTCCGCCTGCCTAACGGCGAGTGCAGGGGGTGCGGGGGCTTCTCCCACACTTTTAAGGTTTGGGGGTTTGTCCCTTTTCAAAGGGGGCAAGAGTTTTAGATCCTGCTGTTTAAAAACTAATTTTGGTTTTTGTAGTCGTTTACGACTACTGAGTGGGAAACGGCGGCGGTGGTTGGAGTGAGTGAATTAAATAAATAAATATCCTGGTTAATCTTTTTCCTGTATAATGGATTAAGTAGAGAAGTTAAGGCGGTGGCTATTTCCAATCGGGGGTGGTGCTTATGGTGTTAAACCTCTAAAGCCCATAAATCCTAATGAAAGGAGTAGCCTAAGTGTCCGTATCGGGCGCTTTACAATTAATGCTGGCTTTCGGTACTTTTATCGTGACCTTAATCGCATTAATTGTTGAGCTGATCAAAAGTCAGCAAAAAAAATAACCGCCTTAGCTCTGGCAAGCTAGCGGTTATTAAATATCGTTAAAATCTGCCACCGTCTTAAGCGGCTCTACATGGGAAGTCCTATTCCAGCAGGGCTTCCTTTTTCTGTTTACATTGTAGCATGACTTTCAAAAGTTGGCTAACGTTTCATGCTTGGCGTATGTGTCAAGTTTCTCTCGGTAGCTCCAAAAATTGAATCTTTTCTCATCTTAACTATTCTAAAAGATCTTTGCTAGTCTTCCAATCGCCGAACTGCTTGGCGCATCTTGAACTATCCTACCTTGCAGAACTCCTATATGTGGTGCCTGGACTTTCTCAAAAAGCTTGAAACTTGATAATTTGTCCTTAACTTGATGGGTAAATCGTTTTGCCAATTCCTTAAATCTCATTGCTTCCACCAATCCTTCATTCTGTTGTGCATCAATAATTCGCAACATTGCTTTTAACCCGGCCTTACTCCATGATCTTCCTTGACGTTTTAAACGATAGGTGTATCGACGATGGTTACTTTCGCAACTTCCTAATCCATTGGGCTTCTTTACCCCTCGTAACTTTGCTGGCTTAATATATTGCCAATTCCGCTTTAGGTAATTCTCTAGTTTCCGTAATGCCATTCGCTTTTCTTGACCAGCTTGATCTTCTTTTGTTATTCTGCTTTCCGCAGTATCTAAAATCACTCTTACCTGATCCCAATTCCAAGAATAAACAGCTTTCTTCATCGGCTTTATTAACTCAAAATCAAAACTAAGTCTTTCCTGAAGCTTACGGTTCAAATGATATTGATCCAAAAAATGTTCTTGCTTAAGACTGGAACGAAGTCAATATTTGAGACACATTTTGTGAGAGACTTTTTTAAATCAAAACCAGTTCCGTGGCTAAAGGTTATTTGCTCTCAGTTAAATTTGCCACGTTAATAAAATCATATTAAGCGGGTATTTGTTTTGACTTCATCTCCATTTCAAAAGGCGTTAAATAATCAATACCGGAGTGAATCCGTTGACGATTGTAAAAACGAAAGCCGTAGTCAAATAAGCTAGTTTTTGCTACCTCAAAAGTGGAATAGACTGGACATTGATAAACGAGTTCTTTTTTTAAAGTTGCATGAAAAGACTCGATTCCGGCATTATCGTAAGGACAGCCCTTGCGGCTAAAAGAGTGTCGAATACCTAATTCAGTCAAGCGACTTTGATAACTTTTACTCGTATACTGAGTGCCCTGATCAGTATGCAAAATCAGTTGCCCATTGATCGTTTGATTACTAATTGCTTGGTCCGTTGAGAAATCCTGCTTAAGGAGATTAGGTCGCTCCTGCGTTATCTCTTCTTTAATGGTAACTGGCCGCCATTTCTTGCGTGTAATGGATCGGGATACCTAATTGTTTCATTAATCGCTGAAACCATTTTATACTACAAGTTCGATTCAGCGGGACTAGTTCTTGTAGGACTTTTCTAAGAATCTTACCAGCGCCATGCGCTTTTCACTAGTCAGCCAAATACGACTGATTCATTCTTTTAAATCTTGGGTTTCACGCTCCCGTTTGGTTGGCTCGTGATGTAACCAACGGTAATAGTCGGGACGGCTGACAGATAATACTTGGCACATCATCGAAATAGTATGGTTTCCAAAATCACATTCTTGTTTAATCAATGGATAGATCAATCTTTTGCCAGCAGCCCCAGCGCTTTTTTAGAATCAAGTTCTCCTCTTCCAATCGTTTAATTCGCTTGGACTGAGCCTTAGCTTCATCAGCAGTTAAGCCGTTAACAGGCGATTTTTGACTGCCAGAGCCCCATTTTAAAATAGTGGAATAACCAACACCATATTCTTTAGCTAATTCAAGAGTTGACTTAACCTTGTGCTGATATAAATCAATAATATTTTGCTTGAATTCGGCAGGATAGCGTTTTACCATTATGAAACAATCCCTTCTTAATTAAAAAATAATTTTACGCTCTCGCAAAAGCTGTCTCAAGTTTTATACTAACTCCACCACCAGTTTTCGAAAATCCGAAGACTAGCGACTCTATTGAATTATGAATCATTCAGGCAAATAATATTACTGCTTAAATCAAATATAGGCTAGGGATATAGTTAAATACAAGTTTGGACTTATTAGTAAAAAAATTGCGAAGAATATACTAAACATGATATAGATTCGTTGCAATCTTACTCTACGTATATCTTATTTGTTTTTTTAAACTTAATTTGACAGTTCAAAACAACTAAAGGTTTTTCCAATAGCTCATTTCAGTTAAAAACCACTCACTAAAACGCTTTTCATCGACTTTTTCAATAACCTCTGCTGTAGTTGAATTACTTGGTAGATAGCCTTTCAGATCAAACAATGATGCACCAGCAGTATAGGTCCCTGATGTTTCAATTTTTACTTTGACAGTTCGAAATTCAAATATTTCTGGGGCTAACAAAATTCCAATGGCCAACGCATCATAAATTTTCAAACCCGTAGCAAAGCTACCACCGCGGTATGTTTTGAATAAATCAAAAAACATTCTACCAACTTTGCCGAACTGCTTAATTTGATTGCTAATTTCTGGTTTGATCAAAGCTGCTCGGCCAGCCTCTAGCGGAGCAATCTTGACTGGCACGCCACTTTCGATGACAATTTTTGCGGCTTCCGGGTCAACTCCAAAATTAAACTCTGTCAAAACATTAAAGTTTCCTCTGCCCCAAGCCCCACCCATTAAAATAAATTCCTTAATTTTACTAATGTCGCTTGGATAAGTTTTTAATAAAAGTGCGTAATTTGTTAGTGGGGCAATTCCGATTAATGTTACCTTTACTTGACTTTCAGTTAAAATTTGATGAATTTTTTCAACTGCACTTTCTTTAACTAATAAGGAAGAACTTGGAGCTGGTAATTGATAATTACCAAGTCCATTTTTGCCATGAATATCCACGGCTGTTTCTAAATTTCTTAATATTGGACTCTGCGCACCTTGGGCTACCAATATCTTTTTGTCAAAAAACGTCAACAGTCGCAGCACATTTTCAAGTGTTCTTGTGATACCCACATTTCCAGCAGCCGCACTAATTAATTTAACGTCTAATTGTTGGGAATTGAGTGCGATCGCTAATGCTGCTGCATCATCAATTCCAGGATCAGTGTCAATAATAACCGGTATCTTTTGTTCACTCATTTGTCTCATCCTTACTAAAAAGAGGTATTTTATTTTGCGTCTTGACATCAAACATCCCTTTATCAGACATCTTTATCTCCTGAGAAACTAATAATGAAAGGGTTGAAAATGACATGATTTCATTAGTATTGAAATATCCAAGCTGGTTCATCGCTGACCTAACTTGCTTTATCTGCTTTCCTAACAGACTAATTGGTGCCTGACTAACGACCCCACCAACTGGCAAAGGAGCATTCGCAGTTATTTTATTCTCAATTGCTGCAATATAGCCGCCTTGTTGTTTGACTAACTGATTTTGGACTAAGATCATTGAGGTCAAATCGGTACCGATCACCATTAAATTATGGTGATCATGTGCCCAAGTAGCACCAATTGCTCCTTTGCCTGAAAGTGCTCCTTCAACTAAACCATATGACAACTCACCATTAGTTTTTCCATATCTTTCTTGAATAAACAAGAGTGCTAATCCCGACTCATGCCAAAGCACACGATGATCTTGAACCGTTATTTTCCGCTGAACTCTTTTAGTGAAAGTCCCTACTTTACTGATTTGAATAACATTAGCAACTACTTCACCGTTGGCCACTAGGTTAGTTTTCAACTCAATATCATTTACCGTTAGCTTATCAGCTTTAATTGAATGAAGTAATTCTGGTCCAAAGTCAAATTCTGGAATTAGTTTTTCTTCTGGATCAACCAAAACTCCATTTTTATAAACATTTTGAATCTCAAAATTCTGTAGATCATTGATAATAATAAAGTCAGCAACTCTTCCCGGTGCAATTGATCCCCGATCCCATAACCCCATTCTTCTAGCAGGAGTAAATGAAGAAATATAAATTGCGTCCTCAGGCTTCATTCCCAGCTGAATTGCTCTTTTAACAAGTAAATTCAAATGTCCTTGCAAAAGATCATCTGGCATAATATCATCTGTAACTATCGCGACATGCTCAAACAAGTTATGATCAATAACCGCACTAATAACTTCCTTGGTCAGCGATTTTTTTTGTAACTGAACGAACATGCCATTGCTGACTTTTTCGAGGATCGATTCCGGTGTTTGCTGAGTATGATCCGAAGTAATGCCAGCATAGATAAACTTAGCTAAATCTTCACCAGAATATTTGGGACAATGTCCTTCTAAGGGCATCGTCGGTCGCTCTTTTCGACATATTTTGATTAATCGTTTGATTAACGAATCATCATCCGAAGTAATTCCCTTAAAATTCATTGCTTCGCCCAAACAAACAATTTGAGGATCTTTTAGTAATTCAGTTGTCTCCTTTTCAGCAATTAATCCGCCAGTTGTTTCCAATTCAGGTGTAGTTGAAGGCACTGACGAAGGAATTGCAAAGAAAATGTCGGTTAATGATTTCTGGGACATAAATCTTTTCAAGCCCTCAATGCCAGCAACGTTAGCAATTTCGTGATCATCAGCAATAATTGTCGTTGTACCATACTTAGCACAGTTTTGTCCCATAATGGCTGGCGTGGTCATTGAACTTTCAATATGCATATGAGAATCAACCAACCCAGGTGCGATATATTTTCCGTGCAAATTTAGAACCTTTTTTGGTTCAACTGATTTTATATCCTGAGCTACCCAGTAAAATTTACCAGCTTTAATTGCTATATCCGCTGCAATAAACTTACGCAAATAGCTATTGAAAACTTTACCATTTTTAATTAATAAATCTACTTTTGTCATTTAAACTTGTTTCCTTTCAAAATAAAGAGTTGGAAATTTTCCCAACTCTTTTGTATATAATACTAATTATTCATGATATTGTTCCATTTTGCGATCCATTTTGATAAATGACTATTTACATATGAAAAATCAATTGTTTTTGCTCTTTTGGCAATGCTTCCATAAGTTTTATTCTTAGCATCTTCAGCTGAGAGTTTTACCGAAGAATTTACTGGAGCATTATTCAAGGATTTTGCACTAGCAACTTTCTTTTGTAACTTAGCACTTAAACGGTAGTTAATATATTTATAGGCAGCTGCCGAATTCTTGCTGTTTTTCAAAATTGAAACAGTATCATAATTTGCATATGTTCCGGATTTCGGTACCAAATATTTAACATTTGGATTTGACTCTTTGATCATCGCAACTGAATAATCCCCTACAACTGCAGCATCAATCTCTCCGGTTTTGAACATATTAGTCAGATCTGAAGATTGGGTATATGTTTTAACTACATTCGGCTTAAGTTCTTTGATTGCTTTGAAGGCCGCACTAGCATTATCACTGGTTACTGATTTGCCCGCGTGATCGCCAGCAATATAGAGCATTGCAGGACCAAATGTCGTTGTAATATCAGGAATTGCAATTTTATTTCTTAGTTTTTTAGACCATAAGTCATTCCAACTATTGATTTTTACTTTCTTGGGATTATAAATAATTCCAACACTATTGATAGTATAAGGAACGCTATTGGTTTGCTTAACTATTTTTTTCTGAGCAGTTGATAAATATTTGTAATTCTTAATTTTTGATGTATCGATCTTCTTAAATAGCTTTTTTTGTTGACCGGTCATTGCGTTGTTCTGTGCTAATTCAACTACATCAACCCCACTATTTGTATTATGCTCAATTTGTGTTAAACGCGTTGAACTGTCGCCAAATTGTGTCTTAACTTTTACTCCAAAGGCCTTAGCAAATGGATTCAAGACATCCTTTTGCATCTGTTTAGTTGACATTCCAAAAGTCGAGACAGTTAAATTACTTGATGCATCTGCACTTGAAGTAGTTGAACCAACAATTCCCGTTAGTGCCGCACCCATTAATAATAACGCAAAAGATTTTTTCAATTTCAAAAAAAACACTCCCTTAATTTTTTAATGGCAATAAATATTTATCTGGAAAACTTAATAAGACTTTTTCCCCAAAGCCTCGCTGAAACTTGCTAACTTCATCAACCCTAAACACCCCCAAATCGGTTTTTATTTGATAACGATAATCTCTTCCCAAGTATTCTGCAGATATTATCTTTCCTGGTAATTCGTTCTGGTTACCAGTCTGATCATCAGCGATTAAGCTGATATTTTCTGGACGAATTGTCAAAAAGTTGGTTTCAGTGCTTTTCTCAGATGTTGTAAATTCAAAGTTCTTTGTTTTGAAGCGATTATTTGCCAATTTTTCGTCAACTTCAATAAAATTCTCATAACCAATAAATTGGGCTACATACTTAGTCGCTGGTTGATGATAAATCTTTTGCGGTGTATCAAATTGTTCAACCCTGCCATTTTTCATTACCAACACCTTATCAGAGATTGCAAAGCATTCTTCTTGGTCATGTGTAACAAACAAAACAGTTATTTTAAACTTTTGCTGCAGATTTCGAATTTCTTCGCGCATTTGAATTCTTAATTTTGCATCAAGATTACTTAATGGCTCATCCATTAATAAAATACGTGGTTGAATCACTAATCCGCGAGCTAATGATACTCGTTGCTGCTGACCACCAGATAGTTCAGCGGGATATCTATCTGCCAAGTCGTTCAGTCCAGTAGTTTTCAAAATTTCAGTAACTCTTTTCTTGGCTTCTGAACTGGTGGTCTTTCTCATTTTCAAACCGAATGCTACGTTATCAAAAACGGTCATATGTGGAAATAAAGCGTAACTCTGAAAAACCATCCCAAAAGAACGCTTGTAAACCGGAACCTTGTTGATATCTTCTCCATCAACAAGTATCTTTCCGCCAGTTTGTTCCAAAAGGCCCGCGATAATTCGCAACGTGGTTGTTTTGCCACAGCCACTTGGGCCAAGAATTGAAACGAATTCTCCATCAGCCACATCAAAAGAAACATTTTCTAAAATATTAGTTTTACCATCATATGACTTTGCTAAATTTTCTACTTTTAAATTTGCCATTTTTCACACCTTATCTTGTAAGTTCATTAATTCCCAAAACTTTTTCAACCACGAACATTATTAATGCCGTAAAAATCATCAACATTACTGAAATAGCAGAAACAGTTGGATCATAGTTGTTCTGCAAATAATTTAAAATTGCTGTTGGTAACATGTTCAATTCCGGTCCATTTAAAAACAGCGAAATTGGAATATTGTTAAAGGAATTTATAAAACACATCATAAATGCCGCGATAATACTTGTCTTAATATTAGGCAAGACAATCACAAAAAAAGTTTTTTTGGGTGAACTACCACAGATCCAAGCAGCTTCTTCAATATGAGGGTCTAATAAAAGCATACTAGCAGTTATTAACCTGATAACATATGGAACACATAACAAGAAATGACCAATAATCAAGCTTAACAGCAAAGGAAGTTTCATTGTTATTACAGCTGTCTGATAAAGTGAAAATCCAATGACTATTTCTGGAATCAAAGCTGGACTCAAGAAAAATGATTGCAGCCATGAACTGTGACGTAACTTAAATCTAGTCAAGGCATATACTGCAGGTATCCCAACCACTAAGGCTGCCAAACTAGCAATCAGTGCAACTAAGAGACTCATTTTAAATCCAGCAATAAAATCCGGTTGCGCAAAAACATTTTTATACCATTCAAATGTAAATCCATGAATAGGAAGCGAAATGGAGGCTTGATTTCCAAAAGAAGTCACTATTACTAAAACTAACGGTAACATGATCAAAAATAATATTAGAATTGAGATAACTCTCAACGTTTTATTCTGGCTGTCAAGCATTTATAGCCCTCCGATCAATCTTTTTCATCACTCTCCCCATTAGCAACATCGTCAATGCTGAAATAATGATCAAAATAATCGCTATCACACTAGCATTTGTCCAATTTCCAAGTGTCATTGCTTGTTGGTAAATCAAGGTTGACATTACCAAATGACGATTACCGCCCAAAATTTGTGGTGTCGTATAGGCTGTCATCGTTCCGGCAAAGACTAAAATACATCCTGTTAATATCCCGGTAGTTAACTGTGGAATAATTATTTTGATTAAACTTACCAGTGGTCTAGCTCCTAAAACTGCAGCTGCTTCTTCTACCTCAAGATTTAGCTCGGAAACACTCCCGATCAATGACATAATCATAATTGGCAAAAAGAGATAAATTGAACCAATAATTATAGAAGTGTTGGTGTAAAGGATATTCAATGGACTTGATATAATATGTAAACTCAACAATATTTCGTTAATGACACCATCCTTGCCCAAAATGATAATCCAAGCAAAGTTCCTGACAACTGCATTAGTTAACATTGGAAAAAGTATCAATAAAGATAACAAACTTTTTAAAAACTTCTTTTGTCGAGCAATCCATAAAGCAGCTGGGAAGCTTAAAACCAACGTTATAATGGTGGTAATAATGGCAATTAATATCGTTCTGCCAATCACCTGCAAATTGTAATTTTCACTTAAAAATTTTTCATACAGTGAAAAGATATTTGCTGAGCCACTGTGAAAAGTTGGAAGAGCTATTTGGAACAAAGGATAAAAAACAAATAACAAAACACCTAAAAGTGCCGGCAAAATTAGCCAAAAAGCCGAACTTTTTCGCATTATTTAACAACTCCATTCGTAATACGGGTATAATCATATTATGATACTGAATATAAGTCAATACAAAAAACGAATAAAATAATAATTTTTGCCGATATAGTTTGATAATCATCGTATATTTTTATCATTAGACAGTATAAAGTTAACATTTAGATATTTATTACTCGAGAATTCTTAAAAACTATTTTTTAAAATTGACTAAAAGGCTTTACAAACTGGTGATTTGTTTTAATGAATCATAAAAAAATAATCCATAGAATTAACTACGGATTATTTTCTACTATAATTTTTAATTACTAATTAAACTGATATGGTTGGATCTGGGAATATTCTTCTCCACTTTTTTCTTCCGCTTTACGCAAATCGATATCATTTTGTAAATTTAAAAAATATCGATCGGATACTCCGAAGAATCTTCCCAATCTAACCGAAGTATTGACTGTAATTTGCCTGCGATCATGTAAAATATCTTGTATTCTGGAGGTTGGAACGTTAATATTTTTGGCTAATGCATAGGCTGAGATATCTAATGGAATCATAAACTCTTCTTTCAAGATCTCACCAATTTTAGGTACTGGAATTTTGTTCATAACATTCACCTCTCTCAATGATGATAATCAACTATTTCTACATTAACAAAATCATTTTGATTCTCAATTGAAAAACAAAGACGATATTGTGCATTAATTTTAATACTGTATTGACCTTCACGATTCCCCACCAATTGTTCCAAATGATTAGCAGGGGGGAATTCTTAAGTCATTGAGATTGTCTGCATTGTCTAACATAATCAATTTACGCAAAGCAACCCTTTGAATTGACTGGGGTAACTTTTTAGAAAATTCCTGATGATATACTTTTTGAGTTTCCTTGTCTGCAAAACGTTTTATCATAATTAGTTCTTTAATTACTTTTAAGTTCAGTATACATGAAACTCATGTACATGTAAAAAGTTTATAAATTTAGAATCTATAAGCTAAATAACCCCTCATAAATATTATTAAAGTAGCCTCTAATATCTATAATGTAGATATTAGAGATATCTTTATTTTTTTACTATTGGCAATTTTCCTAAAGAACAGGGCTAAATTGAATTGTTAACTGTTGATTAGTTGCTTGAGCAATCTCAGACAATACTTTAGTCGAAACATTCATCAATCCATTTTCAATTCTAGCAGTGTTTATTTACATTTTGAGGTTAAGGATCCATTCTATAGTTAGCCCAATCAGGCAGAACTTAATCGCCGTTTCAAAAAAATAACTAACAGTCAGAATACTCATCCCCATCAGCTTTTGGACACTAAGGAACAATAATGCATGGTAATTGAATTCCTAAATGCAGCCTGGAAAACATGTTGCTTGGTAAAGTGAAGATTGCTTTAAAAGAGGTTAGGCCATTTGATTTATGACAACTAGTCAGTTATTATAAAAAGAATATAATTAAATCATTATATTCAGAATGAATTTATCCAAAGGTGGAAATTAACATGTCAAAAATAAAGTCCTACTCTTCTTCATTAGTCGTGGCAATTATTTTTTCAATTTTAAGTTTGTATGTTTATCTAGCTGGTGGAAACACTACCAATGCATGGCTTGAGTTAACTAATAATGCTAATGGAACAAATGTTAACACTGGTTCTTCATTTTTGTTACTTTTTCTAATTGTTAGTCTGGTAGCTTGGATCAGCACTGGAGTTACCTATTTTAAACATAAAAAGAACTGAACTTAGTTACAAGCTACTGTTTTCAAAAACAAAACACCCCCTAATACATAAATTATTAGCGGGTGTTTTAATGTTTCACACCTAACATCAATGATTTCATACTTTTTAGAGAGTTTCTTGTCTCCACCAATATAGTTCGGCAGAGACACTAATTGTTATATTCCAATTAGCCACAGTAAAATCCTAATCAACAACTGAAATAACAGTTTATACAAAAAAGCCTAGAATCATGTAATAATCCTAGGCTCTCATGCATGGATCGCTTATTTTGATTTTTTTAATTTTAATTAAGCCTTATCTCATCTCTTCATTCTGGATTAGAAACTACCAAGCTCAACTTCCCAACTAATTTCCACTCAGTCACGTCGTTTGGCAAAATAAAGTTAGTACCTTTTTTGATATCATAGACCTTACCATCAACCTCAAGCCTACCGCTACCGGCGATAACTGATGCTAAAATGTATAATTTGTCACCGCGCTTCATTTTCAATTCATCTTGGACATCCCACTTATAAACTGAAAAATATGGTGAAATTGGCGGTTTAACCAAAGTTGTGATGGTTGCCGATCCAATCTTTTTAGTCCGAATATTTAAAACCGGCTCCTTAAATGGAACATCCGTTACATCAATCGATTGCTGCAAATGCAATTCACGCTTTTTACCAGTCTTTTCTTCCACTCGGTCATAATCATACAAGCGATAAGTCGTATCTGAGCTTTGTTGCGTTTCAATAACTTCAATTCCTTTATTCAAAGCATGGATTGTCCCACTTGGAACATAAACAAAATCACCGGTCTTAACGTACTTTTTTCTTAAAAGATGTTCCCAGTCCCCTGCTTCAATCATTTGGCGTAATTCAGCTTGTGTCTTAGCGTGATGCCCGTAAATTAGATAAGCTCCTGGTTCAGCATGTAAAACATACCAGCATTCCGTTTTACCTAACTCACCTTCATGTTCAGCAGCGTATGCATTATCTGGATGAACTTGAACTGACAAACTAGCTTCTGCATCCAAAAACTTGACCAATAATGGGAACACCTTTGATACCGGATTACCAAATAGTTCTGGATGATTTTCATAAACCTTAGAAAGAAGCTGACCTTGATATTGACCATTTTCAATAACATTCGTGCCATGAGGATGCCCAGAAATCGACCAACACTCACCAATCTTGCCCGCTGGCAATTGATAGCCAAAGTCCTTTTCCAATAACCGCCCACCCCACAACTTTTCATGAAATACCGGTTTTAAAAATAATGGTTCACTCATTGCTAAGAAAGACCTCCTTATTTCAATTTGTTAGTTGTTAAACTATAATAATGGTTGCCCCTAAAATTATTAAAAATAATCCCCCCCAAAGCGAAAACTTTCTGGTGCCCTTTCTCTCCTTTAAAACATAGACACCCAAAAGAGTTGCAATTACAATATTGCATTGAGACATTAAAAAAGCATTAACCATGCCATTGAGCGAAATAGACAGTAGATATGCAAAAGCAGCAATTCCAAACAAACAACCTACTATCAGATTACAAACTGATATTGACAAATTAGTTGTTGATCCTTGATCAAATAACAATGCCAAAATTCCCGCTGCAACAACCATACCTAAAGCTTGTGGCAATAAAAATGTGCTAAGATTAGCATTATTAGAAGTTACTATTTTAGGTAGTGCAGAATATAGCCAATACCCAATTGTTGTAAACACTAAAACCAAATAATAATAATTGTTATTACTATTTTTATCACTTTGCTTCCTGTCTTTACTAAAAATAACCCCAATTAAAATCACTACAATTCCGATCAATCCTTTGATCAACAAGCTATTATCCGACCACTCATTGAAAAGTATCCCACCAATTAAAGAATTTCCGATAATTTGCAAACTAGTGGAAATCAGAAAAACTTTACTAACACCTAAATTTGAATATCCGACATACTGTCCATATTGTCCAATGCTCCATGCTGCTCCAGAAAAAAAGAAAATAAAAAAATTCCCAATTTCTATTTTTGTCCCTTTAAAAAAGAAAATCAATAATGAGATTAAGCAAATACCCAGTGTAGTTCCTGACAGTTGCTTTAATGAATTAACTGGAATAAAATGCAGCAGTAATGGTGCAATTCCCCATATAATTCCCGGAAACAAACCAATCAAAATATTTTGCATCTTTTCTCCTTCAAAAAAATAGGACATTATTCTCACTTAGAAAACAATCACCCTATTTTTAATAAATTAAATTCATTTTTTTATCTTCAAGCTTATCAAGTCAAAACTTTCTACACTTCCTGAATAGTCTTGACTTTGATCACAAGCATTGACAACTTCTGCATTATTTGGAATTCTATAAGCTATCTTTTTCTTGGTCGGGTTAAATAACCTAACGATCATTGCATCAGCATCAAAATAATCTGGATAACAGGCGCTAACACATAAATCAGTTTTTTCATTAAATAAGCTTAATTCCTTTGGAAGATCAGTTTGAGGTAGTAAATCATCCTGCAATTTATTGTCTAAACGATTAGCAAACAAGTTTAAATCCTGCAATTGATAAGCTAAAGCTGAGCTTTTCAATAAGTAGCTCTGATTTGCAATTTTTTTCGAATCAAAACACTTATAAATTCGAATATCAAAATTATATTCATGTTTACCGAGATATTCAGCTTGTGGAGTTGGAATTAATGGATGACCCACATTTGTTGTATCTCCTGAAGCTCTGCCTGGTCGATTTAGAAGGTTGGGTTTGCCAAGCTGACTAGTAGTTGCTAGTAATGTAAATTTCAATTTTTGCTCATCTTGTTCAAATTCTTTAACATCAGTCGAATATACAGTAAATGTTTTACTTTCATCAGATAAAGAAACATTATTGTCTAGCGGCCAAACATTAACTGGTTTTTCACTATATTTATTTTGCCAATTTTTTTCTTTTTGAGGTACATGTTTATTAAAACCATACGGAACTGAGCTAACTGCCAAATTATTATTAATACCAGTTTTAACAACCAACCTCAGACGGTGGTCTTTTATTTGATTATTAACTTTAACTTTCAGAGTAATATTTTCCTGAGCATCGAGCGTAATTATTAATTGATAAGCTAATTTGCCAGTCTTCTTCTTCTTTGGCTGTTCCAAATCATATGCCAATATTGCATCACCCAAAAGTTCCATTTGCTGCAAACCATGTTTAGTTTTTGTTACATTTGCCTGATTAAAATGTAATTTCAAAACTTTACTGTTAGCTAACGGTGAATAGTCATAAGTATCACCATCATTTTCTTGATCTTCTAAGTAAAGAAAATCAGTTATTGTGTAGTTACCAATTACTAAAGAAACTGTTTCATCTTCAAATTTCAATGTTATATTATTACTAGAAATTGCGTTTTCACTTGAAGTATTTGTAATCGAAAGCTTATCTACTTGTTTGGCTTCATGAAAATTCAATATTTGATAACTCAATGGGGGTAAAATTTTCTTTATCAAATACTCACTGCAGAAGTATCCTGGTTCAGTAACATAGTGATTTCCATCACTACTTTGTAGGAGAATATCTGAGCGTGATTTTATATATTTTTGCTTTAATAAAACGGTTTCATTAGTATTCTCAAACTCAACATATTGATCCGATGTAAAGACTTTTATCTTATGATATCCTTCATTTTCTTTTAACGCTGGATTAATCAGCAAAACCTGATTTGATTTCAAATGCAATTTCAATGCTAAAAGTCGTTGAATTGTATTAATAATACCATCAGCCAATTCATTGCCTTCTTTGATTCGGTGTTGAATGTCTTCAGCCACTTCATCATTAATACTACCAGCTAGACTATCATGGGCTTGACTCTCTAAAACCTTTTTCCAAGCCTCAATCAACAAGTTATTACTTAAATTAATCCCACAAGTTTGACCAACTACAAAAAGTGGTTCTACTTGATAAAGTAATTTATTTTCAAGTCTTAAAATTGCTAATTTCAGTGGCATTCGACTTGAACCACAAGTTCGATGAATTCGAGAAAAAACAGGATCTAGCAATTCGCCAGAATAGTCCGGTAAATCACACTTTTTTACTTGATCTACAAATTGTGAAAAACTACTTGTCTGATATTCATATTTACCAATTTGATTGATTTGAGTTATTTTTTTAGAAAAATCATGAATAATTGCCATTTGGTCATTTCCTGTTGGTATCAAGACTTTTGAAAAATTATCCGGTAAGAATTTTTTAATAAAGTCAACAGCCGGATCAAGCTTTTTCGCAACATAACCTTTATTGGGAGCTAACAACATTCCGGTTCCATACCCTTGCGGCATGTTAATTGCAGTTACATGACGATCATTCGCTAAACCATACCAATTAAAATATAGACTCTTGGTTTTGGCTGGATCAATACCACGCCAAAAGACAAAACTTTTTATTCCCAATTCAGAAATAATAAGTGGCATTTGACAATTAAAGCCGAAAGTATCTGGTAAATAACCAATATCCATAACTGGCCCATACTTTTTGGCCATCAATTTTCCAATAATTCCATTACGTAATAATGATTCTCCTTGTGTATGCAACGCATCGGGCTGCGTAAACCAAGGACCAATCAATAATCTTTTTTCATTAACCAATTTTCGAATAGTCGAAATTTTCTCCGGATATAAAGTAAGATAGTCATCTAAAATTGACAATTGTCCGTCTAAAGTAAATGAAACTTCTGAATGTTTCTCTAACTCATCAATCACATCCGTGAATAGTAAATCGCTAAGTACCAATGAATCTTGGTGCGAAAAATACCATTCCCGATCCCAATGTGTATGATTTACCAAATAAACTTTTGTTTGATTAACTTTCCCACTCGTCTTCTGAGAAATAGTTTCCAATTGTTTCATCGTTTTCCTCCAAATGTTCATTTGACTCCACCACAACGATTCTACGGAACAACAAAGTCAATCCGGTTACAATCAAAGTTCCAACTGCTATAGCGAAAATATAAATCCACCATTTTTCCACAGCTAACCAACCATAAAAGCCAGAAATTGGCGCACGATTAACGGCTCCTAGTCCAACAGCTAAAGAGCTTCCAACTGCTGACCCAATCACATTAGCCGGAATTACTTTCAATGGTGATTCAACAGCAAACGGAATTGCACCTTCACTAACTCCAATTAATCCCATAACTACAGCTGCATTACCAGCTTCTTGTAACTCGGAATTAAATTTTTTCTTACTAATTATTGTTGCAAGCCCTAACCCTAACGGGGGAATAATGATTGCTACCTGTGCAGCTGTATTAGGATCATATACACCACTTGTTAAAAGAGCCATAGCCGTAGTAACTGCAGCTTTGTTAACCGGACCTCCAAGGTCAAATCCAACCATACCACCTACAATTGCTGCTAATAAAATCCGGTTTGTTCCAGTCATTCCCTTTAACCAAGCTGATAAACCAGTGTTAAGATCTGCAAATGGCACACCAATTACATACTGAATTAGTATCAGAGTTATTAATGAACCTAAAACTGGAACAATAAACACTGGTAAAACTGACTCTGCTGATTTAGGTAAATGGATATATTTAATCATTAATTTAACAGCATATCCAGCAATCAGGCCGGAAGCTAATGCTCCTAAAAAACCAGCATTCATGTTAGCTACCAAAGTTCCACCAATAATTCCGGGAGCAATTCCACCTTTGTCAGCAACAGAATACGCAATAAATGCTGAAATAATAGGAAACATTAACCCCAGAGCAATACTTCCCCAACCGTCATCTGTATGCAGAAACTGAATTATTAAATTTGCGTTATTGGCCCACTTATCATCCCAAATATCTGAGATCCCATAGAAGGATGCTCCTACTCGACTAATTGCCATTAAAACGGCGCCTGCAATTACAACTGGTATCATATAAGAGATACCTGTCATAATGTTTTGCTCTATAGTTTTACCTATCTTTTTTACATTCATAAATATCACATCCTTATAAGGTTATTTATCAGCTAGCTCTAAAGCTTTTTTTATAACTTCTTTAGCATTTTTTATTGGTTCACTCACTCCCACCTGTAAAACTTTTTTAGCAGCAAATCTTTCTGAATCACGAACCTTTGTATCAGTTGCAAAAATTACTGCCTCACCAATCGATACATCCTTACTTGTTAAACGATTTCCAATTCCTGTGGCCCCCTGAGTCTCAACTTTCATCAAAACTCCCATCTCTTTTGCGGACTTGATTAAAGCCTTCTCCGCCATATAAGTATGAGCAACACCCGTAGCACAGGCTGTAACTGCAATTAATTTTCTTTTCATTTTAATCGACTCCTTCTTTAAAAATATTTAGTAATTCAATTTTTGACTTGGATTTTTCTAGCCGTCTTCGAATTTCATCATCCATTAACAATCCAGCTAATTCTGAAAGGAGTTTCAAATGCTCTTGATCGCCTGCAGCAGGAATTGCTAATAAAAATACATAGCTAACAGGTTTATCATCCAAAGAATGCCACTCAATGGGAGTATTTAATTTAGCAATTATAACTGAAGATTTTTTTACTGTTTTTGACTGTCCATGCGGAATAGCAATTCCATCTCCAATTCCTGTTGTCCCATCTTTTTCTCGTTTTAAAACAGAACTCACGTATGCTGTTTTTTCCTGAATAATACCATTCTGCTTATATATATCAGCTAATTTATTGATTACATCCTTTTTACTATCAGCTGCTAAATTGTATGAGATTAATTCTGGTTCTATTACTTGTGATATACTCATTTCTTCATCAACCCCTTTAAATATTGAAACAATTTATTTGAATTAGTAAAACTAGTTAATTTCCTTAATTGTTTTTCATCACTCAATATGCCGTATAATTTATCAAAAATCAGTTCAACTTCCTTTGGAGTAAAGTTTTTAGTAATTGCTAGAAAGAATATGACCGAGACTGTTTGATTTCCCCATTTAAGTGCTGGTTCTAAGGTACAGACAGCAATTGAAGGCTCAATAATTAATTCCGGTGAAGCGTGCGGTGTAGCATAATTTTCAAAACTAGTAAATGATAAATTCTCTCTTGAAAAAGCCGCTTCAGTTATACCCGGTTTAGCAACGTTTTGCCTTATCAACTGTTGTGTTATCCAACGAAGACTGTTTTTCCAATTATCAAAGGACTGATGACACCAAATCAAATCAGAACTTATAATTTGAGATGGATCAAAATTTCTTTGTTGGCTTTGTTTAATGTCTTTGAGGGACTGATTAACAAAATTAACATCATTCGACTGAAACAATGGTGAAACAGTTACTGTTGGAACACTTGAGCTATGAATCTCAATAGTACTAATAATTAGATCCGCATCTTGAGATTCTTGTTCTTGTAATTCAGCTAATGAATAAATTCCCTGAATTTTCACTTCTGGAAATTCAGATCTAATCTTAGCTGCTAAAAGTTGGGCTGAACCTAACCCCGTACTACATACAACTATGACTCTTAGTCGATCATCATCTTGATGACATCTTTCAAGATATGCTTGAAGATGTAAGGCTAAGTAAGCCACTTCATCATCATTTAAGGATATATTTTCTTTTTTTTCATAAAATTGAGCAATTTGAAGCCCTTGGTCAAATGCAGCTGGATAATTTTGCTTAATTTGGTGAGTAAATGGATTTGCAATTGAAACACCAAATTGTAGTCTTTTAATGGCCGATTTAAGATGTACCGCAAGACCACGTAATAAATTTCCATCATAGCCTGAACTCTTTAAAAGCCACTTCAATTCGGCATAAGTTGTATCATTCTTTGAAATATCTTTTAAATTGATTCCGCCTGAATCAGCAGCAATCAAGTGTAATTGCAAATACTTAACCTCCGCTAATGGTAACTGAATGCAAAAATGTTTTTCAATCATTGCAGCTAACCGTTTGGCTGCAGGTAATTTTTGTTGATTCATTCCTTGCATTATTGGCAATCCATCAATCATTTTCCCCGACTTGATTCGTTGAATAGCAATTGCCAAATGAACCACAAGAGATTGAAACTCATAATCATTTAATGGTGTAGTTGTCTGTTCTACAAATTGCTCGACAATCTTCAAAACCTGTAAAACAATTTCATTATCTAACAGAGAATTAACAGTCAAATTATGATAAACTATTTCATTCTCATGATTAACTGACCACTGTTCACCCCAAAACCTATTTAACAATCTAAAAATTAATTTGCGTCTTTGCTTTTCATCGGCAATAATTTTTATACCCTTGCCTGACTTACGATCCAACTTCACTCCAAACGAATTTATATACTTTTCTATTTGATCAATATTTTTTTCTATTATTCTTGGGCTAATAAAAAGCTGTGCCGACAAATTAGCAATAGTTACATAATGATTTGTTTCAACTAAACTTGTTAAAATGTAAATAAATCTTTGATTGTCATTATTAGGAACATCACTTTTCTCGCTGAGAGTTAATAAAAGGCTTTTGATCTTTTGAGTATCTCCATCTAATTCAATGCCAATTCCCGGTTTTTTTATCAGATTAATTTTATGTTCACTTAATAAATTTGCAAGTGTCTTCAAGTCTTGATAAATTGTTTTACTAGAAACATTTAACTGCACTGCCAAGTTTTCCGCTGTAGTGTTTTTAATTTTAATCAAATATTTTAAAATTTTTAATTGACGTGAACTTAACTCGTTCATAACGTTTAACCTCCTTTCTTCATCTTTTATTATATGAATCAATTCAAGCGCTTACAATTAACTGATTTTCCAGAACGTTCTGGAAGTTCGCGATATCCGTTACAGGAGTTATTAATGAGCATTAAATTTATAATAAATGATAAGGGTCACTTTCTCTCACACAAACATACGTACAGTTCCGCATATGTTGAATTTATTGGAGAGTCTGGATAGTCTAGAGTTAGTACAAAAAGGCTTCAGCGATTAAACAATTAGGTATCCGATCCATTACACGCAAGAAATGGCGGCCAGTTACCATTAAAAAAGAGACAATGCAGGAGCAACCTAACCTCCTTAAACAGGATTTCTCAACTAATGAAATTAATCAAAAAATGATTAATTTCTTTTTTTCATGCAACTTAAAAAAAGAACTCATTTATCAATGCCCAGTCTATCCCCTTTTGAGTCAGCAAAAGCTAGCTTACTTGACTATGTCTTTCACTTTTACAATCGTCAACGGATTCACTCCGGTATTGATTATTTAACGCCTTTTGAAATGAAAATGGAGATAAAGTCAAAACAAATACCTGCTTAACATAATTGTTAACGTGGCAAATTTAACTGAGAGCAAATAACTTTTTAGCCGCGACTCAGACAAATATTAAAACGTTTTTGTTTTTAATGCTTGTTTGAACCACGGAACTGGTTTTGATTTAAAAAATCTCTCACAAAATGTGGCTCAAATATTGACTTCGTTCCAGTTGGTTATATTCACAATGCACTTTCACCTCCGAATATTCACCACACTAAGAGCAACGAAAAAAGCTATCCATTCAAAAGAATAGACAGCCTTAATAATCTAGCTATGCCAATATTAATTGCAAATTAAACAATTTAATTTATTCGTACTACTTGAAAACGAGTCAAAATTATCTATTTTAATTACAGTAATAAAAATTATTTTTTCTTTTGTACTTTCCTAATAATCACAGTGTGCCTCTGTCAATAAGCTCCACTTCAATTTTTTTGTATCTATTTTTCAACTGTTTGCCTTGTAAGCTGCTAATTAAAATCTCAACAGCTTCTTCTGAAATAGATTGAATGTTTTGCCTAATAGTTGTCAATTCGGGAGAACAATATCTCGCAATAGGTGCATCATCAAATCCTACAATTCTGACATCATTCGGAACATTTAAATTTATACTCTTGGCAGCTAGTAAAATATCTACTGCCAGTGTGTCACTCGTTGCAAAAATTCCCAGCGGCCCCTGCCTTTTATTAAGTAAACTTCTTAGGTATTTCCTAATTTTAAATCTCGTTTTATCAACATCCAATGTTTGTTCAAGGGAAATTAGCGACAAATTATCTTCTATTAAGGAATTTTCTTTTAAAGTATCTCTGAACCCCTTGATTCTTTCCTTTATCGGTGAAGAGTCAGATTCATACATAAAGAGGCTCGGAACCGTGCCTTTTTTAATTAGTTCTTGGGTAGCAATTCTAGCTCCACTATAATGATTTGATCCAACATAACAATATTTTTGAATGTCCTCAGGCTCTCTGTCGATGCAAACAACGTGTTTAAAATTAGAAATTTGGTTATCTTCAAAAGTTTGACTGCCGGAAATTACAATTAAACCATCAACTTGCTGAGACTTTAATTTTTTTAAATACTGACCTTCCCTTTTACTATCAATTGAAGTATCACAAATGACGGTAATAAAACCATTAGAAAATAAAATCTTTTCAATGTTTTCTACTAAGTTGGAAAAAAAAGAATTATTCAAGTTAGGCGTAATAATCCCAATTGTATTTGATTGCTGTAATCGTAAAGCTCTCGCAAAACTATTTCTTTCATAGTGATATTTTTCGACAATTTGCAAAATTTTTTTTCTGTTTTGTTCAGAAACTCTGCCCTTATTGTTAATAACTTTCGAAACAGTCGAAATAGAAAATCCGCTTATTTTTGCGATATCTTTAATTGAATTTACTTTCTTTTCCATAAAAAACACCAACTTAATTGATATTGTCTTGATACTTTTTATCCTTTGAATTAAGGATCAATTTAAACTTTTCATCATTTCTTTCATCTTCAGCACCTAACTCGTCAATCCTTCTTTGATGACGTCCACCTTCAAATTGAGCATCAAGCCAGGACTTAACAATCATTTTTGCTAACTCAACTCCTACCACTCGAGAACCCATTGATAATACATTAGTGTTATTATGACGTCTAGAAAATGCAGCTGAGTAAGGCTCACTTACCATTGCCGCTCGAATGCCAGGAACTTTATTAGCCGCTAAGCCAATTCCGATACCAGTTCCACACATTACAATTCCCAAATCATAGTTACCTTTAGCTACTTCTTCAGCCACTTTTTTCCCGTAGATTGGATAATCTGTGCGTTGCTTTTCGAAGGCACCGAAATCGTGGACCTCATATCCAAGATCCTTTACATACTCTATAATAGCAGGTTTTAATTCTAATCCAACATGATCTGATCCAAAAGCAATTTTTTTCTTGTTCATTAACCCAAGCTCCTTAACTTTTTTACAATTTGTGAATATGATTCTTCTTTTCCAAACAGTGTAGAAGACCCTAAGATAAACCCATCGACTCCAATTCTTGACAGAGATTCAACTTTTTCTGGTGAAATTGCACCATCAACAAAAACATTGTATTGATATTTGTCTTTTAAAGAACAAAGCTCTTTTATTTTTGGTAATGTATAATTTAAAAATGGTTCCCCACTAAAACCTGGATTAACTGTCATTATTAAAATGTTGTCAACAGAAATCAATAATTCTTTAACATAGGGTATTGAAATATTGGGACTAATCGCAATTCCGGCCTTCATTCCAGAACTTTTAATTTTACTAATCAATGATGTTGAAATATTTGCAGTTTCTGGATGGAAATAAATCAAATTAGCACCCAATCGCTTGAATAAATCAATATATTTTTCTGGATATTTTACCATCAAATGTACATCCATTGGTTTTTTCGTTAAACTTCTAACTGCCGCAAAATCTTCTACCCCCAGTGCAAGATTTGGCACATAGATTCCATCCATAATATCCATGTGAAATAAATCAATTCCTGCATCATCCAAAGATAAAACTTCACTACGTAGTTTTGTGAAATCAGCGCACATAAGTGATGGACAAAGTAATTTTTCCATAAACTCCACCTCCCAAAATTTTTTGAGAAAACGTTTTTTCACCACAGGCATATAATAACAGATGCTTCTCAGTTGTCAATAGCCATTAAAACAGTATTTGAAGTTATTATCATGTAAGCCTGCGATTTCAAGCGTATAAAATGACACTCAAAAAAATCAAAAAAACATCTTGACTAAATTTTAAAATGTGTTAATTTAATAATTGAGAAAACGTTTTACCACGAATTTTTTTTGAAAGGATGAAAAAAATGAACTCAAATAATCTTGGGAAAAAAATCTTAAGTTTAGTCGGTGGTGAAAATAATATTGTGAGCATAACTCACTGCGTACTCGTTTAAGAATGCGTTTAAGTGATACAAATCTAGCTTCAAAAAATAAAGAGGAAATTGAAGACCTCAATGGCGTTATAAGTGTTGTTGAGAAAGCGGGTCAATTCCAAGTTGTAATTGGTCCGAACGTTCCTACTATTTATGACGAATTAATTGATAACACATCTTTAAATAAACAAGAAGAAGATAAAAATGTCTCTGACAACACAAATTGGTTTCTAAAAGTTATGGATGTCGTAGCTGGAATATTCACTCCGTTATTGCCTCTTTTAGCTGGGTCTGGTGTTTTTAGAGGTTTAGTTTTATTAGCAACTCAATTTAAATGGTTGTCGACAACTTCAGATACGTATTATATATTAACCGTCGCTTCAACCGCTGTCTTTTATTTTCTTCCAATTCTATTAGCAATTACATCAGCTGAAAAATTCAAGGTTAACAAGTATGTCGCAGCTGCAATTATGGGCTCTTTAATTATGCCAGAATTTACTAATATGATGGGGAGCCATGGAAATGGTGTTATAGCCCATTTCTTCGGAATACCGATCGTTTTAATGACGTATACTTCAACCGTTATTCCGGCAATTTTAGCTATTTGGTGTTTATCATATTTAGAAAAGTATTTAAGAAAATGGATTCCTGAAAGTCTACAATTATTATTTGTTCCTTTGATTTCTTTGTTCTTGATGGTTCCATTAACAGCTGGAATATTCGGGCCATTTGGAGTATATATCGGTGAAGGAATTTCGAACATTATTAATTGGCTGATAAATTCTAACGGTTGGATTGCTGGAGCATTTATTGGTGGAATTTGGAACATTTTTTGTGATTTTCGGTCTACAATGGGCAGTAAATCCAGTAATGATCAACAACATTAGCCGGCTTGGATTTGACTATATTGTGCCATTAACAGCCGCAGCAAATTTTGGAATGGCTGGTGCTACTTTAGGGACTTTCTTGAGAACACATGACAAAAAAATGAAAGCTTATTCAATGTCGGCTCTTTTGTCAATCCTTTTTGCCGGCATAACAGAACCTTCAATTTATGGAGTTGGCATTCGCTATAAGCGGCCTTTAATTGGAGCTGTTGTCGGTGGTGCCATTGGTGGTGCCTTTATTGGTGGACTTCATGTTAAAGCTTTTGCTTTCGTCTTTGGTGGATTAACAACACTACCAGCGTTTGTAGGTAGCACTTTTATCTATTACGTAATTGGATTAGCAATTTGTTTTATTGTCGGATGTATTGTTACATTAATTATTGGTATTAATGAAAAAGAAGCTGAAAAAAAAGAAGTTGTTAAAAACATTTCAAATGGAAATATCAAAACTATTGACAATGAGACAATTTCTCAACCGATTGATGGAATTGTTGATGATATTGCAACAGCTACAGATCCTGCATTTTCGTCTGGATCTATGGGTGAAGGAATGGTAATACAACCTAGTGATGGAAACGTCTATGCTCCATTTGATGGAAATGTTACAATGCTTTTTAAAACAGGACATGCAATTGGAATTACTTCGAACAAAGGAACTGAAATAATGATCCATATTGGCATTGACACCGTTAAGTTGAATGGAAATGGATTCAAAAGTTTCGTTAAGCAAGGAGATAGTGTAACTAAAGGACAAAAATTAATTTCGTTTGATTTGGAAGCAATAAAAAATAAAGGTTATGATTTGTCAACGTTTGTCATAATAACTAATACTGACAACTATAAGGAAGTTCAACTATTAGATACTAATATGCACAAACACGGAGAAAACATTCTCTCAGTAAATGTTTAACTCATGACAACTGAGTTTTTATAAACGTACTCTTTATTTATGAAGTACAACATAAAAGTAGATATTTTATGCTAATAAGGTCTGCTCTCGATCACCAGTCGAGAACGGGCCTTGTATTTTTTTAAGTGCTAATTAAACTGGCAAAACACATTGATTCATACACATATTTTCATGGGAATCCATAACCTCTTTCTTCATAGTTTTACGATGGCCAATTAGCTGCCATAAAATAAGCATTCATAGTATGTACAATAGCTATCTAATAAGTATACGTCGTACCCATTTCATGTTATTATAGCTATGAGGTGAGAATCATGTTAGATACGGATGAAAAAAAAGTTTCAATTTCTGTCAAAACTAGTCCAGCAGATAAAAAAAAAGCTGCTGAAATCTTTGATAGTTTAGGTCTCAATCTTTCAACGGCAATTAATATTTTTATTAAAAAAAGTATTGCTGAAGGTGGCTTACCATTTGAGGTTAAGGATCCATTTTATAGTGAAGCCAATCAGGCAGAACTTAATCGCCGTTTCAAAAAAATAACTAACAGTCAGAATGTTCATCCCCATCAACTTTTGGACAATGAGGAACAATAAAGTATGTCAATTGAATTTCTAGATGAGGCTTGGAATGAATATATTGCTTGGCAAAGTGAAGATCGAAAAACTTTAAGGCGAATCAATAATCTGATTAAATCTATTCAAAGAGATGGTGTAGAATTGGGTTTTGGGAAACCAGAGCGTTTGAAATATCAAGATGGCTGGTCAAGAAGAATTAACAGTAAGGATCGCTTAGTTTATACAATTAACAATAATCATTTAGTTATTGTAGCCTGCAAAAATCATTATAAATAATGGTCACTTTAATTAAGTATGCTTTCAAAAACACTTGAATCCAACGTTATTAAGGAATATAATTCAAGCATTCTGGTCAGAATGAATTTACCTAAAGGTGGAAATTAACATGTCAAAAATAAAGTCCTACTCTTCTTCATTAGTCGTGGCAATTATTTTTTCAATTTTAAGTTTGTATGTTTATCTAAATGGCGGAAGCACTGCCAATACATGGTTTGAACTAACTAATAATGCTAATGGAACAAATGTTAACACTGGTTCTTCATTTTTGTTACTTTTTCTAATTGTTAGTCTGGTAGCTTGGATCAGCACTGGAGTTACCTATTTTAAACATAAAAAGAACTGAACTTAGTTACAAGCTATTGTTTTCAAAAAACAAAACACCCCCTAATACATAAATTATTAGCGGGTGTTTTAATGTTTCACACCTAACATCAATGGTTCTGTGCTTTTTAGAGACTTTCTTGTCTCCACCAATATAGTGTGGCAGAAACACTTTATTCATCATATTAAAAGAAAAAAATCGACCCAGAATTCTATTAGTTCGAGAGTTTCGGGTCGATTTTCTATTGGTTTTTTAGTTATTCACCTGCACACATCGGATTCATTACTAGCCACAAACTAATCAGTAAAATTCAACTTTTTCACCCTCATACGGGAAATATGGTTTTAAGTGTCTAAAGTCATTCAAATATTCACTGGCTTTCCCGTTACTGCCAAAAAGTAATATTTTTTCTTTCAAAATATCTTTTTGAATTTGATTTGCTTGCTTAAGCATAATCCATGGTTCATAATCTGTCGGTTTTTCTATAACAGTATCCTTAATCGCATGAAAATATGGTAACTTGATATCTGTTGAAATATTTACTTTTGCAATTCCATTTTCAATTGCCTCTTTGATTTTTTGATCAGGATTTTTAGACCCGCCATGTAAAACCAGTGGAATTTTTAAAGCTCGATTGATTTCTTTTAAGATATCAATTCTTATTTCATTTTTACCACTAGGATATGGTCCATGAACGGTTCCAATCGAAACCGCCAAAAAATCAACTTCTGTTTGCTCAATAAATTCTTTAGCACTATTAGGATCCGTATAAATCCTGCCCATGTTGCTGCTGTCATTAGCAAATCGATTACCAATACTACCTAATTCTGCTTCAACTGCGATCCCCAATCGATGACAAATATCGACTACTTCGGACGTTGCAGCAACATTTTTAGCAAATTCTTCAGCTGATGTATCAATCATAACTGAGTTTAACTGATCTTTGTTAGAACGTAACACATCATTAAGATCACGACCATGGTCTAAATGAACTGCAATTGGAACATTGGAAACTTTGGCTGCCTCTAGTACATATTTAATAATTTTGCTTCCCATTAGTTCATATTCAAGGGGATAAATTTGAATAATCACTGGTGATTGTAAGTTCTCAGCAACAGTAATAATATTTTTCACAAATTCACTGTTTCCCGCATTAAATGCTCCAATAGCAAAATGCTCCTGATAGGCACGATCTAGTAAATATTTTGAAGACACGAGAACCATGATTAATTCCTCCTACCAAATTAAATCCTTTATTCCAATTAAAACAATGATTAAACCACCTATTACATAGAGGAAATCAATTTTCTTTTCTGCATTTTTTCGTTTAACCAAGAAACTTGACATTAATAGAAGTACTCCAATTACAATTTCTAAGATACCTGAACTTAGCATACGGCATCGTCCTATCTGTACTGAATTTATTTACCGAAGATGTTTAAACCGTAGCCCAAAATCCCAACTGCAAATAAGGCAAAAATCAACACAATTGGATTTACTTTTTTTCTTAATAAATACATCATTAATAATGTCAATCCCAAAGCTAATAAACCTGGACAGAGTTCATCTAAAATATTTTGTACAGTTGTAACTGTTGTCTTACCATTTGCAGTTGTTTTGGAAACAACTACTGGCACATTTATAGTCGTCCACTTTGTAACCAAAACACCCATGATAAAGAGTCCCATGACTGTCGCACCTTCAGAAAGCTTCTGCAATAAATTTCCTGATAAATCCTGTAAAACACCCAATCCTTTTTCCAAGCCAATCTTTAAACCATACCATTTAAAACCTAATCTAACTGTATTGAATGCTAGAAAGAAAATAATTGGTCCAAGCCATGAACCTTTTAAAGCCATTGTTGCTCCCAAGGCCGCTAATATCGGTCTTAGCGTGCCCCACATTATTGGATCACCAACTCCACAAAGTGGTCCCATTAAGCCAATCTTAAAACTATTAATTGTACCCTCATCAATATCTTCACCATTTGCCCTTGCTTGTTCCAAAGCCATTGTTACACCAACAACTGGCCCACAAACAGCGGGAGTAACATTAAAAAAGGTTAAATGTCTCTTTAAAGCTGCCGCTCGTTCTTCCTTTGTCTTATATACCCGCCTAATTGTCGGAATCATATCTACACAGAACGCAAGCGCATGAATTCTTTCAAAGTTAAATGAAGCCTGCTGAAAATTCTCGAAAATAAATGTCTGAAAAAAATCTTTTTTAGTTATTTTTTTGCTAGTTGTATCCTTATCCATTGTGCATCCCTCCCTTGATTAATCATCTAATTCATCGTCTGGAATTTCTCCCGAGCTTCCTTGACTAACGGCCTGATTAGCAGCAGTTGCATGATTTTGACTATACTTTGGATTCAACTCAACATAAATTATAGCTAATACTAATCCGACAACCCCAAAGGCCAATAAACTCAACTTCAAATATCCACCTAAAACAAAACCTAAGTAGAAAAATGGCATTAAATATTTGATATACATCATATTCAAGATCATTGCATACCCAACCGCTACAATAAAACCACCTGCAACTTCTAAGCCACCGGTTACAACTTGTGGCAAGGCGTTTAACATGTTTTGAACCATTTGTGGGCTAACAAACGCTGCAACAATCGTTGTTGGAATTGAAACACGCAACGCTTGAACAGCTAAGGCTGAAAAATGCAACCACTCAATTAACCGTAAATCAGCATTTTCTGCAGCTTTATCCGCAGCATGTTGAAAAGCAACCGTAATTGTTCTTGCAATAACCGTTAAGACTTGACCAGCAGCAGCCACTGGTAAAGCAATCGCGATTCCTTTATCGATACTTTGACCACCAACAATTACTAAAATTGTTGAAATTGTGCTTGCTAAAGCTGAATCAGGCGATTGGGCTGCCCCAATATTCATCCACCCCAAGGCAATTAATTCTAGGGTGCCTCCCAAAATCAAACCTTTTGTTGGATCACCCAGAATGATTCCCATCACTGAACAAGCAATCAAAGGTCGATGTGTTTGAAATTCGTCTAAGACACTTCCAGCTCCAGTAATCGACGACCAGATAAATACTAAAACAATTTGTAAAGCAGACATTAAAGCCACCTCCTAATTTTTGAACTTATCATCAATCAATTTCAGAATATTCTGTTTTGAATCTGTTTTTACAACTCTTAAGTCTAATTCAACTCCTAAATCAGCTAATTCTCGAAATGCTTTAACATCTTGGTTAGTTACTGAAATTGATTTAGAAATTTGCGTTTTTCCATCTTCAAAACGCATACCACCAATATTAATTGATTTTAGTGGCACACCAGCCTTCACCAGTTCAAGTACCTCAGTGGGATTCGTAAATAAGTAGAAAACAGTTGTTTGTTCATATTTCGGATTATTGTATACTAAAACTGCTTTCTTAACATCAACAATGTTAACCTTGGTTCCCGGGGGTGCTGCTTGTTTCAATAGTGTTTTGCGAACAGTATCATTTGAAACCTCCTCGCTAACAACAATAATTCTTTCGGCATTCGCCTCTTTTGACCAAACCGTCGTTACCTGTCCATGAATTAAACGGTCATCAATTCTTGCTAATTTGATAATCATTATAAATCATCCTCCTCCAGATCTTTTTTAGATATAACACTGAAAGCTTTTGTGTAGTTCTGATAATTCTGCATGACTGTTGTTACAACTTGTTCAACTGTTGCTGATTGTATTAGTGGAACAATTTCTAAACAAATTGGCAGTGACATTCCTGCAATAACATCTGTGACCTTTCCACTAATTGCTAAGGTTGCAGCTGCATTATATGGTGTTCCTGAGAATAAGTCTGTTACTACCAAAACTTGATCATCCTCAAATCCAGCTATTTGTTTTTCCAACTTAACTTTTAAATCCGCTAATCCTTCTTTAGGACTAAACGTTAACGTATATATATCTGGTGCTTCACCATAAATCATTTCAATGGCTTGTTTCATTGAAACTGCTGTGTTTGCATGTCCAACTAAAATAACTTTCAAAAAAATTCCTCCTTAATTATTAAGAGACATTGCAGAATTTATCCGCGGGTTTTACCTCCAGCAACATTGATTGTTACGCCTGTAATGTAACTAGAACGATCTGATAATAGATAACTAACCAAATCAGCAACCTCAGATAATTTTCCACTACGTCCTAAAGGAATTGTTGATGTATTACTATAACCCGCCCGCAACTGTTCAACTGTTTTATTTCTTGAATATGCCAAAGCTTCTTCATAAGCTAGTGTCCGCAAACCAGTTGCTTCCATAATTCCTGGGGCAACACCTACAACTCTAATATTATAGTGACCTAACTCCTTAGACCATGAACGAGTAAAACCATTTATCGCCCCCTTTGTTGCTGAGTAAACACTTTGACCCTCTGATCCTTCCAAGCCAGCTTCAGAGGACATATTAACAATGACTCCTCTTTTTTGTTTAACTAGGATACGTGCAACTGCCTGAGACATCAAAAACATGCTTTGAACATTTACAGCAAACATTTTTTGAAAATCATTAAGACCTAACTCAAATTTACTAGCTGTCTGCTTAGAATCAACCAACAACCGAGGTAAATTGATACCAGCATTATTAACTAAACCATCAATTTTTCCAAAACGTTCAAGTGCCTTTTCAATAACATGATCAACCATTTCCTTGTCAGTTAAATTAGTCTGAACATCCAACAATTGTTCACTTTTTAATTTGGATGAGTTCAAGTCAGCATTAACAACTTTAGCTCCTTGACTGAGTAGCTCAGTTACAATCGCATTACCAATTCCTGACGATCCTCCAGTTACAATAAAAACTTTATCTTTTATATCCATCCAATCTGTCATAAGATATTCTCCTCACATTAGTTAATGTTTGAGATTGCTAACGCTTACAAATGGATTATATCAAATAAATATCAAGAAAAGTAAATTTTCTATTTCTTTCACATATGTGAAAATGGTATAATAAAGAAAATATATTTAAGGAGAATTAAAATGAATGATAAGAAAAACACCTCTAAATATTTATCCCAACTAATAGCAGTTTCTAAAATGTATTACGAAAAAAATATGACTCAACAGCAAATAAGCGAAACAATTCACATGCATCGTACCGAAATCAGCCGTCTCTTAAAGGAAGCTCGAAAACTCGGAATTGTAAAATTTACAATCAACGATGGAATGCAAGATATTAGTACTTTGGAACACTTCTTTATTGAAAAATTCAATCTAAAGGATGCACTGATCGTCCCCACCAATGTCTATGAACAAAATGTACTTGAAAGTTTGGGAACTATTTCTGCAAAATACTTGGAAAAATTATTTCATTCAAATATGACAATTGGACTTTCTTGGGGAAAAACTGTTGCTGGCACCGTTAAAAAAGTTTCTTCCGAGCATCATTTAAAAAATACGACAGTCATTCCACTAATTGCTGGTCCGCTGGGAAAATTGCCGAATGACTACCATGCTAATACAATCGTCATCAAACTTTCACAAAAGTTGTCGGCAAATAAATCAACACTAGAAGCTCCAGCGATTGTCAGCTCTAAAGAAGTTATGCAAGAATTGCTCAATAATCCCAATAACCAATCAGTGGTTCAAAAATGGAATAAACTCGATGTAGCGATTGTAGGAATCGGAAGTGACTTAATTACTAATCAATCGCGCTGGAAAGCTTTTTATAAAGATACTAGTTTTGAAAATGAATTCAAAACTAGTGGTGGCGTTGGCGATATTTTGTCCCAACCTTTTGATTATGACGGAAGAATTGTCGATTTTTCTGCGAATATCATTTCTTTAAAGTTATCAGATTTAATGAACGTTCCTAACACTATTGCCATCGCTGAAGGAAATCTAAAAATCAAATCAATCATCGGTGCTTTAAGGACAGGAATAATCAATACTTTAATTACAACTGATTTAACTGCCATTAAGATCAAAGAAGAGTTGGAAAAATCACAAATGTGATAAATCATGATTTTGTCCTTGTTTTTGTAGCGATAAACAAATTCTCATGTTAGTATCATTTGTGAGATGTGCTAAACGCTTACAAAAAAACTTGGAGGTGCATAAATTGGTTAAAACAACAGCTTTGCGACTTTATGGAAAAAAGGATCTAAAAATTGATCGATTTGAATTACCAGAAATTTCAGATGACGAGATTTTAGCTACAGTGGTATCAGATACAATGTGTATGTCTTCTTGGAAGCTTGCTCAAGAAGCTGAAGATCATAAAAAAACTCCTGATGAATTGTCCGATAATCCAATTATGATTGGTCACGAATTCGCTGGAAAAATTATTCAAGTTGGAAAAAATTGGCAAGATAAATTCACTGCTGGAGATGATTATGTCATTCAGCCTAATCTTGCTCGTGATGATACTCCATTTGTTCCAGGATACTCTTATCCAAATATTGGTGGAGATGCTACTTACGTAATTATCCCTAAAGAAGTTATGGAATTAAACTGTTTAGTAGCTTTTCATGGTGCCGCTTATTATGAAGGATCCTTATGTGAACCACTAAGTTGTGTCATAGCCGCATTTGATGCCCAATTTCATCTAATCCCTCACACCTACGATCATAAAATGGGTATTAAAGAGGGGGGCAATTTACTCATGCTAGGTGGAACTGGCCCGATGGGATTGCTAGCGATTGATTATGCAATTCACGCTGATACAAAACCCAAAACCTTAGTCGTAACCGATCTTAATCAAGAAAAGTTAGATTACGCTAAAAGACTTTATCCTTCTGATGAAGTAAAAATGGTCTTTTTAAATGTTAATAATCTATCAATCTCCGAACAAAAAGAATTGTTGCTCAAAGCCGTAGACAATACTGGTTACGATGATATTTTCTCAATGATTAGTGTAGCTCCACTTGTTGAACTGGCTGGACAAATTCTAAATCCAGATGGCTGCTTGAATCAATTTGCTGGTCCGGTGAAAAAAGACTTTGCGGCTAGCCTAAATTTTTATGATGTTCATTATAATTTCACTCATGTTACTGGGACTTCTGGCGGTAATGCTCAAAATGAAGCTCAGGCAGCTGAGATGATTGCAAGAGGCACCATGAATGTTGCAAAAGTTATTACCCACGTTCTTGGCCTAAATGCTGCGGCTGAAACTACTTTAAGCCAACCAGAAATTGGTGGTGGAAAAAAATTAACTTATCCAGGGAAAAAATTTGATAGAATTGAATTGGCCAAAGTAGCTCCAGATTCAGAACTCGGGAAAATTCTAGCTAAGCATAATGGGTTATGGTCTCCAGAAGCTGAAAAGTGGATTTTAGAAACCATGCCTGATATCTAATGAATAACTGAAACATAGTCCATACTAATTCAAACTACTAATAATCGACTTTCATAAAAATGACCAGTTAATCTTGAAATACTTTAAGATCAACTGGTCATTTTACTTTATTTTTTGAATTATCACTGAGTTTAGTTAACATTTTGCTAATCCATACCACACAAAAATTATTGCTTTAATTAATATTACCAAACGACATAAAGAAACGACCTATCCTCATAGATTACCTACTTTTAACCATTCCATAAATTAGATTAACTCAAATATCAATCTGACCAAAGTTAGCCAAAAAGTATAACCTTAGTGACTCACTTTCAGCAATGCTTTTTTTAAATAGTAACATTCTTTTTGTACTATAAATTAAAATTTTAGTTTTTAAAAAAACAGCCCCTACAACAAAAAGGCCTGCAATAAGAGAACCTTCAGACTTCCACCAGCGCACCTAAAATGTCAGCTTAACTGAATCATTTAACAATTTCGTGCCATTCTCCGGTAACTGTGACATTCCCCTCGATCTTAAAATTACAATTTTGAGCAGTCTCGGTTGTAAAGAGCCGACCACTTAAAACAGATCGACCTTGATTTACAAAAACTTCAAACGAGGTGTGATCAAGCCAGACTTCCAACTCTAAGACTTTGCCGTCTGAGCTGTATTGCAATTTTCGATGCGTATCACGCTCCGTTTTTGCTCCCTCAACTAGAGGGAAAACCGCTTGCCGATCAACTTCCAAGGCATGCTTTCTTAAATCAACTTTAATCACCAGGCCGGGATTGTTTGCTTGTGCTCTGACGTTCCACTGAATGTGACCAGTGCCCTTGAATGTGACTTGAAAATGACTAGCTGTTGTCGCTTTAAAGCTAGGTGAATGTTCGATATCAATGACGTGTGCTGTTCCAAACAAGCTAGTTAATTCTCGAACTAGTTTTTGGTAAAGCTCCCCATCTTTTATTGACAATTCGCGTGGCAAACTTAAACAGCCACCCCAACCAAGCTTATCAGTTGGCAGCGGAGTTTTACTTGGTCCCATCCAACTAATGATAATTGTCCGACCGGCCGCCTGAACAATTTGAGAAGCATAACATTCAAAACCTTGATCAACCAAAGCGAGCTTAGGTTGCTTTAGTTTCCATTCAGAACCATCACCAGACCACTTTGGTCCAATTACAAATGCATTAGGGAAAAGTGTATGATATTCTAAATCTTTTTGGGTTGCTCCTTGTGGACAAAAGATCAAAACTTGTGAACCATCAAGTTCAAAAAAGTTAGGACACTCCCACATATAGCCAATATCATGGTCAAATGGTTGCAAAACTTCTTTAACTTGCCATGCTTTTAAGTCAGCCGAAGCTTCATAGATTATCGCCCGACCAGCTTTATCTTTGGTTTGCGTTCCAATAATTGCATAGGTTTTTCCAGCGTGTTGCCAGACTTTAGGGTCCCGAAAATTCATTGTATAACCAGCAGGTGGCTGCATAATTGCTGGGATTGCAGCCTTTTTAATTACTTTTCCATCCATAGTAGCCCGTATCTGATATGCTTCACGTTCATTTTCTTGGTTGCGGACATTGCCGGTATAAAAAAATTCTAGTTGCCCCTGATTTACCCAAGCACTGCCAGAATACGCCCCATGACTGTCAAACTTTGTATCCGGATCGATTGTCATTGGCAAGCTTTTCCAGTGAACCAGATCTTTGGACGTTAATCCACGCCAATAAACCATTTTATTTTTGGTCCTTCTAGGAATCCATTGGTGAAACAAATACCATTCTCCCTGAAAAAAGCTAAAGCCATTTGGATCGCCTAAAAAACCAATTGGTGCTTCAATATGAAATACTTGCCGTAAACTACGCTGGGTTGCTATTTGCTTTATTTTTTCATCCCACAGCTCTTTTTCAGTCACAGTTAGGTCGCGCAATAAATGATTGTCTAGCGTCATCGATCAAGCCCTCCTGTGATTGAATCATGTCGTCTCAACCAAAGATCGGCCAATTCTACCCATTTAGAACAAGCAGCATCTTCATCGGCACTGGTTTTAGCCGCAATGTCATTTGCTAGACCCATACCATGTTTGCCTGAACCAAAGAAATGGCTTTCGCACTCAACACCTAACTTCGTTAATTTCGTTACCCATGCCAATGAATCTTCAACTGAGGTAACCTCATCTTGCAAAGACTGCCACAAAAAAGTTGGCGGAACATTTGCATTTACTTGCTGAACTAAATTCAACTCAGCTTTTTGCGCTTGAGTTGGTTGTTGGCAGCCATAAATTGCAGAATTTAAATAAGGCAGCTGCTCCATAATGCTGGCATTTTTTTGCCCGTGGCGAATCACATCTCCTAATTCACCAGTCAACATCGGATAAGCTAATAACAAGCCTTGCAATTTTATACAGTCACTGACATCAATTCCAATCCTCGCCAGATATTGATGATTATTCCAATGAACGGCATACGATGCCGCGAGATGTCCACCCGCAGAAAATCCGAGTAAAAATAAGCGTGTAAGATCAATCTTATATTCCGCAGACAATTCCTTTAGCACTTTTAAGGCTTGAACTAGTTCCCTTAATTGGCGTGGATAATGTGATTTTGCATCAGTTTTTGGTTTGGCACTTTTTAAATCAACTCGTTCTAAAAAATACGTGCTATAGTTCAACAAAACGACATTATAGCCGCGAGCCAAGAAAGTTAACGCAATCGGTTCGCTCTCTTTTTTTGCTCTAAACAAGTAAGAACCCCCGGGACAAACAATCAAAGTTGGATGATCTTTAAATACCTGATAAGAAATTTTTCGATCTAACATGTATAAAGTTAAAGATGCCCGGTCATTCAAACGTCGAGTAACTTCTAGCATAATTTTTCTTCCTCTCCTTATTGCCGTTACTTATTGTTAATCTCCAGTAACTTGTTTCCGGCAGTCACCTGCTCATTTGAAACTGCATACTTCTTTAGATGTTGTTGCTCATTTTGATTCGTAACAATGATTAAAACTACTGGATCGTAACCTTTTGCTTTAATCTGCTCAACATCAAAACTAATCAAATCCTGCCCTGCTGTAACTTTTTGATTATCCTTCACATGTGATGTGAAGCCTTCACCATTTAAATTAACGGTATCAAGCCCAATATGAATTAGAACTTCAACCCCACCATCTGACAGCAAGCCAATTGCATGGAGAGTTGGAAATACCTTGACAACTTTTCCAGAAAAAGGAGCTTTGACAACATTTGAGCTTGGGTCAACTGCCACAGTAGCTCCCATCGCTTCCGAACTGAATACCGAATCATTAATGTCTTTAACTGGAACAACTGCACCTGCAACAGGACTGGTAATAACTGTATCAACATTTGTCGTCTTAAAGTCTTCCTCGGATGAACCTTTTTGTTCCGCTTTTCCTGATGCTAACTCGGGTTCTTCCCCAAATCCAAAAATCCAATGCAAGGCAGCTGTTCCGAAAAAGGCGACTGCAGCTGACAAAGCATATCCCCAAATTGGGTTAAAAGTTGGGATTGTAAAAATTCCGCCGGCTAATTGGGTCGCTTTAACTTGTAACACGCCAGCTATAACACCAGAAATAGCACTCATCGCAATTGCATAGGCAAATGAACGCTTATATCTAAAGAAAATACCATAAATGATCGGTTCGGTTACGCCAGAAAGAAGTCCCGGAATTAAACCAGAAGCCGCAATTTCTTTTAATTGAGCATTTTTAGTTTTGAATAAAACACCTAAACCAGCTCCAGATGCCGCCCAGACACTGCCCAGCGCAATGGCTAAGATTGGATCACTGCCATTGGTAGCGATATTAGACAAAATGATTGGAATAATTGCCCAGTGCAAGCCGAAGACCACGATTGGAATCCAAAAGCCGCCGATCAGTAACCCAGCCAACCATTGTCATAATTGATAAAAAGGCTTTAATCAGGCCAGAACCACAAAAAACTGGAATCCACGGGGTAAAACTGCCGGATAAGATGTCAAATACTTTGGCGACTATTCCGGTATTTTGATCGGGCTTCTCTTCATTAGTTGCACTATCAGAATCAAAATCAAATTTGCCAGCTTTCATAACATCATCATAAACATCACCAACATTAGGTCCAATCACCTAACTGGCCCGAAGCATTGACCACCTGCAAAACGTTTAAACTTTTCAATGCATCCAGATCGGCTTTAGCAGGATCCTGTAAACGAAAACGTAATCTGGTAGCGCAGTGAGTTAAGTAGTTAACGTTCTCACGACCACCAACATTTTGAATAATATCTTGTGCTAACTTTTCATTTTTCATAGCATAAGCTTCCATCTTTTATAAGGAACCGGTTCCCTATAAATGGATTAATCTATTTGACTTGCTTTGTCAACGCTTTCTCCAGTAACAATTGAATATGGCATGACAATTCTTTTTTCAGTTTGCTTGTGCTGCAAAATATTGATCATCATATCGCCCGCTCGATAACCAGTTTCAAAAAAATGAAGATCAACAGTCATCAGTCGTGGATGTAATAATTGACCAATTGGATAACCGCCAAATCCGGTAAGCGCAACATCTTGGGGTACCTTGAGTCCCTGTTCTTGAGCTGCGGTAAGAACTCCAAAAGCAATATTATCAGTCGCACAAACTACCAGGTCAGGCCAGCCGGAAGCAAATGAATTTAAAGCAATTTCTTTAGCCGCTTCAGCATTAAAACTAGTTTCGTAATAAGTCACCTTACATTCTGAAACTGCCTTTAACGCTTTTTTTAAGCCAAGCTTGCGGTCTCGACCAACTGCATGATCAGTTTCGGAAACTCCAAAATATGCTATTTGCTGATACTTGGTTTTTAGAACTCTTTTAGCCAGTTCAAAGGCGGCCGCTTGATTGTCATTAAGCAAGTTATAAGTCATTTCACATTCTTGACCAACAACTAATACTGGAACTTCGATTTGCTTAATTACTCGTAAATGCTCCGGTGTTATTTGAGTCGCCAATAAAACAATGCCGTCAACTTTTTGGTGAGCCAAGTTAATCATACTTTGAATTTCACGCTCTTGGCTCCCATTGGTATTGGCAATTAATAATTGGTATTTTGCTTCTTGTAGTTTTTGATCCAATCCACGCAATACTTGGGATTAACGAACTTGAATCCAAACGAGCAATCACTGTTCCGATAATAAAAGTTTGCTTGGCTTTTAAACTGCGTGCGAAAGCATTTGGCGTGTAATGCTGCTCATGGATAATTCGATCAATTTTAGCTCTCGTCTTATCGCTGACATATCCCCCATTTAAATAGCGTGATACCGTACTTTTTGCAACATTAGCAAGTTTCGCAATATCTTCAATTGTTGCCATTAAATAATTCTCCCTGAATTTAAGTAATTACATTTTTTCAGATGCAATCTGGTAAATAAAAACTAGCTACTTTTACATAGCTAGTTTTAATTTAACGAAATATCTAAATAAATTCAATCAGTGGTAATGACACTGATTCCAATCACTTTCAGCTGATTCACTGAACCTAAAACCCACAGTCTACGCTAGAGATTATTAGCTCAACCTAATTACTTATCTTCAATCTGCCCCATAAATTCATGCAGCGCATCTTCCCACTTAGGAAACTTGAAACCAGTCTCCTTGGCCAAATGCATCACTGAGTAATGCGGGCGAAAAGCCGCCGTCGGATATTCGTCTGATGACACCGGCAAGACCTTGACCGGCTGATCTTTTAAGATCTCTTGGGCAAATTCATACCATGAGCATTGACCATCATTACTGCATTGGTAAACCCCATAAGCGATTTGATGCTCTACCAAATAGGTTAAAAATTCTGCCAGTGTCCGCGTCCAAGTTGGGCGGCCAACCTGATCAGCCACTACGGTTAATTGATCATGTGTTTTTGCCAGATTAAGCATTGTGTAGACAAAGTTATGCCCCCACTGTCCATAAACCCAAGCTGTCCGGACAATGTAGTATTTAGTACAATACTTTTGAACTGCTTGTTCGCCTAATAGCTTAGTCCGGCCGTATTCATTCCGGGGACCTTTAGGATCATCTGGTAAATACTCTCCACTAGTGCGGGTGCCATCAAAAACATAATCGGTGCTGACATAAATCAATAATGCATCATACTTGGCACAAGCTTGCGCGATAATCTTTGTACCAACTGCATTAACCAATTCATCAACTTTTTGGCCTTCGCCCTCTGCTTTATCAACTGCGGTATAAGCCGCACAATGATAAACAACTTCTGGTCGATGAGCTGCAAAATAACTCTCTACTTGTTCAGCATTAGTAATATCCAATTCCTTAACATCTGCGGCTTGATAAGCTACCTGACGTTCATCAAACAAATGCTGTAATTCTTGTCCCAACTGACCATTGCCGCCGGTAATTAAAATTTTCACGTTATTTTCCTCCATTTTGCTTTACTAATAAAAAGCAACCGGTCTGCTGATCAACAACAGCTCCGCTTGCCCCAAAATATCTTTATTTCAAAGCGGCACGTTCTTTTAATGGACGCCACCAAGCTTCATTATTCCGATACCAATCAACCGTTTCTTTGATGCCGCGTTCAAAAGTATATTCTGGTTTCCAACCCAATTCAGTTTCAATCTTGGTTGGATCAATTGCGTAACGGCGATCATGACCTAAACGATCTTTAACATATTCAATTTCATTTTCACTCAAACCTAATTGGTCAATAATCAAGTGAACAATTTCGTTATTCGTATGTTCATTATGGCCGCCAACATTGTATACTTCACCCGGCTGACCCTGATGCAAGACTAAGTCAATTGCTTTGCAATGATCAGAAACATGCAGCCAGTCGCGAATATTCTTGCCATCACCGTAAATTGGTAACTTCTTGCCATCCATGCCATTTGAAGTCATCAACGGAATCAACTTCTCAGGAAATTGATAAGGTCCATAGTTATTGGAACAGCGAGTAATATTAACATTCATACCATAAGTCTCAAAGTAAGCCCGCACTAATAAATCAGCTGAAGCTTTGCTGGCTGAATACGGTGAATTTGGTGCCAAGGAAGTGGTTTCTTTGAAGTAGCCCTCCTGACCCAAAGTACCATAAACTTCATCGGTTGAAACTTGCAAGTATTTGCCAACCCTTAGTTTTTTGGCAGTATCCAACAAGGCTAAAGTACCTTGAACATTAGTTTCAACAAAGACCTCTGGATGCAAAATTGAACGGTCAACATGGCTTTCAGCCGCAAAGTTGATAATCGCATCAATCTGATACTGCTTAATCAAATAAGCTACTAATTCCCGATTGACAATGTTGCCTTGAACAAAAGTATGGCGCGGATTATCTTTTAAATCATCTAAGTTATGAATATTGCCGGCATAAGTCAATAAGTCCAAATCAACAATCTGCAAATCAGCGTATTTATCCAGCATGTAATGGACAAAGTTGCTACCGATAAAACCAGCACCACCAGTGACTAATAAATTCATTACATTTCCTCCCCATAAACAAAGTTCAAGTCAGCATCTTTCAAGTTTGGATGATGCTTGTCTTTTTCAGATAAGATTAAATGATCCAATGGCATTGGCCACTTAATCCCAATCTCAGGATCATCAAACGCAATTCCGCCATCAGCTTCTGGAGCATAGTAGCCATCAACTTTGTAGGCAACGTTAACATTCGGGGTCAAGGTTACAAAGCCATGGGCAAAACCCTTAGGAACCAGTAATTGACGATGATTATATTCACTAAGCAGGTAGCCTTCCCACTTACCATAAGTCGGTGAGCCCTTGCGAATATCAACCAAGACATCATAGATCACTCCAGTAACAGCCCGTAATAACTTAGTCTGTGAATGCGGTGCTAATTGATAGTGCATGCCCCGTAGCACACCAGGTTCAACTGATAATGACTGATTGTCCTGAATAAAATCAATGTCAATTCCTGCTTCATGGAACTTGTTTTTAGTATAAGTCTCGGTAAAAAAGCCACGATGATCACCAAAAACATCAGTTTCGACAATTCTTACATCTTGTAAATTAGTTGAGATAACTTTCAATTTTGCCACTCCTTATTAATTTTGCTTTGCTAACCGAATCAAGTACTGACCGTAGTCATTTTTCTTCATTGACTGTGCAAGTTCCAATAACCGTTCTCTATTAATATACCCCATTCGGAAAGCAATTTCTTCTAAACAAGCAACTTTTAAATTTTGCCGCTTCTGAATCGTAGCAATAAAACTAGCAGCTTCCAACATTGAATCATGTGTTCCAGTATCTAACCAGGCATAACCACGGCCCATCAACTTAACATTTAAATCACCGTTAGCCAAATAAATCTTATTCAGATCGGTAATCTCTAATTCACCGCGAGCTGATGGTTCAAGATTAGCAGCATAGTCGACTACCCGATTATCATAAAAATAAAGTCCGGTAACCGCATAATTGCTTTTAGGATGAGCCGGTTTTTCTTCTAATGAAACGGCCTGCATCTGCTGATCAAATTCAACTACTCCAAAACGTTCTGGATCGTTAACATGATAACCAAAAACAGTTGCGCCACTAGTTAGCTTAGCTGCATCTTGCAGCATCTCAGCCATGCCACTGCCATAATAGATGTTGTCACCTAAAATTAAACAAACTGAATCATTGCCGATAAATTCACGACCGACAATAAAAGCTTCGGCCAATCCATTCGGCTTTGCTTGAACAGCGTAACTTAAATTGATGCCAAAGTCAGAACCATCACCCAATAACTGTTCAAACATTGGTGTATATTCTGGGGTTGAAATCACTAAAATATCTTGAATTCCCGCTAACATTAATGTTGATAACGGATAATAAATCATCGGTTTATCATAAACCGGAATCAATTGTTTTGAAATACCGCGGGTAATCGGATAAAGACGCGTTCCACTACCACCGGCTAAAATTATGCCTTTCATTATTTTCTCCTTTAATTTTGATATAAACATACATTTTCATCATAAATGTATGTGACAAAATTGTAAATCAAAAAAATTAATCCAATTCTTTTTCAACCGTTACTAAAGCTGCACCAATCACTTGATCCATATTATAGTAACGATATTGTCCTAATCGACCACCGAAAATGATATTATCGGCTTTTGTATCGGCCAACTCTTTGTATTTTTTGTATAAAGCATTATTAGCAGAGTTATTGACTGGATAATACGGTTCATCCCCACGATGCCAAGTTTTAGGATACTCACGGGTAATAATTGTTTTGTTCTTATCGCCTTTACCAAACTCAAAATGTTTGTGCTCAATAATTCGAGTAAAAGGCGTTTTAGCATCAGTATAATTCACGACTGCATTTCCTTGAAAATTATCTTGGTCAAGTTCTTCGGTTTCAAACTTCAAACTACGATACTCAAGCTCACCATAACAGTAATCAAAATACTGATCAATCATCCCTGTAAACACTACTTTATCATAATTTTTAAGATACTCATCCTGATTGTTAAAGAAGTCGATGCCAGTCTCAACCGTGATTAAATCACTACTCAGCATCTTCTCAACAATTTGAGTATAACCGCCAATCGGAATTCCTTGATAAGGATCATTAAAATAGTTATTATCATAGGTCAAACGCACCGGCAGGCGACGAATGATAAACGCTGGTAAATCTTTAGCTGAGCGCCCCCACTGTTTTTCAGTATAGCCTTTAATTAGTTTTTGATAAATATCAGTACCAACCAGTGAAATGGCTTGTTCTTCTAGATTTTCTGGTTTTTTCCCCTGTAAAACAGCTCGCTGTTCATCAATTTTAGCCAAAGCTTCTTGCGGTGTAACTACTCCCCAAAGTTTATTGAAAGTATTCATGTTAAATGGTAAGTTATAAATTTCACCAAGATAGTTTGCAACGGGTGTATTGGTATACCGATTAAAGTCAGCAAACTGATGAACATAATTCCAAATCTTTTTATTAGCTGTATGAAAGATATGTGCTCCATATTGATGAACTTGAATTCCGGCAACTTCCTTAGTGTAAATATTACCGGCAATATGATTTCTTTTTTCAATTACCTTTACTTGATTGCCGCGTTTAGCCGCTTCATAGGCAAAAGTCGCTCCGAATAAGCCAGCTCCTACTATTAAGTAATTTGTCATTTTATATCTCCATTCAAACTTATTCTAAACAAAATACTACCTCTCTATGCTTATCGTTTAATTAAAAATGTATAATTTTTATTGAATCTTCTAAAATAATTCTCCAATTGAAAACATCTTTACTATAAATTAGTTTGACTCTACATTATGATATAGCCATTATATCTTGTTTTAGATTATGACAAATTACTCAAACTAAATACAAATGAAAGCTATTTCATCTTTATATTCGATAATCTTACTAATAAAAAGTCAAATAAAACAAATAGAAACATATATTCAAGAGTCACAAAGGAAAAATCAATTTGAAATAGAATATCATCACTCGAATATTCGAAAAGAGCATTGCATATAAACATATAAAACAAAACCGAGAAACAAATTTTATTTTTTTTCATAAATCTAACTTTATTTAGTATAAAATTATAATACACGCAAAAAATACTAGAGTGTAAGGCAGAAAGTAGAACAACCCCTATTAAGCCGAAATCATTATAGTACACTCTAAAAGCAGTATAAATATTTCCTAAAGAAAATCCATTAAACATTCTCCATTCCTTATTAACAATAAGTGAATTTAAATCGTTATTATTTGTAATAGACCCCCAACCTCGCCAAAAGTTTTTAAAAGTTTCTTGCCCCCATACAATATTGCTAGATTGTGGATTAGCTACAATATTAAGACTTGGATTATTTAAATACATATCAAAAAGTTTTATAGGTGCCCCAATATATTTAGAAATATAATCAATAAATCCATACTCACTTGTTCTTCCAACTAAAGTTCTTATACTGGAAAAAGCGAGGATTACAATCAAAAAAACAATAAGATACTTCATAAGCAATTTAATTTCTTTTAATGAAAAAGTGTTTTTTTTGTCTTTATTGAAAAGAATGTAATATAAAACAAGTGCTGCAAAAACGAAATTTAGGATATTACTTCTAGATCCAATAAGAATAGAGCAAAAAGATGCTATTAAAACAGGTAAAATACTTAAAAAACAATTCAAAAGTGAAATTTTATTTTTCCCCTTTTGAAATATATTTAAAATTAGTATATATATGTATATATACGCAATAGAAAATATCGACATTAGTCCATATTTTGAAATATTTGATATTGATTCTTGCAAATACCCCAAGGAGGAACCATTCCTATACTTACCAATCATTTCAGAAAAGTTTGAAAAACCACCAATGCTTAACGAGCTTTGCCGCACGTCTATATATATTTTAAAAGTTAATAGTATTTCTATAATAATAACAGCTATCGTAATTCGAGCATTTATATATGGCGGTCTGTATTCTTTTTTTTCAGGAATATTCCCTACTCTATCAAACTTGAAATTTTCACTGCAAATTAAACCAACTGTTGTGTAAGAAATAACACCAACAGAAAGAACAGAAAAAGTTTTTAAGGAGATATATGCATCCCATTGATTAATTTGAAGCAAAACTATAACCATGCTTATTAAAAAACTTTCCAAAACAATAGATACTGGGAAAACAAAATCACCTTTTTTTACATACAGAACTATACAAAGCAACAATAAAATTTCTATAAAAAAAAGATATGTATATATGATAATCCCCCCAAAAAATTATTTTTTAAAATCAAAAAGATATTTTTGATATCCGTTAAAAAAACATGTAGCATACAAAGCACAAGTTTTAAAAAAATGATTTCTTTTAACTCTTTTTTTTAACATATATATAGTCAAAAAAATACTTCCTTTCAATATTTTGCGTTTCATCTCAATAACATCTAAAACAGCACATTTAGATTCTAAAGATAAGTCTAAAGTTGTGAGTGTTTGGCTTAAAACAATGGCTCTAGTTTTACACAAACTTGTATAACCCATAAAAACTTTTCTTACAGCATTGCCAAATCCATTTTTAAATTGTTGATCACCAGAAGCATTACTGCTATGACGTCTATAATTTACAAGAGCTTCATCAAAAAAGAATGCTTGCCCATATATAACAGCAAATTTAAGTAGATTACCATCATGTATAAATGCATTTCTTTTCCTTACTTTTTCTGATGAAATTTCAGGAAGCCTTCTTAACAACAAATAATTAAACATACATGTGCATCCCCACATATACTCATGTGAAAAAAAAACATTAATAGGATTACCAAAATTCAAATTAATTTTTTTATTCATACTTTTCAAAACCAAAGAACCAGTTTCATTAATAATGCTAAAGTCACTATAAACTAGTAAAGGCATTTTATTTTTGCTTTCTAGAAAAACAATTAATTTTTCTAGTTTATCTTCATTCCAAACATCATCTTGATCCGAAAGAGCATAGTAATCAAATGACTGCATCTTTTTTGCGAGTATAATGAGTTCATGGAAATTAACGAAAGCTCCATGCTCCCCATCGTTGTTTTTTACTAATGATATCCTACCATCTATTTTTTGATACTTTTTTATGATATCTATAGTTTTATCACTTGAATTATCATCCCTAATTAATAACTTCCAATTCGAATGAGTTTGATTTCGAATGCTTTCAAGCTGTTCAGATATATACTCTTCACCATTATAGGTTGCCATTAAAATTAAACAAGTCTTTCCATCACTCCCCATTAATTCTTCTCCTTTCTTTTAAAATTTCAATAGTATGTTTCAAACCTAATTTAATGTCAAATATAGGAGTATATCCAATTTTTCTTAATTTACTCTCATCTAATAATGCTTTTGTTGCTTTAGAAAATCCTTGAAGTTCAACACTGTCAGGTAAATTATATACAACACTTTTATTATTTATCTTTGCAATGTTCTCAGCAAGCTCTTTTAACGTAATGTTGCTTTTCAAATTTGCAATATTATAAGCCTCACCACTTGTTCCCTTTAACAAACAGTATAATATTCCTCTTACTGCATCAGCAACATAACAATATGAATACAGCTGCTCACCTGAACTTTTAAGAACTACATTTTCATTATTGACACCATTTTTTATAAATTGAGATATGGCCTTTGAATCGGATTTCAACATAGTTGGTCCATACGTTCTTGCAAGCCTTGTAATTACAAAATCTTGACCCATTTGTTTCAAATAAGCTTGACACAGTGACTCTCCAACACGTTTACTTTCAGGATAACCTGCTCTTAAAGTATTACAATCAATATATCCCAGATACTTCTCATTAAATAACCTAGTATCTCCCTTATTTTCTCCATATACTTCAACTGAAGATGCAAATAGAAATCTATCAACTTTTTTTTCTGCACTAAATTTTAATAAATTATTAGTTCCAATTACATTTGTTGTTATAGTTCCAATAGGATCAGTTGAGTAAGCCCTTGGATGAGTATTACTTGCCGCATGTATTAAATAATTTACTTTTTCATTGCATTTAATGATTTCTTTTGATATATCAGATTTTATAAATGAAAAGTTTTCATTTTCCCAATATGAACTAAATCTTAACTCTGCTTTTTTCAAAGTTCTGCCTACAGCTAATACTTTGCAATTTAAATTATCTTCACTGTTTTTTTTCATTAAACAATCAATTAAAAATGTACCAATTAAACCAGTAGCACCAGTTATTAATACAGTTTTGTTCTTTAAATTTTCCCATGGTAAATCAAGTTCTGTTACTGTCGATAGATCTTTTCTATATAAATTTATTTCAACCAATTCCATAAAAGTACTCCTATTTATTTAAGCCAACTCTTCTTTTCGTTTTTCAAAAAACCTCGAAACATCTCCAAATCATCCTTAGTAGTTAGCTTTATGTTCTTATCCGAACCAGCAGCAAAATGTAAACAAACTCCTAAATCAGCCATCATAGTATTTGTGTATGAAGAACCATAAATTCCTATTTTTCTTTCAAAAGCTTCATGATATTTTTTATCCAATAAATCAAACTTGTATGCTTGCGGTGTTGAAACACGCCTCAATGTTTCTCTTGGAATATATTTCTTTGTAACTGAACTATCTTTTGAATCAATTACAAATATTTGTTCATTATAAGGTAGAGATGTTACCGCATTCCCAAATTTATCGCATTTTAAAATAACATCTGATAATACTGAATCATCAACTAAAGGTCGAATCCCGTCATGAATAATTATATTATCGTTTAAACCACATTTACCTTCTAAATTGAAAACACCGTTTCTAATAGATTCCTGCCCAGTAGAGCCTCCAGTTACAACCCATTTCAATTTTGAAATATTAAATTGCTTAGCATAAGCTCTTAAAACATCTTGCCATCCATCAATACAAACAACTTCAATTGCATCTATCTGCGGATGATTTTGAAAACTCTCAAGTGTATAAATTAAAATTGGTTTATCATCCACATGAATAAATTGTTTTGGTATATCCTGTCCCATTCTATGTCCAGATCCGCCCGCAATTACTATAGCAATATTCAAAATTTAATTCCTCCCCAAAATATCTTTTAATGAAACTATTGCAACAATTAAATTAAATAGCAAATAAATTATAGTATATATATTAAGAATCCTAAATAATATAGCCAACAATAAGAGAAATTGAGCTCCCCCAGAAACAGAACTTAAATTGAGCGCAATTACCTTATAAGGACCAAATGAACCTTTATCTTTAACACTATCAATGCTGGAATCATCTTTTAAAGTTGCAAGTGCTTTTTGCATTACTAATCTTGGAAAAATTGTAGCAATTCCTGAAATGGCACCAAAAATTATATATAATTCATTATTTTCAAAAGAAAAATTAAGAACTCCACCAACATGTGCAGCTGCTATACCGGCTGCAAAGAAAGTAACAACCATAGCTAAATACCCGCTCGTCGCATCGAAGACACTTCCTATTTCAGAATATTGCTTACGATATCGTGCAACATTTCCATCAACACCATCAATTAAGTTCCATAAAAACAAACATAACCAACCAATTATTAAAAGAAATGAAGATTTTGCAACATAAAAAAAATAAAATCCGACTATCAAAGGAACCATTGACAACATCGAGATAAAATTAGGTGTTAGTTTGGTATATAAAAATGGAACTGTTAAAATATACGATAATTTTCTACCGACATAATAAGCAATATAGTCATTTTTTGCCATTCTTTTTTTTTCATGAGTCATTGTTGCCTTTTCTATATCAGACGGCTTAATCATTCATATCATCTTCCTCTTATAAAATACTATTTTTTTCGACTTTATAGATATTAAATATTTTTTTACAATAATAAACACCAAAAATTACATAGATTAATCCAAATAACAGTACCGACAAGTACAAAGAGCTGATAGACAAATTTATCGTTAGAAAAATCACTACCATCCCAACCTCAATTGAAATATCTTTAATAAAACCAACGCTTAATTTTTTCGAAACAAAAATTGTAGATGAAATACTTCTAGATGCGAGCGCGATTAAAATCAAATATACAAAACTTGATATTCCAGCAGAAATAGTTCCTAAAAATAAGGTACCCAAAAAGCTGAACGATACTGACATAAGATTAAAAAACAACAATTTTTTTTCTAGTCTCAAAGTTTTCATCATTGTATTAGAAAGAAGCTCAAACTTTCCATCAAAGACCGTCATTGGAAAAAGTACAGTCATATATTTAAAACTATCTGCATATTGAGGAAGCCATCTTGGTAAAAACCACATCATTGGATAATACAACAACAACATGGTTATAAGTACTAAAGTTATGCATTCCCTTATTCCTATAAAAACATTACTAATCCTTTTTCTATCAATTCTCCTTAAAAAAGGAAACAGCACTAAACTAATAGCACTTATAAATGTCATTATAAAACTTGATATACTGAGCATTAAAGAAACTTTCCCGAAGTCTCTCACTCCAAAATAATGTTGAATTCCGTATCTAATAATACCAACAACTAAAATACTCGCAAAATTTGCAACTAATAATTTACTTCCAATAGATATATCATTATAAATATTCTTAATAAAAAGATTAGCCGAAATTATCTTATGCACTATGAGATCTTTGCAAAATAAAAACGAAGTACACATCGAAGACATTCTAGCTACTAGATCACAAATTATTAATACAACGAAATTTTTTTCCCCTAAGGCAACAACTAAAATAACAAGTATTATGTACAAAATACGATCAAAGGAAACAACAAATGCATACTCCCTTATTCGGGTCGTCACTTGAAGAATGTACTGAAAAAAAGTTCGTATATTTGTAAACAATAAACCTAATGCCACACCATATATTACTAATTTTCTATTATCAGCCATTTGAAATGAATAGGCATATAAAAAAATAATTATTGCTTCAACAAGTTGTAAAAAAAGAATCCCTAAAAATTCTTTCTGGAATAAATCTTTATCTAGATTACTATATTTTTCTCCCCCAAATTTTAAATAGATTCCATCTAACCATCCGAAGTGCAGGATCCCAACATACATCATAAAAAATGTGTATAGTTGCCAATATGAATACTGACTTACACCAATTATTTTGGGAATAACAAATACAACTAAACTTGATATTAAAAGTGTTATGCCATTCGAAAAAATTGTGTAAGAAAAATATTTAAATAGTTTTTTAATTTTCAAGTTTACACCATTCAATTCTATACCATATTTTATTTAACCAATGATTTATAAAATTCAACATACTTTTTTTTCATAGTTTCAGTATTATAAACATTAAGTACGTCTTTATATGCTTGTTCAACAAGCTTTCCTGGAAAGTTATTCATTGACTCTTTTATTCTTTTTGCATATTCTGATGCATCATTACAAATGTATCCATTGACATTGTTCTTTATAACACTTTTATTACCCATTACATTGCTTACTAAACAAAGCTTTCTCAAATACATATTCTCTACCAAACTCATTGCAATTGCTTCCCCTAAAGAGCATAGAATGTACACATCAGCACTATAAGCCAAAGACAGCGCTTCTTCCCTATCTTTCCATCCTGTAATCTTGATGTTTGGTGCATCTAATTCGTCTCTCAATTCTCCGTCGCCAATCCAAACAAAATTCGCTTCAGGAACTAATTTAGCAATTTCGTTAAATAACTTTGGTTGTTTTTGGAAACTAATACGTCCTAAAGTAAAAACTGTAAATTCTTTTTTTTTATCACTACTTACTATTTTTTTCACTTTTTTTGACAAATCATTAATATTAATTCCAGTTTCTATATATGCTGTTTGAGTAGAAAATGTCTTTGCGACTTCATCTTCACTTTCGCAACAAGTCAAAGTAGTTGCATTTCTTTTGCCCAGTACTCTTTCCATTATCTCAAAAAATATCGTTTTCTTATTTCTTCCCATCAAAATATGAGCATATCCATGAGGAGTATAGACAACTTTATTTGTTTTTCCAGAAAATGCAATTCTACCGAATCCACCAGCTATAGACGAATGTAGATGTATTATATCCGGTTTTATTTTTTCTTCAATATTTCTTAACTCTTTAACAGTTTTAAAAAAACCAGTTAAGCTTTTATATGAATAGAATGATTTGACTTCAATCAAATGTATCTTTTTATTAAGTTTGCTTTTAAAATCTTTTGGAGTCTGAGGGCGAACTGAATAAGCTAAATAAATTTCAAAGTCATCATACTCACACATATCATTACATAATTGAGAAACATAGGCAAAAACACCTCCACCAAAAGACTCACACACCATCAACACTTTTAACATAAATATCACCTTTCAACCTCTTTTAATATGCCCCATTAGGGAACACCATAATTTTAATTGTTCTAAACATAATTCCTAAATCATATAAAATTCCACTTTTTCTAATATACTGCAAATCAAGTTCGACCATTTCTTGAAAGCCAACATCATTGCGCCCACTAACTTGCCATAAACCCGTGCAGCCAGGGATCACATACAAACGTTGCTTATCATACTCAGTATATTCTTTTATTTCTCGTGGCAGTGGCGGTCTTGGACCAACTAAGCTCATATCACCAGCTAGGACATTAAATAACTGTGGCAATTCATCAATACTGTAATGGCGGATAAAGTGTCCAACCTTCGTTACTCGCGGATCGTGCTTCATCTTGAACATTGCGCCATCAACTTCATTGTACTTTTTTAATTCTTTGAGTTTTTCTTCGGCATCAACGCACATTGAACGGAACTTAAACATCATGAACCTTTTGCCGTGCCGGCCAACCCTTTCTTGCCGATAAAAAACTGGTCCTTTTTTATCATCAACCTTAATTGCAATTGCGACACCAGCCAGTACCGGTGACAAAACAATTAATCCTGCCATACTTAAGGCAACATCGGCAACGCGCTTCAATGCACGATATAGATAACGATGATCAATAGCTGCTTGGTCTAAAACAGACTGTTCTTCATTTAAGCCACACTTCAACATCCAATGTCCCCCTACACATTCTTACTAAAAATCAATAGTAACTCAATTATACACAAATCACACGTTCTTTTAAATATTATAATTTACTTTAAATAAAGCCATCAATTAATCAATCTATTAAATATTTGTTTAATTTATTTATATCTGCTTAATATTATATACTTTTCCTTAAGAAAATGTAAAAAATATGTTTGCAGATTTAAAATCATTTTTTCTGTTTTTAATTAACTAAACTTGTTTCGTTAAAAATTAGCAACGACAAGAAACCGATTTTATCACCGGGCAACAAAAAAGTGAGAACATTATTTATCTCGTTCTCACTTTTTTAGCTTAAGCTTTTAATTTGCGAATTATTTTCAGTAAATCCTACTCATCTTCATGCTTGGTACTCAACTTCATTAAGAAATCAGGTTGATTAGCTAATAACCGAGTTGAATATTCATTAAACTCCAGCTTGTCATCATATTGACAGCGCATATCCTTTACTCTTTCTAACAAGCGCCCTGCACGATAAGCCTTGAAGTGTATTGCCAACATCTTTTTATCGCGTTTTATTCTGCGTTTGTAGCGCATCAAGCGGTAGATACTTTCCTTAGCGATTAATGCATCATCCACCAATTCTTTTTTAGTTTGATCATAGACCTCCCTCACTGGCAAATAATCTAGTTTCAGATCAAATTCAACTTGGGCAAAATACTCATGAATAACGTGACAAACTGCTACCAACTGGCTATCTGCTGCTTGTTCTTCGGTTGGACGTTTGACTTCCAATACTGCATAATCCACTCCTCCAGCACTAAAGTCCAAGGCTTGGGCTTGTCGGTAAAGCTGAGCATACATTAAGTCGCACCAGAGCGGGTTATCGTACGTCAGAATTAAATTAGTTTCCATTTGTTCAGGATTGTCTTTCACCTGTGCCGATGGCAAATCAATCCGATTTTTTTCGTGTAAAGCACTCAAGACAACCTCATCGCTAAAAGAAATATTCTCATTAATCATCGTTTTTAAGCTCCTTTTGGGTAATTGTTGTTAAAAATAATCATAGCGCCGTTTAACGTCTTTTTGATTTTTCTCGAACTCTTTTGGAGAACAGTGATCATCCCAGGAGCCTTTAATGTAACACTCCCATAATTCGCGCTGGTATAAATTAAAAATTTCTCGTGGATGAATATATTCCAATCTGTCAACTTCTGCCAAACAACTCTTAAATAATAAACTATCTTCTTCAATCTTCAATTCGGCCGCCGCACTGCGCCATGTTTGCCACTGCTGCAGCATCATTTTTTGCGCAATCTCGTATTGTCGCCGAAAGAAGCTACAATTAGCTGGCATTTCTAATGATAAAATGCTCGCATTAGCCATTTTAAAATTCAATTGAATGGCTGGTTTGTTCGGTAAATAATATATTTTGCTCGCCAAGTTATGCATTGCTACCCAGCTGGTTGAATGCTGCGTAGCACCCTTCACCGGCACAAACATTGAATTGCCATGGACGATTGCCAAGGACTCAACCCGTTCCTTTTTTGTAATACTCTTTTGCACTGATCGCTGCCAGATCAAGCCAAACATTTGCTGCTCCAACCATTCATTTAACAGCCGCTTAGTTTCTTTAGGACTCCCAACAACTCCCCGATGCTGGTCAATTAACAACGAACGACAATTTGAATCACTGAAATGCTCATGACAATCGACCAACAATAAAGTGTTGTGCCGGTCGATTTTTGCTTGCGGATCAATCTCCGCATGCTCCAGTAGCCACTGGGTTAAATTTTTATAACCAGTTACTGTCATTAGTCAGCTCCCTTTTTAAGATTTTTACCATAACTGCCAGCCCTTTTTAAGTAAACGCTAACAAGTTCCTATAATTATAGTAAATTAAAGCTAATATCTTTGCAACACTTTTTTGTGATTATAGCTTATTTTATTAAAACCTCTAGGTTGGCAGCCAGGGGCGGATTGGGTAAATTTAACTTGTTCTTGGCCAAGAAATATTAATACTTTTAAGGAGCAACTAACATGACACGTCAATCCAAGAATCATTTACCGCAAAATTATCAACATTCTGACTTTACCCCTGCCGATTACCAGCTAGTAAAAGGGGTCATCAAGTCCATTGGTATCACAATTGCCTATCCCGATTACCAAGACTTACTGCAAGAAGGAGCCTTAATCTTATTGGAGGCCCGGCAAGTCTGCGATCGAGCTGCCTTATTATCACCTCGCAGACGGCAAAATTATTATTTTCGGCGGGTAAAGTGGCGTCTATTAGATCTTCTTCGTTCACAAAGGACCCGTAAAATACCTGCTGCTAGTTTAGAACAGCCTAATTTGCAAACAGATCAACCGCCACTGGAGACAGCTGATCCCAGCGCCAATCTCTTTGCTGATAATCTCTTATTCACTGAGTTAACGCAACAGCTGTGGCAACGTTGCTCCGCTCAAGAACAATTGTATCTGGCCTACCGGCTGCAAAATAAATCAATTACTGAGATTGCTCAACTTTGCCAAGTCAGTCGACCAACTGTGTATCAGTGGAAGCGTAGCATTTTAGCTAAGCTAAAGCAGCTCGATGAACAGAATTCATCAGCCGATAATTCTAACTAATATTTCCCTTTTTTACCCCATAAAAAATAAGGCTAGATCAAAACTCACCTTTTGATCTAGCCTCTTACTGTTTTATTGAATCGAAACTATTCAGTTACTTCTGGAACCGTCATTTGATGATCAATGGTTGAACGTCCGGTAGCATAATCAAATTCTACTCCCGGTTGAACATTATAGATGTAGACATTGAAGTTCAACGAGCCATCCGCTGATAGCGCCTGCAGTTGCACACCACGAGCCATTAATTCATTACTGCGAAAGATTGGTTGCACCGAATAGATAACCTTTTGATTAGCACGTAAAGCCGCTCGAACTTTTGCTTCATAAATTGTCTGCAGTTTTTGATTTGAAAAGGCAGTCTGGGTAAATAGATTTTTGGGATTATTTTGATCACCACTCGGTAAATTCGGCTGATAATTGCCGTCCTGTGCAATACCCTTGGAGAGTGAATAGGCAATCAAATGCCCGCGATTAATAATTGGTTCTCCTGTCACAAACTTTTGGTGCCAACCAGTGGGCTGGATATACTGTCGCACCCGCAAACTATCATTAGCCAAGTTGCGTGGTTCAAGATAAGCGACATTTGCCTGCGAAGTTCGGTTCAACGAATCCAAATTACGATAATTAACTCGATTTTGCTGCCAATCAGCCATTTTCAGTTGGCTTTTACCACCATTGACATTCACTATAGCCGATTTTCCAGCAACATAATTCAACTTGGCTAAATCACTTTGCTGAACATTAGCCTTAGTTGTTGACGACTGTTGTTGTTTTTCTTGGACCAACTGCTGAATTTTCGCCAGCGGATGTTCAGCTACTGACTGGATCTGAGTTGGATTGCCACCCATCAGCCAAATCACCGCTAAAATCACCACAGCCGCAATCGTTGCTGCAGCTGGTTGTCGATGTTGTTTCTTGCGCTTTTTCACGTAATCTTCCCCACTTGTTTATTGATTATTTTTCTTTTTTTAGTCTTAATTCGAAAACATTTTGAACCCTGCCAACCAATGCCTTCAAACCAATCGCAGTAGCATATGAACTTAGCCACGTCAGCAAGTACACCCCAATAATGCCAACTGCTGGTTGAAGTAAAGTCAGCTGCCGACCACCTACTTGCCACCAAATCACTGACCAAAAAACATTTGCCAAGTATGCTTTATAGGCAAAGCCAGCTAACCAATGAACTTTTTGAGCGACGGTTGGCTTTTGTTGGCGCTGATGTTCCGCCAGCAAGATGATCAATCCAATCCATAGATCGTCATTGAGAACTGATAATAAGAAGCTTGGCTAAGCTTGATTGGCAAGCCATCCCGAAAAAGCTGCCAGCCAGTCCAAAGATAAGTTAACCCCCAACCGGCTAATAACCAATAACGCAATTTCTTAAGCCAGTAGGCAATTTTGGGTTGATAAAGACTTATAAGAACCCCTAAAATGGCAAATAAAACAAAGCTCAACCAGATCCGATCGAGCAAGTACCAATGTTCTGGACGACTGCCAACCAAGTATTGGTATCCTAATAACCAGCTACCAGCAAATACCACACTAACAATAACTGTCAACCATGTACGTGCTGGTCGCTGGCGACACCAGACCGCTAGCCACCAGAATAACGGCATCAAAATAATAAACTGTAACATCATCGTATTATACCAAAGATGCGGAGCGGCATTACCATTGAAAAATTGCCAAATAAAACTAGGAAAATTATGATAATGCTGGATTTGCTGTAACTGCGGTAAGCCAACAAGGTAAATGATTGTCCAACAAATACTCGGCAAAAACAAAGCGGACCATTGTTGGCGCAAGTACTGCCAATAACTCTGCCTTACTGCTGCCCGTAGACGAATCGTCGTGAATAAAATTCCAAAAATAAAGGCTGGCGCGGTAAATTTAACTAAATCATAGGTAAAGCCAATACCAACTTGAGTTGCTTTGGGTAGCGGTAAATTAATTGCCAATCCAAGAACACTCTGTAAGATAACCGCGGTACAAGCAGTTAACTTTAAATAATCGCCCCAATCGGCTAAAGGATAATCTTTTTGCTTCATAAACCATGTTCTACTTTCTCTGATAATCTAGCAAATAGCGTTAACCACTTACTGAATTTGTAAATCTTAATTAACCAAAAATTCACTAAATATTTAAAAAGTCTTGTTAGACTGTTGCTAATTAAAGTTTTAGAGGTGATCATATGCGCAAAATTGCCGGCTGGATTCTTATTGCGTCCAGTCTAATCTGGCTTAGCTTGCTGATCTTTTTTAACGTCAACTTAATTCGCCCTTCAATTTACATTTCAACCATCTCTGCCATCATATTATTGACCTTAGCCCAGATTCTAACTGGTTTGGCTTTATTAAGTGAAAAGTCTCTGGGAACCTACTTTTTTCGTAACGTCTGCTTCTTCCTACTTTGCATCAGTTTGATTTCGATACCTTTTGGCATGATCAACAATAGCTCACTTTTTATCTCTTATTCTTTAAGCGGACTTTTTATCAGTTTCTTTCAATTACTCCAAAACTAATCAAAAAACGCTGGCAATCAAAACGATTACCCGCGCCTTTTAAATCTCCAGTTTAATCCACAATAAAATTAAAATTTCAAAGTCTGTCCAACATAAATTTCATTTGCATTGCTGATATTATTTAAAGCTGCTAATTGACTATAACTCATTCCATGCTCTAAAGCAATCTCATACAAAGTATCGCCTGATTTGATTGTATAACTGCCACTAGTAGTCGATTTACTTGAACTAGAGGTTGTTGTCTTGCTGCTGGAACTACTGCCGCTTAACTTCAAGACTTGGCCAACGTAAACTTCATTTGGATCACTAATATTATTCAAGCTGGCTAACTGGCTAACACTAAGACCATTAGCGATTGCAATCTGATATAAGGTATCACCTGACTTGATCGTATAGCTACCACTAGTCTTTGTTGAACTTGAACTAGTTGTTGTAGTAGTTGCTTTACTGCTGGAACTATTGCTACTCAACTTCAAGACTTGACCAACATAAATGTTGTCAGGGTCACTAATGCTATTTAACGAAACTAGGCTGCTAACGCTGGTATTATTATTGGCGGCAATTCCATAAAGTGTATCACCAGATTTAACTGTATAAGTTCCACTTGCCGCTGTGGTTGAACTAGAACTAGTTTTATTTGAGCTAGTTTCAGTTGAGTTAGCACTTAATTTTAAGACCTGACCAACGTAAATCAAGTTAGTATTGCTAATGTTGTTCAGAGAAGCCAAGCTGCTAACCGTTGTTCCATGACTTGAGGCAATTCCGCTCAAAGAGTCGCCAGACTTAACTGTATAAGTTCCACTTGCTGTTGTAGCTGAACTTGAGCTAGTTGTGTTTGAACTAGTTCCAGTTGAGTTAGCACTTAACTTCAAGACCTGACCAACATAAATCACGTTTGGATTACTGATACTGTTTAATGAAACAAGGCTGCTAACCGTTGTACTGTGACCTGTTGCAATACTACTCAAAGTATCACCAGACTTGACTGTATAGGTTCCAGTACTTGACGAGTTTGTTGAGCTACTATTAGTGCTGGAACTCGTACTTGAAGAAGTTCCTTGGCTAACAATTAATTTCTGACCAACATAAATCACATTTTTATTGGCAATGCCATTCCAAGAAACTAAATTAGGTACTGTTGTACTATATGTCGTTGCAATCCCACTTAAAGTATCACCGGATTGGACAGTGTAATACTGGGTGCTGGTCGATGAACTGTCACTATCTGAACTAGAAGATGTGTTATCAACTGTTACACCAGAATACTTAAAGGCTAATTGATCCCAAGCCGTTAAGCCATATTCACTTATAATTGTTCTTAAACTTGAAGTATAATTAGGATCTGTTGCATAACCGTCTTTGGAAATTAAGCTAGTAACTGTCAAGTAATTAGTTTGTCCAATTAAGTTACTGTAACGTGAATTATCGATTAAAAACTTGTCATGATCAACTATACTATCACTATAACTGTCATAAGCTCTAAACTTAGCGGAAACAGTATGGTACGCACCATTATAATATTCCTTGGTATAAAAAGTTGCGGTTTTACCTGTCCATGAACTATCAGCTTTAATTCCAAACAAATTATGATCTTTTGAAGCCAACGTTGATGTTCCCCAACCACTCTCTAAAATGGCTTGAGAAACTGTTAATGAAGGCAAAATTTTGTATTTCGTCCAACCGTTAATTGCACCAGTAATGACCTCATTCAAAAAGGTTGAGACTTCAGTACTATAGTTAGCTGTATTTTCAGCCATAATTTTAGCAATTGCAGCCTTTAATTCACTTTCTGTAGTTGTCGTTGTATTACTGGACGTCAAACTGCTATTTAATTGAGCACTTAAGGTTTTTATTTCAGCCGCTAAAGTACTTGAACTAGTTGTTGTAGTAGTTGATGTCGAACTCGTTGTTGTTGCGGCAGTCTTTTCAGTTGATGAACTCGTTGCAGCCGATGACGCTGTCTTTGCTGTTAACGAACTCGTTGCTGCTGATTCTGCTGTCTTTTCGGTTGACGAACTTGTTGCAGCTGATTCTGCTGTCTTTTCAGTTGACGAACTTGTCGCAGCTGATTCTGCTGTCTTTTCGGTTGACGAACTTGTTGCAGCTGATTCTGCTGTCTTTGCTGTTGATGAACTTGTCGCAGCTGATTCTGCTGTCTTTTCGGTTGACGAACTTGTTGCAGCTGAGTCTGCTGTCTTTTCGGTTGATGAACTTGTTGCAGCTGAGTCTGCTGTCTTTTCGGTTGATGAACTTGTTGCAGCTGAGTCTGCTGTCTTTTCGGTTGATGAACTCGTTGCTGCTGAGTTTGCTGTTGATGAACTCGTTGCTGTAGTTGCACTTGAAGAAACAGTGCTGGTACTGTCAGCATTGCTTGATGAACTAGATGAACTAGTTTGATCATTCGCCGCAACTGAACTACTCGAAGCTACATCAGCAGAGGTCGAACTTGCAGTATTAGATTTATTACTGTTTGTGTCACTGTTTTTGACGCTTTCTGCACTAGTTGTAGCAGTACTTGATGTCGCTGCTGCAGAACTTGATGTCGCTGCTGCAGAACTTGATTGTTCAGCTTCCGTACTAGATGATGTCTTAGCTGCCTCTGAAGAAGATGATGAACTACTGCTATCTTTAGCTGACGAAGATGATACAATCTCAAGACTGCTGCTAGAACTTGCTGAACTGTCAGAACTTGAAGAAGAACTAGTATCTGGAACCTTAGTTGAGGCATCTGCTGCCAAACTATGTACTGGTTTCAATTGTAAGCCTACGCATAAAGACATAGTTGTAATCAAACCAAATGTCCAAAACTTTCCCGTTTTATACATTTTGTAATGATTTTTCTGCTCATGAAAATCCTGCATAGAAAAAATACCTCCTATTAATGAATCTAACTCCCGTTTTAATTAAATTAAGGTTAACATATGTAATCCCAAAATAGCTTAACTTTTGCTAAATGTAAAAAGACTGTAATCTAAAACATTACTTAATAATTAAATTACCTAAGTTCAGGTATTTTTTTTCAATCGTTTCCCATAAATTTTGCTGATTACCGCTTCGATGATAGCGATTCAATTCATCAAGTAAATTCAAAAAATCCTTTGCTGGCAAGCGGTATTCAGTTTGCTGACCGTTACTGGAATTTTTTTTCAATACCTGGCGCCGATTCGAATCAGTAAATAAATCATAATTTGCCAAATTAATAATAAATTCATAATCCGTCAACACTTCATCACTCCTCCACTGACTTTCATTTTAACATATTATATCGTTTAGCTTAAATTAATTTGATTTTTTTGATCTAAAAGTTGTTAAATAAACAACCTTACTAAAACTTTGTTTTCTTAAGTACTTATTTTCACCTTAATTCAACCAAACATGATAGAATGTATTCACTGGAGGTGTCAAAATGACAAATCATTTTCAAGTACAAACGGATTCGCTGCAAAAATTAGCGAGTCAGATTCGTGAGGATATTGACTTTATTAATCATCATCAAGTTGATTATCCTTTCTTGGCCCAAACTGTTGACGAAGATTTGTCTTGGCTGCGTAAAATAACTACCCAAACTGATATAATTAATCGTCAAGAACTCGGTGAATTTTACGAGATTTTCATCTATCAATTGCGCTTTTTGTTAGATTCACGACCATCACTAGAAACTTTAGATCGTCTAGAAGATTTACTTGATGAAACCTTTAAGCAGCTTCATCCCCATACTTCCTAGTGAATTCTGCATGACTTTATTTTATTTCCCGATAATTTAAACAAATTAATTGCTCTCGTCAGAAAATTTCATCAATATAATAATAGGCAGGTTAATTTATAATTAGCCTGCCTGCTTCTCGTAAAATTATTTTTTCTACCTATTATATATACCAAAAATAGCTACTCAATATAGTTCCGCTCGACGCTGGTTGGCTGCCGGCAAAAACTGTCGAACTTGGCTAATTCGTTGCAAATCAATTGTTGCCAACAGCATTTGATCTTGTGTTCCAGCTTGTTGTAGAATTTCACCTGCCGGATCAACCACCAAGCTGTGACCAATACATTGGTTGGCCGCTGGCAGATCGCAAGCCGCCACGAAAACAGTATTTTCAAGTGCCCGTGCTGTAACAAGTGTCTGCCAATGATTTAATTTTTGTTTACCCTGATACCAAGCTGCTGGTACGATAATTAAATCAGCTTCATGTAATGCCTGGTAGCGAGCAATTTCTGGGAATCGCAGTTCATAACAAACGAATAAACCAATTTTGCCAAATGGAGTCCTAATCGGTTCAAACAGTTTGTTTCCCGGAGCAACTGTGGCCGATTCTTGAGTACCAAAAGCGTCATAAAGATGTGTTTTATGATAAACTCCTTGAATTTCCCCAGCTTCATCGACTACCAAAACTGTATTTTGCACCCGTGAATCACTTACTGATGTGCTTTGTTCCCGAAAACCGAAAACTAGCCATAATTGCCAGCGATCTGCTAATTCGCGCATGGCAGTTACAAAAGGGCCGTTTATACTCTCTACGTGTTGTTGAGTTTGCGTCAAATCAGCATCTGGTGGCAGTGAGCTCATGAACAATTCCGGGAATACTAACAATTGTGCTCCTTTTTGTTTAGCTTTTTCAATTATCTTGGCAGCTGCTGCTAAATTTTTACCGGCTGATCTTTTGGACTCAACTTGTGCTAATGCTAGTTTAAATTTCATTTGCATCACCTTAATCTTTAAGTTGACCTTATCATAGCACACTAAAGGTAAGTACTTCCAAAATTACCAACAATAACATGTTAATAATCAGTTAATAACAAAATTGTTAAACTAGTTGCAAAATAATTTATTGTTCTTTTTTAACATAAATAAAGTATTGTTAATTTTGTATGATAATTTAATAAGTTAGCTAGTGTCTTCTAATAATTTAAAACAAAAAAAGCGGGCACCCTTCCCGCTTATGTCTATGCTATACGATTTTTATCTTAACTTTAAATTCTAATAAAAGCAAACATTTTTCACTTATTTATTGAAATATTTGTTCTAAGATAATAACTTTTTTATTTTGATAATTAATTAGGTTCTTGATTTAATTTTATCAGCTGTTAAGCTCATGGCATTCAAGGCTACAACCACAGTTGAAAGCGCCATAACAATTGCACCGACTGCTGGATCTAAAATGATGCCGATAGGTGCTAAAATACCGGCAGCTAATGGTAAGGCCACAATATTGTATCCCGCTCCCCACCAGAGGTTTTGAATCATTTTTCGATTCGTTAGTTTAGCCAATGATAAGAAATTCAAAATATCATGCGGATTAGATCTAACCAAAATGACATCAGCTGAATCTAAAGCAACATCAGTTCCAGCTCCAATCGCAACTCCAATATTAGCTGCAGCTAAACTAGGCGCATCATTGACTCCATCACCAACCATCATGACATGCTTACCTTCTGCTTGATACTGTTTAATAATTTTTTGCTTAGCTTGAGGTAACAATCCTGCGTGAAAATCCGTAATCCCCAGTTGTTCAGCAATATGCTTGGCGGCCTGAGGATTATCACCAGTTAACATAACCGGAGTAATCTCACGTTGCTGTAGTTGTTTAATTAATTGCTGTGATCCCGGTTTTAGCTGATCACCTTCAGCAATCATCCCTAACACCTGTTGTTGATCATTTAATAAGAAACTGATTGAATTCCCCCGACTAGCCCAATCATTAGCCTGTTTTTGATCAAAAGCAATTTTTTGCTGTTTGAGATAGCCCAAATTGGCAATGGTATATTTTTGATTTTCAATCGTCCCACTGAGCCCGATTCCAGGCAAAGTATTGACATTTTGAGCAGAAGCAAACTTAACTTGTTCTTCGTCTGCCTTAGCTAAAATTGCTTGTGCTAAAGGATGCGAGGAAGTATTCTCTAAAGCAGCGAATTTTGCTAAAAGTTCGGCTGATTTTATTTTCTCTGTCGGTAAAATGGCATTTACCGTAAATTTCCCAACGGTTAAAGTCCCAGTTTTATCAAGAAAAACATGACTTAATTGCCGACTGGCAGCAACTGCTTGCCGATTTCGCAACAATAAACCATTTTGAGCGCCAATTGAGGTTGAACGAGCAACAACCAATGGAATGGCTACACCAAGTGCATGCGGACAAGCAATCACGAAGACCGTCACCATTCTTGTTAGAGCGACCGACAAGCCTTGTGGCAACCAGATAAAGAAAGCTAAGATTCCAACGATTAGAGCTGCATAGAATAAATATTTAGCAACTTTATCAGCTGTTGTTTCGGCTTTGGACTTTGCTTGCTGAGCTTGTTGGACTAACTTCATTACTTGTGACAAATAACCTGATTCGCCAGTACCAGTAACCTTAACCGTTAAAGTTCCATTATTGTTAACCGAACCACCAATTACTTGATCACCAACTTTTTTCTTAACGGCAGCAGCTTCACCAGTAACTAATGATTCATTAACTGCAGAAGTACCTTCAGTAATCATTCCATCAGCTGCTACACTCTCGCCAGCCCGAACTTGAAATAATTGATCTTTTTTCAAGTGATTGACAGCCACTTCAGTAATTTGACCATCTTTAGTGATTAAATGAGCTGTTTTCGGCAATAAAGCTGCCATCTTCTGAAGTGCATTGCCAGCGCCCATCATCGCATTCATTTCAATCCAATGCCCCAACAGCATAATCAAAATCAATGTTGCTAATTCAAATGAGAAATCCATTACCATCGTACTAGGCTGCAAAAAATTATTGGCAATAAAGGCGTAGACACTATAGAAAAAAGAAACTGAAATACCCATGGTAATCAACGTCATCATCGCTGGTTCCTTGCTTTGAATTTCAGCTTTCGCTCCCTTTAAAAATGGTGCTCCACCATAAAAGTATAATGCTGCATCAAAGACAATAATTAGCAAACTTTTCAGCCAAGAATCACCAAGGTTAATTACTGCTCGATCGAGTCCCATAATTGGAGCCAATAACAAGACTGGCAGAGCCAAGACTAATGACACCCAAAATTTCTGTTTCAAATTACCCATGTGCATCATCTGACCGCCATGCATCATCATGTCATGGCCGGCCATTTTCATTTGACCATGGTCCATCTTACTCATATCATGGCCTGTCATTTTCATTTGGCTGTGGTCCATCTTACCCATGTCATGGCCTGCATTTTTCATTTGGCTGTGGTCCATCTTACCCATGTCATGGCCTGCATTTTTCATTTGGCTGTGGTCCATCTTACTCATATCATGGTCTTTCATTTTCATCTGGCTGTGGTCCATCTTACTCATATCGTGGCCTGCATTTTTCATTTGACTGTGATCGTTCATCGCTTGATTAATTTCTTTTTTATCTTTTACCATATTCATCCCCCTAACGTTATGATGCAAGTTGTTTGTTAATTAATCAACTAACTTGATTTTATTGTAGCACTTTATGTTTACACTTGTAAACATAAATGGCTGAAAATTATTTGTTTCATTTCTCAAAAGTAACTGTCGAATTTTTCTCCTTTTACCAGATAATGACAATTGTTATTGAAATGTAATTTGACAATCTTGCCATTTTATTCGTATTTTACTTTTTTATGCTAGAATATAGTAGTCAGTTGAACTTTTACTGACATCTGAGTTGTACATACTGGAGGAAAGCCACGATGACTTTTGATCAATTGAAACGGCAGCGCAGTGTTTTCTACTTAGCCTGTTTAGCAGCTTTTATCTGCTTGATGACCATCAAGCTCAGCTACTTTGTTCCAACCGTAATGTCGATGGGGCAAATTTATTTTCTTGTTAAATGCCTGGCATTGCTTATTAGCTGTAAATTTATTTTTCTAGATGATTTATCAATCAAAGCTAAACTATTAACTGTCACTGCAATTATCATTTTCTATTTTCTAGCTAAGATTTCCCAGGATTCTAATGTCTTCTACTATGCGATTTTAATCGTTGGTGCCTTTGATGTTGATTTTGATAAAATCTTAAAAACATACATATTTACTGTCGTCATCACCATTCTCTATATTATTTTTGCTTGCTGGACAAAAATAATTCCGGAACAAATCGTCCCACGTGCCGGTCAATTTCATTTTTTACGATTATCTTTGGGATTCTTGACACCAACAGATCTCGCTGCCCGGTGTTTTTATCTATTAACCGCCTATTGTGCTTGGCGCAAGTTGTCCTTAATTAAGTGGGAAAAAATTGGCGCGTTATTATTTACCATATTGGTGTTCAGTTTAACCAATTCTCGACTGGATCTAATCATGATGTTGTTGCTATTACTAATTGTAATAAAGCCGAATCTCTTTAAACAATTACTCGCTAAATTGCAATTTCAAGGACTAGCAATTTTAACCGCTCTTTATGTCTTTTTGAACGTTGCACTGGCTTACTTTTTTAATCCGCACTTAGCTTGGTTTAGAGTGCTAGATCATATACTTTCTAGTCGGTTAACTTTTGGAAATATTGCTTTACGTCAGCATGGTGTTTCTTTATTTGGACAGTACGTGGCTGAACACAGCAATGGTGATTTAGTACCACCAACAAATTATTTTTATGTTGACTCCTCATATATCCGCCTGTTAGTCATTTCAGGAATAGTAATTTCTCTAATTGTCACCGCAGTCATTTTTTACTTGCTCTGGCGGCTTTGCCAATCGCAGTCAACGAGCTTATTACTTTTTTTACTACTGGCTTTAATTAGTTCCGCCATCGATCAGCATTTAGTTGAAGTTTCATATAATATCGTTTTATTGGCTGTTTTTGCTAAAGTACGGCCGGATAACTACAACTTTAATTCAATTAAGATTTACTAAAATCAAACTGAACTAGTTTGGGGACAAGGACTTCCCAATATCTGTCTTGAAGCCTTGTTTAAAAGCAATTTTCGAACAAGATACACTTATTTTGAAACTGATCAAAGATCATGAATTGCAGGGTAACTGGCGTGGTTATCGTGAATTTCACCCTGCTAGGTATGGAAGTTACAGTAAAAACTATGATAATTAGATTGTTATTTATCAGTTAGATCATAACGAATTGATTTTGTTGTTGGCAGCCACTGTGTTTCACGAAATATTGAATCAATAGCTGAGTTCAGGCGTCTTTTCATTTGAAATAAGCATAAATACCCCTATCAGAGAAGCAAGACTCACTTGAGCTTTTCTCAAACACATCTCATATCTTTTAGGCTGTGCCACTATCACTCTCTGTTATAGGGCCTAATTTGGACAAATCTAATGAGCATCTATAATCCAAGTATAATCACGGAAACAAAAACGGCCACTAGGGTTATACCTTAGTGACCATTTGCGATTTTCTACTTTATAGTTTCAACTTTTAGAAAGCTTATTTTGTTTTGTTGATTGAACTTATATCTATCAAAGCCATGAAGCGCAAACAATTTACCATCTTTTTTACGACCGGCAACAACCCATTCAGTCTTGTATTCATCGCTATTAGGACTGATATGACATAAATGGCGTAGTTCCTGATTATCTTCGAAAAATTTTTCAAAGAAACTAGCAATCTTAGTTGGATTATTAGCAACAACCCCATTAGCTCCCTCAACAACAGCATCATTCGAAAATAAATTGATGATTCCGTTTAATGCTTGGTGATCACTGGAAGCTAAATCTGATAGTTTAAAGTAATGTTCAATTATTTCTAATTTTTGGTTCATATCAATTCCCTCTTTCAACTGTTTAGTATACACTAAACAGTTGAAAAGTAAAGAATCTCAAAGGAGAATGACAAGAGGATGACAGATACTATTTTGGCTAACGCTGACATCGACAAAGTAACCCTTACGCAAGTATTGAAATCACTAAGTGACCCCACTCGCTTAGAAATTGTATCCGCACTATTTAAAGAAAACCAAGAATGTTCCTGTGAGATTTTTAGTGACCTAGGTAAAAAAAGCAATTTGTCACAACATTATAGGAATCTACGCCTAAATGGTTTGATCTCAATTAGACGTTCAGGTGTCCATAGTTATCTTACTTTGCGAAAAAAAGAATTGAATCAAAAATTTCCTCATTTATTAAGAACCATAGTTTCTAATCATCTATCCAAAAACTAGTTTGACCAAAGAATATTTAGCATTAGAGTTAAAATTGCTTACTAAGTTTTCCCTTTTTTACTAGCTTTTGAACAGACTTTGTTGCTGTTTTCTTGGTAACTGTTCCCTAGTTTAACAGCAAGAGGAAAAGGGACTAAAACTCAATCGTTTTCTTAAATTGAAGTAACGTGGTACTCAAAAACTATCTGGCATGTTATAATGTGGACAGAAAAAGGAAGCCCTGCTGGAACAGGACTTCCCATGTAGAGCCGCTTAAGACGGTGGCAAAGTTTAATAATAGATTAAATAATCCGTTAGCCCTGCCAAAAGCTAAGACGGATTATTTTTTTTGCTGACTTTTGATCAGCTCAACAATTAATGCGATTAAGGCTACGATAAACATACCGAAAGCCAGCATTAATTGTAAAGCGTCCGCAACGGACACTTAGGCTTACTCCTTTCATTAGGATTTATGGGCTTTAGAGGTTTAACACCATAAGCACCACCCCCGATTGGAAATAGCCACCGCCTTAACTTCTCTACTTGATCCATTATACAGGGAATATAATTGTTTTAGAAACATATTTTTAAATCAGTAGCGTATATTTCATTTTAACTGGGGTTATGCTAATAGCACAGGACTTCCAAGTTAAATCTGTAAATAATTTTTTTTAAAAAAAGGAGGTCACAGAACTCTATAAAAGATAACATAACAGTTGATGGAAGAGGGTTGCTACCACGCTTTTTCTATAGAGGACAATCAAGTGACTTCAAAAATATTAATAACATTGCTAGCGTCTTTAGGCAAAAAAACTCTCCGGATATACTCGTGAATATTCATTCACTAATGAGTACATGCGAAGGTACGCAAATGATTTTAACAATTTAGAAAATAATTTTTTCACCTGTCTTATATGCAACATTTTGGCTTGCCAACTGGGTTATTAGATGTAACAACTAATGATCTTGTGGCTCTTTATTTTGCCTGTCAATCTCATATTGATTCTAAAGGAAATGAAGCAAATGGGACAGTTACCATGTTTATTTTAACAGAACGCAAATAGTGATGACTACACGTACTACAGTAGTCGTAGTGATCCGGTAGAAATCTTGTCAACACTAGTGTTAATGGACGAAGCCAAAAAGAAAACCATTTATGACAGTATATCTTCTTATAATAAAAACGTTGACGCTTTGTTGAATCATTTATAACCATAGTTGGTACATGTATAAGGTCAAGCAGTTTTCAAGGGACTACTATCTGATACAGTAGAGTAATTCTAACCCCTTTGTTTTCACTAACTTAAATTTACATTTTCTGTGCTTATACTAACCAGTAACTATAATTTTAAAATCCGTGTCCTCTACAAGTCTATGGTTATGAGCCGACACGAATTTAGCAATTTCCATAATAGAATAAAAATAATCCCCTTCCGAATGTCTTTAGTAAAGATATTCACAGGAGATTATATTGAAGGAAATTATATTATTGTAATGCGACTAGAATTTACCATCATAAGCTGCTTGGAAAATCTTGACAATGTCCGCTTGGTTGCCTTTACGTGGGTTAGAAAAGGCATTCCCATCTTTCAAGGCGTTTTTAGCCATCAATTCAAAATCTGCTGGTTTAGCTCCAATTTCTTTGATTGTTTTAGGAATACCCACATCTGCTGCCATTTGCTTCATTGCTTTAATTGACAACATCGCTGCATCCCTAGTTGACAAGCCTGCTGTATTTTCACCCATAAACTTTGCTAATTCAGCGAACCTGTCTGGGCAGGCAATTAAATTGTACTCTTCAACATATGGCAATAACAAAGCACAACAGACACCATGAGGCGCATCATACTGACCACCCAATTGATGGGCCATGGCGTGAACGTAACCTAGATTTGCGTTATTAAACGCCATTCCAGCTAGCATTTCTGCTTCAACCATTTTGGTTCGGGCCGCCAAATTATGACCATTAGCAACCGCTTCACGTAATGAGCTTTCAATTAATTTAATAGCTTCAATGCACTGGGAATCAGTAATCGGATTATGGTCAACTGAAACATAAGGTTCGATTGCTTGGACAAAAGCATCCATCCCTGTAGCAGCAGTAACTGATTTGGGAACATCCAACATCAATGTTGGGTCATTAAATGATACTAGTGGAATATTCCTCCAAGAAACAACCACAAACTTCAGATGAGTTTCTTCATTAGTAATAACCGCATGACGTGTCAATTCAGAACCCGTACCCGCAGTGGTATTAACCGCAATTAGCGGTGGAAGTGGTTTGGTCAATGTTTCAATACCAGCCAGTTTGGTAATATCATCGCCGTTAGTTAAAATAATCCCGGCACCTTTACCAGTATCATGTGAAGAACCTCCGCCAACAGTAATAATTGAATCTGCTCCACTTTTCAGATAGAGTTGCTTAACTTCTTCAATGTTATGCACTTTAGGATTAGGCTCAACTCCTTGATAAATCACATAGTCAATCCCCGCCTGCTTCAAAGAAGCAATTGTTTGTTCAACTGGCCCGTTTTTCAGTTCTTTCAAAAACTTTTCGGTGACGATTACTGGCTTTTTCATACCCAACATTTTTGCACGGTCACCAATTTTCGAAATCACGCCTGGGCCAAAGAAATTAACACTTGGCATTAAGAAATCATAGCTACGTTCTGACATAAGCATCTTCCTTTGTGATATTTTTTACAAGTCCACCATAGTTCAATTCGACCATAATGTCTAGTCTTTCATCGACTTTTTTTATTTCAAGTAATCACTTGTGATTTTTTTTCGAAGATACTTGTAATTATAGACCCGCGGAGGCTTATTATATGATAGGCTTTACTATATCTTTATCTTGTTGAGTTAACATCACTAACATTGATCGTCGGCAAGCTTATAACCAGAAAATTTATTGGATGTCGTTGTCAATGTTGCAATAATAGACGGCCATAGGGTTTGCGTGCCAAAGTGTTTAAAATTATAACCCCCTCGAATATCTATAATGTAATAATAAAGATATTCGAGGGGGTTATTTCAATTTTTTTCATCTTGTTGAGCTAGAACTTTATTAACATTGATTGTTGGCATATTATAGCCCGGAAATTCGTTGGAGGTTGTTGTCAATGTAGCGACAATAGCACGTGCATAAGGATAAAGAATAGCAACTGCATTATTACGTACCAAAGTGTCCAAACCAACCTCGGTAAGATCTTCATCAGGATTATAAACAAAGGTTCCTATTATAGAACAATTAACTTGGAATGGAATATCTTTGCCATCTAAAGAACCGACCATAACCGATAGTGTGATATTAATATCACTGTTTTCTACATTAATTTTTGTTGTTATCTTAGGTTCTAGCGAAATAGGGTCTGTTACAGTTTCAAACCTTGGATTTCGTTTATACTCCATTGCTATAACCTTATATCCCAAGAATTGTAAAACACTCATTATGCAACAACCCCTAACGTCTTGTCATTAAAAAACATATTATCTTCGCACAGCTGCAAGGTGTTATAGAAAGTACTATCAGAAACATATGCATGAGTATCAAACTTGTTAGACACTGAATGATCTGACATTGCTTGCAAAATATCAGGCAGTTTCTTTTGATAGTGATAGTTTTCCTCAATAGACTTAAATAAAACATCCTGGTATTTCACTTGTATCCGTTGATTGTTTTCAATCTGCGTTAATGATGAGGCTCCGATTCCAAGCAACTTAGCAAATTCTCTGACTGACAGATTTAATTTTTCACGCAATTTTCGAATGTTTTCAGGAGTCATGTAGCCTTTGCGTTTCCTGTAAGCGTTAAACCCTCTTCTCACATTTTCCATTGGATCATTGAAATCTCCCCACAACTCTCCATTTTTATCTTGCCAATAGTGATTCATCACTAATAAATCAGATTCATCTTTAACTTTTATGACCTCTGGTTTCCAAATCTCGTTATAATTTTCAGTAGTTTCCAATTCAGGGTTATAGAGTTTTTTTGACTTTTTCATTTTAAGGCCCTCTCTTTTTCTACTAATTTAGCTTATTATCTATACGGAAAATACAAGGGATACTCTGCTTCATGTAATGAAATCCATATAACAACCCCACTTGGTCTATCTTGAAATTTCAAATAACAGGAGAGACCATTTATATCCAAACCAAAAACCCAAACATCACTAGGAACAGGTGGTTGATGATTATCTGCTATTGGACCTGAAATATAGTTTTTCCAGGTCAATAAATCGTGAATCCTATCAAAAGCAACCTCTTGATCTATTCCTAACCTACTAAGTGTCAATAAATTTTTCTGCCGGGTACTAAGACGCCACTGTTCTCGCCTATTTTGAATACTTACAATTATGTTTTTTATATCATCTACACTAGTCACTGATTACACATCCTGGCTGCCTTACATGTATGATTTCACCACATTAAATGACAATAAATTTTTAATTATATTGCTATTTTTCACTGATAAAATAATAATTCGCAAAAATATAATATTAACTCGGCATCCAGTTGACTTAATTTACTGAATATATTTATTATCTCAAAAACATATAAAAAATTAAAGTTTACTAAAAAAACATCATTTAAACAGATGATCTGCTAAATGATGTCCTTGATTAACTATTTTGTTTGTTGCTTGATTTGCTGAACAGCTTGAGCTAAAGCCTGTTGTTGATAAGCGGCCACTGCTGTTTTAGCCGTTTGTTGACTAAGAAGTTGACGCTCACTCGCTGACATCGTTGGATTTTTTGCCAAGGCAGCTGCCAGCTTAGCTTTTACTTGACTAGCAACATAAACTTTGGCTGCTGCCTGCAATTTTGCTTGGTTTTGCTTAAGTTGTTTTTGCAGAGCCTGAGCTTGACTGGTACTTAAGACAAACCAGTTATTACCAACACTGAAAGTATATTTTCGCTTGATTAGCTTGTGGTCATTGGCTGCAATCCCAAACCAAAATTTTGCTGTTTGATTGCGATACTGCCAACGAGTAGTAACAACTTTAAGCTTGGCAGCAGCAGTCCCATTTTGTTGCACAACCTTTACTTGGGATTTTCCTGGATCTGGATCAGTATGCTGCATTTTCTTTGGCTGCTCAGTCGTTTTATAAAGATATGTCTTTTCTTTGCCAGCTGTTCCAATCGCTTTATATAACAGCATTGAAGTATTAGCTGAACTAGCTGTTGAAACCAAAGAATAGTTTTTTGTTTGACTAACCCGGTGCATCCCAAAATGTTCGCGATCATTTTTAACCATCAACACCATTGAAGCTACAATTACCACGGCACATAGCGAACTTAAAACAATTCGGAGATTAGCCGGTTTAATGGCTGTCATGCAGATAAACAGCAAAATCGTGGCAATAATTACTAAAGCAATTATCATTATTTAGCTGCCCCCTTTGTTGGAGTTGGATCAGCTGATTCTTCCAAATTTATACTGTGTGGTACTCGAGAGCTGACGAAGAAGGAAACAATCAGACCAATTGCCCCGAAGAAAACTGCTACCCAAAAAGCAGCATGATAACCATTAACAACAGCATCTAAAGCACTATTTTTGTATTGCAATGGCTGTTGCTTTAACAAGTGATGTGCTGGCATCTGATCATTAGTTACATTCGTCAAAATACTAATCATAATCGCTGTACCCATTGAAGAAGCAACCTGACGAATTGTATTGTTGACCGCCGTTCCATCACTCATTAAGCGTAACGGCAAAGCATTCATTCCTGAAGTCGTGATTGGCATCATTGCCATCGCAATCCCAGCCATTCGAATTGCATATAGCACCATAACGTAAAGATGCGGTGTGGTTTTAGTTACAAAGGCAAAGGGAATTGTACCAGCAGTCAGAAGAAACAGACCGGTAATTGCCAGGCGGCGTGCCCCAATTCGATCGAAAATCTGTCCGGTAATTGGGCTCATGACACCCATCATTAAAGCTCCAGGCAACAAAGTTAAACCGGAATGAAAAGCGGATTCGCCACGGACGGTCTGCAGATACAGCGGCAAGACCATTTCAACCCCGATCATGGCAATCATTGATAAGGAACTCAATGCTGCCGCAATCGAAAACTCTGGGTTCTTCAGTACTCGCAATTCTAAAAATGGTTTGTCCAAGTGCAATTGCCGGTGACCAAAGAGACCAATAAAGATCACTCCCACAACAACTGCCCCCCAAACAACAGGACTGCTCCAACCCTTTTCACCAACTTCCGAAAATCCATACAGCAAGCTACCAAAACCGATTGTCGATAATAGAGCAGAAATCCAATCCAATTTTTCTTCACGGGCTGGTAATAAACTGCGCATGAAGAAAAATCCTGCTACAATGACGACGCCGACAATTGGTAAAATCATCCCAAATAAAGTTTCCCACCGGTAATGATCAATCACCCAACCGGATAAAGTCGGGCCAATCGCCGGAGCCAACCCAATAACTAAACCCGCCAGTCCCATCGCTGCTCCACGGCGATTAGCTGGAAAAATTGTCAACATTAAGGTTTGCAATAATGGCATGGTTACACCAACCCCTAGTGCTTGAATCAAGCGACCAGTTAATAACGTTCCAAAATTTGGAGCCAAATAACAAGTCAATGTACCGATGAAGAAAGTAATCATCGCCATCTCATAAAGTAATTTCGAATTAAATCTGCCAGTTAACCAGGCACTAATTGGAATCATGATTCCATTAACCATCATAAAACCGGTTGTCAGCCACTGAACCGTTGAAGCAGTAATATCAAAGTGCTTCATCAGTGTTGGAAAAGCGGTTGATAAGATCGTTTGGTTCAAGACAGTACAAAAAGTCCCAACTAACAGCAAAGCTACCAATAAAGCACGGTTATATTCTTTACCGTTTGCATCTAGTGCCTTTGCCACAATCAATACTTCCCTTCTCAAAATAAAAAAATAGTGTAAATCAAGTCTGAGAATTAATATAGACTCATTTTGCTTTTTTGTCAACTTACTTGACAAAAACGTTAAAAAATATACAATTAAGGTCAGAAAAGCAAACAAGAAAGGAAACAAAAAAAGTGAAAGAAACAAGTCCGTTAGCCAATCGCGATTTCATTCTGCGCATTAAAGAAATCATGAAACAAGATAATTTTTTGTTGGGAATTGGAGATATTTCACGTGCGACCGGAGTCTCTCAACGCAAATTGCGTTATTGGGAAGAACGAAAGTATATTAAACCAGCTAAATGCTCAGCTGATGGTCAGCATCGAAAGTATACTTACTTTACGATGGCAAAAATCAGTTTAATTCAATCTTATCTAGCAACTGGCTATACCTTAAAGGCCGCTGTTGCCAAAACCCAAGCTCACGATCAAGTTGCCGCGGCAATTCATAAACTCGTTAAAGAACGTTTAGTTGATATTAATCCAATTAAGAACGGCTACCAATTCGATTTAGGATCATTAGCAGACCAACCGCAGACACATGTTTTGGCTATTATTAAAGTAGATCAACCAACACAACTGATTTTAAAAAAAATTGATTAGACAAAAAACCGGCAGCAAGCACTGTCGGTTTTTCAGTAATTGATTTTTTTCAATCACCAATGTTTTAATAAACTATTCGCAACTTTCTTTTTTGGGGGTAAGTACAGTTTTGACGAATTGAATTATCAAAACACCCTAAGCTTAGCATATCAACAAATATATCACTAGTAGCTTTAACAAAAATTAAACTTCAACTGAAAAATTTAATGGACTGGCATTTGTTCGCTTAATTGTTCAGCAGTAATCAAGTTGTAAGCATCCCGGGCAATCATTAATTCTTCATCTGTTGGAATTACTAATAAATGAGCCCGACTATTTGCTGTTGCGAAATCAAACGGCAAGTTGCGGCTTTGATTTTGTTTTACTTGGAAGTTTATTCCCAAACATTCCAACCGTTGACTAACCAGTTCACGCAAATGGCTATCATTTTCACCGATTCCACCAGTAAAAACTAACGCATCTGCACCACCAAGCTCCAACCAGTATGCACCAATGTAGTCACAAATTTTTTTGACAAACATTTTAACGGCCAATGCCGCCTGCGGATTAATTTCTGCTTCGCGTTCAATCTCTCGCATATCACGACTAGCTTCCGAAACCCCCAGCAAACCAGAACGCTGATTTAAAATTTTCATACACTCATCCATATCTGCAAAAGCATGGTGTTTCAATAAATAAACTAAAGCTGAAGGATCGACATCTCCGCAGCGAGTACTCATCATTAAACCAGTTAATGGTGAAAAGCCCATCGAGGTATCACAACTCTTGCCGTTTTTAATCGCACTAATCGAAGCACCTGAACCCAAATGCAGCGTAATTAATTTTAAGTCTGTTAGTGAACGTTGTAACAGTTTTGCCGCTTGTTGGGCCACAAAACGATGACTAGTTCCATGGGCGCCATATTTTCTAACTTTATATTTACGATAGTATTCCATTGGCAAAGCATACAAAAAATTTTCTGGTGGCAAATCAGTATGAAAGGCTGTATCAAAAACTGCTATTTGTGGACAACCAGGGAGTAAATTTTGGGCATCACGAATTCCGGCAACATTAGCTGGATTGTGCAATGGTGCAAGCTCATTAATACTTTCCAACTTGATCATCATCGCCGGTGTGATCTCAGTTGAGCAATGAAATAACTCCCCTCCAGCAACAATCCGATGACCGATGGCTGCAATTTCTGTCGACTGAGTAATAATCTTATATTTTTTTAAAAGTTTTAAAGCAAGTTCAACTGGCGTTAATTTTTCCGTATAGTGATGTGCAATTAAAGCTTGATCCGATAATTTGATTGTCACCAATTGATTATTTTCATCAGCATAATCAACCATAATCTTTGCCAAACGTTCTTCTTGCGGCATCGAAAACAAACTAATTTTTAATGATGAGCTACCTGAATTAATTGATAATACTTTTTTCATTAATCAAAACTCCCTCTAAGTCTGTGATTATATTCACATAATATGATAGCACTAGAATAATTTTTGTCAATTATTTGTTTTTTGATTTAAAAACAGGCTATATTATAGGTAATTATCAGAAAAGTGTTTTAATTAATTGAATTTTATTTTATTTTGTAAAAGTGTTGTAATTCACAATAAAAAGCGGTAATATAAATTTGTACCAAAAATAGTGATTAATTTCACAATTAACTAAAGTCAAATTTACGTTTAGGGAGGATTTCCACATGACGGTTACAAAAAAGGTTAAAAAGACCCTTTCTCCTGAAGAAAAGGCGAAACAATACAAAAAAGCTGAAGCTTACACTGGCAGCTTGGTTGAAAAGGCTTTAATTGCTGAGAAAGCTTATGCTTCCTATACTCAAGCTGAAGTCGACAAAATTGTCGCAGCTGCTGCTTTAGCAGGTTCCGAAGCAGCCTTGCTACTGGCACATGAAGCAGTTGATGAAACGCAACGTGGGATTGTTGAAGATAAGGATACCAAGAACCGATTTGCTACCGAAAATATTTATAATTTAATCAAAAATGAAAAAACTGTTGGTGTAATCGGTGAAAATAAAGTTGCTGGTCAAGTTAAGATTGCGGCTCCTCTAGGAGTTTTAGCTGGGATTGTACCCACAACTAATCCAACTTCAACCGCTATGTTCAAGACATTAATGGCTCTTAAGACTCGCAATGCGATTATCTTTGCTTTCCACCCACAAGCCCAAAAATGTTCTGCGCATGCAGCCAAAATTTTATATGATGCTGCAGTTGCAGCTGGTGCTCCTAAGGATGTTGTCCAATGGATCGAAACACCAAGTTTGGATAACACTACTGCATTAATCCGCAATCCCAAAATTGCTTCGATTTTAGCTACTGGTGGTCCGGGCATGGTTAACGCCGCATTGAAATCCGGTAATCCTTCCATGGGTGTTGGTGCTGGTAATGGTGCAATCTTTGTTGATCATACCGCTGACTTAGATCGAGCAGTTGAAGATTTATTATTATCAAAACGCTTTGATAATGGGATGATTTGTGCAACAGAAAACTCAGTTGTCGTGGAAGCCCCTGCTTATAATGCATGGCTGAAGAAAATGGAAGCTAAAGGAGCTTACGTCGTTCCAAAGAAAGACTATCAAAAAATTGCCGATTTCGTTTTCAATGACCGACATGGAGTTAACGGCCCAGTAGCTGGTAAGCCCGCAACTTGGATCGCTGCTCAAGCAGGAGTTGAATTGCCAGCTGGCAAGGATGTTTTATTATTTGAACTCGACCCAAAAAACATTGGCGAAAAACTTTCATCAGAAAAACTTTCACCGCTCCTGTCAGTTTACAAAGCTAAAGATCGTCAAGACGGAATTAAAATTGTTAGTGACCTGCTCAACTATCAAGGTGCTGGTCACAATGCCGCGATTCAAATCGGTTCACAAGCCGATCCGTTCATCAACGAATACGCTGACCAAACCAAAGCAGCTAGAATTTTGGTTAATCAGCCAGATTCACTTGGCGGTTTAGGTGATATTTATACTGATGCTTTGCGTCCAAGTTTGACGCTCGGAACTGGATCATGGGGGAAAAATTCATTGTCACATAATTTATCTACTAATGATTTATTAAATATCAAAACTGTTGCTAAACGTCGAAATCGTCCACAATGGGTTCGTTTACCGGAAAAAATCTACTATGAAAAAAATGCGATTTCTTATCTGCAAGACCAAGTTGAACATATTAAGCGCGCCTTTATCGTTGCCGATCCCGGGATGGTAAAATTCGGCTTTGTTGACAAAATCTATGAACAGCTGGCTTTACGTGACGAACCGGTTAAGACTTCAATTTATGGTACTGTTAACCCTGATCCAACATTAGGCCAAACAATTGAAATTGCCGAACAAATGGCTCAATTCCAACCTGATACGATCATTGCCATTGGTGGTGGTTCAGCGTTAGATGCAGCTAAAATTGCCCGGTTCATCTATGAATACTCACTTGATCAACCAGTTGGTTTCTTAGATAGCTACGAAAAAGTCAGCGAACTTTTCACTCGTTTACAGCAGAAATTCATTGATATTCGGAAACGAATCGTTAAATTCCATCATCAATTAAATACAAAATTGGTAGCTGTTCCAACTACTTCCGGTACTGGTTCAGAGGTTACACCATACGCTGTTATTACTGATGATAATACGCATGTTAAGTATCCTTTAACTGATTATGAATTGACTCCGCAAATCGCGATTGTTGATCCAGAGTTTGTGATGACTGTTCCAAAACATACTGTTGCTTGGTCAGGACTTGATTCCTTATCCCATGCATTAGAATCATATGTTTCAGTAATGGCTTCTGATTTCACACGGCCATGGTCATTACAGGCGATCAAGTTAGTCTTTGAGAACCTAGCTGAGTCGTATAAGTTTGATCCAAAGCATCCAACTCGTGAAGGTGAAAAAGCTCGGGAAAACATGCATTATGCAGCCTGCTTAGCCGGCATGGCCTTTGCCAATGCCTTCTTAGGTATTAACCACTCCCTAGCTCATAAAACTGGTGGTGAATTTGGCTTACCTCATGGTTTAGCAATCTCGATTGCCATGCAGCATGTCATTCGCTTTAACGGGGTTGCCGGCAAAGTTAAGCGGACACCTTTCCCACGTTATGAAGTTTACCGTGGACAAAAAGACTACGCTGACGTTGCCCGTTTCATCGGTATTCAAGGTAACGATGATGCAGAATTAGTTGAAAAACTCTGTCAGAAGATTAATGAATTAATGGCAGCTGTTGAAGTTACACCAAAATTATCGGCTAACGGTGTCACAAAAGAACATTTTGAAGGTTCATTAGACAAATTAGTTGATTTAGTTTATAACGATCAGTGTACTCCAGCTAACCCGCGCCAACCAAGTTTAGCTGAAATCCGTCAATTATTAATTGACCAATTCTAGGCTAACAACTGATTAAAAGTGGGCAAAATCAGCTAACGCATATTACTAACAATCGAATAAGCGGTTATAAAAACAACGACCAGCCTTGAGCAAGTCGTTGTTTTTTGCATTTTTTAAACTTCAATTAAATTTATTGTAGAAAATAACAATGTTGCAAACCAAGTCTATAATTAGTTTACTAGTATTGCTTGAATCGAGGGGAATTGCATGCATCAAGATTTTCTTTCAAGTACTTTTTCATCTTTACAATCTCGAAATTTTAGAAATTTCTGGCTCGGACAATGCATCTCAGTTATTGGTACGTGGGTTCAAAGAACAGCTCAAACTTGGTTAGTTTACAAAATGACTAATTCAGCGCTTTTAGTTGGTATCTTAAGTGCCTGTCAATTTGTTCCAATCTTACTGCTAACTTTATTTGCTGGAACAATCATTGATCGCTTTTCCAAAAAAAAAATCTTATTGATTACCCAAAGTGGCTTCTTGCTCCTTGGTTTATTGATGACCGGCCTTGTCTTTTTTAATTTAATTCAATATTGGGAAATTCTCTTGATCGCAATAAGCTATGGTGTTATCCAAAGTTTTGATACACCAACTAGACAATCATTTGTTTATGAACTAGTTGGGCCCAAAAATTTATTGAATGGAATTTCTTTAAACTCTTCCGTTTTTAACTTGGCAAAAATCATTGGCCCTTCAATTGCTGGTATTCTAATGGCAAATTTTAGTCTAGCTATTTGCTTTTTCATTGATGCCTGCAGTTATTCAGCTGTCTTGATCGGATTACTTTTTATCGATAACTTTCCCGCACTCGCTCCGACAACCTCTAAACAGCTGCTTAAAAATGTCCAAACCGGTGTTAAGTACATCCTCAAAAATAACTCCATCAAATTAAGTGCCGAATTAATGCTGATTATTTGCACTTTAAATTTCAATAACAATGTTATTATTCCGGTCTATGCAAAAACCGTTCTTCACTCTGGTGCTCAAACATTTGCTAATCTATTATCAGCAGTTGGTATTGGTTCATTGATTGCCGCTTTTATTATGAGTTATTTAGCCAAAAACGGTAAAAATCAAAAAATTTATTTATTAGTTATTATTGGTTCTATATTAAGTCAATCATTAATGATTTTTATTCATAACTATGCAATTGCGCTACTCATGATGGGAATAATTGGTTTTTGTAATATGATTTTCCTAAATCAATCAAATGCCGCCTTTCAATATGCTGTTCCAAATGAACTTCGCGGACGAATAATGAGTGTTTATGTGCTTTTGAACCAGGGTACTACTCCAATTGGCAGTTTATATGCTGGTTCTCTGATGGACTTAACATCTGGTTTATGGGGATTCCCAGGATGCGGATTTTTGGCCGGGATATTATTAATTCCAGTAATTTTGCGACACAAAGACTTGTTGAAAAAATGGTTAAAAAATTAGTTTTGTTTTATCAACTAATACAAACTAAGCCCACAAGCTTTCAAAACTTGTGGGCTTTTGATTTAAAAATATTAGCAATTTCAATTAAAACTATTTAATCTATTCCACAACAATTTGGATTTTTGTTCCTACTTTGATTACCGGGTAATCTTTTTCTGATACATAGATTGTCCCAGGAAGTTTAGCTTCAGTTTTTCCTGTAAAGCTAATTGTTGTATGACCTAATCTTCCAAGATTGTGTTGAACTTCATTGCCAACAGAGGTAATAATATACTCTTGATTATCAAACCTTATTTTCATTCCAGTCTCAATTTGATCGCTTATTGGTTCTACATTGATAATAAAACAAGATGATCTCAAGGCATCTGGCGCTTCATTACCAAAAAGAATTGCCATGTTAATAGTTTTAAAATCATTTACTTCTGCACCAATCTCAAGAACTTGTGTTGAAAAAACTACTCTTTCTGTCTTTACCATTTGATCAGCCTCACAATTCTAACATTCTATTTAGCATATAGTCCAAAGCTTGCCAGCCATGCCACAAATACTCGTGGTACCCCATTAATAAAGCGGCTATATAAAACGGAAGGAACTCCAACTTCAACCGTTTTCGATTCCGCCTCAGCTAAACCTAAACCAACCGGAATAAAGTCACATCCATTTTGAGTATTAATAGCAAAAAGTGCCGGTAATGCATACTGAGGTGGAATATGTCCTTTGCCAATCTCAACCCCAATTAGCGTCCCAATAACTTGACCAATAACTGCCCCTGGTCCAAGTAATGGTGACAAAAACGGCAGCGAGCAGATAAATCCTAAAATCATTAATCCCCAAACATTCCCCGCTAAAGGTTCCATTACATTGGCAAAGACTTTACCAATTCCTGACCCATTAATGATACCAATCAGTAGGGCCACAAAAGCCATGAATGGAATAATGGTATTAATCACAGTCTGGACAGCATCTTTACCAGCTTGATTAAATGTAGCAACGACCTTACCAGCTCCAAGACCAATCTTAGTTAAAATTCCAGGATCCTTTGTTTGGGCTGTCAACGTTTTAGTATTATCAAATTTGGTTTCTGCGACATTTCCCTGATCAGTTCCAGCTACTTTTTCATTTGCGTTTTCTGCCATAGTCTCATCAGTCAGACTAATTTGTTCAATTCCGACGTTAGAAACATAGTTACCTTCATTCATAAATTGGGCTAATGGTCCACTTTTCCCTGTCGGAAGCACGTTGATCGTTTTAATTCCCTTTTTAGGATAGATGCCGCAGCGTAAAGTACCACCACAATCAACAATCGCCAACGCTGTTTCTTCATCAGGGATCGACGTCTTAAAACCATCTACTGCTTGCATCCCCGTTAATTTAGCAATTTTATCGACAATAGCGGGTTTATTGCCACCAGTTATATAGACGAATTTATGTTTTTGTGCTGTTGGCGTAATTACAAGTGGTCCACCCCAACCACCAGAACCTTTAACTACTTTTATACTGTGATATTCTTTTGTCATTACTGCAACCCCCTTTTTTAATTATTAAATTCAACTTTTTTAGAAAGTGTAATTCCTTGTTGTTTACATACATAGGCAGTGGTAAAATCAGTAACCCAGCCACCAATAAAGTTCATCAAAAGCCCTACCAATAGATACCGAATTGCTAAGTCCATCGTATTTAAACCTAATTTTTGAACCCCTTGAGCAATTCCCAACCAAATAAAGTATTCTGATGGATTGATATGTGGGAAAACTCCATTACTAGTATGGCAAAATTGGGCAATTGAAGCATACCAACTTGGTTTATAATATTCTGGTAAAAAGCGGCCCATAGAGTGAGACATTGGATTTCCTAACATAAACGCCGATATAAATGGCAAAATTAAATATCTCGTAAATGGATTTTTAGACGATGCCTGTGCTAATTTAACCATCTTTTTATCGCCAACAAAGGCAATTATTGCATTCATTAAAACTAACAACAATAAAACAACCGGAATAATTGATGTCATCCAACCGATTAAGGTTTTACCACCACTTTGAAATAAGCCCATAAAACCTGAAGCTAATTCTGTTATAAATTTCATAATTTTCAGACTCCTTACTAGTTAATTTGTTTTTTGTGTCCATATCCTAATGCTTTATAATAAAGCGACTTGATCTTCTCTACCATTGGTAAACTCCAAATTTTGATACTGGTATCAATGTCCTGTGGCTTTAATTTATTAGTTCGATAATTGATATAATTCTTATAAGCATCTAACAAACAGACTCTTGTTAATTTATCAAAGCGTTTTAATTGATCATATGAGGAAGCAACTTCTGCCAAATTTTTGTTTTTTAGCGCTTTCAATTCTTTGAACTTTGCAAAAATAGTTACTCCTTTCATCATCTGAGCTTCTTTAATGCTGCCGTTATTATCTACAGCTACTAAAATTAAAGTCCCTGAACGTAACTTTTTCGGGTTTTTCCCAATAGCTACCGGTGCCAAAACTCTTAATTTATGAAAAGTATTTGAAAAATTTTTTATTTGTCTTAGTCCAAGCAATCCTTGTAATAAGAAAGCTGCCACTAAAATTATTCCAAAGTAAATCAGCATTAAATCGCCTCCATTAATTGAATCAATCCTCGGTTTTGATTATAATTCTTTAAATTATTAAAAATATTGCCATTAGTTGCTATAATTCTAATTAAATCATAAACTTGCGATAAAATTCGACTTAAATTTACATCCAACTTATAGGGAATCGCAACCAGAAAGACAACCTTAACTTTCCGACTGTCGTAAGTAACTGGCTGATCAAAAAGTCCAACTGTAACTAAAATTCGATTAAGACCAGATTTATCAATTACGTGAGGTAAGGCCACCCCATCGCCTAAGATATTGCTAGAAAGCTGTTCTCTTTTTATCCAGTCACTTAAAAATTCATCTTTGAGTTGCCCAACTGATATTTCATGAGCTATTAATTGTTTCACTCTTTCAGTATATGAACCTTTGCCAGTAAACTTTGTTACATCAAATCGACAGTACCCATTATTAACTGCCTCATCCACCAAAGAAATTTGCAGTCTTTCACGCAAAGTTCCTTGATTGAAAATCGAATTCAACCTGATTACTGGCGAACGATTAATTGATTTATTTTCGATGGGTAAATTATTTGAAAAGATCAATAAATACTTATTTGGACTTTTTTCTAATTCCACCTGTGAATCAAATAAATCAACTTTTAAATTTTCATTCAGTAATTCCTTTAATTGTTCAATAATAAACTTCTTCATTCCATTACTAATTGGTTTTAGTAGTGCAATTCTATAAACTACTGGTGAAGACATATACTCTTCAAGTTCCATTTGAAAATAAACACCTAAGTAGCTGATTTCATTTTTACTGAACTTAATCTTTGTTTTTCTGGTCATTAAATTTAAAGTTTCTTGCGCTAATTCAGCAGCAACAGGATATTTATTTAATACATTAATCGAAATAAACCCTTCTGATCTCACTCCATAGATGGCTCGATTAATTAAAAATAACAAATGGTAACGTAATTCAACAAATAAACGATCAAAGTTCAAACTAACATCAAGTTTTTCTTTAATAACAGGGAAAACACTCTTCATTAATTCGCCAACATCCACTAACGCCTGATTAATTAAATGTTTATCACTGATTGGCAACTTCTTTATATTGAAAGGATAAAAAATAAATTTCCATTCACCGATGGTTAGATTGTCACCGATAATTTTAAAAATGACTTTACTTAAATTCTCAGTAACTTGATCCAAAATCACCTCATGATATAACTTGCTCGGCTCATCAAGTTGTATGCCTTGCCGTTTTAACCAATTAACAATTGCAATATTTCGTTTAATCGTTGTAACTGTATCATTATTATCATCTATCTCTTTAATCGCCTCAACTAAATTTTTATCAAGCGTCTGATCTAAAGCTAAATCAAAGTCATAATATTTAGCAACTATATTTCTAACAGCTACTGCATAACTATAACGATGTTCGGTATGCAATTTAATTCCTTTATTAGGTCTTGCTTGCACCGTTATATCATAGAAGCTCAACAAGTGTTTTAAAGATCTTAAATCACTGTTAACTGTTCCATGACTCACAGACATTTCATATGCTAAATCATCAAGTGCAATGTATTTGTCAGTTTGTTTTAGCAGTTTTTGCAAAATTGCTGCTTGTCTTTTGTCTGGATCATTAAAATCCAAATCTTGTTTTAAAAAATTGGTTTGAATTTTAGCAATAGCAGCATAGTTTTCGATTACTAGATAAAATTTTGATTTATTAACGTTAATTCGGGCGACTCCCTCAAGTTCTTTATTAATCTCACGAATGTTTTTTGCAATTGTAACCCTTGATGTATTAAAGCGTGTTTGGATCTCTCCTAAAGTCAATGCATCATTTTTAATAAAGAAATTCAACATTTCAAAATTTTGTCTATCCATAATCTCACCATATTTTTATTTTAACCACGACTCTTTCCACCCGCTACGTTGATTGTTACTCCTGTAATATAACTTGCTCGATCTGACAACAGATAATTAACAGCATCCGCTACTTCTGAAAGCTTCCCGCTCCGTCCTAACGGCGTTGTCGACTTGCTCTTGTATCCGGCACGAATATCAGCTACCGTTTTATGACGGGTATATGCCAAGGCTTCCTCATAGTCCAAAGTCCGCAATCCAGTAGCTTCCATAATTCCAGGCGCTACTCCAACAACTCTAATATTATGCTCACCTAACTCTTTTGCCCAAGAACGAGTAAATCCATTGATTGCTCCTTTGGTTGCAGAATAAACACTTTGGCCTTGTGAACCTTCTAAGCCAGCTTCTGAAGACATATTGACAATTACCCCATACTTTTGTTTTTCAAATTGATGAACAACTGCTTGGGACACTAAAAAAACGCTCTTAACATTTACTGCAAACATTTTTTCAAAATTTTGTTCAGTAAATTCAAATTTGCTATTGTTTTCAGCTGCATCTGCCAACAGACGTGGTAAATTAATACCTGCATTGTTAACTAAGCCATCAATCTTGTGCTGTTCAGAAACTACTTTGTTTATCAAAGCTGCCACTTCAGCTTTATTAGTCACATCTGTTTTTACAAAATGTAAGTTTTGATCTATCATATCTCCTTCGTTTAAATCTGCATTATAAACAATCGCATCATTGTTCAAAAGTTCAGTCACGATTGCTTTACCAATACCCGATGATCCTCCCGTTACCACATATACTCTACCAGAAAGGTTAATCCACGAATTGTTCATTTAAATCTTCTCCTTTACTTATTTCTTTGTTCATAAATCAATATAGTTGAAAGCGTATTCTTGAACAATTCAGTGTTTTTTCAACTTTTTTTAAAAACAATGTATTAATTATACTTGTATCAGAAATTTCTCGCTCGGCTTTTCGAATAATTTGCGAGATAAAAAAATAGATGAAATATAAGTCTCATCTATTTCTGATTAATAAATTTAGTTGTTATTAAAAAATAAAAGTAATTTTTCTGCTTGTTATCGTCAATTTTCTAATAAAAATCCAGTAAAATCACTTGGTTCCACCTTCATTATCAGCTTCGCCACTTGACCAAACCTTGACCGCATAAGCTGAATTAAAAAGTAATGCTGCCTGGAGCGCAACCTGTGACAAAGATGCCCCCAGAGAACCTAATGACGTAGTACCATTAATTGCTTGAACTGCTAAAATACCCCAATAAATAATATTGGCACCATTGACAACAATCCATAATGTCCAATTTTCGGTAAATTTTAAAATGTAGAGTGTTTGGGCAATTAAACTAACCACAAAATTTATTGAATCAAAATATGGCAGCTGTCCATGTAATTGGGCTAACACATACCAGCCAATTCCCCAGGCCAAGAAAGAAGCAACGAACAAGACATTGCGTGTTTGCTGATTAAATGAGCGTGTTTTTTGATCGCGTCCCCACATAAACCAGCCGATCGGTTGGGAAATAACATAAATAATATCCATTGCAAAAGAACCGTAGGCGTGACTAATCCATGCGATATAAGTCATCGCCAAACATTGAATAAGTCCAAAGATAAAAGAAATTTTCCGCCCTTTCATCCCGTAAATTAGACAGAGGACACCAAAAATACCCGAAAACATGCCTATTAGACTATCCGGCGCAATCAGATAAACGCCAATCTGCAGAAAAATTAAAACTACCGTATACCCAATTTCGAAAACTTTCCAATTGGCAAATAATTGTTTTTTCAACCATGATAAACTTTTTTTCATTCACTAGTTCCTACCTTTCAAACCGATTTCTCAAATGGCTTTCAAAATGATTGCGCAAACCAGTCCGCTCAATTGCCTGCAAAATTAGTACGAGCAGAACTGTTTGGATAACAAAATCAATTATATTACGCCCCAATCGGCTCCAAAAAAGAAGGCCCCAAGCAACATGATAGGTTACATGAATCAGCCAAGTGTCTATTACTAGGCTAATCGAAAAAAGGAGTAAAAAATTCAATAAGATAATTGACCAAACCTTAGGATGTGATTTATGCAAAAACAACCCATAAACCATTCCACCTAAAAATGCTGTAATTAGAAAAGGGAATGCAAAAGTGCCACCACCCAACAAAGTTCCAATAATGTCTGATGCCATTTCTAACCCAGCAGTCAGCCACGGACCCAAAAAATAGCCCATTAACGCCGTACTGATAAATCCTAAATTAAAATCAATATACGCCGGCCCAAAAGCTAATTTATAGAAAACGACATCCAGTGCCAGTAATATTGCAGAAAGTGTCAAAACATTTACACTCAATTTGGGACTATGTAAACTAACAAAATTATTTTTTTCACTCATATTTTCACCCATTTTCAAGTTTTTTCAAACGATATAAATGTGCCGGACGACCTGGCCCATGATTTTCCGCTAAGCCGATGTCTTCAAAGAATTGCTGGTGAGTCTTGCGGAAATTAGAATTATTAATATCTGCTACTGAGATTTTCAAAAAAACAGCATATACAATTCGAACCGATTTCAACGTAAAGGTGTCTCCTAAAATATGCAGAACATTAGGTTGATAATCAAGTTTATTTTTAATTCGCTGACAAGCCGCTTGTAAAAGCCATTCATGATCAAATGCCAAATGACCAAAATGATGATTTGTCCGTAATGTTTGATAAAAATTGTGCTCACTTTGCAATTTCGACAATGCGAAACTTAATTGTTCACCGGTAAATAAGTAATCATGCTGTGCGTCTACCCCCAATCCAAACCATTTTGCTGCAACAGCTCCTGCTCCCGGGTTCAAAACTGGCATGTCAGGCAAAAATGTCATGTAAGCTAAACTGATCTGTCGCTTTTTTGCTACAGAACGCAAAGGATTAGTGAAAGTTGCTAATTGTTCAGTATATGATCCAGGTAATTCTAACCCAATTTTTTCAGACACTAATCGTAGTGCTGCTTGATCAGCACTTTCTTTTTCTCGCAAATAAGTTTCTGGTAATGACCAGTAATTTTCATAAGGGAAATCAGCTCGCTTAATTAATAAAACGTTAACCGTTTGTTTTTCACGATCAAAACACCAAATAATATTTGCTATTGTAATTTCTGGTTGATCAATGTTTGTTCTCACTTCTAACCACCTATCCTCATTTTGTAGATTAATTTTCCTCCATAATAAAGGTAATTTTTACTTTTATTATGGAGAACCAAATCAATCTTTAGTAGCAGTTTAAGCTGATTTAGCTGAAAAATCAAGTTTATATTTCAATATCTTGCTGATAGAGTTTGCAGCATCCAATCAAAGTGTCAAGTCACTATCTTCTAAACATAAAAAAACCACCAATCTATTTATTTCGATTAATGGTTTTTCGACGTTTTATATTTTTCGTTTTTTAATTTTTTGTTTAAATTTAATAAATTTTTGATCTTTTTCTGGATCATATTTTATTCCGTCAACAATTCCTCTCCAAGAAGCTTGAATTTTTTTGATTCTTGGTTTTTGATAAAGTAGAATTTTGCGAGTCATAATTATTTCATGAAATAAATTCGTTTTAAATTTTTCAAGATCCGGATGACTAGAATATCTTTTCGAATAAACAATTGTGTTCCTAGCAATATAGTACTCTCTCATTGGACTATGATCGAGGATAAATTCATTTGGTTTGAACAACAACATCATTGTTAACACAGGCTTTTTAATCGACTTACCAATCTCATGTTCCATAATCAAATTATTTACCTGCCAAATCTTATATCCTGCTAAAATCACTTTGGCATTAAAGTCAAAATCAACTTGATCAATAAATAACCATTCATCGAAACCGTCCACTAAGTTCCAGATATCAGTTCGAACTAAATTACCGGAAGAAATAATACGCCATTTTTGAGTTTCAGTTTCTTTTTGTTTTTCAGTTGCCCTTTTAATTTGAGCAGGCTTCCAACTTGGATCATAGTACTTCATAGCTAGAATTGCAGTCGATGAATCTTTAAATTTTTTTGAAGCTCTCATTTTTTTGACTGTATCAAATGGGACCATTGTATCTTGATCAAGCGTCAAGACCCATTTAAAGTTATTCTTAAAGAAAAACTCAAATCCTCGATTCTGAGCCCCAGCAATCCCATAATTCTTTTCAAGATCTAATAATTTAATCTCTAATTGAACAGATAATTTTTTTATACTGCTAATATTATTTGAACCATTGTCTACGATTATAACTTTAGAAACTTGATTTATTATTCTATTTAAACTTTCTTTTAATTTAGGAATATTAGGGTTGAAAGTTACCAATAATGCACCAATTTTGTCTGTCATTTTCTAAGGAACTCCTAATTTTATCCACTATTTTTTCTTTCCAAATAATTATACAACTTCTTAATTGATATTAATATTTTTTCTTAACGTAAAATATCAATCAAGTTTTTGTTAGCTGCCTGTTTTGCTGGCAACAGTCCAAATAAAATTCCGACTAAAGCCGAAACACCAAATGCTAGTAAGAAAGAACTAAAGGTAACAACTGCCTTAAACGGCAACGCTAGTGAGATTCCCTTGGCAAGTCCAACTCCAAATAAGAAACCGAGCACTCCCCCTGTGACTGTCAACATGACAGCTTCTAATAAAAATTGCAGCATGATCGAACGGGGTTGAGCACCAACTGCTAGACGGATTCCAATTTCTTGAGTTCGTTCAGCCACTGAAGTATACATCATGTTCATCACACCGATTCCGGCAATAAATAAGGAAATTCCGGCAATCGCACTGATAAAGACCGTCATTGAATCAATGACCTTTGATACACTCTTTAAGAATGACCCCACGTCAAAATACTCATAACTGCCCTGCTTTCGCTGTGAACCATGTTGTTTTAAATACTTAACAATTCGTTTACTTTCACTAGCAACATTAGCTCCACGATTGAAAGTTAATTTGATTGTATTGCCACTATCAACAGCTGTCCGTTGATAAAAAGCCTTCTTCGGTAATAAAAAGTTAACCTTATAATGACTTTCATTTGAGTGATAAACTCCAACTACTCGATAAGAAACGTGTTTGACTTCAACAGCTGTTCCTAATGCATTGCTGCTAGAGCCATATTGCTTTTTAGCCGTTTTTTCGCTAATCAACGCCACCGGATTAGCGACCGCAAGATCATATTTTGAAATTTCTCGACCTGCTAAGATTTTCAACGAACTTACCGGTTGCTTTAGTAACGTAACTTGCGTATTGGCTGGTTGATTGCCAATTTGTGCCGCAACTGTCACATTATTTACTGGGTTAATAACTTTGATTGATGAAACTTTAGCAAATTTGCCTTTGACTTTTTCAATATCTTGGTGATTGAAACCCATGGCAGTTGTTGTACTGCTGCTATAATAATTAATCTTAGTCGTTTGCTTTCCTGTTGAAGTTGCCTGCAACTCATTTAGCATTTTCGCTTTGACACCATTTCCCAATGAAATAATTGTAATTACCGCGGCTATCCCGACAACAATTCCAAAGATTGTCAATAAACTGCGTCGTGGGTTAGTGCGCAAAGAAAGCCAAGAAGTCTTAAACAATTCCCAAAACTGCATTAAGCTTTCACCCCAATCTTCTCATCGGCAATAATTTTGCCATCCAAAATTTGAATCAGTCTTTCCCCTTGATCAGCAACTTTGCGATCATGTGTTACCATTATAATCGTCGTATTATTTTGTTGATTCAGTCGTTTAAAAAGCGCCATGATTTCCTTAGAAGTCTGACTGTCTAAAGCCCCCGTTGGTTCATCGGCAATTAAAAATTTTGGCTGTGCAATAATTGCCCGTGCGATTGAGACCCGCTGCTGCTGACCGCCTGATAAATTAGTTGGTTTCTTTTGTGCGCTATTAGGCAAGCCAACCGCCGCTAGAGCTTGCGACACCTTTTCTTTAACCATTTTGCGTTTTTGTCCGGCATATAGTAATGGTAAAGCAACATTTTCCGCAATCGTCAAATTTTTAATCAATTTAAAATTCTGAAATACAAAACCGACATTTTCATTGCGGAGCTTTGAAAAATCACGACGGGTATAATCATGAATCGGATGGTCAAAATAATAGTAACCACCCTCAAATTGATCATCTAAGAACCCAATAATATTAATCAAGGTTGACTTTCCAGCGCCCGATTGCCCCATAATTGAAACAAACTCCCCTTGGTCAATTGTCAAATTAATATCTTTTAAAATATGGTATTGGCTACCGCCTTGTTGATAATATTTATTAACTTTTTCGAGTTTAATCATCCGCCGTTACCTTGCTTCCTTGTTTCAATTTGGCATCTGGATTAGTAATAATTTTGCGACCTTTCAAATCATTATTATCAGTAATCAAATAACCATCTTGCCGTGATCCACTGACAGCGACAACATCAGTAATTTTATCTTGATCAACAACAAAAACGTGATTATGATAAATCGCTGAAACAGGAATTCGAATTCCATTTTGCGAAACTGCAATTTTAATTGTTTGTCCATCCATAAAATTACCAGAAACTGCTGCTGTAAATTGGTATTTCGCTTCATTTTTAGTACTATCTGCTGCGGCAGTTTTTGCTAAATAAGTCACTTTCGTGGTAGTTTTTTCTTTAGTAGCGACAGCCGTAACATCAATCTGGGTACCGGGGCTTAGTTTGCTGTAACTGTACTCTGAAACTTGGCCTGTAGCCTGTAAATCAGCAGCTTGTAATTTAACCTGCGGAGTTCCAGTTGCAGAATAACTAAGATCGATAACACCACTATATGGTGCCGTTAAACGACCATTAACCTTGGTATTCAACTGCTGTAATTTTTGGTTTGCACTGGTCAATTCTGCTTGAGTATCAGAAACTGTATTTTGTGCTTGTGTCAATTGCTGCTTTAAGTCACTATAGCCATCATCACTTGAATCGGTTGCTGCTAGTTGCTGCTGTAACTGTTTAACTTGACTGTTGCCCGAATTCAAATCTCGTTGCAGTTTATTAATTTCCTGTTGTTGACTAGTAACAGCTTGATGAGCTGAATCACTATATGTAGTTAATATCTCTTGTCCTTGAGTAACAGTCTGTCCATTTTGAACTTCAACTTGCTGAACCTTGCCAGCCGGATTTTGTAAAATTTGTGTCTTGCTGGCAGTAATTTTTCCCATCAGCGTTAATGGTTCTTGCTGTTGTAACTTAACTGTTCGATATATTTTTTTGGCGCTTGTCGTAGGTTGATTATGCAACTTAACTCCTGCCACTATCAAGCCAATAAAAATAATTATAATGACACTAATAATTCCTAATTTTTTCTTATTTTTTTTCAATTATTTCATCCCCCAAATATTTGTGTTACTTACGACTTTCGATTTGATTTTTCAACAAATACAAACTAGCCCAAATACATAAAACCATGACAAAAACATCAAACAGCAAGCTTGTCACACTAACAACGTCTTTTGTAATCAAATTACTGATCTTGTCATTAACAAAGGTAAATAGACTTAACAACACAATAAAACCGCCAACTCCCGCTAGACGTTGATACTTCTCGGCAACAAAGTTCTCTAATGTTTCGGTTACTATCAGCAAAAAGACCAACTCAACTACCAATGAAATTGCCATATCTAAAAAGCCAATTACAAATTTTGTGATTGTTACAGCTGAAAAATCAGCCTTACTGATTGCTAATTGAAACTCATTTGGTGTCATAATCACAAATTTCAAAATTACCCCAGATAACAACAAATCAATAATTGCCAAACCACCAATAATCACCAAAAATCCAGCTGTTTTCATTAAAAGATTACTAAAGTATAATTGTTTCGTACTGACTGGCAGTAAACGAAATCGACTGCTCACCCAAACTCGATTAATTGCAGCTAATAACCGAAAAAAACCAACAATTACAAAAATAAAAGCAATCATAAATTCACCAACTGCAAAACTGTTCCAAAAATCTTCTCCAGTTCCTAATTTTAGAAGCATTCCCAAGGGCCATAACAAACTAATCACTAAACCGATTAGCCCTTGCAACTGAAAGTCTTTCAATGAATCTCGAAATAACAAACCACATAACTTTTTATTTGTCTGCAAAAAATTTCTCCTCCTCTTGAATTCAGTTTTCTAAATAAGTTTGACGATAATATTCTTCAACACTTAAGCCTTCATTTTGGCGAATATCTTCAACATTGCGGTATTCCAGCAAGCGCTGATCCTTTAGAATCAAAACATCATCAATTACTTGTTCCAACTCACTTAGATGATGCGTCGAAATAATCAATAATGAATCATGATCAATCCATTTAACCAAACTCGAAATAATTTTATCACGGCTAAAAATATCAACTCCGCTCAATGGCTCGTCTAACAAATACAATTTGGTTCGCCGCGCCAGGGTTAGCGCAATAATTAATTTCTCGCGATTTCCCTTGGATAAGCTACCCAACCGCTGCAAAGGATCCAGCCGCATAAAGTTCAACAGTTCATTAACCCGTTTCAAATCAAAATCCGGGTATCCTTGTTGATAAAAAGCAATAATATCACTGAGCGTTGCTTTGGAACGGAAACTAGTTAAATCATCTGAATACGAAATCAAGCTTTTTCGTCGTTCATCACTGATACCCGCTAAACTAATTTCCCCTTGATACCCCTTGTTCAAATCACTAATAACTCGCATTAAAGTGGTTTTACCAACTCCATTTTCTCCTAATAAAACAACCAACCGTCCTAAAGGAATCTCAACTGTAATATCGTTTAAAATTGTTTTAGTCAGTTTTTTATAACTGACATGTTGCAAGTTCAATCCTTGTGCTGACATTTTTCGTTTTCCTTTCTCTTAATAATCTCACTCTTTACTGCTAGCAAAATTTCTTTCCAAGTTAAGAACGGCTGCAGACTGTCAAGATAATCAGCCGTTTTTTTCTGAATCCGCTGTTGCTTTAATTGGATAATTTTAGCGCGATCATCGGTTACGAAGTTACCCTGGCCGCGGTGGGTAATTAAAACTCCAGCATCAATCAACTCTTTCAAGGCATTTTGAATTGTTCGCGGATTAGTCGTTAATTCTTCGGCCAGCTCTCTAACCGAGGGAACTTTAGCATTAGGTGGATAATTGCCACGAATGATGCGCTCAGCCAACAAGTCACTAACTTGCAAATAAATTGGCAGATTAGCTTTAAACTTCGTAATTTTCACCTTCAATTTCTGTATCACTGTGATACTTATATACTACACTAAGATACTAAATGTAGCAAGTCTCCTTAACAAAAAAATCACAACATACTCGTTGTGATCGTTTTAACTAATTTAATTTTGCAGCCAAGCCGCTATAATAGCAAATACAAAAATTCCGCCTAAAATTACCCAACTAGCAGGTCGAGCCATATTCAAAGTAAAACCCAACCCGCTTCTTTTTTGCACAAAAATCGAAGGATCGTGTGGATCATAATAAATCAATCCCAGCAACCACTTACTGTTATCATTTAAAATAGGACCATGTGGTTCATGACGGAGCGTAAAAAACCAATAGAAAAGCAATGGCATGATAACTAATATCAGTACAAAGATAAGATTAAGCCTATTTAACCAAAATACTAGTTGATTTTGTTGTGTCAAAAAAGGCGTCGATAAAGTAACTTGACTTAATAACCCAGCAAAAATCAGTAAAAAATAAATGCTGCGTCGAAAACGATAAAAACCAGGTACTGCTTGAGAATTACCACGAACGGCTGCTGGTGACCGCCGCATTAACCAAGTTAGCAAAATGAAAATCAGTGTTATTCCAAATTGCATAACCAAAACTTTCCAGACACCGCCTTGACTTTTATTTATCCAAGCATCAGGACCAGTGAAAGAAAAATGAACTGGTAATTTAGCTGGTAAGTCAGCATAATTAAAACTGGCAGAAATTACAGCAGTAAATGGTAAAATCAACAAAGTCACCAACCACCAAGCTGAAAGCTCATTTTCACTTAGTTGTTGCGTATCAACACTTAAGCACTGCTTAGTCAGTTGAAGATCAGTTTTTTGTTGAAGTTGCCAATTTAAAATTTTATGATGAAAAATACCAAAAGTTAACAAACTCAAGCCCAAAAGTAATGGCATGCCTAATAACAGCCAAGTTGTTTTCTGACTGCTGTTAAGTAATAACAAATTAAAGAGCAAACCACCCCCTAGTAAAACCAGCAAATACCATCTTCGCAAACGACGAGGAAAAGGTTTTTGCCAGAATTCACCTTGACTGAAAGCCACACCAAAAATAACATTTTTATTAGTTAACCATGGTTCAACCGCCAGCAATAACAACAATAACCACCAAGACAGTTCATTAATCACCTGGATGCGATTCAATTAACTCACCTTCTTTCAACCGTTGACATGTCTGTTGAACGACTTTTTGTAACTCCGGATAACCTAGACCGTAAGCAACTGCTTCGGTCACTGCTTGCTGCAAATTTTTTTTAGTCTGCTGCATATCAGTTATCGATGGTTCGCCAACAATCGCTCCACGACGCCCCAATAACTTGATAAGTCCTTCTTGTTCTAGTTGTTGATAAGCTTTATTGACAGTGTGCAAATTAACTTTTAATTCGTTAGCCAAAGTTCTAATTGGTGGCAACTTTTCACCAGTTTTAACTCGACCAGCTGCAATCTCAGCCACTACTGCAGCTCTGATTTGCTGATAAATCGGTATTTCTGATTGAAAATCAATTGTTAGAATCATAATCTAATCACCGCTTTGCTATATTTGTTATAGATATTATATAACAAATGTGGTCTAAAAAAAACAATCAAGTGAATCATTTATCGATCCCTACCACCAAAGTTCACTTTAGACAAATTTAACTTATTTGCACTACTTCACCTAGTAATAGCTGATCAAACTTTTAGCGGTACCCGTCTTGACAACTTATTTCAAAAAAGATTGCAATTTCAAACATAACTTTCTACAATATTATTTGTTACTCTACTTAGAAAGAAAGATTAGTTTGCAGCCTCAAATTATCTGGCTCCATTGCAAACCACCGAATAAACTAATTCAACGAGCATAATTATTTTATTCAGGAGGATTCAATGGAAAATTCACTTACAAAAAAACATTTTATTAGTTGGCCGGTTATTTCCTTCTTAGACTTCGTCACAATTATCGGTTTTGATGATATTCTTTACCCACTGCAAAATCAGGGACTTTCAGTTGTCTTTACTTGGATTTTTATGGTCTTTGCTTTTGTTATTCCTTATGAAATGTCTGTTAGTCAATTAGGAGCAACTTTTACTGGTCAAGAAGATGGGGGGCTTTCATCATGGGTGCGCCACAGTACTAATGATACCCTTGGCTACTGGACTGCTTGGATGTACTGGGCAGCTAGTTTACCTTACATTGTAGATGTCGCCAATTCCGTAATCGTATCATTTAGTTGGTTAGTTTTAGGCAACAACTCACTTGGACAGCGAATGTCAAATTTTACTTTTGGTTTGCTGACCTTTATTGTTATTTTGATTTTTATTTTACTACAGAACTTTTTCAAGCGATCAATGGAGGTTATGGCAACAATTGGTGGTGGAGCAATGTTTTTAATGACTGTTTTATTTGTTATTATGACTGGTTACTCACTAGCCCATGGCGGTCAAATTGCCACTCATCCCTTTAATTTCAGCTCATTTATTCCCCATTTTAGTTTACAGTATTTTTCAACTACTGGTTTACTGATGTTTGCGGTCTGCGGAGCTGAGTTAGTTGCCCCTTACCTGATCAAAATGCGTAATCCCAACCGCGATTTTCCTAAAGCTATGTGGTTGGTAGCATTCATGACTGCCTTTTTGACTGTTTTTGGAACCTTTTCATTAGCCATTTTCTTCAATGCCAATAACCTGCCGCACGATTTAAAAATGAACGGCTCCTACTATGCTTTCCAACTACTGGGACAACGTTTAGGAATGGGAAATATCCTTTTGTACATCTTTACGATCGTCCAAGCAATTTATATGATGGCTCAATTAGCCGTATTGTTGGATGCCGCCAGCTGGGTCATCGCTGGAGATACAGCCGTCAACTTTATGCCGCGATGGTTAAGTAAACGCAACAAAAATGGCCGGCCATTACATAGCTATGTGTTGACCAGTGGCTTATGCTTATTTTTATTATTAATGAGTGGGACTTTGCCGAACATTAATTCGATTTTCAACTGGTTACTGAACTTGAATGGAATTGTTTTTCCTTTCAAAAACTGTTGGATTTTCTTAGCCTTTATCGCCGTACGTTGGCAATCAGATCGATTTCATTCATCATTTGTTTTTATTAAAAAGAAAGCAGTTGCGATTGCAGTCGGTGTTTGGTGCTTTATCTTTTCATTTGTCTGCGCACTAATGAGTTTTATTCCCCAAGATGTAAAATTTGGGACAACAGCTTATGACCACCAATTGCTAATGAACCTCTTTTCGGTTTTTGTTTTATTTGGTGTCGGGATGATAATGCCATTATTAGCCCGCTTAGAAAAGCGACAACAAGTTCCTGAAGAAAACTAGAGCAAATAAAAATCACTTGAATTTACTAAAAGCAGTAAGTTCAAGTGATTTTATTTTTTTAAATTCGGTTAATTAAGTTGGCCTTTTTCAATAAATAGACTACATTCAGACTACCCATAACAATTGCCAGCAAGAAAATCAACCAATAACTACTTGATGGATAAATTGCATTTTTTACTGGATTCATTAATGCAAATGACAGATATCGCTTAGTAGAGCCTGAAATTGGTTGTTGCAAAATGTCCAATGGTTCAACTTTAAAGTAGTTAATTTTAATCGGTACCTGACTTTCATTTTTCAATATTAACTGATAATTTCCTGTAGAAAGTTGTTTTATTGGCTGAGTACCGTTTTGATAATTTTTAATTTTAATCTGGCTAGTCCGATTAGCGATTTTCAATGTCAATCCCTTTTGTGAATAAGGCAGCACTGAAGTTTGAATTAGCGAAGCCGCTCGTGGTAAAAAGAATTTCTCACTAATTTGTTGATTTGGTTGTAATTGGAGTGTCTCCTGCCGTAAAAATTGCTGGCTAATAACTGGTTCATTTGCTTGCACGATTGTCTTAGTATAATGTAAGTTGTTAAAACCACCCCAGATAACACCTGCTAACAAAAGCAGATTAACTAATCCAAACAACTTATAGCCACGATTTTTAACTCGATGCGCACACAACCAATCGTTAATGTCAGTAGCGCCCTGTGCTGCTAACATAATTAATGGGATAACTGTAATAAATGCATAACGTGGCATTACTTCCCACATCAGAGTATGGAATAAAAAGACCCCAATTATGTACAGCATCAATAAATATTCAATTTGTCCGATCTGTTGCCGAGCTCGCCTAAAACAAAATATTCCCTCAATTAAAGCTAGTAACCAAACTGCTAAATACACAATCTGCTGTATTTCTTGTAGCGGTGCTCGTTGATTGCCAAAAAAATTACTGTAACTTTGTGGAACTTCAGCTGTAAGGCCATAATTCCGCATTTCAGTTCCCACAGTGCCTAAAGACCATTGCGAATTCATTTTTTTCCGATATAAACCTAACAGTCCGCTAACGCCCATTTGTTTTAGTCTTTGTTTAATTAATTTTTGAGTATGTTTAGACCGCCCTTGATAGGTGTGGTATTTAGCAATATCTGACCAAGCATTGACACTTGATCCTTCCGACTTAGGGTTAAGTCCCATCGCAATCCAATACGTGTAGGGAAAACTCTCATTTTTGACAACCTTATAATGATAAACATTTTTTTGGAAAACTGATGTCGCTTGAGTTGTAATGGCAAAAGCCATTAAGAAGACTACCAGCAACAAGAAAGTTTTCTTGAATGATTTGCGATTAAAGAAAATAAAAATCAATACGGCAATTACCGCAATTGCTGTATTAGTCTTCAAATAGACAGCTAGTGCTAAGAATACACCAGTTCCAATTAATAAGAGATATTTCTGCCAAACTTTTGTTACTGGTTGTTTTTGGTTAAATACTGCGTCCAGACAAGAAAAGCCAAACATTAAAAACGTTAAAGCCAATGGATCGGTATAGGTAAACAAGCTGGTTAAATATAAGGGAATAAAAATTGTGCACAATAATAAGTAGCTTTCCTGAGCATTAGTCTTTTCATGACGTTTTAGAATCAACCAGCCTGACCAAACTGCCAAGTCAAGCAATATCATAACCGCTAAATTTGTGATAACTGTGTTGTAGCCTAACCCAATTACTCGTGAAAGTTGATAGACTAAAGCAAAAAAGATGGCTGCTCCGCTATTAGGACCAAAGTAAAAGTAAGTAGACCATTGATGACTACCAGCAGCTAAAAAAGCTGCTTGTTGGCGTACATCAAAATCATCTATGCCTTGGCTTCCTTTAAAATTAAAAGCCAAATATAACTGTAATAATAACGAACAGCCAATTATTAACGTGGTAAATAATTTTTTTCTTTCTAGTTTATTCAGCCAATATAATAAACTGATTAAAAAAATTATCAGTATCAACGTTAGCAACAAATTTGTAACTGAATCAAAAAAATTAAAAAATTCTTTGCGGTAGGCCATTTCAGAAGCTGACAAAGCTTTTCCTGGCCAAAACCATGCATCATTAAAGATAATTAATGAAACAATAACAAATATTCCACTTACTAACCACCACATCCAGCGACTAATTCTCAACACAAAAATGCCTCCAAATTATTAAAATTATCAATAACTTTCGATAACTCTTTAGTTTAAAGAGTTACTATAAAAAACAGGCCTAATAATAAATTACTCCAGTTAACCAAAGACAGACACCAACAACCACAACTAAAGCAGCAGCTGTTCCTAAACCATCATGCAGATAATGCTTGCGAACATCAGCCGGTGTCCAGAGTAAAACTGAGATCGCTCCACCGAGTAAGCCACCAATATGCCCAGCAATATCGACTCCTGGCATGAATAAGTTAAAGATCAGATTAGCTATAATTAAGGTAGTCGCTGAACGACTAATTTCTGAAAACTGATGACGAAAGCCCCGAACAATCTGCAACAATGCTAAAACGGCAAACAAGCCAAATAGTGACGTTGAGGCTCCAGCAGAAATAGAATTTTGGCTAAACAAAGCACTTAAAAGATTCCCTGTAAAGCCGGTAAATAAGTAAATCAATAAAAATTTAAAGTGACCATAAACTTCTTCAACTAACGGTCCAGCATAATACAACGCCACCATATTGAAGGCGATGTGATAAATCGTAACATGCAAAAAGATTGGTGTAAACAAGCGCCACCATTCTCCCGCCATTAAGTCTGGGTTCCAACGACCACCCATAACTTCTAAAACTCGACCACTAATATTAAAACTTCCACTTAGCAAAAACTCAATTAAATAAACGATAATGGTAATTCCTATCAAGAAATTTGTAACCCAATGACCACTAAAATATTTTTTAAAGCGACCATATAGTGGATGTTTCCGGCGTAAATACCAATCTGGTAATTTGATGTCTTTTTTTTGAACTTGCATAGCTTCATTCCTTTTTTTATTGGGATATAAAAAGGGCTGTGACAAAACTAATTTTTTGTGCAGTCCTCGCTAGAAGTGAATTTCTCTCAAAAGCTCTTTAACTAAACTAAAATTAATAATCCTTTGTAAGTATTTTAAAAATTTTTTAATCAATTGCAGCAGCAAACAATTTCTCACTCAAAGTAATTTTAGCTGGATCGGAATCACTGTTGTAAAATTTAACCTGACCAGTTGCTGATTGGGCATTTAATAAATTTGCTTGATTTAACAAACGCTGCAATTCACGTGCTGCTCCCGGTCCGCCATCAATTATCCAAGGCTGCGACCCAACTACTTGCCGAATTGCCGGACGAGCAAATGGAAAATGGGTACATCCTAAAACTACTGCACTAACTGGCTCAAGCGGTTCAAGTAGCTTAGTTAAATATTTTTGTAATGCTGGTGAAGCTAACTCGCCGCGTTCAACAAATTCAACCAAGTCAGGAGCCGGAACAGGAATTAATTCAGCCTGCCCCTGATAAAGCAATAACTGTTTTTGAAACTTTTCTTCTCGAAGTGTTAGCGGTGTAGCCATGACTGCGATTCTTTGTTGCGGATAACGTTCAATTGCCGGTTTAACTGCTGGCTCCAAGCCGACAACCGGCAATTCAGGATAACGTTCACGAATCTGAACAACTGCTGCACTAGTAGCGGTATTACAAGCAATCACTAAGGCCTTAATGTTTTGGGTTAATAATTTTTCGACCACCGCAAAACTAAGCTTGCGAACATCAGCAGTCGTCCGTGTTCCATAAGGTGCATTAGCCGAGTCACCATAAAACACGTAATTTTCGTGTGGCAAAAGACGATGCAGTTCTTTTAAAACACTAATTCCGCCCACACCAGAATCAAATACTCCAACTGGTCGTTTTTTTTCATCGGTAGTCATACTTTCAACTTCTTTCACTTGTGATTTGCAGTTTTTGTTTCTTTCAAATTAGTCCGTCGAGCAACATACTGTTTTATGGCTGCTGCAGCCTGTTGTAATTTTTCCATGCTAGCTGCATAACTGATTCGAACATACCCTTCTCCTCCAGGCCCAAAAGAAACTCCAGGAATTAAAGCAACTTTAGCTTCTTGTGCCAATGAACGCACAAAAGTCCACGAGTCCGAAGCACAGCCCGCCGGAATTTTAGCAAATAAATAAAAAGCTCCATCCGGACTCGCAGTTGCAAAACCAGCCTCCGTTAATTCTTTAAGTAGAAAGTCACGACGTTTGGCGTACTCCTTTTTCATTAATAGACTGTCTTTTTGACCTTTTGTCATTGCCTCGAGAGCAGCATATTGTGAAACTGAAGTTGGAGAAGTGACCATATATTGATGTGATTTAACAACTTGTTCACAAAAATCTTCTGGTCCTAAAATGTAACCAACCCGCCAGCCTGTCATCGCATGCGATTTAGACAGGCCCGTTAAAAGAATAGTTTTTTCCGGCAAAATTTCTCCCATTGAAATATGCTTTTTCTGGTAAGTTAATTCTGCATAAATTTCATCACTAATTACCCAAAAATCATAATCACGGGCTACTTGAGCAATCTCTTCTAATTGCTGGCGAGTATAAGTCACTCCGGTTGGATTTGAAGGATAATTTAAAACAACTGCCTTAATTCGAGCTAATGGATGTTCTTCAATAACTTCCTGCAAGCGCTGAGCGGTCAAAATGAAACCGTCTGCACTCGTATCAACCAAGATCACATTGCCTTCATTAATCTTAGTATCCGGAATATAAATCGGAAAAATTGGCGTTGGGACAATCACTGTATCATCAGGGTTGATGATTGTCTGCAAACTAGCAGCAATTCCCTCGGTTGCACCAACAGTCGTAACTACTTGTTCCGGCTGATAATTTAAATTAAACTTTTCATTGTAATAAGCAGCAGCAGCTTTGCGCAAAGCTGGAATCCCAGCATTGGGCGTATAATGCGAGTGATTAGCTTCAATTGCTTTAATTGCAGCCTGTTTAATATGTTCTGGGGTATTGAAATCAGGTTCGCCTAATGTCAACTTGATTATTCCTGGGATCTCACTAACTTCAGAGTCAAACTGCCGAATGTCTGAAACAGCAATTTGTTCAATTTTCGTATTAAATTTATCATCTATCATGGCTAACTGCTCCCTGTCTTCAAATATTAATTTCATTATACCACGATGTCAGCTGAAAACGTTTAGCTACAGTTGCTGGCTTAAGTAAAAATTCAAAAATCAAACACAAAAAAAGTCGAACAATTTTTCTGTCCGACAGTGTTAAATTATTTAAATGAGCTCAATTAATAGTTTTCTTTCATAAAAGTCCGGCTAGCCAAATTCTTTAAGCGTAAAACAATTGGCAGCAAAACAAAAATTTTGAGCAAGCCTGGTAGTAGAAATGGTACTAACCCCGTCATTATTGCTTGCGTTAAGCTCAAATGAAGTACAGGTATCATCCACAAGGAACCAATTAACAGATTAGCAAGTGCTCCAACACAATTAGCTAATAAAAGTTGCCGCGGAAAACGACCGGTTCTTGACAACCATGCGGCAGTAATCAACTGATAAATTACAAAAGAAACCAAATAACCACCTGTTGGTCCGAGGAAAACAGCTACTCCACTGCTAAAGCCGGCATAAACTGGCAAACCTACTGCTCCCATCAATATGTAAACTAAAATCACTTGAAATCCATCAACCAATGGTAGTAATGAAGCAATAATTCCTACTGCAAAGGTTTGTAAAGTAATTGGTATTAGCGGCAACGGAATTGTTAGCTGTGAGCAAATAATCATTACTGCCAAAAGCATTCCATCTAAGACAAGACGTTTTAATTTCATTGTTTGCATTTCTTTCACCCTTTCTTCGAATAAATTAAAAATACCGCACCCTTGTCTTATTGTCAACCATTTTTAAAAATAAGGTTTACTAAAAAGCTAAAAAAAAAACGAAGCGAGATTTCGCTTCGAGTTGTTTATTTATTTTTTAAATCAATCAAAATTGGGCTTTAATCGTTTTATTTTAATTGCTAGTAAACCGTGTTGTTTGACAACTGCTGGCGGATAAAGACGGGATAATTCAGTCGGAGTCAAACCAATAGCGGTTGCAGAGAATTTTTGATAAATTTCATCAACTGTGCGACATTTTTTGATACTCCAGACACTTGTTAAAACATAATCATCATCTTTGGATTTTCGGTGAATGGCTAAAGTATCCCCAACACCAAAATGTTTCATCTGCTCATCATTAAGAAAAACCTCAACTGTCTTAGAGCCAGCTAAAATTTTTTCAAATAATTCATCACTCAATCTGATATCCACTAATACCGACCTCCCGCAAATGCCTAACCGTCATAGCAGTCAAAATCACTACCAACTGCTTTTGCCAACCCAACGGCAACCCCTTCCAACTAAGTCGAAAGTTTGTGAGAACTGCATCTAACAATGCAACAACCACAATTTGCTTAGATACAGCATTGCCTGTAAGTAGGTCTTACAGGCTTAATTACCAAAGCCTTTAGAGTCCGTAGGTTGCCAGACGGACTAAATACTTACAATGAGGCTACAGCGCTTTTACTTCTTAATTCATTAACGGCAAACAAATCGTAGTTTTTGATCAAGATTTTCGAAATGAAAATTTAAGAAGTTCTTGACATTTCTCTGCCTAATTAAAAGCAGGAGATTCTTGCCTCAAATCACCTCAAGCTGAACATTTAATTCAAGGCGACATAAAAACATTCAGTTAATAAAGAACCATATAACTGAAACTTTAACTTTTTTTGCTCAAAAAAGCAAGCAAAATGCTGAATAAATTAAATTTTAAAAGTTAACCAGTGGAAAAAAGATTAATTGTTAACTAAGCTATTTAAGCAAGCATACTCTGATCAGTTATTATTACAGTTTAACGATCAACTGCTTCTCCAGCAATTTGAATTTTGGTGGTTTTGGGGAAAATTGCTCTTTCTGCAGGTGTTAAAGGCTGATCAGTAATAAATAACGAGACACGATCTGGTTTGCAAATTCTAAAATATGAAGTATTAATAAACTTTTGATGTTCTGCCACCAAAATAACTCTACGAGCTCGTTCAACTGCTCGTCCAACAATTTTTGCATCTTCTTGCTTTAAAATGTAAACTCCATGTTCATCAATTCCTGAAGCTGCAATAAAGACAGTATCGAAAGCCACGTTATCTAATTCTTGCAATGCATCATCAGAATAAAAAAAGCGGCTCTCATGATCAAAAGTTCCCCCTAAAGCTTTGACAGTAACTTTTGGTTGTTCTGCTAAAGCCATACAGTTATCTAGCGAATGGGTGATGACCGTTAATGGTAGATTTAGGTTTTGACATGTTTTCAATAAAATTGTCGAAGCGTCAATAAAATATACATGATGAGCATGAAAATGATTAACTGCTTCTAAAGCAATCCGGGTTTTTTCTCGAGTAAATAATGATAGGCGTTTCTGAAAGTTCAAAACCTGATTGCCAAAATCAAGTGGCAAAATTCCGCCGTGAGTTCGCTTGACTTCACCACGTTCTGCCAACAAAACAATATCACGTCGAGCAGTATCTTGCGAAACGCCAAATTCACTCATAATGTCTTTAGTTGTCAGTTCTTGCCTTTCTTCTAATAACTGTTTGATTAATTCAATTCGTTTTTCTTGGCTCATATATACCCCACGCTATCAATAAATTTAAAAACTATTAATTATTATATTACAAATACGTATGATAAGCAAAAAAAAGTTGAATTATCCTTATTATCTTAGAAAAAGCACTAAAAAAAGGTCGAACAAAAATATAATTGTTCAACCTTTTTTAGTTTAGTATGATTAAAATGCCGCCTGTAATGGAGGAACAACTTGCTTCTTACGTGAAACAACGCCTGGAAGATCAGCCTTGTTGTCAACCAACTTAGTGTTAAAGGCTTTTTCAACCACATCCTGTGGTTCGCCGACAACTAACAAGCGAGTATTGCTATCCAAAATATTCGTCACCATCAATAAAAATAAATCATAGCCCTGAGCTTTGTTTTCTGCTTCGATAGCGGTCCGTAATTTAGCTTCACGAGCAAAAACCTCATTCAAATCAACCGTATTAACTTGATTAATTCGAACAGTTTTACCACCCATTTCAAAAGACTTAGCATCAGCAGTAATCAATTCTTGTTCGGTCTTACTTGCCAAATTAGTACCAGCTTTCAACATCTCTAAGCCATACTTTTGGTAATCAACGTCAGCAATTTCGGCTAATGACTTAACAGCTGCTTCATCTTCTGGTGTCGTTGTTGGTGATTTAAACAATAACGTATCAGAAATAATTGCTGAAAGCATCAAACCAGCTAATTTTGCCGGAACTGTAACTTCATTTTGCTTGAATAATTTGAACAAAATTGTACTGGTGCAGCCAAGTGGTTCAGCATGATAGTAAAGCGGAGCTGCTGTCTCAAAATTAGCAATCCGGTGATGATCGACTACATGTGTAATCTGCACATCTTTCAAATCTGCCACGCTCTGTTGGGCCTCATTATGATCAACCAACATTACTGCATCAACTTCTGGTTTAGCAGCTGAAATAATCCGTGGTGCTGGTTCTTCAAAATGCTGCAATACAAACTTTGTTTCATCATTCAGTTCGCCTAAAGCGACAGCTTCAGTATCATAACCTAATTGATTTTGTAAATAAGAAAATGCTTTCGCTGCAACAATAGCATCGGTATCTGGACTTTTGTGTCCAAAAACTAGTTCTTTCATCATCAAGTCTCCAATCTATATTAAACCTTCATTATCGATTTAACCTTTTTGACTGATTTCTGTCAAGCGAGAAATGTAATCCTTCTCACTTAAATACTTTTCAAAGGCATTCATAATATTTTCAATTCTGGGAATTTGATCCTTATCACGGCGAAAAACAAAAGCCAAATCAAACGAGATTTCTGGTTCAAATAATGCTGTCCAAAACTTTTGCTGCACCTCATTGCGGTGAGCAACAACATAAGACATTGGTAATGCAGTCGCTGTCTTAGTTATATTAGCAAAATCAAATAGCTGAGATGGCGTAGCAAAATGGGCAACACTAACTGGTTTATCAAGCAGTGCATTTTTGTATGACTCGCGAATTAAACTGTTCAGATAATACTTAGGCGGATAGGTAACCCACTTTTTCTCCAGGGTATCACGCAAACGAATCCACTTCTTTTTTGACCATTGCGGTTCATGATGAACAAATAATAAATTCTCAGTCAAAATCTTGCGACTTTCATAGGGCTTCCAGTTTTTTATACTGTCATCTGGTAAGTACATGATTGCTAAATCAATCGTGTTGTTTTCCAACCGCTCCCAAATTTCTTTACGAGTCAGCATATGAAAAATTAATTTAACTTCGGGATTCTTTAAATAATATTGTACTGCAAATTGAATAAATACCTGATCTTCAATTGAAGCCAAAATTCCGATGCTAATATCACCTTGAGTTGCACTGGTCGATTGTTGAATTTCATCAGCTGCTTGATTCAAAGTCTCATAAATTTGATGAGTAGCATCGAGCATCGTATATCCAGCATCTGACAAATGCAGTTTTTTCCCGACCGAATAAAACAATGGCGCTCCAACTGTTCTTTCCAACTTTTTGATTTGTTGTGTCAAAGCTGGTTGGGTAATTCCTAAAATTTGAGCTGCTTGGGTATAGCTCATGGTTTCAGCTAATTGTAAGAAATAACTGAGTGTTTTAGAAGAAAAAATATTCTCCTGCTTTGTTTTCATATTCCGATTCCCCTTGGGCATTATTAAATAAAGTACCGCTTTATCTTAATAGGTTTTCTATTTTCTTATTAATAATAAAACAAAACTATTTAAATTGACAATATAAAAATCAATTTAAACCGCAAATAATTTTGTAACCGCTTAGTCTTATTATAACAGAAAATTTATAAAGCATCGCAAAAAACCATCATTTAAGTGAATTAACTAAACTTTATATCCCTAAAAAACTAATCGTCCATTTTTTAATAAAGTTAAGTCTTCTCAATCAATATCTTTGCTATCCATCAAAAATCACTTAGACTCTTTTTTTGGATTGGTATATGTGTTAAGTTATTGCCCGTAATAATAATAATTGATGATAAAAGAGGAGATAATTGATTATGCGTATTGAAAAAGACTCGATTGGTACATTAGAAATTCCTAAACAAGCTTTTTATGGTATTCACTCTAAAAGAGCTGCGCAAAATTTTGCAGTAACTTCGGAAAAAGTTCATCCCTTATTATTGAAAAAAATAATTATGGTTAAACAAGCTGCAGCTCAAGCTAATTATGCCGCGAAACAATTATCTGAAAAAAAATGCCAAGCTATTAAGCAAGCTTGCTGCGATCTCGAAAGTAATTTTCCCGCCTATCAAGCGGAATTTATTACTCCCGCAATCCAAGGTGGTGCTGGAACAAGTACCAATATGAATGTTAACGAAGTAATCGCTAATCGAGCACTTGAATTACTCGGACATGATAAGGGTAACTATCAATACCTTCATCCTAATGACGATGTTAATCGCAGTCAATCAACCAATGATACTTATCCAACGGCTGGCAAGCTGGCCTTATTTGAATTGGATAATCAGCTAAGTGAGTCGCTGGTTGAATTGATTAAAGCATTTGAATCTTTGGCTCACACCTACTCAGACACCATTAAACTCGGCCGTACCCAGTTGCAAGATGCCGTTCCAACTACTTTTGGAATTAGTTTTGCAGCTTATGCAGCATTACTAAAACGTTGTTTAAATCGTTTAACTGCCGCTCAAGCAGATTTATTAATTCTTCCATTAGGTGGAACCGCAATTGGCACTGGGATCAATACTCCCCCTAAATATCAACAAACTGTGCTACATTATTTAAGCGAGTTAACACAATTGCCGCTTAAAGCTGCTGATAATTTAGCAGATGCTATTCAAAATACCGATAGCTTGCTAGCTGTTGCTGATTCTTTTAAAAATTTAGCTACGGCATTGGGAAAAATTGCTAATGATCTCCGCCTTTTAGGCAGCGGACCACAAGCCGGACTGGGAGAATTAGAGTTACCTAAAGTCCAAGCAGGCTCATCAATCATGCCAGGAAAAGTTAATCCGGTCATTCCAGAAGTTGTTAATCAAATTGCTTTTCAAGTAGTTGGATATACAACTACGATTACTATGGCAGCTGAGGCTGGTCAATTGGAGTTAAATGCTTTCGAACCAATCATGTTTAAAGATCTGTTTGCTGCAGCAGAATTATTAAGCAAAGGAATTACTACCTTAATTGATAATTGCTTGTCTCATTTAAAAGTTAATCAAGATCACTGTCGGTCTTTAGTGGAAAATTCAGCCGAAATTGCGACTGTGCTTGCTCCCAAAATTGGTTATGCTGCTGCAACCGCCTTAGTAAAAAGTGCTCTGAAGCAAAAAGTAAAAATTCGCACAGTGCTTGAACAGCAAAACTTTTCAACAGCTGAAATTGATCAATTATTAAATACCAAGCATCTACTTAATCAACCGATAGTGCAAACAAAGGTCAGCAATTTTTAGATTAGGATTGTTAACTGTTAATAGTATAAAGAAAGCTTGAGCCAACTAATCAAGGTCGGTTCAAGCTTTCGTTGTCATTTAACATTCAAAAATTTTTCTGCTGGCTGTTTACTCTTTTGCAATGACGCAACGTTAATTTTCGCAATTCTTCCAACAAGAACAAAGGCAGTGGAATAGCAATTAATATTATCCATTCTCTTAAACCAATCGCTGTTGTATTAAAAGCTGATTGTAACAAAGGAACATAAATCAACAGACTTAACAAACATATTTCAAAAACAATTCCCAGCCAAAGCTGACGATTGCTAAATAATCCAATTTTTAAAACCGATACTCGCTCTGTCCGACAATTTAAAACTGCTGCAATCTGACAAAAAACAATTGCTGCTAAAGTCATTGTCGTCGCCTGCAAGTAAATTGACCCACTTGCAGCCAAATTATGCCAAGAACGACCATAAGTACTATTGGTATACCAATAGGCTAGCGTTGAAATTAGTCCTGCTAATAAACCATACCAACCAAATGCTTTCCAAAGTAAGGACTTTTTCAACAAATGCGCTTGACGAGAACGTGGCGGCTGTTGCATTATATTTGGTTCTGCCTTCTCACTTCCCAGCTCTAAAGCCGGTAACATATCGGTTCCAAGATCAACCGTCAAAATCTGCATAACCGTTAATGGCAAGGGAATTAGACCGCCACTGAATAAAAATAAGGCCGAAGGGATCGCTTCTGGAACATTAGAATTCAAAATATAGAGTAAGAATTTTTGAATATTGCTGTAAACTGCTCTTCCCTCTTCAATTGCAGCAACAATTGAAGCAAAATTATCATCAGTTAAAATCATATCGGCAGCATCCTTGGCAACATCAGTTCCTAATTGGCCCATAGCAATACCTATATCCGCCTTCTTCAAAGCCGGTGCATCATTAACACCGTCTCCAGTCGAGGCAACAACTTCACCACAAGTCTGCAAAGTTGAAACAATTCGATATTTATGTTCAGGAGCAACCCGGGCAAAAATAACTTCATTCGCCAAAGCAGACTTTAATTGTTCATCAGACAGCTTTTCCAATTCAGTCCCAGTAATTACTCGCGGATTGGCGCCAGTAATCCCAATTTTTGTAGCAACAGCTTTAGCAGTTAACGGGCTATCACCTGTGACCATAATTATTTTAATAGCCGCAGCATGGCACTTACGAACAGCAGCATAAACTTCTGGGCGTGGGGGATCAAGCATCACAGCTAACCCAAGAAAAATCAGATCACTTTCAGCTGCTGCCTGAGTCAATTGACCCTGCATTATTGGCAATTCTTTATATGCTAAACATAATGAACGCAACCCAGCCGCAGCATATTTAGCATCTGCCTGTTTAATTTTTTGACAATCTGTTGCTGTTAATGATTGAATCTGCCCTGCTTGTTGTTGACGAGTACACAATGGCAAGGTAGTGCTTAAAGCCCCCTTGACCAAAACAAGCTGCTTAGTAGCGGCGTGCTGAATAGTCGCCATTCGTTTTCGGTTTGAATCAAACGGAAATTCCTGAATTTTTGGATAAGCTGCTTGAAGTTGCTTTAAATCCAAACCACCTTTTTGAGCCGCGACCATTAAGGCTCTCTCGGTCGGGGTTCCTACTATCTGGGTAACACCATTTTCATCTGATTGAATACGGGCAGCATTATTTAAAACCAGCAATCTTAGAATCGCTTGAAGATCTGGATCATTCTGCAAATCGATAGAACCTTGTTGCATCGTAATTTTACCGGTTGGTTGATAACCTAGCCCAGATACATCATATTCTTGCTTTAAAGTCCAAAAATGATTAATCGTCATTTGATTTTGAGTCAATGTACCAGTTTTATCAGAACAAATTACCGAAGCTTCACCCAGTGTCTCAATGCTGTTAAGTTCCTTAACTAATGCGTGCTTTTGGGCCATTCGCCGCACACCTTGTGCCAAAGAAAGAGTCACCGTTGGCAATAATCCTTCCGGAATAAAAGCAACAATCATCCCCAATGCAAAGATAAAAGCTTGCGCTGGTGGATAATGGACCCAGAAAATTGAAGCTGCAAAAAAGATTAAGCCAATCGTAAAAGCAATAATTGACAATTGTTTTGTCAAACGATCAAGCTCTTGTTGCAATGGACTGATTGCTTTGGTTTCCTGATGTGTCAATTGTGCTATCCGGCCAAATTCAGTTTGCATTCCAGTTGCAATAATAATAGCCATTCCTGATCCGTTAACAGCTGCTGTTCCAGCATAAACCAAATCAGTCTCAGACAAGGTATCTGATTCATTCGACTGATAATTGACTGTCTTATTAGCTGGAATTGATTCACCCGTTAGAGCTGACTCATCAACTTGTAAAGAGCTGGAATTAATCAAACGGGCGTCAGCCGGTATTGCATCACCAGCATTAATCATGAATACGTCACCCGGCACTAATTGAGTTGTTTCCAAACGTTGTAAACGCTGATCTCGATAGACTGATGTATAAGAAGGCAGCATTTTGAGCATTGAGTCAGTGGCTTTTTGAGCTTCGTGCTGTTGGTAGTAGCTAAATAATCCATTGATTAGATTAACACACCAAATGGCAATTCCTAATTCAATAGTGTTTGTCAACAAGGCAATTAAGCCGCTAATCCACAGCAAGATAGCCATTAAACTCACAAAATTGCCTAGAAAAACCTGCCACTCTGGTTTGCGCTTAATTTTTTGAATTGTATTCGGTCCATTTTGTTTAAGTCGTTTTTGAGCTTCAAGATTAGTTAACCCAGCCTCACTGGAATTAAACTTTTCCAAAACCGTCTCAACATCTTCTTTAGCAGCTTGTTGGCTAATCGTCAGTGTCTTCATTCCAATCACTTCTTCCCGCTCATCAAACCAAACTTTGACAATCAATTTTTTTCTTTCAAAAAAGCCTTTTTTCAGAGAAAATATTTAAAATATCTCCAAAAAAAGACTTCTGTGACCATTCAAAAATTAAATTAATCTTCCAAGTAACCACGATAATCAGCAACATGTAAAAGCTGTTCAGCATTTTTTACGCGATCTGCCGTTGGCGGTTCAATTCCTTCCAGTGGATATTTAATCCCCATTTCATGGTACTTAGGGACTCCTAAAGTGTGATAAGGCAAAACTTCTACCTTTTTTACATTTTTTAGGGTCTTAATATAATCGCCCAATTGTTTCAGGTAATTATCAAAGTCCGTTCTCTGCGGGATCAAAACATGACGGATCCAAACTGGTTTGCCAATATCAGAAAGATATTGACACATATCTAAGATGTTTTCATTCCGATAACCAGTCAATTTACGATGTTCATCAGAGTTAATATGCTTGATATCAACTAAAAGAATATCAGTAACTTCCATTAATTTCTTGAATTGACTGAAAAATGGTTCACGCCGGGTAAATGGTTGTCCACAAGTATCCAAGCAAGTGTTTATTCCTAATTGTTTGCATTTTGTGAATAACTCGATGGCAAATTCAATTTGAACTAAAATTTCACCACCGCTTAACGTGATTCCGCCCTTTTTACCCCAAAACTGACGATAAGGCAAAGCCATTTTTAAAATCTCATCGCTGGTCATTTCAGTACCAACATTTTTTTTCCAAGTATCAGGATTATGACAAAATTGACAGCGCATATTACAACCCTGAACAAAAACCACAAAGCGGATTCCAGGTCCATCAACTGCACCAAAACTTTCTGTAGAATGAACGTAACCAACAACTTGACCATCGCGCATTGGTACCGGTCTTTGTCTTAACGCGTGTTGTGTTATTTTTTCTCTTGCCATGAGCAAGTCCTCCTCATCTCGTCAACCGCTCCCAACTAAAGTCGGAAGTTTGTAAGAACTGCACCTAACAGTGCAACGACAACCAATTTGCTTAGATACGACGATTGCCTGCAAGCAGGTCTGATTACTTAATTATCCAAGCTTTTAGAGTCCGCGGGTTGCCAGACGGACTGAATTATTTACATTGAACTATACTACTTTACTTTCCAATTCAGCAATAACCACCAAATCCTAGTTTTGACAAGTATTGTCGAAAGGGAGTGTAAGGCGTTTTTGACATTCATCTGTCTGATTAAAATCAGGAGATTTCTGACTTTATTTTCATTAAAAAATAAATGCCGCTTGATCATGCTCTCTAATCAATCGGCATCTATTTTTAGTTCTAATCCGCTAACTTACTTATCCAATCAATCTATTAAGCATCTGTTGAATTTTGTCAATCAACGAAATACCTTAACTACATTGTCTGATGGAATGTCCGAGAAATAACATCATCTTGTTGTTCCTTAGTCAAATCAGCAAAGTAAACACAATAGCCTGATACACGAATGGTAAGAGTTGGGTATTTTTCAGGATGTTTCTGCGCATCCAACAATGTTTCACGATTGAAGACATTAATGTTCAAATGATGACCATTATTCTTCATATAGCCACTAATCATATTAACAAGAGTATCAGATTCCAAACTCTCATCATGACCCAATGTTGATGGAGTAACAGCAAAGGTATTAGAAATACCATCAGTTGCATATTTGTAAGGAATTTTAGCTACTGAAAGCAATGATGCTAATGCCCCACTGGTTTCTGCCCCGTATGCTGGGTTAGCACCTGGTGCAAATGGATCGCCTTTTTTACGGCCGTTAGGAGTTGTCCCAGTGTTTTTACCATACACAACATTTGAAGTAATGGTCAAAACAGATGTTGATAATTTAGCACCACGATACAGATGATGTTTGTACATCTTGGTATATAGTGATTTAACTAACCAAACTGCAATTTTGTCTGCTCGATCATCGTTATTACCATAACGAGGGAAATCTTTATCGGTCTTAAAATCAACTGCAATGCCATTTTCATCACGAATAACTTTTACATGACCATACTTGATTGCTGAGATAGAGTCAGCAGCAACTGACAAGCCTGAGATTCCGGTTGCAAATGTCCGATCAAGACGGGTATCTTTCAAAGCCAATTGAGCTGATTCATAATAATATTTATCATGCATGTAATGAATTGTATTCAATGCATTAACATAGATATCAGCTAACCAGTCAAGCATTGGATCGAATTTTTCCATAAATTCATCGTAATCAATATATTCACTGGTAATTGGTGAGTATGCCGGGCCTACTTGAGCTTTACCAATTTCATCTTTACCACCATTGATCGCATATAAAACGGTCTTAGCCAAGTTAGCGCGAGCACCAAAGTACTGAATTCCATTAGCAATTGGTTGTGCAGAAACACAGCAAGCAATGCCATAATAATCAGTGCCCCATTGTTTAACCATCAAATCATCATTTTCATACTGGATAGTTGAGCTTTCAACTGAAACACCAGCCGCATATTTTTTGAATGGTTCTGGTAATTTTTCAGACCAAAGCAAAGTGATGTTTGGTTCTGGAGCTGATCCCATATCCTTTAAAGTATTCAAGAAACGATAAGCTGTTTTAGTAACATGATGACGGCCATCCAAGCCCATACCAGCTAACGAAAGAGTTGCCCAAATCGGATTACCCGAGAATAATGAGTTGTATTCCGGTGTCCGAATAAAGGATACCATCCGTAGCTTCATAGTAAATTGGTCAATTAACTCTTGTGCTTCTTTTTCAGTCAGAACGCCATTTTCCAAATCACGTTCAATATAAATATCCAAGAAAGTATCAATCCGACCAATTGACATTGCAGCACCATTTTGTTGCTTAATTGCTGCCAAATAGCCAAAGTAAACCCACTGAATCGCTTCTTGCGCATTAGTTGCTGGTTTGGAAATATCATAACCATACGAAGCAGCCATTTCTTTAATCTGATTAAGGGCACGGATTTGTTCAGAAATTTCTTCACGCATTTGAATAACATCATCAGTCATCTCATGATCACCGTAATTATCCAAATCGTTTAGTTTAGCAGCAACTAAATGATCAATTCCGTAAAGTGCAATTCGAGGAAAATCACCAATGATTCGGCCACGAGCATAAGCATCTGGCAAACCAGTAATAATTTTGTAATGACGAGCACGACGAATTTCTGGTGTGTATGCATCAAAAACTCCTTGGTTATGAGTTTTTACCAAATCACTGAAAACGTGGTCAGTTTCTGGATCAATCTTAAAACCATAAGCATTCAAAGCATCTTTAGCCATTCGAATACCACCAAATGGCATTAAAGCTTTTTTCATTGGCTTATCAGTTTGTAAACCAACAATTTTTTCAAGATCTTTATCTAAATAACCCGGTGCATGAGAAGTAATGGTTGATACCACTTTGGTGTCAGCATCCAAAACTCCACCAGCAGCTCTTTCTTTTAATTTTAAATCAATTAATTTCTGGTTCAACGTTGTTGTTGCTTCTGTTGGCCCTTCCAGAAAAGATTCATCGCCGTTGTATTGCTTAAAGTTCTGTTGAATAAAATCACGAATGTCAATTTCTTCTTGCCATTGGCTACCTTTAAAATCTTTCCAAGCAGCACTGTTATCAACTTTCTTTTCCAACTGTTTCATCTTTGATTGCCTCCTTAATTGCAAACGAGTAAACGCTTTCTTACGATTAAAATATACCACCAGATTAGGTTTTTTGCAAGCTATTTCACATGATTTTATAAATTATCTAATTAGGATTTGACTAGGTTTTAGTGATAGTTATCCCAGAAAAAAAGAGTCTTCTTTATCTTATTTAGTGAAATAAGTTTCATAAAACCAATATTTTTAAAATTAAATTCATTTTTATGAATAAAATTCTTAACGATCTTCTTTACACTATTACTGTTAGCAATTAACTTTTATATAGAAAAAACAGCAGCTAAGATAAGCAATTTCATATTGCTGCTGCTGTAAACATCTTAAATTATTTTAATTTTATTTCCACTACTAAATTCAGCTGCATTAGTTAAATTTTACAAGACTTCATGAATAGTCACAACGCCTACAACATCTTTTTTATCATCAATGACAATTAAATTTGAAATATTATGACTAGCCATTAACTGCCAGGCCGTTTGGTTACGCTGATTTTGATCAATACTGACAAAGCCCTCCGTCATATAATCAGCAGCAACTGATTTCTTCACTGAAGCGACCTGCAAGAACTTTTTCCGAATGTCCCCATCAGTTACGATACCAATAATTTTACCAGTCTCATTTTCACGAACTAAGGTCAACCCAATACCATAATCACTAATTGTATAAATCACATCATTAATTGGTGTGTCCTGATTAACATAGGGAACCTTAGTATGCATAACATGTTTGACCCTTTGGAGTAACATTTTGCCAATACTGCCACCCGGATGATACTTAGCAAACTCTCGTCGCGAAAAACTTTTTTGCTTTTCTAACGCGACCATCAATGCATCACCAAATGCCAAAACAGCTGTTGTTGAGGCCGTTGGTGCCATTTTAGTTAGATCGACTTCTTCACTAACTCCCAAATCAAACACCAGTGAACAATTCTGCGCTAAAGTTGATTCAGTATTTCCAGTTAATGCTACTGTTTGCAATTGATCATGAAAGATCTGCTGCAAGGCAAACAAAGCCTGCAGAACCTCTTGGGTTTCACCGCTGTTTGAAACAAATAATACCAAATCATCAGCTGCGATCCGTCCTAAGTCACCATGATAAGCTGTTCCAGCATCAACAGCAAAACTGGCATTGCCAATTGATGAAAGTGAAGCGGCAATTTTTTCAGCAACCAATTGCGATTTTCCAGTTCCAATAAAAATTATTCGTCCAGAAATCTCAGCAGCTTGTTCAACCAATTGATCAAAGCTAGCATCAAGCCGCTCTGAGACATTTGTTAAAGCGGCGGCTTCCTCTGCAAAAACCTGCTGAGCAATTTTATAATAAGCCATCTTGATCCCAGCTTTCTTTTTGGTCTTGATATTGACTAAAGAGTGCTGCAGCAGTCGTTAAAATCGGTCGCATTTTATTCAGATATAATTGATTGTCAGCGTCCGAAATTGCAGTTGGCGGATTAGGATGGACTTCGGCAAAAATTCCAGCAACGCCAATCGTTAATGCTGCTCGCATTAATGGAAATGCAAAATCACGATTACCGCCAGAATGGTTTCCATGTCCACCAGGAACTTGAACTGAATGAGTTGCATCATAGATTACTGGATAGCCTAATTGTCGCAGTTGTAACAAATTAGTCATGTCGACAATTTGCTGATGATAACCAAACATCGTTCCGCGTTCTGTCAATAAAATTTTATTGCTATAAGGAATTACTTTATCAATCGCACCCTGAAGATCTCCTGCTGCCATAAACTGGGCCTTTTTAATATTTACCACCCGCCCAGTTTTAGCTGCCGCAACTAGCAAATCAGTTTGCCGACTTAGATAAGCCGGAATCTGTAACACATCAGCAACTTCAGCTACTGGTTGACACTGATAAGATTCATGAACATCCGTCACAATCGGGACTTGGTATTCTTTTTTGATTCGATCTAAAATAGCTAACCCCTTTTCCAAGCCTGCTCCTCGATCAGAAGAACCGGAACTGCGATTAGCTTTGTCAAATGATGATTTAAAAATAAAATTAATCTTAAGTTCATCGGTTAAATTTTTAAGTTGTTCAGCAACTTGAGCACACACTTCATAAGATTCAATTGCACATGGTCCAGCTAATAAAGTTAAGTGCTGGTCATTAAAATGATAGTCGGAAAAAACTTCAGCAATACCACTCATATTAGGATCCTCCTTCTAAATCAAATACTGCAACAAAACTGCTGTCTTAAATTTAGCATGAAAACCCTTAATAGTCGTCAATTTAGTCCTATTCAAGAAAATAACTTAGGAAAATCGAACATTAGGTGGAAGATATAAATCAGTTAGTTACTCAAGATAGATACGCTGCAATTGAGAAATTTTTGCTGGTGTTAAATCAAAGATTTCGCGCAAATAGTTAGTCACACTTCCATAGTGATCTAAAACGGCTTGATGAGCCGAGTCAAGTTCTTCTGCAAAGACATTAAATGAAGCGTTCATTTTCTTAATAAACTCAGCTGCTTGATCATCCTGCAATTTTTTTCGCAGTTTTTGTTCGTCGCCAGCACTATAGACCACATTGGTTAATAAATAGTCTTGTCGGATACTTTGATAATCAACACCTAACGCCGAAAGAATCAAAAATCCGGCAATCCCAGTCCGATCTTTACCAGCCGCACAATGAAATAAAAGCGAATCTCCTGGCTGATCATTAGCCAGCATATCTTCAAATAAACAACGAAAAGCTAATTGCGAGTGGGCATTGAGAACCATCATCAAATATGGTTCTTGGTAGTCAAATTCAACTGCTCCTCTTTTTGCTAACTCGCTTTGTGGCAAATCACCTTCACTTTCAGATTCACTAACTGGATAAACTGGATATGAGCGAAAAATTGTCTTGGCCGGAATCTTATCTGGTGCGTAATCTTGCTCTAATGGTGATCGCAAATCAATATCATACTTCAAACCATAGCGCCGTAATTGAGACTCGCCGTAACGCGTTATTTGACTCATATCACCGGACCTTAACAGCTTGTGCCAACGGATTGTCCGTCCATCTGGTGTAGCATAGCCTCCCAATTCGCGTAAATTAACACTACCATGAACTGCTAATAATCTCTCTGATCGCATCTGATATCCTCCTCACTATTTTGCCCTTATTGTAAGCCTTGCCAGTTCAAAAACCAACTTTATTTTAATAATTCAGCAGTTAGTGGTTTAGCAACCTTTAATAATAATTTTACTAAATTACCCACAACCAGTGCCGAAATCAATGTTCCTTCACGAACTCCGCTTAAGTTCGATAAAAAAGTCAGGCAAATGATAGCTCCGATAACTGACATCGAAATATCTGACATTACGCGAATCTTACCATACTCAATATTAAAATAACGACTGATCGCCCGGACAAAAGCATCCCCTGGTAACATGGCAACGTCCGCAATTACTTCAAAATACGCTCCCAAACTGATAACCAAACAGCCAAACAATAATAATAATAACGACTGCCAATAATTTTGCATTATTACATGACGTAACCACGACATTGTCCAGTCAATCAAGTCGCCAAAAATAAATGACAGCAATATTTCAACCATAATTTCAGACCATTTAAGCTGATCGATTTCAAACAATATTTGACCGACAATTAAAAACAAACTAAAAATAATTGTCCACTCACCCAGTAAAAGTTGACTAACAACTAGTGACAAACTATATGGAATTGCTGCCAACGGAGAAGTTCCTAAAGCTGCCTTAGTAACCAATGAAACCCCCAATGCATTAAAAAATAAACCCACTAGCAGTAAAAAGTAGCGCCAAACAATCATTTTTAAATTAATTCGAAACATTTTTTCACCTACCATCTAAATGATTTTCCAAAAGCAAATTCACTAATTCAGCTAGCTGCTCTTTTTGCGTCTCATTTAATGGTGCTAGAAACTCTTGCCCAGCTACTAAACCATGAGCATGTAATTGTTCGACCTGTTTGCTGCCAGCTGCCGTCAAGAAAAGCAAATGATCTCGACCATCAATATTTGAAATTTGGCTTTCAATTAAGTTGCGCTCTCTTAATTTCATCACTAATTTTTGAGCTGCTTGATGAGTAACGCACAAAAAGTCTTTCAAGTCTTGGATTCGCTTACCAGGATATTTAGCAAAATACAATAAAACAGCGGATTGATTAGGTGTCAGCTGTTGTGCCGCTAAATCATGTTGACGTCGATTGCTTAAGCGATTCCCCAATTGAATCAATTGGCGCTGTAAAATAAATTCATCAATCATTTGATTACTCCTAAAATTAAATTTTAAAAATATTAATTAGTTGAATTATACAACTAGTTGTATATTATGCAAATTAAAAACCGTGAAAAATCACGGTTTATTGTTTGCTAATTACTAGCACTAGACAACTTCGGAGTGTCATTGGTCAAATTCCAAGTAACTTTTGCTGTATAGGGACTATCAGTCTTTATATTAGCAGCAGTATTGTTTTTGCTAAACTGCAATGAAGCCGTCACATTTTGATCATAGTTAGCAGATGTTTGTGAATTACCACTAGCAACTGAAGTGGCTGACTGGGACAAGTTAGTAGTTTTCCCCGCTAAACCAACTGCTAAAATTGTTTGTAAGGTATTGCCTGATTGATTAGTGAACGGTGTATAGCTGGCTGTTAATGACCAATTGCGATTAGCGTTTTGAATTTTTATTTGGTTATCATTTGTAGTGACAGCCGAAACTGCCTGTCCGTTACTGCCATTAGCAGCCGCCGAAACCGGAATAGAACCAAAATTAAAAGCTGTCGGTACTTGTGTCAGCTGAGCTGTAATCGGCTTGATTGTTAGAGCAGCACGATTTGAAGTTGTAATTGCATTTTTAGAATTAGCACTGTCATAAATTCGAAATTGAATTGCGACTGATTTGCCAGCTGCTGTTTGGTCTTCGACATATTGAACAAAATTTGATTGATTGTTGAAGCGGTTAGGAAACGAATTTGTCAAATCACTAGCATTCGTTAAATTTTGTTTACTTGTGTATCCGCTCTTGGTATCACTTGAATTGCTTGGATCCCAATAAACCCAATTATACTGTAAGGTTCCACTGGTTGATTTTTTTAATGTGGCATTCAGTGTCTGAATTAAATTAGTAACTGAATTAGTATCAATTGCACTAGCGACCACTGAACCTAATCCCTTTTGGGTAACTGTGTCGCTATCAGTATTAATTGCCTTTAACCCTCCTAGATCAAGTGTTTGCTTATTAGTTGCCTGCCCTGCTTTGGCTGTTAAAGTAATTGGGAAACCATAGCTATTAGAATCAGTATTGGTTGCAAGATTCAAACCAACTGGTAAATAAAATTGCGTTTGAGCCTTACCGTTTGATACATTATTATTTTGCTGATTAAATCAACTAGAGGTGTCACTTGGTAATGTTAACTGACTAGTGTTGCTAGAAAGTGACCAATTTACTTTGTCAGTCGTATTAGTTGGCGTAACATTAGCCGTCGCCTTACCAGTGTTACTGTCAGTGAATTTAGACCAAATATTATCGACCGATTGTAAATCAGCTGAAACATTTAAGTTTTGCGGAATTAATGGAAACAAACTTTGATTGGGCGTCGTAATCGAAATTCCCGTAGCTGGCGTAGTGGGATTAAAATATGGTGAATAATAAGTTCCAATATTATTCCAATTAAAAATACCCGTTGCCCCACTAAAAACAACTCGCATTTGTAAAGAACTATCAGCTGTATCAATTTTAAAACTAAAATATGAACTTCTAATTTTATAATGGACTCTGCCAATTTTGGTTAGTTTGAATTGTATTTGTTGAAAAATCAGAAACATAACTGTATCCATTGCTATTATCTGTTTGATAATATAATTCTATTGTTTTTGACGTTAAATTAGGCTGAACAAAATCAAATTCAACATATTGTTGTCCATCACTTTTTGTTTTGACAACGGGCACACCGGTAAATCCTGGCCTTTTTGAGTTTAGATCACCAAGCTGTGAAGCTGGTTGAGTGTACACATCCGCCTTAACTGATTGTGCAAAATATCCTGACAAGCTAAATACACCAACAAAAATTGCTAAAATTAAAAGTATAAAATTACGTTTTGAGGAATTGACTGCTTGCATTAAAAAATTCCTTTCTAATATTATATGTATTCTGGCGTAATTATACTATAAACGTTTTCATTAGTAAATTTTTTATCCAAATAATTATCCGGTTTTGATTTTAATAAGACAATTATTGCAAAAAAAATAACGTAGTCTAGTCGTATGAAAGCTTTTAGACTACGTATTTCATTATTTAACTGCTATTGCCAATTAGTCGGATCTTGGCGCCAAGCATGTAAGAGTTTCAAATCTTTATCAGTTATTTCCTGTTGATTTTGAGCAACTTCAATCAATTCTGAATAATTGGTTAAGGTTATAAATGGTAGCTTTGCTTGAGCAAAGTTTTGATCCGCCGCCGCCAGCTGATAACTGAAGATCCCGGCAACACCAATTACCTCGGCTCCTTCTTTTTGAGCCGCTGCCACTGCTTGCAAGACACTACCGCCAGTCGAAATCAGATCATCAATTAAGACTGTCTTTTGCCCCGGTTTAAGTACACCTTCAATTTGCCGACCTTGTCCATGATCTTTAGGCTTTGAACGAACATAAACCATTGGCAAGTCCAGCAATTCAGCAATCCAAGCTGCATGTGGGATACCAGCCGTCGCTGTCCCAGCAATTACTTCAACATCAGGAAATTTGTTTTTGATTAAATCTGCTAAACCAGTCGCTATTTGCCGACGAACTTTCGGATAACTAATTGTTAAACGATTGTCGCAGTAAATTGGGCTTTTAATTCCACTAGCCCAGGTAAATGGCTGTTGCGGTGAGAGTGAAACAGCCTGAATTTTTAATAAATCTGCCGCAATTGCTTTCATTAATCTTGCCTCCATAATTTAGTTACTGTTTGATATGCTGCAAACGGATCAACTGCTTGGGTAATCGAACGGCCGACTACTAAACCGCTGCTTTTTTGCTCTGCTGCTCGATCAGGAGTCATCACTCGTTTTTGATCATTAGTCTGATCTCCTGCTAAACGAATTCCGGGTGTAATTCGCAAAAAATCAGCATTCGTTGCTGCTGCAATATCTGCTGCTTCCCAAGCTGAACAGACTACCCCGGCCAAACCCGCTGCTTGTGCTAGTTGCGCGTAATGCAAAACACTGTTTTTCAAAGGCTGATGAACTAATTGTTCTTCTTCCAACATTGTTTGATTAGTTGAAGTTAATTGAGTTATTGCTAAAATTCCAGCTGTTTGATCACCATTACTGCCAGCTAACAAACCTGCTTTAGCCGCTTGCATCATTTGGCTGCCGCCACTGGCATGAATCGTGGTCAATTTAACTCCTAGTTGACCAATAACTTTCATTGCCTGTTCTACTGTGTGGGGAATATCATGACATTTAAGATCCAAGAAGACGTCGTGCCCACCCGCAATCAACTCACGGACGATATCTTGCCCTTCACTATAAAATAATTCCATCCCAACCTTCAAGAATAGTTGTTCATCAGCTGGAAACTTGGTTAAAAACTGTTGGACAGACAGCCGATCAGGAAAGTCCAAGGCAATTATCGGTCGTTCAATTTTCATTTTGTCGACTCCTAACTTCTTTGATTAAATCACTCAAGTTGTCAATTCCAAATTCAGTCATTTTCGATGGTAAATCAGCAATCACGTTTGGAAAAACTAATGGATCATGAAAAATTGCCGTTCCAATTGCAACCGCACTGGCTCCAGCTAAAAACATTTCTAAAACATCTGCAGCACTACTAACTCCACCCATTGCAATAATCGGCAAATCAACCTTTTGGCTGACTTGATAAATCATCCGTACGGCAACTGGTTTAATTGCCGGGCCTGATAAACCGCCGGTTCCATTTGCCAAAACTGGTTGGCGAGTTTTCAAATCTAATCGCATTCCTAGTAAAGTATTGATCATACTCAAACCGTCTGCCCCACCAGCTGCTACAGCTTGTGCAATTGCAACAATATCAGTAACGTTCGGTGATAATTTAACATAAACTGGAATTGAACTGACCTTTTTTACTGCCGCTGTTAAAGCTTGCGCGCTAGCTGGATCAGTTCCAAACTGCATGCCACCGTGCTTAACGTTAGGACAAGAAATATTTAATTCAAGCGCATCAACCATACCAGAATTACTTAAACGCCGTGCTGTTTCCACATAATCAGCTTCTTGGGTTCCTGCAACATTAGCAATAACTGGTAAATTCGGATACTTGGCCTTCAACCGCGGCAGCTTTTCTTTTAAAATCACCTCAACACCCGGGTTTTGCAAACCAACTGCATTTAAAACCCCACCAGGAACTTCAGCAATCCGCGGCATTGGATTGCCAACTCGCGGCTCCAAAGTTGCCGCTTTAATAATAATCGCTCCCAATTCATTTAGATCAAACATTTCGGCATATCGGTTATCCCCGAAAGCAAAACACCCGCTAGCTGGCATGATAGGATTTTTTAAATTTAACCCGGGTAATTTAACACTTAAGCGCTGATTAGCTGTTTGACTCATAATTGGACCTCCGCTGCCGAGAAAATCGGCCCTTCTTGACAAATATGCTGATTCAAAGTTCCACCATTAACAGAAACCATGCAGCCGGCGCAAGCTCCCATACCACAACCCATCCGGCTTTCTAAAGATAGGTCAACTGGAACTGACTGACTAGCAAACCTTTGCTGAACAGCTTTTAATAAACCTAACGGACCACAAGCAAAAACATGGCGACAGTTATTCATCTTCCAAGCATTTAACAAAGTTCCAACGTTTCCTAGCTTCCCAGCAGAACCATCATCAGTTGCCAATTGCAGCTGTCCAGCTTGTTCAAAAACTTGGGTGCCAAAAATCTGCGCTTTGGTTCGAAATCCGACCATAGTAGTCACCAAGCAGCCTTGTTGACCTAAGTTTTGTGCCAAGTACATCAAAGGTGGTAAACCAGTACCACCACCCACTAACAGGACCTGATCTCCAACTTGAAAGTTTTGAATGTTAAATCCATTGCCAAGTGCTCCAAGCAAATTTACTTTGGCTCCAACTACCAGCTTAGCCAACTGCTCTGTTCCTTGACCAACAACCCGATAAATCAAGCTGATACATCCTGTTAGTAAATCAACTGCTGCAATTGCTAATGGCCGTCTAAGTTGCTGCAATCCATTTGGTATTTCAACCATCACAAAACGTCCTGGTTGATATTCACTGAGTGATTCAGTTGTTTTCAAGTCCATCTGGAAGACGTCTTCCGTCAAGCGCTCCTGTTTAACTAATGAAAAATTTCTAACACTTGGCATATTTTCCTCCTATAGTAATGCATCGGTGGCAAAAGTCCGATTTTCTAACGCTCGAACCAATGCTTGTGCGGTATTCAGTGAAGTTAATAAAGGTACATTATGGGCAATTGCCAGTTGACGAATGCGAAAACCATCTGAAGTTGCCGCATGGTCGTGTCCCATGGTATTAATTACTAACTGTACTTTACCAGTTTGAATTAATTCTTGAATATTTTGTTCGGTCGTTTCTTGTTCACTTAGCTTAGCTACCGGAACAACTCGTAATCCATGTTTTTGCAAGAATTTAGCTGTTCCATCAGTTGCCAACAACTGATAGCCAATACTACTGAATCGTTTAGCCAACGGTAAAACCGACTCTTTATCCCCATGTTCAATTGTCAATAACACGCTTCCGCTTAATGGTAATTCCATCTTGGCACCAGCAAAAGCTTTTAACAAAGCTTTTTCAAATGTATGATCACTTCCCATAACTTCACCGGTCGACTTCATCTCCGGTCCAAGATAACTGTCAACATCAGCTAGTTTGCTAAAAGAGAACACCGGTGCTTTGACATTAATCGTTTTACTTTCAGGATACAGTCCCGGTTGGTAGCCTAATTCTTTAAGCGTTTTTCCTAAAATAACTTGAGTTGCAACCTGAGCCATCTCGATTCCCGTAATTTTACTCAAAAAAGGTACGGTCCGACTAGCTCGTGGGTTAACTTCCAAAACGTAAGCTTGATCTTGATGAATGATGAATTGAATGTTCATGATACCAACACATTTTAGTGCTACAGCTAGTTTCTGTGTCGCAGTCACGATCTGTTGTTTGATATTGTCGCTAAATGATTGTGGAGGATAAACGGCCATCGAGTCACCTGAATGAACCCCAGCATGCTCAATATGTTCCATAATTCCCGGAAGCAAAACCTGCTGACCATCGCAAATCGCATCAACTTCACATTCACGTCCTTCAAGATATGCATCAACCAGTATCGGATGATCGGCTGCAGCTGGAACATTTTGCTGTAAATAGGCTTGAAGTTCTGTTTCATTATTAACAATTTCCATTGCGCGACCACCTAGTACATAACTTGGTCGAACTAAGACAGGGTAGCCGATTTCAGCAGCTTTTTCCAAAACTCCAGCTGGTGTAGTCGCCGTCTTGCCAATCGGCTGCTGCAACTGTAATTGATTAATGACTTCATCAAATAATTCACGATCTTCAGCTCGATCAAGATCTTCAACCGTTGTCCCGAGAATTTTAACTCCGTGTTCAACTAGACCAGCCGCCAAATTAATCGCGGTCTGTCCACCAAACTGGACGATAACGCCGACTGGTTGCTCCAAGTCGATCACATTCAAGACATCTTCTAACGTCAGTGGTTCAAAATACAGCTTGTCAGAAATCGAGAAATCAGTCGAAACCGTTTCGGGATTGCTATTCATAACAATAGCTTCATAACCCATTTTTTGAATTGCTTTAACACTGTGCACCGTCGCGTAATCAAACTCAACCCCTTGACCGATTCGAATTGGACCTGAACCAATTACTAAAATCGACTTTTTACCAGTTGGCTGACTCTCATTTTCCTGATCATAGGTACTGTAAAAATATGGTGTTTTAGATTCAAATTCAGCAGCACAAGTATCAACCATTTTATATACCGGTTTAACTTGCTGCTCCAATCGAAACTGACGGATTTCGGCCGCCGATTTTTGCCAGAATCTGCCAATTGTATAGTCACTGAAACCATATCTTTTAGCTGTTAATAAAGTTGCCAAATCATTGGGATGTTGCTGCAATTTTGTTTCAATTTCAGTTAAATGTTTAACAATATCTAAAAAATAGCAATTAATTTTAGTAAGTTCATGAATTTCACTCAGGTTATAATTACGACGGAAAGCTTCGGCTAGGTAGAACAGCCGATCATCTTGTGGATGCATTAATTTTTCTTCCAATTGATCATCACTGGCTGCTTGAGCAGTCGTTGAAAATAGATCTTGTTCATCAATTTCTAACGAGCGAACTGCTTTTTGTAAAGCTTCTTCAGCAGTGCGACCGATTGCCATTACTTCACCAGTTGCCTTCATTTGCGTACCTAAACGACGATCGCCTTTAGGAAACTTATCAAATGGCCAACGCGGAATTTTAGCAACCACATAATCTAAAGCTGGTTCAAATTCAGCATAAGTTGTCCCCGTGACCGGATTAATAATTTCATCTAAGGTTAAACCAACCGCAATCTTAGCTGCCATCTTGGCAATTGGATATCCGGTTGCCTTGGAAGCTAGGGCGGAAGAACGGCTAACTCGCGGATTAACTTCAATCACATCATAATTAAAACTATTCGGATCCAAGGCTAACTGAACATTGCAGCCACCCTCAATTTTTAAAGCACTAATAATCTCTAACGAAACATCCCGCAACATTTGATATTCTCGATCACTTAGCGTTTGTGTTGGAGAAAAGACGATTGAATCACCAGTATGAATCCCAACCGGATCAAAGTTTTCCATACAACAAACAACCATTGTATTATCAGCATGGTCTCGCATAACTTCAAATTCAATTTCTTTGTAACCCATGATACTTTTTTCAATTAAACACTGGGTTACTGGTGACAAATCTAAACCGTTTGTGGCGATTTCAGTTAGTTCTTCTGGGGTATCACATAAACCACCACCCGTTCCACCCATTGTAAAGGCTGGACGAACGATTACTGGATAGCCGATTTCAGCTGCAAAATCCAAAGCTGCTTGAGTGGTATTAACAGTCTTTGAAGGTGGAACTGGTTTTCCTAGTTGTTTCATCAGTTCTTTAAACAATTCACGATCTTCGGCCTGATTAATAGCAGTTAACTTTGTCCCTAGTAACTCAATACCCAATTCTTTTAAAATACCAGTTTCTGCCAAAGACATCGCCAGATTCAAACCGATTTGGCCGCCAAGCGTAGGTAAAATTGCATCTGGATACTCTTGCCGAATAATCCGAGAAACTGACTCAGTCGTCAACGGTTCAAGATAGACACGATCAGCAATTTGGTTATCCGTCATAATCGTTGCCGGATTAGAATTGACTAAAACTACTTCATACCCTTCTTCGCGTAAAGCTAAGCAAGCTTGTGTTCCTGAATAATCAAATTCAGCAGCTTGACCAATAATGATTGGACCAGAGCCAAGGACCATTATCTTATGAATATCAGTTCTTTTCGGCATGACGTTCTTCCTTTCTTAAATCAATCATCTGCATAAAATCGTCAAAGATGGTTACCGCGTCATGCGGACCTGGAGCTGCATCTGGATGGAATTGGACACTAAAGGCAGGATACTGTTTGTGATGCAATCCCTCAACCGTCTGATCATTAATTTCTTGGTGAGTAATATTTAAAATCTGACTATCAATTGAATCCGGTTCGACGGCATACCCATGATTTTGGGAAGTAAAGAAAATCCTTCCAGTGGCAATCTCTTTAACTGGATGATTGAAACCACGGTGACCAAACTTCATTTTAAATGTATCAGCCCCATTGGCTAATGCAAACAATTGATGCCCTAAACAAATCCCAAACAATGGTAATTTTTCTTGCAGTTGACGAATCATTGTTAAAACAGATTCTGGCATTGATTTCGGATCACCAGGTCCGTTAGATAAGAGCACCCCATCTGGATGTAATTGCAAAATTTGGGTGGCACTCGCGGTGTAGGGCATCACAATTGTATTACAATCTCTTTGCGCAAGTTCGCGTAAAATGCTGTGTTTCAAGCCAAAATCAACCACAACTACATTCCGCTTGCTCCCAGGATTAGGATATGGTCGACTAGTTGCCACTTGCTGATTCAAATTAATCGGCAGCGGTTTTTGTAAATCAGCGATCGCTGTCTCGGCAGCTGCTTGACTGTCAGTCAATTTGCCACGCATTGTTCCAGCCGAACGTAAACGCTTAGTAAGAGCACGGGTATCAATCCCAGATATACCTGGAATCTTCATCTGCTGCAAAAAATCAGCAAAACTTCCTTGCTGGCGCCAGTTGCTTGAAACACGGGCTAATTCATGACAAACAACCCCACTACAAGCTGGCTCAATTGATTCACAATCATCTAAATTAACACCGTAATTACCAATTAATGGATTTGTAAAAACTAAAATTTGACCAGCGTACGATTGATCGCTGACAGCTTCTTGATACCCGGTCATTCCAGTTGTAAAAACAACCTCGCCAGCTTTTAACTGATCGGAGCCAAAAGCTGTTCCAGTGTAAATACTGCCATCTTCCAAAACTAAATAGCGTTGCATGTCAAGCCTCCCTTTGATATACTACCTGACCAGCTACAAACGTTAGCTGGGTTTGTCCAAAAACTTTTTTGCCAGTAAATGGCGTGTTTTTTCCTTTTGAATAGTAATTTTCAGCCTTAATAATTGCTGGATGATTCAAATCAAAAACCGCTAAATCTGCAATTCGACCGGGAAGTAATTCTCCAGCTTGTGATAAATTGAAGGACTGTGCTGGTTTGATTGTCATTAGTTCCAGTAATCTTTCTAATGATAATTGCTTGGTTTTAACTAATTCGGTGTACAACATGCTAAAGGCTATTTCACTACCAGTAATTCCAAAAGCTGAACCGCAAAAGCCGCCTGCCTTATCAGTTACCGTATGTGGTGCGTGATCTGTTGCAATCATGTCAATCGTACCATCTGCCAAACCAGTAATTAAAGCTTGCCGATCGGCTTCAGAACGTAACGGTGGATTCATTTTATAGTTACTGTCATCAGCTGGAATATCTTGATCTGCTAATAAAAGATGATGTGGTGATGCTTCACAAGTAACGTTAATTCCTTGTTGCTTTGCCCAGCGAATTAATTCAACACTAGCTTTGGTTGAAATATGACAAGCATGATAGTGAACCCCCGTTGCCTGAGCCAAGATCAAATCTCGTGCCAGCTGTGATGATTCGCTCAAGCTTGACATGCCGGGTAACCCTAATTCCAGCGCTTTTTCACCGGCATTGATAACTCCATCAAATAATAAGCTTTCATCTTCGATATGTTCCGCTAATGGTAAATCTGCAGCAGCAGCCTGCTTCATGGCTTGATACATCACTGCGGCTGACTGAATGCCACTCCCATCATCACTGACTGCAAAGGCTCCAGCCGTTTTTAACGCCTGCAAATCATTAACTTGCTTTCCTTGCCGTTGCTTAGTAATTGCTCCATACTGCAAAATGTGAACCAAACCATCACGCTGATTTAATTCTATTACCGGAGTTATCGTTGCTGGAGCATCAGGAACTGGATCAAGATTTGGCATCGCCCCAACAGTTGTAAAACCACCATGGGCCGCCGCCATACTCCCTGTTTTAACAGTTTCTTTTTGAGTATAGCCCGGTTGGCGATAATGAACATGTACATCAACAAGACCTGGAGTTACTAACAGGTTTTTCAAATTATAATGTTTGATTTTGCTATTATTTGCTAAAGCCAGGTCTAGATTTGATCCAAGTGCCTTAATCCGATTATTCTCAAGCAAAATATCTAACTGCTGTAATTTACCTGCTTGATACACCAAACCATTTTGCAATAAAGTTAACATCCCTAAATACCTCCTAATTTTCGACCGTTAATCACTGCCTCCAACATTGCCATTCGGATAAAAACTCCATTACGCATTTGCTCAGCGAATCGTGATTTGGGAGCTTCAACTAAATCAGAATCAAGCTCAACTCCACGATTAATCGGACCGGGATGCATGATAATTGCATTATCTTTCATTTGCTGATAACGTTTTTTGGTTAATCCATACATTTGATGATAAGTGCTTGCATCAAAATCCGTTTCTGATTGATGACGCTCGTGCTGGACGCGCAATAACATTACGACATCCATTTGGTCAACTAGCTGATCAAGTGGCAAATAGTTACCATATTGACCAAACTCAGCTGCATCATACCAATACTTTGGACCAGAAAAATAAATTTGCGCTCCTAATCTTTGTAACAATTGCATATTACTGCGTGCAACGCGAGAATTGGTTAAATCACCAATAATCGCAATTTTTAAACCAGCAAAATGTCCAAATTGTTCTTTAATTGTCAGCATATCCAACAATGATTGCGAAGGATGTTGTCCACTACCATCTCCAGCATTAATAATTCCTAAGTCTAGTTGTTGATTAGCATTTAAATCGATTAAAGATTGGTAATAATTATTTTCTGGATGACGAATAACTGCTAATTGAACCCCAATCGAATTTAATGATAACAAAGTATCATAAAGTGATTCACCTTTCTTGACTGAGCTAGCTGCTGGATCAAAAGGAATTACCGTTAAACCTAACTTACGTTCAGCCATTTCAAAGCTACAATGTGTCCGCGTGCTATTTTCAAAAAATAAATTGGCAGCGTAAATTGGTTGGTTGAATTTTGGTGATCGACCATTATTTTTAAAATAACTAGCCCGTTCGAGCAACTGATTCAAATCTGCTAACGGTAAATTTTCAACTGAAACAAAGTGTGACATTTTGACACATTCTTTAATTTGCGGCATTTTAAATTCGCTCCTTTTATTTTTCGCTGCTGGCTTTTTCCGGTAAAATCAAATTCAAAACAATTCCAAAAACAGTTGCTAAAGCGATGCTTGTCAATTGAAACTTACCTAACTGCAAGTAAGTGCCACCAATCCCAATGACTAAGATAACTGAAGTAATGACCAAGTTACGTTTCAACTCGTAGTTGACATGATTATCAACTAAAATCCGTAAACCATTAGCCGCAATCATTCCAAACAATAAGAAACTAATTCCTCCAATTACCGGTGTTGGTACTGATTGAATCATTGCGCTAATTTTGCCAACAAAACTGAAAATAATTGCAAATAAAGCTGCACCACCAAGTACCCAAACACTATGAACCTTCGTCATTGCCAACACCCCAATATTTTCACCATATGAAGTGGTTGGTGGTCCACCAACAAAACCAGCAATAATTGATGAAAGTCCATCACCGAATAAAGTCCGATGCAAACCAGGATCCTTAAAAAAGTTGCGTTTAGTTAATTTGTTTAAAACCATGATATGGCCCATGTGCTCAGTCATGGTTACAAAAGCAATTGGTGCCATTCCAATAATAGCTGCTGGATACCATTTAAAATGATAATTAATAAACATTGCATCAAATGCTGGTAGCGAGAACCATTTGGCTGCGGCGACCGTCTGCAAATCAACTATTCCAACAATTACTGCCAAAACATAGCCAGCAATAATTCCTAACAGAACTGGAATCATGCTCGGGAAACCTTTGAGATACATGTTGAAAATAATCGTAATCAATAAAGTGAAGATTGCAACTGCAAAATACTTCAGATCATAGTGTGAATTATGCAACATTGCATCATTAGCTGCAGTTGTTGCTAGTGAAAGACCAATCACGACAATAATCGGTCCGACAACAACCGGTGGCAAAACATGATCAACCCAACTTGAACCGAATCGTGAAATAACCAACGAAACAACGATATAAACCAAGCCAGCAGAAATTGCTCCTTGAGCTACCGCTGGATAACCATCAGTTTTCATTAGTGCCTGCATCGTAACAACAAAAGCGAAGCTAGAGCCTAAGTAAGCAGGTATCTTAGCTTTGGTACACAAAATATAAACTAAAGTTCCAACCCCAGAACTGAAAAGAGCAATGCTTGGATTAATTCCAATCAATAAAGGAACTAGGACTGTTGCTCCAAACATCGTAAATAAATGCTGAATCGAAAGAACTAGCCAGTGCAAAAAAGTTGGCCGGTCCATAATATCTAAAACTGCTTCTTCGTTGCGAAATTCTTTTTTGGGTGCTGTTTGCAAAATGTGTCTTCCTTTCTGTACAAAAAAACCTGAATCAGATTTGATCCAGGTTAGCTTAAGGTCCTTCCACACTGCTAGTGTGAAGATCTTCAACCTTTTTGCTCTCTCTGGAGTCAATTAAAATGGTTGGTACATTATTTTTTTAATTTTTTAATTTTTTAATTTCAATTGAGTCTTTACCATCAATTTCTTCAACCGAAACTGAGATTTCCTCTTCAAGTGATGTTGGAATATTTTTACCAACAAAATCAGCTCGAATTGGTAATTCGCGATGACCACGATCAACCAAAACTGCCACATTAATTTTTTGTGGTCGCCCTTGATCCATCAATGCATCTAAAGCAGCACGAATCGTCCGGCCAGTAAACAAAACATCATCAACCAAAATCACCTGCTTACCAGTAATATCAAATTTCATTTGCGGCTTTTTGACAACTGGATCATTTTTTTCTGATGCATCATGACGATCGTCTCGATACAAAGAGATATCGAGTTCTCCCACCGGAACGGTTGCTCCCTCTAACTGCTGTAATCGTTTAGCAATCCGGTGAGCTAAATAAATACCGCGCGTTTTAATTCCGATAATAACTAAATCCGAAATCCCCTTGTTTTTTTCAATGATCTCATACGTCATTCGAGTCAACGCACGTTTCATTGCAAGTGAATCAACGACTTCTTTGGTCATGGTCTTACCTCTCCTTTTCTGTCCAAAAAAAGACCGCTTAATCTATATTAGTAGACTAAGCGGTAGACAAATGTCTTCTTCGAGCTCAATTAAGACGCTGCCTTCTTAGCCTCACGGGACTAATTTTAAAGGACCTTGATTGCTTTAAATTTACTTGAAATTTTCCTTTTTGTCAAGCTTTTCTAGCGTTTTTTGAAAAATATCCGGTAATGGGGCTTCAAAAACCATCTCTTGCTGCGTTCTCGGATGATCAAAGCCCAATTTACCGGCATGCAAAAACTGTCCATTACCTTTTAAAGTCTTAGCTGGTCCATATAATGGATCACCGGCTAATGGATAACCTAAATAACGTAAATGAACACGAATTTGATGTGTCCGCCCCGTCTCTAAGGTACATTTAATTAGCGTAAACTGCTGATAACGCTTGATGACTCGATAATGCGTAATTGCTGGTCGACCGCCAGCAATTACTGCCTGCTTTTTCCGATCACGTAAAGAACGCCCTATCGGTGCATTAATTGTACCTTGATCATTTGCTACTCGGCCATGAACTAAAGCCGTGTATTCTCGTAAATTTTTTTTGGCTTTCAACTGTTTCGCCAAAGCCTGATGAGCCAAATCATTTTTGGCAACCATCAATAAACCTGAAGTATCTTTGTCAATTCGATGAACAATACCCGGTCGATAAGTCCCATTAATAGTTGATAGTGGGCAATGGTATAACAGTGCATTGACCAAGGTATGATTGGGGTGACCGGGAGCGGGATGAACCACCATGCCTTGTGGCTTATTGACCACTAGCAAGTCTTGATCTTCATAGACAATATCTAAAGGGATATTTTCCGGCTCCAAACTCAAATGCTGAATTGGTGGTGGAGTTAATAATAGGCAATCACCGGCCTTAACTTGATATTTAACTGTTTTTTGCTGTCCGTTAACTAATAAATCACCTGCCACAATTAAATGCTGCAGTTGACTCCGCGAATAATTCGCGAAAAGTTGCGCAGCCGCTTTATCTAGCCGACCAGACTGATCGGTAATTTTGACTTGCTCACTCATGACGATCATCTCGCAAAATGGCAATCAAAAGAATAACTACCCCAACACTTAAAGCGGCATCAGCCACATTAAAAACTGGAAAATTGATAAACTTAAGTTCAAACATATCAACTACATAACCAATTCTCAAACGATCAACGAAGTTACCTAAGGTCCCGCCGATCATTAAACTGATCCCTAAAGCATAAAGCCAATTACTCCAATTTTTCTTAAACAGATATCCTAGAACTACCAAGGCAGCAATTGTAATTACAAAAAAGAACAGTTGTTGACCAGTTAAGATATTCCAAGCCGCTCCATAATTTCGAATATGTGCTAACGCCAGTACATGGCTAATAACATTAACACTAGTGTTAAGTGGAATGTTGTGAGTAACATAAAACTTAACCAACTGATCCAGCAAAACAACAGCTGCCATCAACAAAAAATAAATCGGCATTAAACTTGCTCCTAACTTTTCAATTAAAAATAAAAAAACTTAATACTTAATTATAACCTATCTTAAATCAAGCATAAACTAAAGATTTTTAATTAGGCCGATTAAATACCAAAAAATATCAGAAACAATGTGAACTTTTGGTAACTATCCAACGCAAGTTGTAAAAGTTTTTTACGCTTCATTCCAACAACATTTATCAAAAGTCACGATTTAATTGTCGCTGAAGAATTTATTCTATGAAGCAATTGTAAAATTAAAGTCCCTGAATGTAGTTGTCTTAGCTGCCAAATTTTGATGGTAAAATAAAGAAGCCTCCCTACTTTGAGCTTAATCCCCCAAGTTTGGTTTTCTTGGCCTAAGTTTTGAGAGTTAGCTCATTTTGAAGACTTCTTAGCTCCACCAATCTAGTTTGATGAAGACTTGACATACTTTAGAAAATCGTTTTTTTAGTATAATCCACTGATTGTCCCATCATCTGCTAAAGCCATTTTGGCCGCTGCGGGAACTTTAGGTAAACCAGGCATTGTCAAAACATTGCCAGTCAAGGCTACAATAAATCCAGCTCCCAATTTTGGCACCAATTCGCGAACATGAATCGTAAAATCAGTTGGTTCTCCAATCAGTTTGGGGTTGTCTGACAATGAATATTGGGTTTTAGCCATACATACTGGCAGCTTATCCCAGCCTTGCTGCTTAAACTGACGTAACTGTCGCTTAGCCTTAGCGCTAAATTCAACTCCACGGCCACCATAAATCTGGGTGACTATTTGCTTGATTTTTTCTTCCAATTCCATTTCAGGCTGATACAGTGGAATGAACTCAGTTTTTTGTGCCGTCAATTTTAAAACTTGTTCAGCTAATTCAAGTGCTCCAGTGCCACCTTTAGCCCAAACATTAGCAACCGAAGCTGAAGTATTATTCTGCTGGCAGAGTGCTTTTAATTCAGCCAGTTCTGCTGCTGTATCAGCAGTAAACTGATTAATTGCTACCACGACTGGTACCCCATAACGTTTCATGCTGGCAATGTGTCGTTTCAAATTAGCAAAACCGGTCTTTAAAGCTGGAATATTTTCGGTAGCTAATTGATCCTTAGCTACACCACCATGCATTTTCAAAGCACGAACTGTCGCCACGATTACAACCGCATCAGGTGTTTTTCCCAAAACAGGAGCTTTAATATCCATGAATTTTTCAGCACCTAAATCGGCACCGAAACCTGATTCAGTAACCGTATAATCAGCTAGTCTCAGCGCTGTTTGGGTTGCTAAAACACTATTGCAACCATGGGCTATATTCGCAAATGGACCTCCATGAATAATTGCCGGTGTATGTGCTAAAGTTTGTACTAAGTTAGGTTTAATCGCATCTTTAAGTAAAAGAGAAATCGCATCTGTAACTTTCAGTTGAGCAACCGTGACTGGTTGTTTATCATAAGTATACCCAATAACAATTCGCCCAATTCGCCGTTTTAAATCAGCTAGATTCTCAGCCAAACACAAAATTGCCATCAATTCACTTGCAACAGTAATATCAAAACCATCTTCACGTGGAACTCCTGAGGTCGGGCTTCCGAGACCGATCACAATATGGCGCAATGCTCGATCATTAATATCCAAGACTCGTTTCCACAAAATTCGCCGTGGATCAAGATTCAAGTGATTGCCCTGATAAATATGATTATCAATCAAAGCAGACAAAGTATTGTTAGCTGTCGTTAAGGCATGCATATCGCCAGTAAAATGCAGATTAATGTCTTCCATTGGAACAACTTGTGAATAACCACCACCCGTTGCTCCGCCTTTCATCCCCATCACTGGTCCTAAAGACGGTTCACGCAAAGCAATTGCTGTTTTTTGCTTCAGTTGAGCTAAAGCATCACCTAACCCGACTGTTACGGTCGACTTTCCCTCACCAGCTGGTGTTGGATTAATTGAAGTTACCAAAACTAATTTTCCAAATGATTTAGCTACTTGGTCAGCATTTAATTTAATTTTAGCTTTATAATCACCGTACTGTTCAATTTGATCAGCAGCTAATCCAAGTTTAGCTGCGACCTGTGTAATTTTTTCCATCTTGGTCTGCTGTGCAATCTCTATGTCTGTCACTGATGAAATCCTCCCCTTGGTTGATGACTTCAGTATAAATTAAAAAACGACAACTGTCATTAATTTATCACTAAAAATAGCATTTTAATAATTAAAATCCGGACAATAAATTATTTTTTTAATATATTATACAGATTTTTCTTACTTTTTGGTGTTAACACTAATTGTTGCTGCCGATATTTAGTATTAAATGACAAACCGTACCATTGTAATTGTAAATCGCTAATCTCGGCCAGCGTAAACTTTTTGGTATTTTGCGGGATTACAGTATGCAAAATCAACTCTTGAGTAGTAACTTCAACACGCCGAAAGAAGATTTGCAATCCAGCAATCACCAAAAATAACAAGAAAACTAATACTGTCCAAATTTGAAAAACAGTAATCTCTAACCACAATAAAATACTGATTAGCAAAACGATCAGACTGTAGGACCAACAAATAATTGTTGTGGGAAGATCTGGTTGATAAAGAAATCTTTTTTTCATGCTTAATATTTCACCCGCTTAAACTGGTTATTTTCTTCAGTATAACTGTTCCATCAGCGAAAACTCAAATATCAGCTAGTAATTGATTAAAATTTAATCTTTAGGTTGCCTTTTTTTCTTACCCCAATACTGAAATAAGTCCGTTCGCAATGCACCATTATATAATTTCCGCCGCTTGTTAGCCCGTTGACCGTAGAAATTTTCAAACAGCAAATCGCTAGTTAAAAAGTATTTATTCCAGGTCGTTAAGGGACGAAAAACTTCTCCCATCTGCTGATATAATTGTCGAACCTCACGTTGATCGCTCAATCGTTGCCCATATGGAGGATTGGCTACAATTACCCCCTCAGTTAACGTTGTTTTGAAATCCTTAACAGCTTGCTGCTTAAAAGTAATTTTTTTACTCAAGCCAGCCTGCCGCGCATTCAAGCGTGAAATTGTAATCATCTGACCATCAATATCCAAACCGGTAATTTCTAATTTGCGATCGTAATCAGCTAAATCAGCCGCTTCTTCACGGATTCGCTGACTTAGCTCTGCGGCAACCCAGGGCCATGTTTCACAAGTAAAGTTACGTTTAAACCCCGGAGCAATATTGTGTCCGATTAAGGCTGCTTCAATTGGTAAAGTTCCTGAACCACAAACCGGATCGATAAATGGTTTTTCTGGATACCAATGAGCTAAGTAGATTAAAGCCGCGGCAAAGTTTTCTTTTAAAGGAGCGGGCCCTTTTTCAATCCGATATCCACGTTTGAATAAACTGGAACCAGTTGTATCTAAGGTCAATAAGACTTGATCCTTATTAATGGCAACTTCTAAGGGAAAAACCGCTCCAGTTTCTGGCAAATGTCCATGTCGATGATAAACTTGAGCTAATTTATCAACCACGGCTTTTTTAACAATTCCTTGGACATCAGGAACGCTATGCAATTGAGACTTTTGTGAACGACCAGCAACCGGGAAAGCAGCATCCATTGGCAACAACTCATCCCAGGCAACTTGTTTTGTTTCTTCGTATAATTGATCAAACGTTTTAGCCGGAAACTCAGCCATCACTATTTTAATTCGATCTGCCGTCCGCAACCACAGATTGGTTTTAAGAACATCTTCAATTGTGCCTTGAAAACGTACTCGACCGTTTTCAACCTGAACTTGATAACCTAGATGACGCAATTCATTTCCAACAACACTTTCAATTCCGGCCGCACAAGCGGCAATTAAATTAAATTTTTTCATTTCTACGCCCCATTTCCAAAATAAAAAGGCAAGGAACACTGAGCTCCCTACCTTTCCTGTAAGTTGTAAGCCTCTATAAGCCACGTTCCGTACGTCATCTGATCCAGGAACCAGAATCGGTGGTAATCATCTATCTCCAGGCAATTGCCTGCCCCCATGCTTAGTTCATTTCCGACATGAAGCGCCCCTACCATAATTTGGGTTACCTGCTCGTGGGGTTTACCGCGTTCCATCAGTATTGTTTCCAATACTGCTTCGTCACTGTGGCACTTTTCAAAACTACTCAGGCATAGCCGAAACCTTAGCCCTTTTATTTGCCGTTACCTAAAAAGGTACCCCGCCTTATTTTTTCAGCGAGCACGATCACTACAAGCATCTCAGCTTGTGCAAGCTTGGACTTTCCTCAGCCTGCTTAAAGCAGACCGCGATTACCAGAAACCTACAAAATATTTTTATTCAATCATCTAAAAATGATTATTTGGCTGATCATCATCATTTAACTGAGCGCCAAAAACGTGCCGCTCTAAATTTGATAATCGCTTCAGGATATCCATATTAGTTACATTTGAAACTGGCCGACTAGCCTGACCCGTTTTGCTGACTGACAATTGTTTTGTCAATTCATCAACTTGGCTGACCAAACGATCATTTTCCATCTGCAGCCGTTGAGTCTCTTTGGAATAAGTTTCATAGTCCTTAATGACATCATCCAAAAACTCATCAACATCAGCTGGATCATACCCCCGCATCTTTGGACGAAAATGTTTGTCAACGATATCTTTCGGAGTAAAATTTATCTTTTCCACAGAAATGCACCTCATATTCATCTGGAAACTCAACCTGAAACTTTATCTATTATACCAAACTCAGAAATTATTGCAAATCTTTTTCTGTATTTTCAGTTAAATAGTCCTGACTGCTGACTTCCAACCAATCCATATCAAGCAAATCTAAATTGTAATCATTGGAATCTTGATACCTTTTTATAGCTTGATAAGCATATTGACTTTTGCCAGGATATTGCAAATCGTAGATCATCAATGCTTCATCAGTATGTTTCAACATAAACTGCTGCCAATTACGAAGCTGTTGTGGTGAAGTATACGATTGCTGACTAACTTCTCCAACAAAATCCACTTGACTTTTCAATTGGCTTAACTGATCTTGCCTTTCCGGTTTCCAGCGATTGCCAAATTCTTTGTAGGGTAACATCAAAGCAATCTTTAATGATGGTTCACTTTTTTTTAAAGCTATCCCGGCTTCGGCACCCCACTGTTCAATTCCTGGTTCTCCACCAATTAGCAACCATTCTAAGCCGTTGTAAATTTTTTCTTGTAATTGCTCTTTAATTAATTCACGCAAAATTTTAATGCGTCGATCAGTTGGTTGAAAAATATTCATTTCATAATTTCGATAACCTGTCAACCACAATTTCATAAAATTCACCTACCAGCCATATTTTAACACGTTATTTATTTTCAAGCTGAAGCGGCGGTTTTTGCCAACTTTCTGCCAAGTTGGTATAATAAGTCGAATGGAAGTGAAAAGCATGGTTATTCGTTATCCAAATGGTCAATCCTATCGACCGCCTACCAATTTAAAATACGAAAACAATTCGCATTCTGCTAAAAATGAACAAATCATTTTCGGTAATCGCGGGATGTCTTTAGAAGATGAATTGAACACTACTAACCAATATTATTTAGACCATCATCAAGCGGTGATCCATAAAAAACCAGTTCCGATTCAAATTGTTCAAGTCGATTATCCCAGACGTAGTGCTGCTGTTATTAAAGAAGCTTATTTTAAACAAGCATCAACAACTGATTATAACGGCGTTTATCAGGGATACTATTTGGATTTTGAAGCCAAGGAAACCCGCAATCACACTTCATTTCCGCTCAGTAATTTTCATCCCCATCAAATCAAGCACATGCAAGCTTGCACTCAACAAGGAGGCATTTGTTTTACTATTATAAAGTTTTCCTCGACTCAGGAATTGTTTCTCCTGCCAGCCGCAATTTTATTTAGCTACTGGGAAAAACAAACAACTAAGCGGAAATCAATTCCCAAAAAAGTAATCAGCAGTCAGGGCTTTTCTATTAAATATGGGTACCAGCCTTTAATCCCTTATTTAACCAAAGTTGATTTGTTGATTGAACAACTGAAATAAAGAAGGAGTACAGCATGAACAAGCAGAATTCAAATTACTCACGAGCCAAGCATGAGCGACCAGTGAAAAAGCGCCGACCGCTACCAAAAAAGCGCAAACCCAGCTCACCAATTGGTACTTTTTTTAAGCGATTATTTCTTAGTCTAATTATTTTGTTAGAAATTGGAATTGCGCTGGGCGCAACTTTATTTTTTATGTACGCAAAAAACGCTCCCGTTTTAAGTGAGCAGAATTTACGTAGTAGTGGATCCACTGTTTTTTATGATGCTGATAATAAAAAAATTATGAGTTTAGGTACTGAAAATCGGCGTTATGTTTCCAGTAGTCAAATTCCCCAGCAATTAAAAGACGCCGTAGTTTCAATTGAAGACCGACGATTTTACAAACATCACGGGATTGACCCAGTGCGAATTGCTGGAGCTGCCCTAGCAAATTTAACTGGTTCTTCAAGTGGACTCCAAGGCGGAAGTACATTGGATCAGCAATTAATTAAATTATCATATTTTTCAACCAAACGCTCTGATCAAACCTTTAAACGGAAAGCCCAAGAAGCTTGGTTAGCATTAAAACTTGATAATACCTATAGTAAAGAGCAAATTTTAACTTTCTATGTTAATAAGGTCTTTATGGGTTTTGGTAATTACGGAATGCAAACAGCCGCCCATTACTATTACGGCAAATCGCTCAAGCAGCTGGACTTAGCTCAAACCGCTTTAATTGCAGGAATTCCTAACGCACCAACCGACTATAATCCATACACTAATCCGAAACTTGCTACTCAACGACGGAATGAAGTTTTAAGTGCAATGGTTGCTAATAAAAAAATTACGTCGGCTCAAGCTAGTCAAGCTGAAGCTGAAAGTATTACTACGGGATTAGTTCAAACTCATAATTCAGAAAACACTAACAGCAATGAAAAAATTGCGGATTCTTATATCAAGCAAGTTATTGAAGATTTAAAGGCTAAGGGTTACAATCCGTATACCAATTCATTGAAAGTCTACACAAACTTAAATATGAATGCTCAAAAACATTTATATCAGTTAGCCAATACTGATAATTATATTTCTTATCCAGATAATCGATTGCAAATTGCTTCAACTATCGTTAATCCAAATAACGGTGCGATTGTAGCCATGATTGGTGGACGAAAAACCGGCAACGTTACTTTCGGTCTTAACCGAGCAGTCCAAACAGATCGAACAAACGGTTCAACTGCTAAGCCCTTGATGGACTATGGACCGGCGATTGAGAATCTCAGTTGGGCTACCTATCAAAAACTAAAGGATACTAAGTATACCTATCCTGGAACTAATATTTCGTTATACGATTTTGATCATGAATATCAAGGATCAATTACTATGCGAAGTGCTTTAGTTCAGTCACGAAATATTCCCGCCATTCGTGCTTTACAAGCTGTCGGGATTACTAAAGCCCAGAATTTCATTAGTAAGTTGGGATTCAATTACAGCAAAACATTGGAATTTCAAAATGGGATTGGTTTGTATTCTTCCACCTTGCAAAATGCGGCCGGTTATGCGGCCTTTGCCAATGGAGGTACTTACTACAAGCCAAGTTATATTCGCAGTGTTGAAACCAATGATGGCGAAACCAAGAGCTTTTCATCTAGTGGCACTCAAGTAATGCAGTCTTCAACGGCTTATATGATTACCGATATGTTAAAAGATGTAATTACTAGTTCCTTAGGTACTGGGAAAGCTGCCAACATTAGCGGCTTATATCAAGCTGGAAAAACCGGAACCAACAGTTATCCCGATGACGTTGCTTCTAAGTTCCCTAGCAATGCGGATATGGATTCGTGGTTCAATGGCTATACCAAGCATTATTCAATTTCCGTTTGGGTCGGTTATGATCATCAATACGAGACTGGAAATTATTTAACGCCGGCAACCGCTGAAATAGCTTCTTACTTCTATAAAAATGCCATGTCTTACATTTCAGAAGGCAAGACTAATACTGATTGGAAACGACCAAGTAATGTCTATGTCAAGTACGTTAATGGCGTCAGAGAATTATATCTAGCTGGTTCACCAGGAGCCACCACTGCTGATAGTGATAGCGATGATAGTTCATCTAGTTCATCATCCAGTAGCTCTAGTTCAAGTTCTAGTTCATCAATCAGCTCAATGGTTTCATCAAGTAGCGTTTTCTCAAGCAGTTCATCAAGTAGTTCATCAAGCAGCAGTGAACCATCAAGCAGTACAGTAGAGCCTAGCTCGTCAAACAGCAGTGAGACTTCAAGCAGCTCATCAGAACCAAGTTCATCGAGCTCAAGCTCAACTACTACCAATAATAACAACCAGACTAAGAATCCTTGATCTAACAGCAAAATTAAAAGCAAAAAATCCGCTGAATAAAATCAGCGGATTTTTTTAAACTTGTTTTTTTCCAAACGCGCAAAGCGATAATAGTGGACAAGACTCACACAAAGGCTTACGTGCCATACATTGATACCTGCCCCAATAAATCATACGATGATGAGCTGCTATCCAGCTTTCAGACGGTAATTTTTGCTTGAGAGTTTTTTCAATCTCTGCGACCTTAGCTTGTGGTGACACCATCGCTAAACGACGAGCAACACGAGAAACGTGAGTATCAACAGCTAGGGCAGGAATATTAAAGCATTCAGCTAAGATAACATTAGCCGTTTTCTGACCAACACCAGCTAATTGCATTAACTCCGATCTGGTTTGCGGAACTTGACTGGAAAATTTACTAACCAGTCCTTGAGCACAACCAATCAAATGTTTAGCCTTATTGCGATATAATCCAATTGTTTTAATTAATGGTATCACTTCACATTCGGTTGCAGTTGCAAGTGATTCAGGTGTTGGGTAACGGGCAAAAAGTTGGGGAGTCAAACGATTAACAGCTTTATCGGTTGTTTGAGCACTTAGAATAACTGCCAGCAAAAAATGAAACGGAGTGTCAGCCACCAAAGACGTAGTTGCATCAGGAAATTTCTGACCCATAATTTTAATTGCCTGCTGAGTTTGACTAGCTGTCAACATCAATCATCACCCCCTGCCGGATTATCCGAGTGCGCCCAGCGTTGTAAGGGAATCTTAGGCTTTTTAGCTGCAGCAGCCCGTTGACTGAAATTAGTCTGCTGGCGTTGCAGTCGCCGCTCGCGCTGTTGCTCTTTCAGCTGCTGAACTTGAGCTGCGGTTTTGATGTTTTTTTTCTCCCAACTTAATAAAACTCGATCAATATATTTCAAACTATAAGCTTGACTGAGCACTGCTTCACGTAGAGCCAGTAAAATCAACTCAGGCTGATAATGATCTTCAGAAAACCATTGTTCAATAGTTTCCATTTCAATCGGTGATAAGGTTCGACCGAATTCTTTTTCGATTGCCTGAAAAATTTCACTCTGATCAACTACTAAAATCTGCTGCTGCGTTTGCTGGTCTTTTTGCCGTAACAGCCAGAAAAGCTTTTCATACATTAAATCAAATTGATAAACATCATGGCTTTTGCCGTTTTCATCAGTAACAGATTTAATCTCCAACAATTTTTTCTCAAAAAGCCGGTGTAATAACTGATAAAGCTGATTTGAATCACAGTGCATGTAACTGGCAATCTGGTCAATAGCTGGAAAAGAATCACCAGCTTGAATCGAGCTGCTAAGTTCTAAAAACAAAACCAATTCTTGCTCATTCATTCCCAACTGACGATAATTTTGCAACAGTAAGTTAGCAACGGTCATATTTCCAGCCTGTAAAAACTGTTTTAAAGCTTTTTCCATCTAGCATTCCCCCTTTATAGGTAATAAAAGCGCCAAGGCCGAAACACTCGGCACTTGCCGCTTCTTTAAAAAATATTTGAATTCGATCACGGATAAATTCGATTCAACAGCCGTGGGAATGGAATTGATTCACGAATATGTTCTTCACCAGTAATCCAAGTTACTGCTCTTTCTAGACCTAAGCCAAACCCAGCATGCGGCACACTACCGTAGCGTCGTAGATCAAGATACCACTGGTAATCAGCTTCATTTAAGCCAGCCTTTTTAATTTGCTCAGTTAAATATTCTGGATCAACAGCCCGTTCTGAACCACCGATAATTTCGCCGTAGCCTTCAGGTGCTAATAAATCAGCACAGATTACCACATCATCGCGTGTTGGATGAGGTTTCATATAAAATGGTTTAATTGCTTTTGGATAGTTCATAACAAAAACTGGTAGTTGAAAATGTTCAGCCAAATATGTTTCTTCAGGAGAACCAAAATCAACACCCCACTCCAAATTACCAAATTCACCAGAATCTTGCAATAATTTTATTGCTTCGTCATAAGAAATCCGCGGATAAGGTAGTTTAGTATATTTTTCCAATACTTTTGGATCACGATCCAATAATTTAAGCTCATATTGACAATTGTCTAGAACTCCCTGAACCAAAAAGGCAATATACCGTTCTTGAATTTCCAAACTTTGTTCTTGATGCATGAACGCCATTTCAGGTTCAACCATCCAAAATTCAATCAAATGACGGCGGGTTTTTGATTTTTCAGCTCGAAAAGTTGGTCCAAAAGAAAATACCTTGCCATAGGCCATTGCACCGGCTTCTTCGTATAACTGACCCGATTGTGATAAATAGGCATCACGATCAAAATACTTAGTGTGGAAAAGTTCAGTTGTTCCTTCTGGAGCAGAACCAGTTAAAATTGGAGCATCAATTTTGATAAAACCATTGCGATTAAAGAATTCATAAGTTGCACGAATCATTTCGTTGCGAATTTTCATAATTGCAAACTGCTTTTTCGAGCGTAACCATAAATGACGGTGATCCATCAAAAAGTCTACTCCATGCTCTTTAGGGGTGATTGGATAATCTTCACTTGAACCGACTTTTTCAACCTGTGAAATTTCGATTTCATAACCAAAATGTGAACGAGTATCTTCATGAATTGTACCGGTAACATAAAAGCTTTCTTCCTGGCGCAACTCTTTGGCTAACTTGAACATTTCTTCACCAACAACGCTTTTGACAACTACCCCTTGAAAATAGGCGGTTCCGTCACGCAATTGCAAAAAAGCAATTTTCCCACTCGAACGCTTATTAGTTAACCAAACACCGATCTTAACTTCCTGGTCAACATGATTTTTAGCGTCGATAATATTGATCGTATCCAAACTCTATTCCTCCTAAACAAACTGTTGCATAAATTCTTTAATCCGCTTAATTGCGGTTTGTAAACTCTTTAAATCAGTAGCATAGCTTAAGCGAAGATGATCTGGCATCCCAAAACCAACACCAGCCACAACAGCTACATGGGCCTGTTCTAGTAACGCTGTTGCAAATTCTTCTGTAGAACTAAACCCAGCCATTTTTACGGCAGCCGCTACTTTCGGAAACAGATAGAAAGCTCCCTCAGGTTTTTGCGGTAACTCAAAACCAGGAATTGCTATCAGTTCCGGATAAATTGTATTAAGCCGTTGCTCAAATGCTTGGCGCATTTTTTCGACCACAGACTGATCACCAGTCAAAGCAGCCAGTGCTGCATACTGACTAACAGCTGCCAAATTGCTGGTTGCATGGCTAATAATTGTGTTCATTTTACTAATAACAGCTTGATCTGCAACTGTGTAACCGATTCGCCACCCCGTCATTGCATAAGCTTTAGATAAACCACTCACCAAGATTGTTTGCCGTCTAATTGGCTCAGATAATTGGATTAATGAGGTAAACTTATTTCCGTTATAAACTAGTTTGCCATACATATCATCTGCCAGTAAAATCACATCATGTTCCACTGCCCACTCACCAATCGCCATTAGTTCAGCTTTAGAATAAACCAATCCACTTGGATTCTGTGGTGAATTAATGATCACAGCGCGTGTCTTAGAAGTCCGAGCTGATTCCAACTCTGCTACCGTAACCTTACTGCTTGATTTAGGCTGCACAAAAATTGGTTGTGCGTCCGCCAATTTTATTTGTTCGCCATAACTGACCCAATAAGGAAGTGGAATTAAAACCTCATCCCCTGACTCAAATAAGGTCTGGGCCAGAACATACAATGAAAATTTGCCACCAACAGTTACTGTAACCTGATCCGGTTGAAAAGTCACACCGAAGTCAGCTTTCAATCGATCACAAATTGCCTGTCGCAAAGGCAAAATCCCATTAGCTGGGGTGTAGAAATCAGCTTTACCATCATTAATTGCTTTAATTGCCGCTTGTTTAATTGCTGCTGATGTTTGAAAATCGGGCTCGCCAACACCAAGATTAATAACATCGATCCCATCTGCTACCATTTGTTTAGCCTTAGCAGAGAGAGCTAGAGTTGCTGATGGTGAGGCCTGCAATACTCTTTTTGCAAATTTCATTGATCAAAAGGCTCCTTTATCATCAGATATTTTGAATTGTTTTAACTAGTGAACCGTTTTTGAAGCTGAGCAAAGTGTAACACATCCGCCCATTTTTATTGACATAGGTAACTTCCCAAACCGCCTGTTTCTTCCATTTACCGAAAGCTGTTTTAACAATTTTGCGCGGATGCTGACTGCTTTTTACAGTCTGTTGTGCCTGTTGACTAGTAATGCCACTACTTTGCTGATAGATATTGATATGACCACCTTTTTGCGCCACCATTACATAAACTGACTGGTTAGCCTGGTTTTTACCCGCAACCGTATAATAAGTTTGTTGACGATTATACCAGTAAAACGCTGAAGTTGATTTTAACTTACCATATTTTTCAGCCATGGCCACCGCACTTTTTTTAGCATCATTCAACGGTGCCGCTGCTTGCCAATAGATAATCCCCGCCCCGACAACCACGAGAACTAATAATGCCCAAGCAATTGTTCTTATCAGTTGATTTCGATGTTGATCAGCTCTTCTCATGAATGCCTCTCTTTTCCAAAAATTCTTATAAACTACCGCTTAATTATAGCAATAAACTCTTTTTTTTTGAACCCAGTTAACTAATTTTCACCAAAACTTTGCTAATTCCTTAGATATCTGATCGGTCTCTAAAATTTTCAAGGGCATAGCCGCCGGTAAAGCTTGCTGCAGTTGCTGACCATACTTTCGCGTAACAATCCTGCTATCCAAAATAATTACTACCCCGCGATCGGTTGGAGTTCTAATCAGCCGGCCAACGCCTTGTTGCAATCGCTGCATAGCTTCAGGCAATGAATAGTCCCAAAATGGTGATTGTTGCTGCTGACGCATTTTTTTAAATCTTAATTGATTTAGTGGTGTATCTGGTGATGAAAATGGCAACTGGGCAATAATTAATTCTTCAAGTTGATCTTGCGGTAAATCAATTCCTTCCCAAAAGGTACCTGTACCCAATAAAACCATTTTAGATCCTAAAGTAAAATTCTTGATGATTTTTTCGTTACTGCCAGTAACTCCTTGTGCTAATAACTGACGCTCAACCCCAACTTGATTATTTTGTAATTCTTGGTAAACAGTTTCTAGTGCCGCTTGCGAATTAAATAAAATCATTGTCTGTTTAGCCGGCGCCTGCAAAAGAATCTCGGTCAAAGAACTAACCAAATAGTTTACATAAGCTGAACGCTGATTGACGATATCTGGACCATCACTACCAATCAAAGCCAGTGCTTGACTCTGATAATCAAAGAGATCTGGTAATTTGATAAACGGTGTCGTAGCTGGTAAATCCAGCTGTTGGCAGCTGAAATTTTGCTTTTTATGAGGCAAGGTCAAGCTAGCTCCAATGAAAATCGTCTGATCAAAGTTTTGATAGATTTGATTTTCCAAAAAATCAGTAGTTTGAAACGCCCCAAATAAAGCGTGTAGATGTGCTGCCTCATGAGTTAACGGAAGCCGTAATTTCAAATAACTAGACTTCCCCCACTGCTCAACTTGTGACAAATCAAAATATTGCCAAGCTGTTAATTCCTGCAAAAGTTGAGTTAGCCAATCAAAAAGCTCTGCCAAAAAATTCGCTGCTGTTGTATCAAGTCGCTGGCTGAAAGTTGCCGACTTGAATTTTTTTTGTAATTTCAAGAATAACTCAAGCAACTGCTCTGTTGCTCTGGTAACTGCTTGAAATTGATTAATATTTTCTTTCAAAAAGCCATATAAATCATTTAGCGAAATAAAGTCTTCAAAAATGGTTGTCGAACTTTTTTGCGGCAAAATAAATCGCCTAATAATTTTTTCACGCAGCTCTGGAACCTGCTGGTCAATGATTCGAACAAGGTGAATTAGCTTGCGTGCTTGCTGTACTGGTAACAGGCCTTGAACAATCAAATCTTCTAATGAAAATGACTGCTGTGACTGCATCATAACCAATAAAGTATCACTTTGTATTTTAATTTGATCAAAGTCTAACTGTTGCTGACTAGCCTGCAAAGCAGTTTGGTTTAAATGCTGTGCTTCATCAATAATTAAAAAACGTTGCTGATTTCCTAACTCAGCTGCATGTTGCATCAAATAGGCGTGATTAGTCACGATTAAATCGGCTTCTTGCAGCTGCTGGCGCTGTTGTTTCAAAAAATCATAAGCATTAAAAGGACTTTCAGGATTTAAGCTTGACCAACCAGTATGCCTAATTTGCTCAAACAATGGATCTTGATACTTCGTCAAATGCAATTCGGCCAAATCGCCGGTTTTTGTAACTAACAGCCAAATCAAAATCCGCAATTGTAGCAAACGTGATTGACCACTTTGGGGCTGCTTTAAAGCAGTTGAAAATTTGGCTAAATCTAAATAATGGAAGCTTCCTTTAAATACAGCGACATTAAAATTAAACGGTAATAACTGCTGTAGCAATGGTATCACTTGATCAACTAATTGACTTTGCAAGGCCGTCGTAGCAGTACTGACAACACAACTACGGCCTGGGGCTGTTTCGTACAATGCTGGCACTAAGTAGCCTAATGACTTGCCTAAGCCAGTTGGAGCTTCAACTAATAGTTTAGGAATTTGTTGATTTAGAGCTTGATGTAATGAATCCATCATTTCTGCTTGCGGCTGGCGCCAATCCAATAAGCCAGCAAAAAGCTGTTGTTTTGCTCGGTCAGTTAGCGGATATTCACTTTTTTGTTGAACTTCACTTTGAAAAGTATTGCGACGCAAAATTAAATTTTCAACCTTAATCAAATAATCAGGCAGAGCTGTTTGCTGCTGCTTCTTTTGCTGCTGAGCTTCAACAAAACAATCACCAGTTTGCCGTAAAAAGGCATTGCGAAATTGACATAGAATGTTTAAAGTTTCTAATGGCAGTTGATTTATCATTTGCTGCAGTAGCAAAAACAGTTCAGCCGTAGCTGCAGCATCACTATCAGCTTGATGCGGACGAGCGTGGGTCAAATTCAAATATTCACTTAAATAGTTCAGTTTAAAACTAGGGAGTGTCGGTAAAAGGGTTTGACTCAATTGAACCGTATCAATTCCAGCTAAATTTAGCGATGGGTAGCCCACTCGTTCGAGTTCTAAATTTAAAAAATTGTAGTCAAAATTAATATTATGGGCAACAAAAGTTGTATTTTGCAGCAAAGCGTAAATCGTTGCTGCCACATCTTCAAATAAAGGAGCTTTGCGCAGCTTTTCCGGCTTAATCTTGGTTAACTGTTGAATTTCTGCTGACAGCGGTTGCTGTGGATTGACCAAAGTATTAAAACTATTAATAATTTTTCGGTTTTTCAAAAAAACACAACTAAACTGAATCAAGCGCCGTTTACCGGTTAATTCAGTCCCAGTTGTTTCTAAATCAACAACCGCATAAGTTACTCCAGATTTCATATTTATCCGCCTCTCCGAAAAAGAATCCAAGATTGATTTTAGCATATTCAGCCGATTAAAAAAATTGAATTATCGATCCATAGGTCAATTTAGGAAATTGATGTTAGCCAAGTGTATTCAAACTGATAAATCAAGGGGCTTTAACTAACGATTAGTTTGTTTAAGATATATTTAGTTTTTAAATTCCATTTTTGTAGTATTATTATTATTGTGAAATTAAAAAAGGAAAAGGAGCTATCCGTTTTGGCTTCTAATAGAAACAAAAAATTTGGTCTGGGACAAAGCCATGCCAAAATAATCTTAATAGGAGAACATTCAGTTGTTTATGGCAAGCCCTCAATCGCACTGCCATTATCAGAGGTCAAGACTAAAGTGATCATTGAACCGCTTGAAAAAAAGCAGGTTTTAATCGAGTGTCGCTATTTTTCTGGTGATTTAAACAACCTGCCAGAAAATATGTTAGGCTTACAACATTTAATTCGTTATATTTTAACAGAAAAATTATTTGATTATAGCAGCGAATGCGGTTTAAAGATTAAAATTAGCAGTCAATTACCCGAAGAGCGTGGAATGGGATCTTCAGCAGCGGCAGCAATCGCCGTCACTCGTGCTCTCTACAATTATTTCCAACAACCACTAACCCAAACAAAATTATTGCAGTTGACCAATATTTCTGAAACCGATACTCATGGTAATCCCAGTGGGTTAGACGCCGCAACTTCTGCTAGTTCACAACCGATCTGGATGATTAAAGGTAAGCAGTTACTAACCATTCCCATCAATCTTGATGCTTGGCTATTAATTTGTGATAGTGGTATTAAAGGCAAAACTGTCGCGGCAGTTGCCAGTGTTAAACAACGCATGATCAATTTTCCATTAAAAACAACACTTTTATTAAGTGATTTAGAAAACTTGGCTTATGCAGCCCGCCAACAATTAGCCCAAAATGATTCCATCGGTTTAGGCCAGACCTTTTGTGCTGCCCAAAAGGCTTTGGCTGCTCTAGGAGTCAGCAGTCCTCGTTTGGATAAATTAATCGATTTAAGTCTAAAATTAGGCTCACTGGGCAGTAAACTAACTGGCGGTGGCCGTGGTGGTTGCTTCATTTGTTTAATGCCCAGCGAAAAAGCAGCTCAAACAGCAGCTCAAGTCTTAACAGAGGCTGGAGCTGCTAATTATTGGATTCAACCCCTAGCGCTAAAGGAGAATTTTAATGACTAGTCAAATAGCAAGTGCTCGTGCACATACAAATATTGCTTTAATTAAATATTGGGGTAAAAAGGATCAACAATTAATGCTTCCAATGAATGGCAGTCTTTCGTTAACACTTGATCACTTCTACACCGACACAACTGTTGAATTTAACTCGATATATACTGAAGATACTTTTTATTTAGATCAAAAGAAAATTGAGACAACAAAAATCACTCCCTTTTTAGACCTAGTTCGGCAAATGAACCCACAAGCAGGATTTGCTCGAATTTATTCCAGTAATCATGTTCCAAATGCAGCCGGGTTAGCTTCTTCTGCATCGGCCTTTGCTGCGCTTGCATTAGCTGCAAGCACCGCAGCTGGTTTAAATTTAACGCGACGCGAACTTTCTCGTTTAGCGCGGCGTGGTTCTGGTTCTGCGACACGGTCGATCTATGGTGGATTCGTTGAATGGCAACCAGGAACTTCTGATTTAGATTCTTACGCTATTCCGATTGATGAAAAAGTTGATTGGGATATCGAAATGCTGGCAGTGATTATCGATCGACAACAAAAAAAGATTTCCAGTCGAACGGGTATGCAACGAGTAGTTACAACCTCACCATACTATCCTGCTTGGATAACCAGCACTAATCAAGACTTATCAGCTGCCATTCAGGCTGTTAAAGAGCATAACTTACAATTATTAGGCCAGTTAGCTGAATCAAACGCTCTCCGAATGCATGCTTTGAATTTAAGTGCTCGACCACCCTTTTCTTATTTCGAGCCAGCTAGCTTAGTTGCAATGGAAATTATTGAAAAGTTGCGTTCAGAGGGAATTTGCTGTTATTATACATTAGATGCTGGACCAAATGTTAAAGTTATTTGCTCAAAGGCTGAAAGTCCTCAAATTATTCGGGCTTTGTCAACTGCTTTTACACCAGAACAAATTGTTGAAGCTTTTCCAGGTCCAGGTGTTAAACTTATTGAATGTTAAAAACTATTTGTCGAAGGGACATGATTTTTTGATTACGGTCAAAGCTCCGGGAAAACTCTACATAGCAGGTGAATATGCCGTTGTAGAAACCGGCTACCCTGCAATCCTAGTAGCACTTAACCAATTTGTAACTGTTACAGTCCAAGAAAGTGATGACTACGGTTCAATTTATTCTAAGCAATATCAAGAAAATTCGCTGTTTTGGAAACGCGAAGGCAATAATATGGTTTTCGATAATCGCGATAATCCATTTCATTATATTCTATCGGCCATTCACTTAACTGAAAATTACGCCCAACTATTGGGTAAACAAATGAAATGTTATCATCTGAAAATTGATAGTGATCTTGATAGTCCTGATGGGAAAAAATATGGCTTGGGAAGTTCAGCAGCAGTCACTGTTGCCACCATTAAAGCGCTCTGTCATTTTTATCGATTATCAATCAGTAAAAATCAACTATTTAAGTTAGCAGCTATCGCTCACTTAGATATTCAAGGAAACGGCTCGTTAGGTGATATTGCTGCCAGTGTTTACGGTGGTTGGATTGCTTATCGTTCTTTTGATCGAAAATGGTTGCGTAGCGCACGTCATCGCTTTTCATTAAAAAAACTGATTGATGTTGCTTGGCCCCAACTCCAAATTGACTTATTGACTCCACCAAAAAATTTAAAATTATTGATTGGTTGGACTGGTTCACCAGCATCAACCTCCCATTTAGTTGATGCAGTTGGCATTAAAATAGCTGAAAACCAGGCTGAGTATCAACATTTTCTCACAGAGAGCAAGGCCTGCTTAAAACGGATGATTAAGGGCTTTCAAGTACAGAGCTTGTCCTTAATTCAAAAAGAGATTCGTTATAATCGCAAGCTATTACAAGCTCTAGGCAACCTCAGTAATGTCCAAATTGAAACGCCACTTTTGCACCAACTATGCATTTCTGCTGAACAAAGCTGTGGAGCTGCTAAAACTTCAGGTGCTGGTGGTGGTGATTGTGGAATCGTCGTCATTGACCAACAAATTGATACCCAAGAATTAATGAGTTCTTGGAAATCTGCTGGTATTGAACAGTTAGATTTACATGTTCATCAAGTAATTGACTAATTTTAGAAAGGACGGGTTTGGTGTACGATCAACATTCACATCGCAAAGACGAGCATGTCTTTTTAGCCGAAAAGTTTTACCAAGCTCAGCCTGATAACGGATTAGCTGAAGTTCGACTGATACCAAATAATTTACCAGAAATTTCAGTTGCCAAAGTAAACCTAACATCAACTTTAGCAGGTAAAAAAATTGCAGCCCCTTTTTTTATCAACGCTATGTCTGGTGGCAGCCCAGAAACTGCTAAATTGAATCAAAAACTAGCCACTGCCGCTGCCGCAACTGACATTCCGATGGCTACTGGCTCTCAAAGCATTGCTTTGAAATTTCCGCAAGCAGCTGCTAGTTTTAAAATTGTCCGCCAAAATCTACCTAATGGTTTGGTGATCGGTAATATCGGTGCTAGTCACAATTTGGCTGATGCCAGAGCTGCTGTTGAGATGCTGCAAGCTGACTTGCTAGAAGTCCATTTAAATGCTGCCCAAGAAATCGTCATGGCTGAAGGCGACCGGCAATTTTATTGGGAAGAAAATCTACAACAAATTATATCTGGTCTTTCAGTCCCAGTTATAGTTAAAGAAGTTGGTTTTGGAATTAGTCCTGCAACTTTGGAACGTTTGCAAAAAATAGGTGTTAAAAATGTTGATCTTTCAGGTCATGGTGGAACTAATTTTGCCAAAATTGAAAATCAGCGCCGGCGGGCAAAAGATTTTTCTTTATTGAATAATTTTGGCCTGACAACTGCTGAAACTTTATTGGCTAGTCAACATTTTGCTAGTAGTTTTTCATTTACAGCTTCAGGTGGCATTCGGGATGCACTTGACATTGTTAAATGCTTGGTTTTAGGTGCAGATAACGTTGGAATTGCTGGTCTCTTTCTGCATACTTTGATAAAAAAAGATGTTGCAGGTTTGATTAATTTAATTGAGGATTTGAAAAAACAACTAAAAAGCATCTTTGCTTTATTGGGGTGTGCTAATCCTACAGAACTTCAACAAGTACCCTATCTTCTTTCAACTGACTTAAATAATTTTAAACAACAAATTAAATTCAAATAAAAAAAGTTCTAGGACGCAACGTCCCAGAACTTTTCTTTTTACTTATAACTATTCAGTTTTATTATTCAATTGTCCATTTTCAATAAAATCACGTTGAATCCAAAAAGAAGCTGCCAATGCTATTAAATCAACCAAAATAAACGTCATCAAGGTTACGGTGTAACTCTGAAACAATTGGTGAGTCACTGACAACAACAAGGGGCCCACTATTCCAGCAACCGCCCATGCAGTTAAAATGTAGCCATGAATTGCTCCCAAATTCTTAGTACCAAAAATATCGCCTAAGTAAGCTGGAATAACCGAAAACCCAGCCCCGTAACAAGTCATCAAAAGACAAAGTGCCATAACAAAAATTAATGGTAAATTAAATAATAACATCAAACCCAACATGATAACATCCAGTAAAAAAATCAGATTGAAGGTAAGCGGTCGACCAATAAAATCAGACAAAGTTGCCCAGACTAAGCGACCAAAACCATTAAACAAACCAATAATTCCAACCATGACCGCAGCGGCCGTTGCTGTCATTCCAGTCACTGACTGAGCCATAGGTGAAGCTGCGGAAACCAATCCAATTCCACAAGTGATATTAATAAAGAACATCAACCATAATAGTTTAAATGACCGGGTTTTAACAGCTTGATTCGCCGTTAATTCAGGGCCAGCCGTCAGTCGTTTGCCCTGAACTTCTACTACTTTTTTTAATTCTTGAGATTTCTGTGGTGTTCGGATAAATTGAGCCGCTAACAACATTATGACAAAATAGCCACCAGCCAAATAATAAAAAGTTCTTTCCAAACCTACTGTCATCATTAACTGCTGTGCAATCGGTCCCGTTAATAAGGCAGCAAAACCAAAACCCATGATAGCAAAACCCGTAGCTAAGCCACGTTTATCTGGGAACCATTTAATAATTGTTGAAACTGGGGTTACATAACCTGATCCCAAACCGAGTCCCCCAATTACTCCATAAGCGATGTACAGTAGCCATAATGAATGAACATGCAAAGCCATTCCTGTTAAAGCCATCCCTAATCCGTATAAAACACTTGCAATTGTTCCTGTCAAACGCGGACCTGCAACTTCAACTAAACGGCCCATGAAAGCAGCTGACATTCCCAAAAAGAAAATCGCGATACTAAAGGCCAAAGCTACTGCCGACTCATCCCATCCTGTTTGTTGGGCAATCGGAGCTGTAAAAACACTCCAAGCATAAACCGATCCAATCATTAAATGAAAAATCACGCCAGCTATAGCCACACCATAACGATTTATTTTCAATCATCAACTCTCCCTTTATAAAATACGAACTATAAAATACATTTTGCACTTAATAATTCGCTTGAAATGATGATATCATACTAAAATAAATAAATAAACCATCAAAATAAAGAATTCTGTGAACTTAGTTTAAAAAAGAGCGTCAAAAATAGGGTTGAATACATTTATTCAACCCTATTTTTATCACTAACCAGACAACATAAAATTTCTGTTCAACACTTAATTTCCATAGCGTAGTCGCAGCCCTTTGGGAAACGAATTTTTTAAAGTTCCCTGAGTTAATTTGCCAAAACTAAAAGATTTTTGCTGGCAACTCAGTAAATACCAACCATCAGGCAATTGTTTAAAAGCAGCTTCACGTAAGGGTAACCCTTGAACATACTGATTCCATTGCTCAATACTTAATTGAATTACATTTTTTGATTCAGTCGGGAATTGTGCTAATGCTAAGCTATAAGCTGGTTCAAAGCGGCCTTTTTTAAAAACCCCCAACTCCAAGCCGGGACGAACAAAATGTAATGCAGAAATATCTGGCCAGCTTTGCGGATAATAAAACAATCGTTCATTAAAAACACGCAAATCCGCAATTTTACACCAATTAGAAATAAATTGAGTAGCAGCAAATTTTTGCCAATAACTCTTTTCAGATGCTGTCAAATCACGAAAAACTAATTTGCTGTGCTGCTTTTTCTTCTTACGTACTTTCTTCTTTATCGTGCCCGTGGATGCTTGAGTTGCTTGAAACTTAGCAATAAAATGGCCTTCACCTTGAAAATGATGTGGAAATAACCGGACACAATTTTCCAGCTCAATTTGGTCATTGGCCCATTCAGGATGACCACTATCCATCCGTGGCCATTTTTTGATTGGTAAAATTTTGGCAATCTCAGCTTTTTCTAGTAACCAAGCCGCTATCTGTTCATCTTCTTCAGGAGCAAAAGTACAAGTAGAATAAATCAATTGGCCGCCTGGACGTAGCATTTCCAACGCACTTGTTAAAATCTCGCGTTGACGAGCAGCACATTCAGCTGGATATGCTGCTGACCAATATTTAACCGCTGCTGGATCCTTGCGAAACATTCCTTCGCCCGAACAAGGTGCATCAACCAGAACTTTATCAAAAAAGCCCTTGAAAGTTTTCACTAACCGATCTGGTCGTTCATTCACCACTAAAACATTTTTGGCACCAATTCTTTCCAGATTTTCGGCCAAAATCTTAGCCCTTGCGCGATTAATTTCATTTGAAACTAATAATCCTTGACCAGCTAATTTTCCGGCTAACTGAGTTGATTTCCCTCCAGGTGCAGCACATAAATCTAAAACTTTTTCTCCTGGGTGAATCTCCGCAACTTCCGCAACATACATTGCGCTTGGATCTTGACTATAAAGATAACCCGTTTGATGCTCTAAAGATCGGCCATTAATTTCTCCATAAAATCCAGTTGGTACATATTCAATTGGCTCAGACAAATCAGCCTTAACCGATTGCCAATTTGGACGTAACGGATTTAAGCGAAAGGCTTTGGTCATGTTTTGCTGCAAACTTGCAAAAAAAGCGGGAGCTTCAGCTTGCAATAAATTTTGATATTTTTCGATAAATTCCGTGGGTAACTTTAACCTCACCACTTAAGCCTCCTGTTTAACTAGCACTCGAAGTCGAATAATCAAATATACATTGGCAACGATAAAGCTAGCACCAACAAACAACAACAATAACAAATAATTGTACATATTAAAGGTAATCATTCCAACAATTAACCCCAAAACTATCCCCAGCACACTAAAAAGAGCGTAATAACGCCACTCTTCAAAAACAAATAATGATGCTGTTTTTTGCAGAAAGTGGGCTTCACGATAGCGTTGGCGAGCAAATATGCGCCATAAAGATGTCCCGAACAAGGACCCAAACAAAACTAACAGCAACCCTAAGGCCTCAGCCCAATGAGCTACGGTCCAACTTCCTTGTGACACAAACAATTGTTTAGATTTTAAACGATTAACTTTTGAAAGCGGTAGTACATGTTTTAATTGTTGACTGGTTAATTGCTTTTTGCCATCAATAATAATCCGAAAATTATTCGCCAGTAATTTTTTACGAGTAGCTGATCCGGGCAAAACAAATATTTGTTTGTCCAAATCAGAACGATACTTATCTCCCATCACCCCTAAAACAGGATAAAAATGTCCCTGATGTTCAAGATAGCTTTGATCTTTAGGAGTGTATAATTTATTTTTCCAGTCTTTACCAACGACTAGTATTGATACATCAGATTTAAAATCATTTGCCGAAAAGAAACTACCACTAATCATTGGTGGAACAGAAAAATCACCCGTTCCAAAAAAATAAGTAATATTATTTTTACGATTTTGAAAGTGAATCTGCAAACTAGGTAGCTGTTTGTTTTGATTAATTTTTTGTTCAAATTCATCCAAAGTTAAAGGTTGTTTTAAAACAACATGAAATGCATCTAAAGACAAATTATGATTATTTAATTGAATAATTAAATCTCGCTCTTGAATTTTAAAGAAAATAAATACACTCAAAAAAGCTAGTAAAGCTGTATAAATTACTAGCCAAAGTCCTTTTTTCAACAATGATCATTCTCCTGACATCTAATGGATTCCCAAGGCCATCTTTGCGTAACGAGTCATTCGGTTAATTGTCCATGCAGGCTCCCAAACAAATTGTACATCCACCTGTTTAATTTCCGGTAAGGGTTGTAATGCTCTTTCAACCATATCAGCCAATATATCCGTCAAGGGACACCCCATCGTAGTTAAGGTCATTTTAATTTGACATAAACCAGCTTGATCCAAGTTAACTTCATAAACCAATCCCAAATTAACAATATCAATTCCTAATTCAGGATCCATTACGTCTTCTAGTTTCTCAATAATTTCATCCTTAATTTGTTCCACACTTTTATCTGCCATCTTCTTCTCCTCTATAGTAAGCTAAAAAATTATTTTGAAAAATACTCATGAAATTTAGCGGCCATCTCTAACGTCGTCAGATATGATACCTTATGTTTACCACCTTTAGTGGTTGTAAATGTCACATTTTCAGCATACGAATGATCTTTAATTCTTTCATAAAAGTCTCTGGTCGGCTGATAAGGCACCATTGGGTCAGCTGACCCATGCCAAAAATGTACTGGTCGACCAGCAATCTTTTGCGGTTCTTGGGAAAGATCGATTACTGCCAGTTGTGAAATCTGATCTTCAACATAAGCAGGATCAACTTTTTCCATCCCAGGGATTTTGGCCAATAATTGACGAGCAAATTCCACTGGACAAGGTGATCCCATTAAACAAACGGCCGCGGTAATCTGCGGATAAACTCTTAGTAAAGCACAGGTTGTAATTCCTCCCATTGACAGGCCACTAACACCAATTTGCCGTTGATAAATTCCGACATTCTGTTCATATGCTTTGACTAAAAGTGGAAATTCTTGAACTGACTTAGCAATAATCTGCCAAAATTCGAGTTGATGCTTTTCAGCTGGACCGGCTACTTGCCTTTGTCCGTGGTACAGCGCATCAGGCATGACAACACGAAAGCCCTGGCGTGCCAGTTCGTAACCTTGGGTCAGTACCTTTTCTTTGCAACCCGTCCATCCATGATAGAAAAAAACTAATGGCAAAGTTTCATTAGTTAAGCTCGCATCTACCAATTCAAGAACCGGGATTTGTTTGACTTCTTTTTCAGTTACCGTGATCATGCCTTCGCCTCCAAATTATGATGATTACATTATACAACGAAAGCTAGCGCAATCTCTAGTAAATCAGTACCTTTTGTGCTATCTTAAACATTATGAGTCTAAAATTAAGAGGTGACTTTATTGATGAAACAAAAATTAATTGCACTTGACCTTGATGGAACCACCCTTGATGCTAAATCCATGTTAACCAACCGAACTAAACTAGTCTTAGAACGTGCCAAACAAGCCGGCCATATTATTTCGATTGTAACTGGGCGTCCCTATCGAATCTCAGCTAATTATTATGATGAATTACATTTAAAAACTCCAATGATTAACTTTAATGGTGCCTTAGGACATATACCGCATCATCACTGGAAGAAAGAATATCAAAAAACTTTTTCACGTGAAGTTGTCATTAGCCTGTTAGAAAATAAGAGCACATTAGGAATTCAGGTTATCGCTGCGGAAGCCAAGGATACTATTTTGATTGATCAACCGCAAAATTTTCGTTCTGAATTTTTTCCAACTGCTGTTTCCAAACAGCAATTGCTAACAAAAGATAATTTAAAAAACGATCCAGCTGCAGCAACCTTACTAATTAATAAAGAAAATGAGGCTACCACCGCAACTTGGATCAAAGAAAACTTTGGTAGTGAAGTCGAAGTCGGTATTTGGGGCGGACCAGCACCAATCATTGAGCTTGAACCCTGTGGGATCAGTAAAGCCTTCGGGTTAGAATATTTAGCCCACAGTTATCAGATTAGTCGCAAAAATATTATTGCTTTTGGTGATGAGCACAATGATCAAGAAATGATTGAATATGCTGGCATAGGAATCGCTATGAAAAATGGAACTGACCAAATTAAAAGCATTGCCGATGATATTACTAAATTTGATAACCAGCATGATGGAATGGCAGATTACCTTGAAAATTACTTACAATTAGCCAAGTAGAAAATAAATTTCATAATAAATAGGACCATAGCAAAAATATTATTGCTATGGTCCCTTTGTTAGTGCCTTTTATTCAGTTCAACCCACTTCCGACTTAACGTCAAAAGCTTGTGAAAACAGCATCTGTCAGTGCTGTGAAAGCCAAATCGTAGTTTTTGATAAGTATTGTCGAAACGAAGTATCAGAAGTCTTTAAGCCAATTGGCTACTTTGCGTTGAAAAGTTGCAACAAACTCGTGGCTTCTGATAATTTTTGGCCTTGATCTGCCTAATTAAATTTAGAAATTTCTGACTTAGTTTAAGTTAAATCACAGTTCAGCATATCTGCATAGGTCTCACGCCGAATAATTAACTGTGCTTTTCCATCTTCACAAAAAACGACAGCTGGACGAGGATTACGATTATAGTTGCTGGCCATGGTATAACCGTAAGCTCCAGTGGATGGTATTGCTAAAATATCTCCTGGATGAGTAATTGGTAAAGCTGCTCCCTTAACCAAAATATCTCCAGACTCACAATACTTTCCAACAACAGTTACAATCTGTTCATCTAATGCCTGTGGACGGGATGCTAAAAAAGCTTCATATTTTGCTTGATATAAGGCTGGGCGAATATTGTCACCCATCCCGCCGTCAACTGCAACAAAATGGCAAACCCCTTCAACATCTTTGCGCGAGCCAACAGTATATAAAGTTGTTGCTGCTTCTCCGGCAATCGCACGCCCAGGTTCAATCCAGATTTCTGGCAATGGTAGTTGCGCGTTTTTGATTCGTTGCTTAACTTCAGTAATAATTTTTGTAGTAAATTCTTCAGGTGGTAACGGTTGATCTGCTTCTGTATATTTTGTTCCAAAACCCCCACCCAAGTTGAGAATTTCGGCCGTGAAATCAAATTGCTGTTGCCATTTCTGTAATAATTCAACCATCTTATCAACTGCCATCAAAAAACCATTGACCGCAAAAATTTGTGAACCGATATGACAGTGAACACCCCGTACTTTCATTCGTGGATTGTTTAATAACTCTTGTAAAGCCCGATCAGCTTGGCCACTAAGAACATCAAAACCAAATTTAGAATTTTGCTGGCCCGTCGAAATATAACGATGTGTTTCTGCCTCGATTCCAGGCGCAACACGTAAAACTACTGAAATTTCGGTCTTTTTTTCTTGCAAAATTTGATCTAGAAACTGAATTTCTTGAAAATTATCTACTACGATACAACCAATTTGGGCATCTACTGCCATGGCTAATTCTGCTGGTAATTTATTGTTCCCATGAAATTCGATTCTTTCTGGCGGCATTCCACCCTTTAAAGCTGCATATAATTCTCCCCCAGAAACAACATCACAACCCAATCCGGCATCAGCAACTAAACGATACATGGCCAAAGCCGAAAAAGCTTTGCTGGCATAAGTTACCCGATACGGCAGACCGGCTGTTTCGAAAGCCTGTTTGAAGTGTTTTATAGTCGTTTTGATCCGTTTGACATCATAAGCAATCACTGGTGTCCCAAATTCTTTAACCAGTTTTAAGGAGTCAACTCCTCCGATTTCTAAGTGTCCTGCCTGATTAATCGCAACTGTATCCGCTATTCTTGTCAACTTCAAACTTCCTCTCAATTAATAAATTAACTTATGTTATTTAAGCAAAAACAGCCGGGGGATATTGACCTCCGGCTGTTTTAAACGTCTACTTGGCATCACTCTTAAGCACTCCGCCAACACTATAGCGATTTGGCTGCATCTCATTAAGAATAACGTGGACATGTTCAGCCGGTGCTCCGGTATTTTTAGTAACAGCTGAAGTAATATCTTCCACTAAATGTTTCAACTGATCTTCAGAACGACCCGCAAGCAAATCAATATGTACAAGTGGCATTTTTATCCCCCTTTTCCTTAATCATAAACCCTAATTATTAATTCTATTAAACCAAATATAAGATTAGAAAGCAATTAAATTTCAGCAGTTTTTCTAAAAAAAAAAAATTTTGTTTACAATAAGCTAATATTCATTAATAAGGGAAACTGTTATACTATGAATAAGAACTTAGTAAAGGAAAAGGTAAAAACATGGAAGGAAAAGAATTTTCAGCATGTACCAGCATTTTAGTTGGTAGAAAAGCATCGGTTGATGGTTCAACGATGATTGCTCGAACTGAAGATGCCAAAACAGCTTGGCCAAAACACTTTGTAGTTCATCCTCATCAAGAATTTCAAACAGCTCCAGAATTTGTCTCACCTGACAACGGCTTTGCAATGAATTTACCAACTATTCGTGGTAAATATACTGCTACTCCTGAATGGACTGATAAATTCGGGATCTTTGAAGAATCAGGCATCAACGAATATGGGGTTGCGATGAGTGCAACTGAAAGCGCTTATGCCAATGATAGAGTTCTGGGTGTTGATCCATTAATTGAAAAAGGGATTGGTGAAGAAGCAATGGTTACCATTACATTGCCTTATATTAAATCTGCACGTAATGGTGTTAAATATCTTGGTAAACTGATTGAAAAATACGGTGCTAGTGAGACAAACGGTGTCTTATTTGCCGATCAAACTGAAGTTTGGTACTTGGAGATTGCTACTGGACATTATTGGGCTGCTCAGAGAATTCCTGATAACTGCTATGCCGTTGTCGGAAATCAATTAGCAATTCAAAATATCAATTTCAATGATCCGCAAAATTTTTTGACCGCGACTGGTTTAAAAAAATTTGTTTTTGAGAATCACTTGAATAATTCGCGGACCGATTTTAATTTTCGTGAAATCTTTGGTACACAAGATTTGAGTGATTCAATTTATAGCACTCCGCGAGTCTGGTACGGACAACGCTACTTTAACCCAACAATACAGCAAAATCCGCAAAGTCAGCAGCTACCTTTTGTCCGGCAAGCTGAACGACTTATTTACCGTGAAGATTTGCAGTTTTTGCTAGGCTCACACTATCAAGGCACTGACTATGATCCTTTAAATTCAACTAACGAAAAGTTGAAGCACAAATTTCGCCCAATTAGTTTAGCCAAAACCCAAGAGGCCCATATTTTACAACTGCGTCCAGAATATTCAGCTGAACTCAGCGGCATTCACTGGCTAGCGCTAGGAGTAACAGCTCAAAGTATCTTTGTGCCATTTTATGCCGGAATTACTCAAACTCCGAAAAGTTATCAACTAGGATCGGCAACCTACAGTTCCGATTCAGCTTACTGGCAATTTAAATTGCTGGGAATTTTAGTTGATGCACACTATAGTTTGTTTGGTGATTCTTTAGCTACCATGCAAAAAGAAGTCCAGACACAGCTTAATCATACAATTTGGCAAACAGATCGCCAAGCACAAAAGATGCCCACAGAAAAACTGGTTGAGTTTTTAACTCAAGCCAGTTTAAAAAATGCGGCCTATGTGTTGGAAAAAGTTGCCGAACTAAGCGCTGAATTAATCACTACAGCAACGGCTTTGTCGCCGCTTGACTTTAAAACCGATGAAAATCTCTAAAGCAAATTATTTGCTGGAACTTGTATTAGGTGGGATAACTTCAAACATCATTGCCGCAGTTAATTCGCCGGCATTAGCGCCGGAAAGTCGCAACATTTGATTTTTAGGATTTAAATCCAGCTTCAACTGCTGATCCATGTAGATCTTACTGTAGCCCTTGATTTTGAAAGCTCCAATATTTGATTCTAAGTCCTGATCATAATCATGTAAGTCCAAACTTGGATCGGCCAGCAACACCCGAAAAACTGATGACAGAGCACAAGTTCCCACTCGGGATAAAGACCCTACCCCATCATCAAAGTCTAACAGCAAGACCGAGTCAGCATGCTGTCGTTGGGCTACTTTAATTTTAGCTGCTGCTGGTGTGGTAACCGTCAAATACATGAAAAAACCTCCCTATTTTTTATTTAATTTTGGCATGTGCTAACTCGTTTAGCAACTGTTTTGCATTATCGAATAACGAAAGGAATAAACCAAAATGCTAAAAATACTCAATCGAAATAAAGAGATTTGTTTTCCAACCATGAACGGAACGATTCAAATAGACATTCAACAAATGATTATGCCTGAAACATCTCAATTGATTATCACTCACTTAAATTCTGATATTCTACAAGAATTGCTCCAAATAGATAATAAAAAATTGACAGTTTTTGTTTCCTATGAACTTTACTATCTACTACAAAAATTACAACATGTCCAATTGTTACGGCCAATTAATTCTTTTGATCAATTTAAAATCATGCCAACGGACTTTCCACAACAATTTGGCGAGTTAACATTAACTGCTTTCAACAATGATGATTCCTTAACTGGTTCAATCGCACTTTTGATAAAAAATGGTGAAGAAACAACTGGTTATTGTGCGGCTTTTGCAATAGCAGGCTTTCATCTAAAGCGAATTCATCGTTGGCAAAAAGCTTTTCGTCAAGCTGAAATAACTCAGTTTACAACTAACCGCTTTATGCTCCAGTCAGAATCAACTGGAGCTTGCAATGGTGAAGTGAGAATGATGAACAACTGGGAAAGTTGTTTAATTCGAACACCTGAATTTTTTGGGCTGCGGCTCTGTCCGTGGAATCCTGAAAGAATCTACCGTTTTTTATCTTTAGCGGCTACTCATCAGCGAAAAGTTTTTCTCACACCCATCTATTATGACTTAATAAAACAATTTACTTCATTTGGAAAAATTGATGTTGCTTGTCAAACTAAGGCGATAATTAAAGAGGCTGAACAAAGCAATAGTATTTGGCAAGTAATCGATGAACCTACTCTCAAAAGTATAAATAAAACCCGTTTTGATTCTGCTTATTCATATAATTGCTATGGTCTAGCTGCAATCATCCAATACCTTGACAAAGATCAGGTTGAGAAACTACGTCAACAATTAGGAAATCCGAAAATTGCCATTATCTAATCTAAAAAATCGTTGCAGTTTATGGAATAATTCATAAATTGCAACGATTTTTTATTTGAGATATTTAGCAAAAAACCGACTAACTTTTTGCGAATAGAGCTGTGGATGATCATAATACGACATCGCGTGGGCCGCACCTGGAACTACCCATAACTGTTTTGGACCCGTGGATGCTCGGTAGTTTTGGTAGACCATTCTTGTTGGAACAAAATTATCTTTTCCTCCGTGAATAAAAAACGTTGGTAGATGATTTCGTTTTAATTGGTCAACTGAACTTGCTTTTTTAAAACTAAAACCGGTATGTTGCTGAACTGCCCAATCAGCAGTCGTAATCAATGGTTGTTTCGGCAAATTAAATTGAGCTTTTAACTCATGTGTCAGTTCACCTTCAATACTTGAATAACCGGCATCTTCACAAATAGCTTTAACCTGTTTGGGTAAATGCTCACCGCTGATCATCATCACCGTTGCACCGCCCATGCTAACGCCAAACAAACCAATTTTTTGCTGGGAACCCTCTTTTTTCAAAAGTAGCTGTAACCACTTCAAATAATCAAGTCGATCAGGCCAACCAAAACCAATATACTTACCTTCACTGCCAACGGCACCACGATCATCTGGCGCCAAAACATTATAACCTTGGCGATGAAATAGATGGATATAGCTAGCCATTGACCGGTGATTCTCACGATAACCATGAGCAACGACAATTGTTTTATTTGTTTTTTGAGTTGCTGGAAAATAAACTGCATGTAACTGTAAATTTTGAGTTGCTGAAGTCTGATACCAGTTTTTTTGTTTCGCATTGTCTAACCAGTGTTGGTCTTTAACTAACATTGTTGCTTTAGCTTGCTTATACTTAGTAATTAAACGCGGTTGTGGTTCAAAAGCAAAGTAATACAGATATTGACTAGCTGCAAACAATCCCCCGATGATGACTGTCACTAAACAAACAACCAATAACAGCCATTGCTTTTTTCGTAATTTTAACAATTTTAATCCCTACAATCCCCTTATTATCAGCTGTCAAAGAATCGGTGACAACAGCCGTGAAAAGTACTGTTTAAACCGCAGCCATTTAGACTGAGCTGCAAAGTCTTCTAATGTTAATTGTTTTGAATTCGTGACATCTTGCAAAAATGTTTGTCGCATTTTCTCACTAAATTCTGGATCATACAAAAATGCATTTGATTCAAAATTCAATTTAAAGCTTCGATAATCTAAATTAGCAGAACCAACCGATGAAATCTGTCCATCAACTACTAACGTTTTGGCATGCAGAAAACCCTTTTGGTATTGATAAATTTCAACACCATTTTCCAAAAGCGCATGCGCATAGTATTGAGTTGCCCGATAAACAAAGGGGTGATCTGGCATTGACGGAATCATAATTTTAACTTTGATTCCTGAAAAGGCCGCCAATGATAAAGCTTCATACAAAGAATCATCTGGAATTAAATATGGTGTTTGAATCAAAACCTCATGATCTGCATTATTAATCATTTTGATATAACCAAGTTTGATTTTCTGAACTTGACTTTCAGGTCCGCTAGAAACAATTTGAATGCCAACATTCCCCTTAGCTTCACTCAATGGAAAATAATTCTCGTGATAAGTGACTTTTTTTTCTTTAACCGTTGCGTTCCAGTCCATAAAGAAGCGTGACTGCATCGCAATTACCGCATTACCAGTAATTTTAATATGCGTATCGCGCCAATTGCCAAACTTTGGCGAACGACCTAAATATTGATCACCAACATTGAATCCACCAATATAGCCAATTGTTCCATCAATAATCACTAATTTTCTATGGTCACGGTAGTTCAGACGTAAATTGGGAAATGAACGATATGACCCAAAGAATGGTTCTGCTGAACCTCCAAGTTGTTCTAATTTTTGGAAAAATTTATGCGTTGTTCCACGTGAACCAAAACTATCATAAATTACTCGAACTTTAACACCTTCAGCTGCCTTTTTTTCCAACAGTTCTCTCAGCTGATTTCCAATTCGATCATTATAAAAAGTGTAATATTCAATATGAACATGGTCTTTAGCCGCTTTAATATCCGCAAATAATTCGGCAAACTTTTGTTCACCATCAGTCAATAATTTAACTTCGTTATATTTAGTTAAAATTGACTTATCGGTTTCCAAAAATAAATGTACCATTTCTCTGGACGTATCCGTAATTTCGTCCGCTGGCAACAAGTCCTTTTTATGCCACTGTTCTTTTTGCAAATTTACTAACTGATCCAAGCCCATTTGCTGTTGCGTTTTAATATCATAAATATCATCTTTTGACAATTTTTTACCGACAAATAAGTACATAATAAACCCAACTATCGGCAACAACAATAAAACTAGCAGCCAAGCCCAAGTAGCTGAAATATCACGTTTTTCTTTGAAAACAGTAAAAATAGCAAAAATTAAGTTTAGCACAAAAATAATTTCTAACAGCGTACTGACAATGTGCATGAACTTCCACCTTCTTATTTAGGATTTAACTTAACCACTTAAAAAGTCCTCAACAAGCATCAGTTTACACTGTTCCAGTTGATTTGTCATTTCTAACCCTCAACGATTAGCAAATGATTTGCTTGAACCAAACCATTTTTGATTGATTTTGCTCAAAGTCCCATTAGCTGCTAAAATCTTTAGCCCTCGATTGATTTTTTTACGTAATGTTTTGTCTCCTTTGCGCATTCCCACCGCAAAGTCTTCTGTTGGGAAACCAATTACTTGTTTACGATAGCTAGTAGCATCAGGTTGGTGCTTTATATAATAATCAGCATAAACACTGTCAATTAAAAGTCCCTGAATCCGACCAGCGTTTAGATCTAGGAAAGCATCGTTAAAGGTACTGTATTGAACTGTGTGCTTAACATATTTTTTTAAATACTGTGGTGAATCTTCAAATGATTCATAACCTGAAGAACCACTTTGAACTCCTAATGTTTTTCCACGCATTTTAGCAGCCTGATTAATGCCAGCAGATTTTTGGGTAACCAAAATTTGCTGGTTCTTTAAATAAGTATTACTGAAAGCAACTGTTCGCTCACGTGCTGGATTTTTTGTGTATCCATTCCAAATCAAGTCAATCGTGCCATTACGTAATTCGGTTTCCTTCATTGACCAATCAATCGTTTGAAAGTCAACTTTAATTCCATATAATTTGAAAACAGCGCGTGCTAAATCAATATCATAACCAACTAATTTACCACTCTTTTCACGAAAACCCATTGGGACAAAGCTATCGTCTAAACCAACAACCACTCGATGATGCTTGACAATTTGAGGCCAAGTATCAGTGGTGTTTGCCCGTCGTTGAACACTTGTGCAACCAGCCAACAAAAATAGTGAAATACCAGTTAATAAACCCAAGAGGATTTTTTTATACCTCATTTTTTTCAATCCGCTCACTCCTCCCGCCAGTTCATTGCTGCGGTTCTAACTTAAAGGTCTGATCCGCAATCTGTCGAGCAAACTCCCAATCATGCGTGACAACTATTTGGGTAATTCCGGCTTTTTTTAATTGCAAAATAATCTTTTTAACGGCCTCACGTAACCCTGGATCTAAAGCTGATGTTGGTTCGTCATAACATAAGATTTTGGGCTTCATCGCTAATGCTCGCGCAATTGCAACTCGTTGCTTTTGACCACCTGATAATTGATAAGGAAATAAATCAGCTTTATCTGTTAAAGATAATTGCGCCAATAGTTTTTCGGCAGCTTGCCTAGCTTGTTTGCTAGTTTGCTTCAAGGCCAACTCGGGAGCTAAAGTGATGTTATCAATCACTTTCAAATGTGGAAATAATTGATAATCTTGAAAGACGACACCAATCACTGCATCATCTTTTTGTGGCATGGTTGGATCGAATTTTTTACCATCAACAAGCATTTCACCACTATCCAAACTTTCTAGACCGCTGATACAACGCAACAAAGTTGTTTTCCCACCACCCGATTGACCAACAATACACAAAATCTGACCATCTTCAATTTTTAAATTCAAATCATGCCAAACTGTTTTTTGGTTAAAAGTTTTACTGACGTTTTTTAATTCAAGCATCAACGACTACCTCCTTATTTCCAATAACTGAAGTGCTGCTCAAGTTTCCGCAGGATAAAAGTTAAAACAGCGGTTAACAATAAATAAATAATTCCTACGAGTACTAATGGAACCAATGTAACATCCCGACTAGTTGCAACATTTCCTGCTCGCAAAAGGTCTCCTAAACCAATCACGTAAACTAAACTTGAATCTTTGACCAAGTTAATCACTTCATTACCAATCGAAGGCAAAACAATTTTAACAACCTGTGGTGTGACAATTTTGCGAATCGTCTGCCAATAAGTTAACCGTAGTACCTGAGCACTTTCATATTGTCCTTTGGGAATTGATTGTAGTCCCCCCCGAAAGATCTCAGCAAAATAAGCCGTATAATTTAAGATAAAGGCAAATAATGCTGCATCATAACGTTGCAAAGTAAAAATTCCATTACCAATTAAAGGCAAACCATAAAAAACAAATATCAACTGAAGTAATAATGGCGTTCCCCGCATTAACCAGACATAAAAACGTAAAACGGCTCGTAATGGCTTGAAATGTGATGTTAGACCTAAGCCAACAACCAATCCTAACGGCAATGAACCAACTAACGTCCAAAAAAATATCTCCAATGTTAGCTTGGCACCACTTAATAGTGATGGCAAAATTTGTAAAATATAATGCATTTGACACCTCTCCTTTAAAAAAATAAAAAAGCCCTCCTAGACAAATTGTCTAAGAGGGCGCATAAATAAAACGCGGTACCACCTCATGTACTCTGTCAGTTCACACTAACAGACTCATCAAGTTCAACCAAACTTTAAGTGGTAACGGCACAACCGGAAAAACCTACTATTTATTAAAACTAAGGTTCAGTATTTCAGCTCACAAAAGTGTTTCATCCAAAAAATTTTACAGTTTTGCACCTGCCAACTGCTCTCTGAAGAATTATTTTAAATTACTCATTTGTTCACAGCTTTTTTTAATAACAATCTCACTTTATCAATAAATTAGTCTTAAGTCAATTTATTTTTTCTTAAACCAAGAACGCATTCGCGAAAACAATCCAGGTTTTTCAGTCTGTTCTATGTTCATCAATGGCACTGTTTCACCTAATATCCGGCGTGCGATATTCCGATAACCCTGCGCCGCCTGATTGTTTTCCTGCAAAACAATTGGTTCTCCATGATTAGACGTAGAAATCACCTGATCATCATCAACAATTATTCCCAATAATTTAATTGATAAATGCCGCGTAATTTCATCAATATCCATCGCTTGACCATCATTCATTAAGTTCATTCGAATCCGATTAATAATCAGTTGTGGAGCTTCTTTGAAGTTGTGTTGTTCTAACAAACCAATAACTCGATCTGCATCTCGAACAGCTGAAATTTCTGGAGTTGAAACAACAATTGCAGTATCAGCCCCGGCAACAGCATTAACAAAGCCTTGCTCGATTCCAGCAGGACAATCAATCAACACAAAGTCAAAATCTGGTTTTAAATCTAAAACAATTTTCTTAACCTGTTCAGGATTTAAATCCGTCTTATCAGCATTTTGAGCAGCTGGCAGCAAAAAAAGCTTATCTTCAAATCGCTTGTCTTTAATTAAAGCTTGGTGTAATTTAGCTCGGCCACTAGCGACATCTACAATGTCATAAATAATGCGATTGTCCAAGCCCAAAATAACATCCAAATTTCTTAGTCCAATATCTAAATCCAGTAAACAAACCTTCTTGCCTTGTAACGCCAAGGCCGTTCCCAAATTGGCTGAAGTCGTGGTTTTACCCACGCCTCCTTTACCGGAAGTTATTACAATTGCTGTTCCCATTTTTAAAGTCCCCCCATCCTTGCAAAAAGTTTTGGTCGAATTTGTTTGACCTGTTCTCGTTGGGTATAGTCTAATACATGCAAATCATTTACATAGGCTGCCGTTTCAGCTGTTATCTGCTGCTTTTCTTGTGCAATAATTGCAACTGCATCAGAAATTCTAATTTGCTGAGCTTGGTGAAAATCGCCAACAATCACAGCCGCTGAATCATTCGGGTAACCGGCTTGTAAAATTCCTTCACAATTTCCTAATAAGAAAATGCTACCAGTGGTCCTTAACATTCCACCTTGATGTACTGCACCAATAAATAGAATATCACCAGTTAATTCTTTTACTTGACCATTGCGAATTATGCTGCCTTCTAAATGCAAACTACGCTTCAGCAACATTTCCTGAGCTTGAGTCGTTAATATAACCTCAGCTGAAAATTTATAAATTGAAAATTGTGGATAGGCACTTACTAACGTTTCAATTTTTTTTCGTTGCTCCGGTTGCAACAATCGCTTGCCGGTAGTTATCTCAAAAGAGACTGCCTTTTGTTGATTAAAGGTTTGCTTAACACTTAATTCAGCAAATAGCTGTTTTAATTCCTGTAAAATATCTGTAAAAGCCGCACTATCTTTTAGACTAATTTCATAACCGTCATTATGTCCCTTGAGAACGATGCTTTTCATGTTCAGGCACTCCTATTCTGAGAAAAATACTCAAAGAATTTCTTTAACGGTAAATACAAAATAACAAAAGCCGCCAAGTTATACGCCAAAGTCGGCCCTAGAGTTTTCCCAATGACTGTCGTAAGTGAAACGTCAGTATACGATATCAAAGAAAAAATTCCATAAAACAAAAATGTAATCACCGTAATGTCAATCAGACATATTAATAGTACCACAATAAATGACGGGGTGAAAAAACGAAACATTAATAAGGTCAAATAAACAATTAAGGGTAACAACATCATCATTGGTCCGACAATTCCAGTATAGTAAGTGTCAAAAATGGCTCCTGCTATGATTGACCAGAAGTAGGGATGATCGATTTGCCCAAAACACAGGGCCATAATTAGCCAGACAACAATCAAACGACTTTCAATCGAAGCATTTGCTTGAAAAAAACTGGCTGCAAAAACATTGCTGAAAATTCCATCCAACAGTAAACTGATCAACAACCCCAGCGGAAAAAAATAACGTAATTTAGAAATTCTCATTTACTTTTCACACACCCTTTAATCAGTTCTCTTAGCAACAGAAACAACCTCTAAGTCAGATAAGTCAGCAGCTGGTTTGATAAAAACCTTTGATGCCAGACCATAATCATCTTTTTCGACTTTAGTAACACGCCCAACATACAAGCCCTCTGGTGAATTACCACCCAGCCCAGAAGTGATTACGCGATCACCTTTTTTAATTTTCTTTTGCGAAGTAATCTGACCCATTGTTAACAGATTAGTCGATTTACTATAGCCAGTAATTAATCCATTGATATTGCCCGAATCACTTAAAATTTGTGTTGCAAACTGATTCGAACTACTATCATCATTACTAATTAACTCTACTTTGCTTGAAGCTGCACTGACTTCAACAATTCGTCCAATCAATCCATGTTGTGAAACAACCGCCTGATTCTTTTTAATCCCTGACAAAGAACCTTTATTAATGACTAATTGGTTTTGCCAAGAAGAAGGCGCACGTGAAACAACTGAAGCAGAAACTAAACTAAAATCAGTTAGACTATTTTTTAATTTCAATTCGGTTTTTAATTTTTTGTTTTCGCTTGTTAATGTTTGATTACGCACTTTTTCAGTTGCTAAACTATCAACTTGCTTTTTTAATTGCTGATTCTCGCTGTATGTGTTTAACAACTCAGAAATTGAATCCCCAACGGCTTTAATCCCATTGACCGGAGCACCCACAACCTGATTTACAACTCCAACAGCACTATTGCCAACTTGTTGAACAACAGTTGGTGTTTTTCGATTATTGCGAATTACAATTGAAAAAGCAATTAAGGAAAAGCCGATGATTAAAGTGATCAAAATAATAACTAATCTTTTGTTAAAGAAAAATCTTTGCATATTGTCCTCCAAAAAGACGAAAGCGTATCAAAAATTAAGAGGCTGGCCACAAGCCCCAACCTCCCAAAAGATACGCCATTCATCGTCAATATTATTTTTTCTTCATCACATCAATATTTTTCAGCGATTCGCCAGTCCCAATTGCGACACAATCTAATGGTTCAGAGGCAATAAAGACTGGAACTTTCGTTGCTTCAGAAATAACTTCTGGCAAATGACGTAATTGTGCTCCGCCACCTGTCAAAACGATCCCATGATCAATTACATCAGCAGCAATTTCAGGTGAAGTTTCTTCGAGAGTTTCTTTGATAGCTGCAATAACTTCTTGAATTACTTCTTGAATTGCCCGAGCTACATCTACTGCTTCAATTTCAATTGTCTTTGGTAACCCTGTAATCAAATCGCGACCACGAATTGTTTGCTTATCTAATTCAGCTGCTTTTTCAATTGAAGCTGAGGCAATATCAATTTTTAATTTTTCAGCTGTCCGTTCACCAATCAACAAATTAAAATGTTGTCTGACATAGGAAGTTATAGATTCATCCAATTTGTCACCAGCCATCCGAATTGAACGGCTTGAAACAATTCCACCTAGTGAAATAGTAGCTACATCAGTAGTGCCACCACCAATATCAACCACCATACTACCGGTCGGATCCATAACTGGCAAACCAGCACCAATCGCAGCAGCGAAAGGTTCTTCAATCACATAAGCATCCCGTGCTCCAGCTACTCGAGTAGCATCAATAACTGCACGTTTTTCAACTTCAGTTACCCCGCTTGGAACACAAACCATTACATATGGTTTTCCAGCTCGATGACCTAATGCTTTATCAATATAATACTTCATCATCGCAACTGTCGTATCATAATCAGCAATCACACCATCTTTCATTGGTCGAATCGCCACAATACTTGCCGGAGTACGACCGATCATATCGCGAGCTTCTGAACCGACTGACACAATTTCACCGGTTTTTGTATTTTTAGCTACTACTGAGGGCTCACGTAAAACAATCCCTTTTCCTTCAGCATAGACAATTGTATTAGCTGTTCCTAAATCAATTCCAATATTTTTCGTTCCTAATCCGAACACTATTTTTCATCCCTTCACAAACCGTCTCTTCGTTTACATTCTTGAGACTTTAGTCACATATATAGATTATATCATACCTTGGCGACAGCGTTCAGACAATTTAGCTGTAGCTTTAATTACTTATTAAATTACTTATCTACCATAACTGATTTATTTTATTTTTAACAGTCACTGGTGGATTCTTAATCATTATTTAAATCATCTGTCTAGAGATTAATTGCTGACAAAGTTTTTTCTCACTTGACGGCAAAAAGTAACTTTTTCATCGACAACTAATATCTTAACAACCATCTTTTTTGATACTAGTAAATGAATAACAATATGATCACTTGGTTGTCCCTTTGGTCTATAATATATTTCTACAACAAAAACGTAATTTCACCAAGTGATAATTTAATATCCTTATTCATAATACTATTGAAAGTCTAACATAAGGCTATCTGTCCGACAAGAAATAAACCAAGATTTAATCAATTTATCAAGGGTAAGGGCAATATTTTACACCATTAATTGTCGAAGTCCTATTTAAGTACTTTTTGTTCACGAAGACTTAAATACTGAACAGCTCCAATAATCAAATGATCAAGTAGACCAATTCCTAAGAGCTGACCACACTGCTGAAGTCTTTTAGTTAGGTGCAAATCATTAGGGGATGGTCGAGGATCGCCGCTAGGATGATTATGTGCCACAATTATTCTCGCGGTTGGATAGTGTAAAGCATAATTAAAAATTTCACGTGGATGGACAGTTGCTGCATCAAGCGTCCCTTTAAATAAAATTTTTCGAGCTAAGACTTGATTTTTAGTATCCAGTAAAATTACAATTAGTACTTCCTGCTGGTACAAGCCAAATTCAGCAACTAATTGTTCTCCCAACTGATTACTACCTGTTACTTGCCCTAAAATTAATTTAGGACGTTTTGCTAACCTTTCAGCGAATTCACATAAAAGATTGCCTTGATTAGCTGCAAAACAACTACCTAACCATTGTTGCCAATCTGTTGGAGTAAAATATTTTAATTGGCGCAGATCAATATGCTGTTCGAAAAATTCATTGACTCGCTGACTGGCTGCGGATATTCCCGCAAAAGATTTTAAAATTAATAACAGCAACTCATGATCGCTGAGTGCAGCAGCTTGTTGTAATTTGAATTTCTCTATAACTGATTTTTCTGATAAATTTTGTTTCATAAAAAAGCCCCCTTCTAATTAACAAATACGCTAATTAAAAAGGAGTTCATCTTATTTTTGAATAAAATCACGTACAGCCGCTAAGTTTGGTAAAACCGCCGTCGCTTTGGCAGCAATTTGAGGAGTTGGTTCAATTAAATCTGGAATCATAATTCCAGGGATCTCAGCTTGATTAGCCGCTAAAATGCCGTTAACAGAATCTTCGAGAACTAAAGCCGCCTTTTTAGCTGGTGCCCCAGCTTGCTGCCATGCCTTTTCAAAGATATCCGGTGCTGGTTTAGCATTAACAACATCGTCACCTGAAGTAATCTGATCAAATACACCGTGCATGTTTGAGTGATCCAAGAAAAAATCAATTGCTTCGCGATCATTACTTGAAGCTAAAACTTGCTTAATCTGGTGCTGCCTTAAAAATTGACTTAATTCGGCAAAGCCTTTTTTTAGAGGCAAACCATGAGCAACTACTTCTTCTTTAACATATTGATGACTCAAGTCAATGAATTTTTCAATCAGTGAACGACTGCCATAATCACGACTCATTCGCCGTAACATCAAGCCATTTCCGGCACCGATATATTGGCGGTAGTATGCCAAACTAAAATCCATTCCCAATTGCTTAGCTGCCCTTGAATTTGATTGAAAGTAGACTTTTTCTGAGTCAAATACCAAACCATCCATATCAAAAATCATCAATTTCAAATCCATAGTTTAAATCTCCTCTTTTAATCAACAAAATAATGTCGGACATCTGAAATAAAATACAACGAACCACAAAACAATAATAAATCATCCACAGACATTTGCTGAACATTTTTTACTAGTGCCTGTCGCCAATCAGCGCAATATGAAACGCGTGAACTTTCGGCCAATTGCTGTTCATCAGCCAGCATTCGGGGTGCTGCAAACTCAGTCAAAGTTAGTTCTAGTTGCGGAACTTTTAACAATTCGTTAATCATTGCTGCCGGTTGCTTATCAGCTAAAATGGCTGCGATAGCGAAAACTTTAGTTCCTTTAAAATATGTCTGCAAAGTTTGCCGCAATTCTTGAAAAGCAGCCAAATTATGTGCTCCATCTAAAATAACCAGTGGCTGCGAGTTCACCGGTTCAAAGCGGCCAGGCCAGCTGGTATTGCCTAGCGCTGCAGAAATGGCCGGCAATTGCCACTTCAACTCTAACTGCTTAGCTGCCAATAGAAAAGCTGTTAATGCAACTGCCGCATTTGCTGGTTGAAAACTACCTAAAAGAGCTAACGGCAAGTTTTTTAAATATTCATTTTGACCGCGGTAGTTAATAATTTCACCCCAATCAGCCGCTGCTTTGGCCGCCACTTCAAACTCAGCTCCTAATTGATAAACAGGTGCTTTTTCCTGCTGGGCTTTTTGTAAAATCACTTGCAAAGCAGCTGGTGGAATTTTACCTAACACAACCGGACAATCAGATTTAATTATTCCGGCTTTATGTTCAGCAATTTGCGCTAAAGTCGTTCCTAGTAGTTTTGCGTGATCATGTGCAACCGTTGTAATCACAGAAACCATTGGAGAAATAATATTTGTTGAATCGTACTTGCCACCAATTCCGACCTCAATAATTGCCACATCTGGTTGTTTTTGAGCAAAATACAAAAACATTATCGCCGTAATGATTTCAAATTCTGTGGGACCGCCACCCTGATTTTTCAGCCGCTGATCAAGTTTAGCAACAACTGGTTGAACTTGATTAACTAATGCGATTAACTCTTGGTCACTAATCATTTGCCCATCAAAAGTGATCCGATCATTAAAACGAACAATAAAAGGTGATGTATAAGTTCCAACATGCAGACCTTGTTTTAAAAATAATTCACGCAAAAAGGCAACTGTTGAGCCTTTACCATTAGTTCCGGTCACGTGAATTGATTTGAATTTTCTTTCTGGATTGCCTAATTCAGCAGCAAACAGACGCATTCGATCCAACTGCGGACTTTTCTTAAATTTTGTGCGACCATGAATAAATGCCAAAGCTGCCTGATAATCTTTAACTGCCAACTTTCCTGCCTCCCGCTTCTTCTCTTTCACATTTTAACTTAACGCGAAAAAAAACACTAGTTGAAATTTATAGTTCATTTCAACTAGTGTTAAAAAAGTTTTAGGACTTATCTATCCAGCTTGCAAATCCTTAATTCGTTGTTCAGCCGCTGCTTGTTTCGCTTGATAATCAGCTAACTTGGCTTTTTCAGCTGCCACAACCTGCTCAGGTGCTTTGGCAACAAAGTTCTGATTAGCTAATTTTTTCTCTGCTCGTTCAGCCTCACTGGCAAACTTAGCAGCTTCTTTTTTCATGCGCTTAATTTCTTCGTCCAAATCGATTAAATCAGCTAAAGGTAAATAAACCTCAGCCCCCGTAATCACCGAAGTTAATGACAGTTTTGGTGCCTTGATTGACTCATCAATAATCAATTTGCGTGGATGACAGAACCGCTCAATATAATCATGATTGGTTTCAAAAATTTGTTTAACTTCAGCTGACGCCGGCTTAATCAAAATTTCAATTGCACTTGATAAGGGAGCATTAACTTCAGCTCGACTATTACGAACCGCTTTAATCAATTCAATCAAATTTTCCATCTGCTTTTCAGCTGCCGGATCATTGTATTCTGCATGAACAACCGGATATGCAGCATTAACTAATGATTTTCCTTGATGTGGCATTGTCAGCCAAATCTTTTCAGTTACAAATGGCATAATTGGGTGCAGTAACCGCAAAGTTTGATCTAAGACATAGCACAGAATTTGTTGTGTCTTAGCTTTAGCTGCCGTATCAGTGCCATTAAGGTCTTGTTTGGACATTTCAATGTACCAATCACAAAAATCATCCCAGATAAAGTTGTATAATGCCCGACCAGCTTCACCAAATTCAAAACTGTCAAATAAGCGAGTAACATCAGCAACTGTCTGATTTAAGCGACTAATAATCCACTTATCAGCTAACTTCCAAGTAGTCTGTTCCGGTAAAGTCGGCTGTGTATCATCAGCTAAATTCATGATTACAAATCGACTAGCATTCCAAATTTTGTTAATAAAATTCCAAGCAGCATCCATTTTTTTATAACTGAAACGGACATCTTGCCCCGGAGCTGAACCATTGGATAAGAACCACCGCAGGGCATCTGCACCATATTTTTCGATGACGTCCATCGGGTCAATCCCATTTCCCAATGATTTACTCATCTTGCGTCCTTGTTCATCGCGAATTAGGCCATGGATTAAAACATGCTTGAATGGTCTCCTACCAGTAAATTCAAGACTTTGGAAAATCATCCGTGATACCCAGAAAAAGATAATGTCATACCCTGTAACTAAGGTATCAGTTGGGAAGTAACGTTTAAAATCAGCAGCATTTTCATTTGGCCAACCCATTGTTGAAAATGGCCACAAAGCACTTGAAAACCAAGTGTCCAACACGTCTGGATCTTGTTCCCAATTTTCGATATCTTTAGGAGCCTCTTCACCAACGTAAATTTCACCAGTTTGTTTATGATACCAAGCCGGGATCTGGTGTCCCCACCACAATTGACGTGAAATAACCCAATCATGAACATTTTCCATCCATTGGGAAAAGGTGTTTTCAAATCGATCTGGTACAAAGTCAACTCGATCAGCTGTTTTTTGATTTTTTAAAGCTGCCTCAGCTAATGGTTTCATTTTAACAAACCACTGAGTTGACAATCGCGCTTCAACTTGGACTCCAGTTCGTTCAGAGTGCCCAACACTATGGACGATCGGTTCAACTCGCAAGAGATAGCCTTGATCTTCTAAATCAGCTACAATCGCTTTGCGGGCAGTAAAGCGATCCATGCCTTGATATTTGCCGGCATTCTCATTCATAGTCGCGTCTTCGTTCATTGTATTGATTCGTTTCAAATGATGACGATTACCGACACCAAAATCGTTCGGGTCATGAGCCGGCGTAATTTTTACCATCCCAGTTCCAAATTCTGGGTCGACATAGTCATCAGCAATAATCGGAATCTGACGTCCTTGCAACGGCAAAACCAACATTTTGCCAACAATTGCTTGATAACGCTCATCATTAGGATTAACAGCAACTGCAACATCACCCATCATAGTCTCAGGACGGGTCGTCGCAATTTCAATATAGTGCTCACCATTATAAGTATCTTGCGGATCCAAGAATGGATATTTGACGTGATAAAATGCGCCTTTAGTATCTTTATGAATAACTTCAATATCAGATAAAGCCGTTCTCGCTTTAGGGTCCCAATTAATAATATATTCACCGCGATAAATTAAGCCTTTTTGGTACAGTGCAACAAAAACACGGCGAACTGCTTGAGACAAGCCTTCATCTAGCGTAAACCGTTCACGATCATAATCTAACGACAAACCTAACTTGGCCCACTGCTGATGGATAATATCAGCATATTCTTTTTTCCATTTCCAAACTGTTTCAATAAATTTCTCGCGACCTAAATCATATCGGGAGATATTTTTTTCTGCTAGTCGAGCTTCAACTTTAGCCTGAGTTGCAATTCCCGCATGGTCCATGCCTGGCAGCCATAGAGTATCATAACCCTGCATTCTCTTTTGACGAATAACCATATCTTGCAAAGTTGTGTCCCAAGCATGACCTAAATGCAACTTGCCAGTAACATTAGGCGGGGGGATAACAACAGAATATGGTTTAGCCTTTGAATTTCCGCTCGGACGGAATAATTTTTCATCTAACCATGTTTGATAACGACCTGGTTCAACTTGTTGCGGATCGTACTTGGTTGACATTTCAATTTCCCTTGTCATTAGATTCCTCCTTTAAAAATTAGGCAATTTTCATAAAAAAAAGCCGTCCTATCTACATAGGACGACAAAGCCGTGGTACCACCTAAATTGAGTTATTACTCCACTCAAAAAATTGTTAACGGAATTTTTTCCGACTGAGTTTACTAATCTTCAATCCAGCGGCTCACAAGCTACATTCAAATCATCGTTAGAGAATCTCTCACCAATTGATTCATTCGCTGACTAACTAATGTATTTGAAACTCTCGATCATTGCCTTTATGCGCTATCTTATCCTTAATTATTGAGGTCGTCAAGCTATTTTACAAAAATTCTGAGAAAGCTGGCTGCTCTTCAGTCAAAAACTTTTCATCAGCTTTGATTTCAGTAATTTTAATTCCAGCTAAAGCTCGTTCCATCAAACCAGAAACATCCAAACGACTCTCATACTCACGGGCTCGATCTAATCTTGGTTTAGTCTTAGGTGCCGGTGGTGCAAAAATCGTACAACAATCTTCAAATGGCATAACCGATAAATCAAACGTACCAATTTTTTCGGCAATTTCAATAATTTCATTTTTATCTAATGAAACTACTGGCCGCAAGATTGGCAAACTAGTAACATCGTTGATAGCAACCATGCTTTCCAAAGTTTGCGAGGCTACTTGACCTAATGATTCGCCATTAAAGATTGCTAAAGCATCACGTTTTTGGGCAATTGCAGCCGCTAAGCGTAACATGAATCGGCGTTGAACCGTCATTAAGTAACCCTCTGGCACATCATGCTTAACCGTTTCTTGGATTTCAGTAAATGGTACCTGAATAAATTTGATGCTGCCACCAAAGAGGGCTAATTTAGCGGTTAATTCCTGTGCTTTATGCAATGCCTGTTCACTAGTGTAAGGTGGACTGAAAAAGTGAACCATTTCTAAATCAACTCCACGCTTTAAAGCCAGATACCCAGCAACTGGCGAGTCAATTCCACCGGAAATCATTAAAAGTCCTTTGCCCGCCGTTCCAACTGGCAGTCCTCCTGCCCCTTGGATCGTTTTTCCCGACAAGAAAATCCCATTTTTGCGAATCTCCACTCGCAAAATCAAATCTGGGTCTTTCATCTTAACTTGAATTCCGGGTAAATTATCTAAGATATACCCCCCCAGTAAATCATTCATTTGATTGGTATCTAATTTAAAATCATGATCTGACCGGCGGGTGTTAATTTTAAAAGTCATCCCGGGTTGAAATTGTTCTTTGATCATCGCCAAAGCCGTCTGTTTGACACTTTCTAAATCACGTTCAACCCGAATTGATGGTGAAAAGTTTTGAATGCCAAAAACTTGTTGCAAGCGGTCCATTACTTGCTGACTATCAGCCCCATGAAGCTGAATGTGCATCCGATCACGCTGCGCTTTAACAATCACTTGTTCAAAATCATGCAAAACTTCACGTGTATTAAATGCTAAGCGATCGATAAAGCTGCGGCGATTCTTCCCCTTGGTTGACAATTCGCCATAACGAACCATAATTTCAGTATATTCCAATTATTTATCTCCTCGTATTAGATCTTCATTTTTTTATAATTTGCTTTTTAAAAGTTTATTTTTAAGAATTAATTTTTGCAAAACGATGATATAGCTGATCAAAGACCTGCATAAATTGATGTGCTTCAGCCATAGTATTATTCTCATCCAAACTAACTCTAATAGCTGAAGTCGCAATTTTTTCAGGAATTTTCATCGCGTGTAAGGTGCCAGAAATAACATGTTTTTTTGAAGAACAAGCACTGGTCGTCGAAATATAAATTTGCTGAGCTTCAAAAGCATGCACAATTGTTTCTCCACGAACTCCATCAATTGTGAAGCACAAAATATGTGGTGCAAAGGTTTGATCCACTTGTGAAAACATGGTAACCTTTGGATATTTAATTAACTGATCATGCAAATACTTTTTGATTGCTGCCTGTTGTTGAACCTTTTCAGTCTCATTTTCTTTTAAAAGCCGTAATGCACGAGCCATTGCTGCAATTGCCGGTAAATTTTCAGTTCCGCTCCGTAAATTTTTTTCCTGACCGCCACCACTCATTAGGGGTGCAATTTTCCGGACACGACGTTTATACATAATTCCAATTCCTCGTGGAGCATGGAATTTATGCCCTGAAAAAGTTACAAAATCAACACGGTCGTTCATAATCATTGATTGAATCCCCTTGCCAATTCCTTGTACAGCATCAATATGATAATGAATTTTAGGATATTTTTTCAGAATTTCAGCAATCTCTAATTGAGGCTGAATTGCGCCAACTTCATTGTTGACCGCCATAATTGATACCAAAATCGTATCTGAACGAATCGCTTTAGCTAAATCAACCGGTGAAACATGTCCTGTCTGGTCTACTGGTAGATAGGTCACTTCAAAGCCAAGTTTCTCCAGTTGTGCTAAAGAATTCAAGACCGCTGGATGTTCAACACTTGAAGCAATTATATGTTTACCATAAATATGTTTTTCAATTGCCGTTCCTTTAATAACCCAATTATCACCTTCAGTACCACCACTAGTAAAATAAATTTCATCAGCTTGAACTCCTAATAAGTCGGCAATTTGCTGTCTTGACTGTTCCAACAAACCATAAGCTTGTTCACCTAAGTCATGCAATGAAGAAGGATTTCCCCAAACTTTTTTAGAAACTTGTTCATAAGTGGTTAAAACCGCTGGTGCGATTTTTGTGGTTGCACTATTATCAAAATAAATCATTTTTTCCTCCAATATATTATAATTCACGAAAAAAGCAGCAAATTAATTCTTGCCGCTTACTAACTATTTGTCAATTACTAAATTTATTTTTTAGGATTTTTTGCATAATATTCGTCTTCTAATTTTTGGTACGCTCCTGGTTCAACCTGATCAATGGCGGTAGCAATTTTTTCTAAACTTGCTGCATAATCAAATTTTTGATTAAACAAAATTCCAGCTTGTTGAGCTGCCTGAGCCACTTCTGGATAACGAGTCTTATAACGATTAGCATACTGGAGTAAAATTTCAGCTAAAGCAGCGCTGTCTGTAATATCGTTAGCTTTTTCTGCTAATTTATCCAAATCGGCCTGAATATCCAATAATTGCTTAGTAATTGCTGCTAAATCAATTTTAAGCTGTTCTAAGTCTGTCATTAACTGTTCAATTGATTTGCTAACGGCAAAGAAAAATTCCAAGTAAGCTTTTGGTAGTCCTGGTAAATTTTGTTTACCTAACTGTCGGCGAATTCGATGAATTTCCAAATCAAATTCTTGAGCTGCCTGACGAGCGGCTTTTTCTTCGTGCCATAGTCCTTGAATACTCTGGTTAATTTCAGTTTGCTGTTTTTCAATCACAACTAATTTTTCTGCTTGCTCTTGCTGCTGCAACAAAACTGCTGAATAAATTGGTTTTCCTTCAAGAATATCTTGTTCAGTTTGCTTGAAATTATGTTCCAATTGATTTAATTGATTTTCAAGTTTACGACCATTTTCCATCTCATGATGATTAAAAGTATAGTTTTGCTGTAGCCTTTCTAATTCAACTAACAGTTCACGTTGCTGCAAACGTGCGTGCCGGATAAATTGTTTTAATTTTGGACGCTGCTGTTGGACAGTTTGACGTGCTTTAATTTCTGCCTCAAAAAGATCATACAAATCGTTAATTTGTTGATTAATTTCCTGATCACGTTTAATGGCAATCGAGAGTTTTAATTCTTTCAGATCAATAATATTCTCTGCTAAAGCCGATTGGAGGCCTGTTAATTCAGTTGATAAATCTTGTTTAAAACCATACTTTTGTTTAGCTAATTGCTGGGCTCCCTGCCCAAGTTCAGTCAACTGCTCTGGAAAGACATTTTTTAAATTTCGATAAAGCGGTGGGATTTGTTTAATTTGCTGCGCTAAAACAGTCGTGTTTTTTTCAAGTTGGCGCAATTCTTGATCTGCTGCAAGATAATCACCTTGGCGCGCTAATTTGCCATAATGATCAAATGCCGCTTCTAAATTGCTGAGATTTTCTTCCAACTGATCAATACTTGGACCAAAGGAAAAATTTTTAGCCAGTAATGTCTTGCGCAATTTTTGATACTGTTGTTCTAATTCCTGCCGTTTTTTTTGATGGAGTTGATTGCTACTCTTTAAATTTACAATTTCTCGATTGGTTTTCTTCTGTAGCTCACTAGCGTTACGTAACTTAGCTGCAATTGTGTCAAGTTCCCGCTTGACTGCTAGAAAGCGATAGTGGCTGCAGGCTTCCTGTAATTCTTTTAATCGTTCAGAAATTTCTGGAAGGCGGTGATTAACTAAATATAAGTAGCTCTGCTTGGTTTGTTCAAAATGTTCTAAAGTTTCTCCTGAAAGATGGACCTCTTTCATATTGGTTAAATCATCATTGAGCGATGACTGAATAATCGTGCTGACTTGTTGCTGTTGCTGCACAATTTCTTGCGCGTACTTGCGCTGCAGATAAAAAAATATCGCATATCCAACCACTGCTACAACTATAATTATACCCAAAATCAGTGTCATCTTTCCCACACTCCTAAAATTTTTCGCAATTAACCGTAATCCACTTGCTTTATCCCGCTATCAAAGTTAAAATCTAGTTCTGATTATAACATAAGTAACTATTGAGATACATGAATCAGCCACAGGAAATGGGGTAAATTATGAATAAAGAACATCTATTGGTTAAACAAGTAGCTGCTTTAGTTGACGGAGAAGAGAATTTAATCGCCAATCTGGCTAATACAGCTGCGCTATTATATAATAACTTGCCTGATGTCAGTTGGAGTGGATTTTATTGTTATCACCCCCAAAACCAACAATTAATTCTTGGGCCCTTCCAAGGAAACCCGGCCTGCACCAGAATTGCTGCTGGAAAAGGTGTTTGCGGTCAAGCATGGCAACAAGAAAAAACTATAGTTGTACCTGATGTCCATCAATTTGCTGGCCATATTGCTTGTGATGCTGCCACCAACTCAGAAATAGTTATTCCCTTAAAAAATACTCAAACTACTTGGGGGGTACTTGACCTTGACTCAACTAGTTTTAGCCGCTTTTCTTCTTTGGAACAAACCTTTTTAGAAGAAATTGCTGAAATAATTGGATCTCTAAATAAAACCGCTTGACTAAAATAGCAGTTTTTGCTAGGATAACCATTGTGTAAAATAATGCAGCAGTTTGCGGTAAGCTCGTCAACATTTGCTTGCCAAATTGGTTCAATTAGTAACTCTTCGGCTGCAAGAGCGAAAATTGCAAAAGTAAATGCACGAATACTAAACAGACATTCGCTTATTTTACTCCAAAAAATATTTATTGGAGGATTTTTATGTCACGTTATACAGGTCCAAGTTGGAAAATCTCTCGTCGTCTCGGAATTTCACTGAGCGGAACTGGTAAGGAATTGTCACGTCGCCCATATGCTCCTGGCGATCATGGTCAAAACAATCGTCGCAAACTTTCTGAATATGGTTTGCAATTGCGTGAAAAACAGAAGTTACGCATGATGTACGGAATGACTGAACGTCAGTTTGCTAACTTATTCTCACGTGCTGGTAAGATTCGTGAAGGCCGTCATGGCGATAACTTCATGGTATTATTGGAACGTCGTTTGGATAACTTAGTTTATCGTTTAGGTTTAGCAACTACCCGTCGTCAGGCTCGTCAGTTGGTTAACCATGGTCACATCACAGTTAACGGCAAACGCGTAGATATCCCTTCATATGAAGTTTCAGTTGGCGATGTTATCTCATTACGTGAACGTTCAAAAGATTTAAAAGTTGTTAAAGAGTCACTTGAAGCTATTGTTGGTCGTCCAGGATATGTTTCATTTGATGATAACAAGCTTGAAGGTAGCTTAGTTCGTTTACCACAGCGTGACGAATTGGAAGCTGAAATTGATGAATCACTGATTGTTGAATACTACAACAAACTTTAATTTAGTCATTAAAAAAACTGGAGCTTACTCCAGTTTTTTTTTATTCAAATATCCTAAAGTTCATTATTTAAAATTTCAAAGTGATATTTTCTAATATGCTCTTTTAAAAACTCTAAATACGCTTGAGCAATTGGTGATAATTCCATTTGTTTATGCTTTAACCAGCCAATCGTGCTTGTTTCAGCAACATTCAATGGAATCGAAACAATTTTATCATCATTCAAATCACTACTAATAATTCCTGAACTGATCGTGTAACCATTTATCCCAACCATAAGATTAAAAATCGTTGCACGATCACTAACTTTAACATTCATTTTATAATTTTGATTACTTAAAATTTCTTCTTCAAAATAGAAAGAATTGTTATCTCCTTGTTCATAAGAAAGATATGGATAATCACTCAAATCTGTTAATTTGAGTGATTTTTTTTGAGTTAAAGGGTTATCCCGGCTAAGAAAAACATGAGGTTGAACATGAAATAATGGATGGAATTCTAAATTACTGTCACGAAATAAATTTTGTAATACTTTTTGATTGAAACGATTTAAGTACAACACCCCAATCTCACTTTTAAAACTGGCTAAATCTTTGATAATATTTTCAGTTTCAGTTTCCCGTAAAGTAAACTGAAACTCCTCGGTATTCACACTTTTTATCAGTTCAACAAAAGCGTGAACTACAAAGGCATAGTGCTGAGCCGAAACTGAAAAAGCCTGCTTTCTTGGAAGTTGTTTTTTATATTTTTGATCAAGCAAATTAACTTGATCTAATATTTGATTAGCATAGGCCATAAATTCACGACCATCATTAGTCAAAATGACACCAGTTTGTTGTCGTCGTAAAATCTGAATCCCCATCTCTGTCTCTAACTCTTTGATTGCTTTTGATAAACTTGGCTGAGTCAAAAAAAGTTCTTTTGCTGCAACGTTGATCGATCCAACAGCTACCACCTTTTCCAAATACTTCAATTGCTGTAAACGCATCTATGCCCCTCATTTCATTAAGTATAGCTAAAGGTTAGCTCTAGCCATAGATTAAATTAATACACTGCTTTTGATTATAACTATAGACTATATCAAGCTATATTAAACTTCAATTATTAAAATTGCTACTCTCATGGTACAGTAAATACCAAGTAATTCGACAAAGGAGATATTATTATGACCACAACTATCATTGGATTTCCACGTATTGGCGCTCAACGTGAATTGAAATTTGCAACTGAAAAATACTTTAAACAAACATTAACTGCAGAACAACTACTGGCAACTGGCAAACAATTGCGACAGCAGCAGTGGCAATTGTTAAAAAAAGCTGGAATTGACCAAATTCCCAGCAATGACTTTTCTTTTTACGATAATCTACTAGATACCGCTTTTTTGTTTCATGCTTTGCCAAAAGCTATCGCAACTGCTGATCTTTCTGACTTAGATAAGTATTTTGCGCTAGCGCGTGGCTATCAAGGAACAGCTGGCGACTTTAAGGCTTGGCCAATGAAAAAATGGTTCAACACCAATTATCACTACTTAGTCCCACAGTTATCTAAGGATACTAAATTTCGTTACACTGGAGGTAAAATCAAAGCAGAATTTCTTGAGGCCTTGAGTTTAGGAATTAAAACCCGACCAACTATCATTGGCCCCTTCACATTACTCCGATTAGCTGAATTTAATGAACATACTGCAGCTAAAGATTTTACTAATGATTTATTGCAAGCCTACACCGATTTGCTCCAAGACTTATGCGCTGCTGGTGCTGAATGGCTGCAAATTGATGAACCAGCCCTAGTTTATGATTTAACTCCGCAGGAAATTAACTGGTTTGCTAATTTTTATCGTCAATTATTGCCGCAAAAAGGCACTCTCAAAATTTTGCTACAAACTTATTTTGGCGATGTGCGTGATATTTATTCAGAGTTAATCAAGCTTGACTTTGATGGACTGGGACTTGATTTAATTGAAGGCAAACAAACAGCTTCACTTATTCAAAGTGGTTTTCCAACTGATAAAACCTTGTTTGCCGGAGTTGTTAATGGCAAAAATATCTGGCGCAATCATTATCAAAAGACTTTGACTTTACTCAAGCAATTGCCCGTCCAAAAACTTGTGTTATCAACTTCTTGTTCATTGTTGCATGTACCGTATAGTGTTGCTGACGAGGATTTTCCAACAGCAGTCAAAAAGCATTTCGCATTTGCCCAAGAAAAATTGCTTGAATTAAATCAACTTGATCAATTATTGCAACAACATCATCCAGAATGGTTAGCAGTCAATCAACAACTTTTCGCTCAACCGCGAGTTAAAGAAGATCCTGTTCTAAAAGAAAAAATTGCTCAACTAACCACTGCTGATTTTTCTCGTCAACCTGATTTTCAAACTCGAAGAAAAATTCAACAAACGGAACTAAACTTACCGTTATTGCCAACCACAACAATTGGTTCATTTCCCCAGACTAAAGAGGTCAAAAAAATGCGAGCCGCTTGGCATAAACATGAGATTTCAGCTGCTGATTACGAAAGCTTCGTTAAACAGCAGATTAAAAATTGGATTAGTTGGCAAGAAAAAGCTGGTTTTGATGTGCTAGTCCATGGAGAATTTGAGCGCAATGATATGGTTGAATATTTTGGTCAACATCTCGCTGGTTACCTATTTACCCAAAATGGTTGGGTCCAATCCTATGGTACCCGGGGAGTTAAACCACCAATCATCTGGGGAGACGTGGTTAGAAAAAAACCAATTACGGTCAAATGGTCAACCTATGCTCAAAGTTTAACCGCAAAACCAGTTAAAGGCATGCTGACTGGACCGGTTACAATATTAAATTGGTCATTTCCGCGTGAAGACTTGTCATTAAAAGAAGCTACTTGGCAATTAGCACTGGCCATTCAAGCTGAGGTTCTTGATTTAGAATCCCATGGAATTAAAATAATTCAAATCGATGAAGCTGCCTTGCGTGAGAAATTGCCATTAAGAAAAAGCGACTGGGATTCAGAATACCTTGCTTGGGCAATTCCGGCTTTCCGCCTTGTTCACAGTAAAGTCAAACCGCAAACCCAAATTCACACTCATATGTGTTATAGCGAGTTTGGGGATATTATTCCGGCTATTGATAACCTTGATGCTGATGTGATTTCATTTGAAGCTTCCCGCTCAAATCTTGAAATCCTAGAACAACTTCAAACACAGCATTTTAAAACTTTAGTTGGTCCGGGAGTTTATGATATTCATTCTCCACGTGTTCCAACTAAAGCTGAGATTGTTACTGAACTGCGAGAAATTTTAAAGAAAGTTCCCGCTAAAAATGTTTGGGTTAATCCAGATTGTGGTTTAAAAACACGCGGCGTAAAAGAAACTAAAGCCAGCTTGCTGAACTTAACCGCTGCTGCTCAGGAAGTTCGAAGGGAGCTGCAAGCAGATGACTAATTTGGCAGAAAAATCAAGCTTTTCTTTTGAAGTTTTTCCACCCAAAACAGCTGTTAACAATCAGAAAATTTTTCAGACATTGGATGAACTGCACGATCTTCAGCCTGATTTCATTAGTGTTACTAGCAGCAATCGAACATTGAACTTTGAAAATTCAACACTCAAATTAGCCGATTATGTCCAAAACAAATTAAAGGTTCCCGGTGTCGTTCATTTGACTGCCCGCTACTTTGATCGTAAACAAATCGATCGAATACTGGTCGAATTGAAATTTTTAGGTATCAAAAACATTCTCGTTATCCGTGGTGATCTGGCCCCAGGTCGACCACCTAAAAAAGATTTCCAACATGCCAGCGACTTGATGGCTTACATCAAATCAAAGGATGCTAATTTTCGAATTCTTGGTGCCTGTTATCCAGAAAGCCATCCAGAATCGTCAAACAAGATAAGTGATATTCACCATTTAAAAGAGAAAGTTGCTGCTGGCTGTGATTGTTTGCTTACACAGATGTTTTTCTCTAATGAAACTTTTTATCAATTTCAAGAAAACTGTGCTCTAGCCGATATTAACGTTCCATTGATAGCTGGAATTATGCCAATTGTTAACCGTGCTCAAGCTTTACATGTCTTAAAACAAAGCGAATGCTGTCTGCCCAAAAAGTTTACCCAAATGTTAGATCGTTATCAAACAGATCCAACTGCTTTGAAAGCAGCCGGCTTGGCCTATGCCATAAATCAAATAACTGATCTAGTTACTAATCGAGTTGCAGGTGTTCATTTATATACAATGAACCAGGCTAACGTTGCACGCTATATTTACCAAGCAACTAAATCACTCTTTACTATCAAAAATCCAGTTTAACTAACAAAAAACCAACATCTAATTAATTAACATGAAACAAGCATTTCCTAATCATTAGATTCTTTATCTAACAATTATGGAACACTTCAACATGCTAATCAGATGTTGGTTTTTTTAATTAAGGGTCAACTATAAATACACAATTTATTTTTTTATGAGCTGGTTTAAAATTAATTTTGCTATTGGTCGCGGTTCACCAATTTTCAATTGTTTGAAAATTCTTAAATCAGTCGTTTGATGTGCATTTAAAAAAATTAATTGATTAGGTGTATGTCGTCGGAACTTGACATATAAATTAGGAATAATCACATCTAAAACGCCATTGACTACTTGCAAATCAGCTGCTAATTTTTGTAAAACTGGCAAGTAAGAAGGATCAATTTCAGAAAACATCTCCAAATATTCTTCACCAGTTTGATAGCTACTATCAAACCGCAACAATAGTTGGGTACCGCGTGGTAAAACGGTTGTCAACTGCTGCCCCTGTAAATCAATCACAGTTGACTCAATTGTTTGAAAGGGAAAATCTCGTTGCTGTTGTCGAAATAACTCTTGTTTTTTTCTGATCAATTGTTGAATCGTGGAATGACCATCCCCAACAATTTGTTGTGGCAAACGCTCCAAGACGCTAAGTGGTTGGCCACCAGCAATCAAAATCCGGTAGCAAGTTCCTGGTTGAGCTTGCTCAATCAAACAACCAGCATCATTTTGCAAAACTTGCTTGATTTGCTGCCACAAAAACTTAGTCGACGGCGGCAAGCGAAAAACCTGGCTACCAGTATAATGTTGTCCTTTAATCGCAACCGCTACTTTTGCAAAATTAGGATATTTCTGCTGAAACTCAGTTTTATTTCGAATCAACCATTGGGCTGGAACCTGCCAACCGGCAGCTGCAGCTAATTGATTGGCTAACTGACGATTTTTCCAACAGCGCTGACCTAAATTGCCAGTACTATCAGTCAACAAACCATCACCAATCAAGTGACCAGCAATTTCAACTAAGTGTTCAGCTGGTGAAATAATCTGGAAAGGTTTTCCTTGACTAAATGCAGCAGTTAACAGTTCAGCCGAATTATGATCAAGTAACTTTTCTTGCTGCCATTCCACTAACATTTTTGTTTGATTTTTTTGAGCTAATTGATTAAGTTTCAGTGAATTATTTCCCAATTGACGGACAATGCGACCGCTGAGATTTTGAGATCCGTCTACTAAAGCTAACCGCCAATATTCAAAATCATCAGCTAAGTTTTGTGAACTAGCAGCTATTTTGCTGAAATCCGCTAAATGATTAAGTAGCTTAATTGCCGTTTTTAGTTCAGGGACACCGGCAAATGGATTTCCCAACACCACTTGACGCGTAAGTTTGTTGGAATGCTGTAAATCGACATCTATGTTGGCAGTTGGTACCCCAGGACTTGTCCAAAAATAAGCAGTCAATAATTTCAATAGACGCAAAGAAGCTGGATTTACCCCACTGCTGTAAAATGGATTAAGTTCCATTCCAGTAGTCTCAATTCCGCCAACAATTTCAACTATTTGTTGGCCAACTCGCATTTGACTTAAGATTGGCTGGAAGCTAAAGTTTTGCCAATCAGAAGCGGTTACGCTTTGCGGAACTTTTACTATTTGTCGATTTTTGGCAGTAAATTGTTGTTGCCAAAAATCACTGCGGTGAATTTTCCCGGTTCCTTGTGGAGTAGCTGCTGTTAAATAGCGAAAAATCCATTGATACTTGTTTAATTGTTGTAAAATTTTCAAGTAGGTTTGCGAACGATAGGTTAAATAATTAACCCCGAGCACCTTAAATTTTTCTTGATAACTTTGTTGCAATAATGCTTCTGGTAATTGCCAACGTAATGTTATGCCCTTATCAGCTGCATTTAAAGATGTCTGTGGTTTTAAATAGTATTTATTATTTAACGTCTGCAGCAACAATTGTGTTGTAAGTTCTAAACGCTGCAAAACACCTTTTTGGGATACCCAGTTGGGCGTTTTTAACAGCAAAATGTCAGTTGCTGTTGTCCAACTAACATTTTCACCAACTGCATCTGGTAGTAGATTTGCCAAATTAACAGTTTCGCCATTTTGCTGACAAACTTGACGGCTAACCGTTAATTGCCAACGTAAACGCATTGCAGCTGATAAGTAGCCATTTTTTTTCAACCAATTTCCAAAATCATCAAATTCCATCGCAAATTCCTCCGTCTGCTAATTCAATTTAATTATACCAAATCTGTACTTTTCTGCTTTAAAAATCAATAAACTAGAGTTGATTTCCTTCAAGTTACTGATTAACTTGGGAAAATGTTATAATTATTCCAATAGTAATTTTAAAAAGGAGGCTGTATTTTAGTTGAAACCACTTGCTTTTCGAATGCGTCCGCGCGTTATTGATGAAGTTATCGGTCAACAACATTTAGTCGGTCCTGGTAAAATCATTCGCCGGATGGTAACTGCAAAAATGTTATCCTCGATGATTCTTTATGGGCCACCTGGTACTGGTAAAACTAGTATTGCCAGTGCCATTGCCGGCTCAACCAAATATGCTTTACGAACCTTAAACGCTGCAACTGATTCGAAAAAAGAACTTGAAGCAGTAGCAGCCGAAGCAAAAATGAGTGGGACGGTTATTTTGATGCTTGACGAAATCCATCGCCTAACCAAACCCAAGCAAGATTTCTTACTGCCTCACTTAGAAAGTGGTCGAATCATCCTAATTGGCGCTACAACTGAGAATCCATACATTGCAATTAATCCAGCTATACGGAGTCGTACCCAGATCTTCCAAGTTAAACCTTTAAGTGAAAATGACATTAAAACAGCAATTAACCGTGCGCTAACTGATTCCGAACGCGGTCTAGGCAAAATGAAAATCCAACTTGAACCCGCCGCTGAACAATTACTCACTCAAGTAACTCATGGTGATTTGCGCAGTGTTTTGAATGCTTTAGAGCTCGCAGCCAAGTCAACTCCGCCCAGTGGAGAAAATCAGGAAATTAAGTTAACGCTAAAAATTATTGAAGAATGCATTCAACATAAAGCATTAGTCCAAGATAAAGATGGCGATGCCCACTATGACGTGATTTCGGCATTTCAAAAATCAATTCGTGGCTCAGATACCGATGCTGCCCTACACTATTTAGCTCGTTTACTGGCAGCTGGAGATTTGGTTAGTGTTTTTCGGCGACTATTAACTATTGCTTATGAAGATATTGGCCTAGCCAACCCTACCGCCGCATCGCATACGGTCGCGGCTATCACTGCCGCTGAAAAAATTGGTTTGCCCGAGGCACGAATTCCGTTAGCCGCTGCTGTCATCGAACTTTGTATTTCGCCCAAATCTAATGCTGCCATCACAGCAATTGATGCTGCCTTAAAAGACATTAATCAAGGGAATTATGGTGATGTGCCTGACCACTTAAAAGATGCTCATTATCAAGGTGCACAAAAGTTGGGTCATGGCATCGACTATAAATATCCGCATGATTTTAATCACGATTGGATTGCTCAACAATATCTTCCAACTAAATTAAAAAATAAACGTTATTTTCAACCGAAAGGTAATAGTCGTTTTGAAGTACAGTTAAAAGAGCGCTACCAACGCCTTAAAAAAGCGCAAGAGCAACAATTACCACCACGCCAATAATTTGAAAAAGCTACTTTAGTATGCTAGAATAAAATCAAATCTGAGATGTGCGCGTTATCTCATAACGTAAGGTTGACCGAACACCTATATAATTGGTCTTTGAAATGAAATATTAATAACATGCCTCTTTGAGGAAGTTAGCAGTATTTCTATTGAAGACCCCCTGCTTGTCAGCGGGTTCAACTACAGAGATGATTAACGGCATCATGCGGATTACAAAGTTTATCTTTGGTAAAGGGGCTGTGACAAAAACAATATTTTGTTCAGCTCCTTTTACTATTTATGAATAATCTTACTTAATTAACTATCACGAAAAAGGAAGCTGAACTTGTGAATTTTTTAATCAATCTTTTAGCTGGTCTCTTGGCTATTATTCTATTAATTTTAGGCTTGTATTTATTTAAGCAACGACAAACTGAACTTTTTCAGCAAGCAGCTGCGCGAAATCATGGCTTAAAAAAACTATTTCAAATTTTAGGGACAGTTTTAATCATTTTGGCAATTGCGACCGTCGCGACTATCTTTTTAAAATCAGTTTTATGGTTAGCTTTAATCCTAATCATTGACGCTATCATAGTTATTTTAGTGCCATTTTTATTATTAGCTGCTTTCCCGCAAAATCGTTAAATTTTTAGTTTTGTATTTTCTGATTATTTAAGGTAAAATGGAGTTGAGAAAAAGAAAGGGTGATGACAATGCTACAGCAATATAATAATATTCTTGTTCCGATCGATGGTTCTAAAGAAGCTGAATTAGCTTTTAAAAAAGCCGTCGCTGTTACTCGACGAAACGGCGAAACAGCGAAATTACATCTCTTACATGTGGTTGATACACGTGCTTTCCAAAACATTTCAAGTTTTGATACCGCGATGGTCGAACAAGTTACTGAAACTGCTAAAAAAACGTTAGAAAAATATGTTGCAGAAGCACAAGCAAGCGGATTAAAAAACATTGATTATTCAATTGAATATGGTGCTCCTAAGGTTATTATTGCTAAAGAAGTTCCTGCTGAAAAAGATATTGATTTAATTATGATTGGTGCAACTGGTTTGAACGCTGTCGAAAGATTGTTAATCGGATCAGTTACCGAATATGTTACACGAACCGCTGCTTGCGATGTGTTAGTTGTCAGAACTGATCTTGATAATAAGCCCGTTATAGCTGAAAAAAAGCCTAAGAAATAACTTAATAAGCAAAAAGCCAGTGATTAATAACAAGTCACTGACTTTTTTTGTGATTTAATCTAATCAGCCTCAAGCAAAAAGACTATTCTTTTGCTTCACTCTTAACCGACTGCAGATAACGATAAACACTTGGTTCCGAAACCTTCAGCACTTTAGCAGCAACCCCCACAGCATCTTTCAACAAAAAATAGCCTTGATGATGCAATCGACGAACAACCTCAAGTTTGTCTTCTCGTTTTAGATAATTAACTGAAATGTTCTTCTCACTACAAATCTTATTAACTTCGCTTTCAGCCAGCTCATTAATATTAGAAGTCAAGTGTTCTGGTTCAACCTGAGCAGCAACTAATTTCTCTCGTCCAGCAACAGTCGATAATTTGCTGCTGTTTAATTTTTCTTCCGGCTCTAGATGCTTATAATCAACCACAATTTGATCAACCAACTCTTTTAATTTATCGAAAGCACTATCATCGGTATTAATACAAATCATCGCTACTAATTCTTCTTGATACCGAATAAAAAATGTTGATGACCGTAAAGTATGTCCCCCCGGGAAACCCCTTGATAGTTCGCCAAGAATTGACTTTTTTCGCGTTTCCCAGCTTGCATTGTTCGCAAGGCTAAATTTGTTGCTGGGTCACCAATTTTTCGTTTTGAAACAGTAGCATTCCGAATAGCAATTACTGAATGATCTAAATCAGTTAAATCATTTAAAACAACTTCACTGGTGTTTCCCAGAATTTCAGCTAAAAAATCAACCATTGGAATAAAGCTTCTAATATAAGTATAAATTTTCTGTTGTCGATCCATCATTTATCACTTCTTTCACTCAAAAATAACAACTTAATAATATTTTATCACTTTCGATTTTCGAATGGGCTTTCGATTGTTCTAAAAAACTCAACATTACTTAACAAAATAAACAAACTTCTTACAAAACTAAACTTTCCACTTTGAACTAGCAACAATTTTTGCTTTAAAATACTAAAAAGACTGGACAAATTTGTCACAGTCTTTTTGATAGTTTAACTCTATTTTTCTAATTATCGGCTACTGTCTGTCCAAAAATTTTCATCTTTAATTTCAATCCTGTTGGTGTTCCCGCAACTCCTCCGAGACCAGTTTCACGCAAAGCCCGTGGCAGTCCTTTACCAACTCGATCCATAGCTTGAATTACTTCATCAGCTGGAATTTTGTTTGTCAAACCTGCAAGTGCCATATCAGCAGCAATCAACCCATTGCCGGCTCCGATTGCATTACGTTTAACACATGGCAATTCAACTAATCCAGCTACAGGATCACAAACTAATCCTAATAAATTACTAATTGCCATCGCAAGAGCTTCAGCTGATTGCTCAGGCGAACCACCAGCCGCTTCGACAGCTGCAGCGGCTCCCATCGCCGATGCACTGCCAACTTCTGCTTGACAACCACCTGTTGCCCCAGCAATTCCAGCGTTATTAGCAATTACCATTCCAAACGCCCCTGCTGTAAAAAGAAAACGAACTTGCTGTTCATGATTGAGTTGCAAGCGTTTTGTTATGGTAAACAAGATTCCTGGCAAAGTACCAGATGAACCAGCTGTTGGCGTTGCACAAATCACTCCCATGGCTGCATTAACTTCGTTGGTCGCAATTGCATTCTGGACAGCTGCAATCATAGTATCACCTGACAAAGTAGTTTTTTCTTGCCGGTACTTCTGTAACAAAACAGCTTCGCCGCCGGTTAAACCAGTTTTACTGAAAACTCCGTCACCAGTAACACCTTTTTTTGCTGCATTTTCCATGACGGCGAGATTTTGTTCCATTGCTTGCCAAACCTCTTCTCGCGTTGCTTGATTCTCATTGATTTCTTGTTGAATCATTAGTTCTGATATTGATTGTTGCTTCTTTTTAGCATCGTCAACTAATTCTTTGATATTTGTATACATAGCCATCACACCCCTTAATAATTATAAATAAATTAACTCTGGTAGCTTATCAGATAGTTCAGCTATATCATTGCTTCTTAAACGACGGCTTAAATCATATTCAAAAATTTGTTGCTGGTCACTAGTACCATATTTATTCGTTTGATAAATTTGTGCCAGTTTTTTTAAACTTTTTTCGACAATTTCATTATCCGAGCTTTGACCTTTAACTAGTACAATAGGTAGTGGTCCCTTAGGTTTAATACTAAAACCGTCTAATTGAATTTCACGAATTTCAATTGTCCCCCCACCGATCGAACAACCTGCTAACTTAATTTGCTTGTCAGTATTTTCCAATTCAATAATCGCTGTGTTTGGATGATTAATGGGACTATCAACAGTTTCTTCAATAAACTTAATCTTAATTCCCTTTGACTCTGCAATTTTAATTGCATTCGGAACCCGCGAATCATCAGGTGCAAAGCCTAAGATACCACTGATAATCGCGTAATCCGTTCCATGTCCTTTGTGTGTTTGAGCAAAAGACTCATAATAATGAACAACAATTTTTTGTGGTAAACCATTAAAAACTTTATTTGCTGCACGACCAATGGCAACTGCACCAGCTGTATGCGAACTAGAAGGGCCAATCATAATCGGACCAATAATATCAAAAACACTTTTATAATTTGCCATAATTATTATCTCCTTTTTTATGCTTTAACACTTGCAACTGTTTTTTCTTCTGTTTGATGTTCATCGCGAATTTCAGCAACGGTATGAATATCAAAGTGTTTAAACATCAAACCACCTAAATAACCCCAAATTGTACTATTAATTAAAATCAGTAAAACTGCTTCTAAAGTTTTAATTGCAGGATTAAATCCAAATGCAACAATTAAGCCAGCCCAAGGAGTTGCCATCCCAGTAACATTAATCACTAAGCCAAACATCGTAATAATAATTCCATTAACTGCTCCAGCAAAAGCATTTGTTAAAAAAATTGGAATAGGATTGGCCGCAATAATGTCGATTTGAGTCAAAGGTTCAATTGTAACTGCTAGCGTTGTTGAAAAATCTCCAAATTTTAATTTTCTAAATAGGGTAAAGTTTAAGAAAGAATTGCCGGTACAACCTAGAGCACCAATTGCCATCGGCACACCCGTCAAACCGATTAAACTAGTTAAAACCATTGATGATAAGGGCGTCATTCCAACAATCGGAATAATCATTCCTAAGATTGCTCCCATGAAGATAGGATTTCCTTGAGTGGCTGTTGTTACTGATGTACCGATTACATGTAAAATGAACAATACCCCAGGGGAAATTAAATTAGCAATCAAGTTTACTAACATTGGACCAACGAGAACAATAACAATTAAATCTAATCCGTCTGTAACTTTTTTTTGCAACCATTTTATCAAAAAAGAAATTAGATAAGCAGCAATAAATGCTGGTAATAACTTGACTTTTAAAAGTGAAACTCCGAGCAAAATTGCAAAAACTGGACTAATTCCAAATGCTAAAGGCACCAGAGTACCAGCCGCTAATCCACCAAGTGACCCCATTGTGTTACCAATCTGTTTTGCAAATTCAACATTAAAAACCCCACCAATTGCATAACTTAGAAATGCCTGTGGTAAAAATGTAGCACAAGCAGCTCCTGATAAGGCACTGACAGCTTTTTTACCGTTAGGCGCTTTAAAAGTGAAAAGCGTCATAATCCCGATTACTGAAAGTAATACTAAAACGCCGGTAATAATTGACATAAGAATCTCCTCCATTTGATAATTTGCTGCAGCAGTTGTGAATAAAAGCACATAAAATGTGATAAATAATTATTTCTACGTTTAGATTCTATCACATTGATACTTTTTTTTCAGCATAATAATATAATTTCAAATGGAAATTTAATTATCCAAAAAAAAAAGCTGGAAGAATTTCTTCTTTCAGTTCTTTTTTTCAAAATTTAACTACTCTGATTAAATTTAACCTTAATAGCGTTCATTTAAAACCTGCTAATTAATATTAAATTATTCTGAGAATTTATAAAACTTAGCCTACTCTACATGATGAGCCTTTTTGGCAGCAGCTAATTGATCATCTTGCGTAATTACTTTAACCCCATCCATATATGGAACCAAAGCTTCCGGAATTTTAATTGACCCATCTGCTTGTTGATAATTTTCCATAATAGCTGCTACTGTACGACCAACCGCTAACCCTGAGCCATTCAATGTATGGACATATGCCACACTTCCATCTTCCTTTCGGTAACGAATCATTGCTCGACGCGCTTGGAAGTCCAAGCAATTTGAACATGAGCTGATTTCACGATAAGTATGTTGGTATGGCATCCAGACTTCAACATCATACGTTTTCGCTGATGAAAAACCTGTATCACCAGTTGAAAGCACAATTACATGATGAGCTAGTCCTAATCGTTTCAAAACCTCTTGAGCATCAAGCGTTAATTTTTCGAGTTCTTGATAAGAATTTTCTGGTTTAACGTACTTAACCATTTCAACCTTATTGAATTGATGCATCCGAATCAATCCTCGAGTATCACGACCTGCACTACCAGCTTCTGAACGAAAACATGGCGTTAAAGCAGTCAGATAAACCGGTAATTGTTTTTCATCCAAAATTTCTTGTGAATAATAATTTGTCAGTGGGACCTCTGCTGTTGGGATCAAGGTCATACCAGTTGCTTCAACTGTGTAAACATCTTCTTTAAACTTAGGAAATTGACCGGTACCAAACATTGTGTTCCCAGTTACTAAATATGGTGGTAATACTTCTTGATAGCCTTGTTCTTTAGTGTGTAAATCTAACATAAAATTATAAACTGCCCGTTCCAAACGCGCACCAGCATTTTTATAAAAGACAAATCTTGCACCTGAAATTTTGGCAGCCCGTTCAAAATCAAGCATTTGCAAATCATCACCTAAATCCCAGTGAGCTTTTGGTTCAAAATTAAATGTTGGGATAGTCCCCCATTTTCTGATTTCAACGTTACTATCTTCATCAGGTCCAACAGGAATACTATCATCTGGTAAATTAGGTAAACGAACTGCAATATAACGGAATTTTTCTTCTAGTTCAGCTACTGTATTTTCCAGTGTTTTGATTTTTTGGTTCAATCCCTTAACTTCAGCAATTAATTCTTGCCGCTGATCGTTGCCGGTTGTTTTCTGCCGAATTTGATCAGTTAACTGATTCTTTTGACTTTTCAAATCTTCAACTTGTTTAATTTGAGTTCTTCTTTCTTGATCGAGCTCAACGTATTGATCAATTTCTTCTCCCTTAACTCCACGATTAGCTAGTTTTTCACGTACAATTTTTTCATTTTCTCGAACATATTTTGGATTTAACATAAAAATTCACTCCTCATATTATATTAATTAATTTCCTACAAAAAAAATCCCATAGCCTGCTAACACAAGCTATGGGATGTCATTTATCAACATGGTACCACCCAAGTTAACTGCAGTCCGGACTACAGCACTCTTTTAGTTAACGATAACCCGTTCTGATTTAATTCACCAGAAAAACTCCGCAGCGGATTCAATCAGCTCCATTAATCACTTTCCAGCAACCGTGACTCTCTTAAATAACTTTACTGATTTACTATCTGTTTCAACATTACTAATTAATTTACAACCACACTATAATTCAAAATATGTATCATGTCAATAAAATTTTATCAACAAGAATAAAAAAATTAGGATCATAACCAAACAAAGTTTGCTTATGATCCTATCATGACTGACTTGAACCAGAGTCAGATTCCATCAGTACTCCACCTCCTATTTAATTAATTTATATTACTTGTTCCGTTTGCATTTCCTGCAATACTAATACCACTTGTTTCAAATGTTGATAATCTTTTTCCGTGTAATCTTTTTTGTGTGCTTTAATATCAAATTCACGAATTCTCGGTCCGACTTCCATTGCAAGCCTCGTCATTACTTCACCGTATGTCATAAATTTCACCCTCCACATTTACCTTAATTTTTCATCCTCGAGCTGCTGCGTCTCAGCTAATTGCTTACCATGTATTTTTTTACCCGCTTGAAAAAAGCTAAAAAACAAGTAAGCAGTAAAAAATTGCGAAACAAAAAACAAAAAAGTCATAGCTGTCAAACCAATTGTCAAACCAATAATCAGCCAAATTAAGTACAAGTATGCTCCAGGTCCTAGCAACCCGACGCCAATTGGGCGATTGGTAAGTCCTAACCAATATTCTAGCAACCCTAAGCTGAAAAGTGCCACTAGAAATAATGCAAACAGCCAATATTCCATCATAGTCTCACCTTCTTTAGCTATAATTGCTGTAATTGTAGCACAAAAAATAAAAAAGTAAACTTTTTCTGCTCATAATTTTTAAGAATAAATCGAACTTTTAGACTTGATTTGCTACTATATCAACAATTCATCCGGAAAAAACGGTTTTTTTACCTATGATTGATTAAAATATTTCGTGATAATTATTTATCGACGTGAAAAAGTTTTTTCGAGCTGTTACTAGATTCATTAGTAATTTTTTATCACTATAATAATTTTCTATCTTAAAGCAACAAAAAAATAACTGAACCCCATACATGGTTCAGTTACCTAAATTTTCATATTTTTAAATTCGTTGACTATTTTTTCTTTAAAGAGTCCGGAAGCTTCTCTTTACCTAATTCAACAAAGTCATAATGTAACTTAGCATTATCATTGAATTCATCAATGGCTAATTGTATCAGTTGATCCAATAATTCACTATACTCAATGCCTGAAACTTTCCACAGTTGCGGGTACAATGAAATATTTGTAAAACCAGGAAGTGTATTAACCTCGCCGAAATATGGTACATTGTTTTGATCAACTAAAAAGTCCATCCGAGCTAATCCACGATTATCCAAAATCTTAAATGCATCTAGCGACATTTGTGTAATCTCAGCAGCCAAATCTTCTGGCAAATCAACTGGTAAATCAAATACAACGCCTGATGCGTCAACAAATTTATTATTGTAATCATAAAATTCATCACCAGTTGGAATTTCAATTGCACCTAATTTTGAAGCTTTTGGATTGCGGTTGCCTAAAACAGAACATTCAACTTCACGTGGACCCTGAATTGCTTCTTCAACCATCACTTTATAGTCATAATTAAAAGCATCTGTCAGTGCGCGCTCAAATTCAGCAGCATTTTGTACTTTATAAATGCCGACTGATGAGCCTTGCCGTGCCGGTTTGATAAAGAGAACTTGACCTAACTTTTGACTGCATTTTTCATATGAAAAATCGGATCGATTTTCTGGAGTTACTACGACATATTTAGTATTACGCACACCATGAAGCGTCAGTAATTGTTTGGTTAGATCCTTATCAAAAGAAACCCCGGATGATGCTACTCCACTACCAATCCACGGCTTATTAAGCAAACGAAACAATCCCTGAACTGTTCCATCTTCTCCCATGTTTCCATGAATTACCGGATAAAACACATCAATGTCTTTTACTTCAGAAATATTCTGAATATTTGCTAACGGATTTGAGAAATCCACTTTTGGCATAATTTCAGCCATAACCTGGTCCTCATCCTCACCATCGAAGATGCGCATCGAGTCTTTGTTTCCTAACAGATAACCATTTTTCGCAAACATAAATACTGATACATCATACTTATCTTTGTTCAGTCCATCATAAATATTATGGGCTGATCTTTTTGAAACGTCATGCTCTGAAGAGTTACCGCCAAAAAATAAAGCAATGTGTAATTTCTTTTTTCCCATTGTATCGCTCATTCCTATCGAAAATATCTTATTATACGGTTTATTTTATTATACTATAATAATTTGCTTAACGCAGTATAAAATAGTAATTTTTTTCCTGATAGCATCATATCATGTTTTACTACTATTTGTCAGTTAAAAAAACTTTAATTTCATTTTTTTCAGTTTGCTTGCTGCTAACTAGTCATAGCGTGTTAGAATTAAATTAGAAAATTAAGATTGAGGTGAAGCTATGGCAGGCAAACTTTTCGGAGTAATTTACCTTACTCCACGACAAATTAAGTTATCAATCATTGATCTGAAGACCTTAAAATTAATTGAAAGTTCTACTGCAACCTATTTTCAAGTAACTGATGAACATTATCCTAAAAACATTCAAATGGTAGCTGAAAAACTTAGAGGATTTCAGCAATTACTTAGAGACTATGGTGTAAAGAATTATCGTTTATGGGGAAATCAACAATCACTTGATGATGTCAGCGCTCGTTATTTGGCCGAACAAATTTTTGTTCGGACGGGAATTCATGTTCACTGGCTGAACATCAGTCAATTAACCTATTACAAAGCAATTGGCATTATCACCCATCTAGATAATTTTAAAGAAATTACTTCAGAACAGACATTTTTACTGAGTCTGGGTTCAGAACGTGTTTCGCTTTCCCAGTTCCAACAACACAAATTCGTCTCAACTTGGAACATTGATTTAGGCTCGGAACACCTATCTGATCTTTCTGATGTTATTGACCTTAGTCCCAGCGATCCAATTGAAGTCGTTGACGATTATATTGGCAGTAAATTGGAAAATTTAAGACATGTTTTGACTCCGAATCAGCAAGCACCTCATTTAATTTTGCAAGATGCCCGTGCTTTAAATCAAAAATTAATTCCGCATGGTCAAGATACTGTTTTACTAACACTTGAGCGCTTTAATGAATTGTTTGAAATGGTAATCCATTCTTCCGAACAATTTTTAATCAATTACTTCGACATCGATGAACACATTGTTGAGCGCTTAATTCCAAATTTCATTTTAATTGAAAAAATTATTCGCCTTTTAAATGTTCAGCAGTTAATTTTAAGCAACATTACGGTTTCAGATGGTTTAGCGATTGAACAAGCGCAAAAAAATCGACTAATCAAACAAGATCTCAATAATATCATTTTAACTTCAGCTGAAAATATAGCCAATCGCTATTTAACAAGCCACTCACATCGGCAAATTGTTACCAGTTTAGCACTCCATTTGTTTGACCAGCTTAAAAAACTACATCATCTAGGCAAGCATGAACGACTCTTGCTACAAATTGCGGCTACAGTCGATGATATTGGCAATTATATTAATCAGCATGGACATTATCGGCATTCTGCCTATATTTTGGAGGCTAACAAGCTAATTGGTCTGTCTGATGACGAAAATCAATTAATCGCTGAGATTTCTCGCTATCATAGTAGTGAGGCCCCCGAAGTTGATGAACCACATTTTCAACGGCTTGCGCCGGCAGTTCAAATGAAAGTAGCTAAATTAGCAGCTATGCTACGCTTAGCTGATGCACTGGACGATTCTCGAGAAGAAAAAATCCAGAAAATTTCAGTTTCTTTACAAACGGATCAGTTGATTATTTATGCTTATGCTACTCAAAACATTGCTCTAGAAAAATGGTCCTTCAAAAACAAAGCAGCTCTTTTCACTGAAGTTTTTGGTATTCAACCGATTTTGAAACAACGGAGGCGTCTTAAATGAAATCAAAATTTAATAAGCATGCGTATTTTAAAAATCGCGAACTTAGCTGGCTTGATTTTAACGGCCGTGTACTTGAGGAAGCACGGGATGCAGAAAATCCTTTGCTAGAGCGAGTTAACTTTTTAGGAATCACACAAAGCAATGTTGATGAATTTTTCATGGTACGAGTTGCTTCGTTAAATAAAATGTACTCGGTTGGTATTAAAACCACCGATGCATCTGGTATGACCCCCAAGCAACAAATTGATGCTATTAATGCTTTGGAACAAGAAATGGTGGTTAAACGTTATAATACCTTTAACCGCTCGTTACTGCCGCAATTAGAAAAAAATGACATAAAAATAATTAAACCCAATCAAGCTGATGCAGCACAATATCGTTTCTTGCAAAGATATTTCAATGATGAACTCTACCCTGTCCTAACACCGTTAGCCGATGATTCATCACGACCTTTTCCGTTTATCAGTAATAATTCGCTCAACTTGGCTATTAGGATTCAAGAAACTGCCAACCATGAAAATAAGCGTTTTGCGACAGTTCGAATTCCAGAAATCTTTGGCCGCTTAATTAAGATTCCCCATGCAGCGAATACATTCGTCTTAATTGAAGAAATTATCAAAGAATTTCTTAGTAGTCTTTTTACCGGTTATCGTGTCAGTGAAGCGGCTACTTATCGAGTAATTCGGGATATGGATCTAGATGTTGCTGAAGAAGACACGTCTGATCTGCTTCGTGAAGTCCAGAAACAATTAAAGAAACGTGAACATGGCAATGTTATGCGACTAGAAATTGAAAGCACCATGAGTAAACATCTCAGCAAGCGGCTAATTCAAACTCTTAACGTTGACCAAAGTGCTGTTTATCGGATTAATGGACCTGTTGATCTGACATTTTTGAAGAAGCTGTCTGGTAAAGTTGATGGTCACGATGATCTGCGTTATCAACCTTATCGTTCCTTTGTTGAGCCTAAGTTAAGTGAAGGCCACAATATATTTGCTGCAATTCGTCAACAAGACTTTTTAATGCAGCATCCTTATGATTCGTTCAACTCGGTCGTTCGTTTTATTGAACAAGCAGCACTTGATGCAAATGTGTTAGCAATTAAAATGACTTTGTATCGAGTTTCTGGTAACTCACCAATCATTAAATATTTAGGCTTAGCAGCGCAACATGGTAAACAAGTTACCGTTTTAGTTGAAGTCAAAGCCCGCTTTGATGAGGAGAATAATGTCCGTTGGGCTAAACAATTAGAAAAAATGGGCTGTCATGTAATTTATGGATTGGTTGGCCTAAAAACTCACTGTAAAATGGCCTTGGTTATTCGACGTGATGAGGATGGTATTCGTCGCTACATGCATCTTGGAACGGGCAATTACAATGACGTAACAGCCAATTTTTACACCGATATGGGTATTTTAACTGCTAACATTGATATGGGAATCGATGCTTCTAATATCTTTAATATGCTATCTGGCTATGCTAAACCACCTTACTTTCACAAACTTCATATCTCACCTAATAAAATTCGCGATTTTATTAATCGAAAAATCGACGATGAAATCTTACACGCTCAGAATGATCAACCAGCTGAAATCCGGATGAAAATGAATTCACTGTCTGATCAACAGATTATTGCTAAACTTTATCAAGCTTCAGCTGCGGGAGTTAAAATTAAATTAATTGTCCGCGGAATTTGCTGTTTAAAAACCGATATTCCCGGCATCAGTGAAAATATTGAGGTTCATTCAATTGTTGGAAGATTTTTGGAGCATAGTCGCATTTACTATTTCTATAACCAAGGCAATCAAGACATTTATTTATCTAGTGCTGACATGATGACCCGTAATCTTGATCGACGGGTAGAATTGCTTTTCCCCGCTTTGCAAGCAGATATCAAAGCCAAAATTATTTCAATTTTCGATTTGCTGTGGCAAGATAATATTAAAACCCGTGCCTTGCATGATGATCATTTTGCACGAATTGATCGACGTGGACTTGCTCCTTTGAATTCCCAAGAGTTTTTTGTTGCAGAAGCAGTGAAGAAAAACCATTTACTTTTAGAACACCGCCGACAAGCCAAAAAACAAGCAACTGTTTTTCAACCCATGATGCATCATGAGAGCTCATTAAATCCTAATAAAGACTCACAGGAGGAATAAATTAAATGCTAAACTTTGCTGTAATTGACCTAGGCTCTAATTCAATCCGGATGAAAATTTCACAAGTAAATCCAGATGGAAGTTATAAGGTCACTCATCAATTAAAAGAAATGGTCCGCCTTTCAGAAAATATGGGCCCAGAAAAAATTCTTCAACCTGAACCGATAAAGCGAACCTTGAAAGCACTTAGTGAATTTAAAAAAATTTACAGCAAAATCCCGGAATTAAAATTAGAAGCTTTGGCCACAGCAGCTGTTAGACAGGCTGCTAATCAGGCTGAGTTTTTGAACCAAGTTAAAGAAAAAATCGGTCTTGACTTTACCGTAGTTTCCGGAGATCATGAAGCTTACTTAGATTTTTTAGGTGTTAATCAGACTTTAAAAATCGGAAAAAAATGTTTAATCATGGATACTGGTGGCGCAAGTACTGAATTAATTTATGTTGAAAATCAAAAAATCAAAAACTTAATCAGCTTGCCTTTTGGTTCAGTTACAATTTCCCAAAAGTTTAATTTAAATAATCAAATTAAACCGGCTGATTTGTTTTATGCTATGACTGAAGTTGAACAACAGTTGACCGATATCGATTGGATTTTGGAAGCTCATAAATCCAATCTAGTGGCACTTGGCGGCAGTAATCGAACCCTGGCTAAGATTGCTCGGCGCCAGCAATTCAAAGATAGTCTTCCCAGCCTGCATGGCTACCAGTTAGCCGCTAACCAAGCAGTCGACATTTTTGCTGAGTTAACTAGCTTAGATCGAACCGGACGAGGGGATATTCCAGGCCTAGCCAAAGTTCGAGCAGATGTCATTGTCGGGGGACTAATTCCTTTGACCTTACTATTACGAGTACTTCACGTTCCTAAAATTCTTTTTTCAAATTGCGGCCTGCGTGATGGAGCACTCTTTAATTATTTAAATGAACATCAATTACCTGTTAAAAACGAAATCACCAACTAATTGAGCAACAAAAGAGACGATCTTTTCAGCAATAATCTTCTAAAACTTAAGCTTAGGAAGGTTATTGTGCAGAAGTGATCGTCTCTTTTATTTTTTTTAAAACTATAGTGCTAAAACAGCATCATTATTTTTAATAGTTCCTAACATTTGCTGAGCCATTGTGCCATACTTCTTTTTTGGATGCGTTAAATGGTACTCACAAATATCAAGTGCACATTGCAGCAGCAAACAACGTTGTAGAGCGTGGCTTGGAATCTCAAAACTATATTCCGTTTCATAACCATCAAGAAATTTTTGCCGTAAACGTGAAGACTTAACTTCATTATAAAAAAACTTGATAAAGTCTTGGTAGCTGACTCCCATATGCGATCGTTCAAAATCAATCAAAATTAATCGGTCATGGTAATGCATAATATTACGGACACTAAAATCACCATGCAAAACAACTTTTGGCAATTGTTCAAACTCCACATCAGCAGCAGTTAAATCTGATTTTAATAAGGCCAAGCTAGCTTCAGCAGCTTCAGCATAGACACTTGACTGTAACCGTGCTACCTGCTGTTTTAGCTGAGAAGATAGTGGTAAGTCAGCAGTAGTTACTGTTACCTTACCGGTTAGCTGTTTGTGAAAATCACCTAGAAGTTTACCAAATTCATAAGCTGAATGTTCATTAATTGCCTGGCTATCAAACTCTCTTAAGTGTCGATTTCGCAAAGTAATTACATAATTGTCTTCAAAAATAACACTATCTAAATATACATCTGGAGCATATACCTGATTAACGTGCTGTTCGGCATAAAACATATCTTTTTCTTTAAAAATTTTCACAAATAGTGCGCCATGAAACACTTGACTATTACCAATCAAATGCTGGTTTCCAGCAACATCATGGATACTTTTTAGCTCTGCCTGATAATAATCATTCAAAAAGTCGATCAACATGTTTTTCATCCCCGTTCTGCTGTTTATTTAATTGTACTTTAATTACTGCAATTTTAGCAACCGTTCATCATTGGTTTAAGCTTTAAAATTGCGTTAACTCTGTCAAACAGGTAAAATCAATGAAGATTAAAAAGGAGTTATCTTATATGTCTAAAAATCAAATATTAAGCGCCCTCTCTTATCTATCAATTTTATTTGCTCCCTTTATTTTTCCGTTAATTGTCTGGATTGTCTGTCGCGATGAACCAATTATCCGCCACCACGCTGCAACTGCTCTCTGGCTGCATTTAATTCCAATCCTATTATGCATCGCAGCTATCATCTTTCTAGGAATCAGTGGTTTAATTACCCAACATGTCCAATATCTTGGTGCTGGAGTAGTTATCATTTTAGGTTTGATTTTACTCATCAGTTTATTTATTTTTATATATAATCTCTATCGCGGGATCAAATTGTTAGTCGATTAATTTTCGCTGCTAATTGTTAGAAATAGTTTTGATCTGCTTGCTTCGGCACTTGATCAAAAAAACAAAGAATTACTTGCAGCTGGTACGTTTTATTCATGCTTGAACCGTTAAAATTCAATTAAAACACCTTTTACTAATTGATTCGACTTGTTCCATCCTGATAATTTAAAGTTACTCCACTTTGAACGTTAAAAATATAAACATTGAAGTGAACTGCATTACTGCCAACTGACTGAGCTTCCATTTGAACACCACGTGGCAATAACTCATTTCCCCGAAAAATCGGTGTCACACGATATCTAACATATCCATTAGGATTTTGTTTCAAGTAATAAGCAATATCATCTTCGTGGGCCAGCATTTCTGGAGCATTCAATTCACGAGTACCGGTAATCAGGTTTTTAGGATTGTTATTTTGACCACTTAATTGATAACCAATTAAGTGGCTACGGTTATACAACCAACCTGAGGCAATTTTTTTATTATGCCAACCAGTTGGATTCCAAGTTAATTCAGTTCGTTTGACTGTTGGCATTAGGGACTTGTTCAGTAAAGCATTCGCCACACCAGCACGATTTAGGCGATCTAAATTACTATAGGTTTGCCAAGCCCCGTTGACAGTCCTCAAATCAGTCGTCGTAAAATTAGGTGTATTGTTATTAATAGTAATTTCATTTTGACCAGAGTAATCTTTTTCTGCTAATTGCTGAGTTTCATTCTGGACAGTCGAGGAATTTTGAACAGTTGTGGCCCCCGAAGTAGCAATTGATGCTAGTTTTTGATGCCAATACTTGATTCGCCGATTTTGAATTGTTATTTGGTGTTTGGTTTTTTTTAGCTGCTTTTGCAACTTGCTGATTTGCTGCTGCTTTGTTGCAACAGCTTGAACTGTCGGTTGAACAGTAATCATACAAACTAAAAAAATTAGCCCAGTTGCTATTAAAATTTGAATTATTTTTTTCATTTTATCTCAGCGCCTTTCGATACCCAGCAGCCTGTGCTTGTGCTTCAGTTGAAAAGTAAACTGCATTGGTCGAATTCATTTGATATCCAGCCTGTCCTGGAACATGATAAATATGCGAATTACGATTGCCAACAATTGCACCCTGCCCCGTTGTTACTTTTTCAGCAGAGCTAGTTTCTGCTGTTATAGCCGAAGATGAAGCAGAACTGGTTGAACTGCTGATTGTTCTAGTTGTCGCTGAACTACTAGCCTTGATTTTTTCAGTACTAGAACTATTAACCTCAGCGAGTGAAGCCGAATTATAGGCTTTTTTCAAAGATGTTGCTTGGTATTTTTTTTGTGCTAATTTTTCTTTTAAAGAACTCGATGATTTTGAAAGTCGGCTTTCTTGCTGCGCCAAACTTTCTTTGGATGTTGTTACCGCTGCCGCCTGTTGTGAACAGCCACCTAACATACCAATTATCCCCAATAATGCAGCCATTTTGATTATTCTTTTCATTTCTTTTGTGGCCTCCTAATAAATAACTACTATTTTCGTTAACTATATTCTACAATAAAATTAAAGGAGTGACGCATAATGAAAAGTATCTTAATTGTGACAACCGAAAATATTCCCGGAAAGAAATACCAGGCTCTTGGTGAAGTCTTTGGTGTTACTACTCAATCTAAAAATGTTCTGCGCAATATTGGAGCCGGTTTAAAAAACATTGTCGGCGGAGAGATTAAAGATTACACTAAAATGTTGGAAGAATCGCGTCAAGTCTCAGTTGAACGCCTTCGCCAAAATGCTGCCAAAATGGGGGCTGATGCAGTTGTTATGATGCGATTTGATTCCGGCTCAATCGGTCAAGATATGCAATCAGTGGTCGCTTACGGAACGGCTGTTAAGTATTTATCTGAATAAAAAATAACCGAACGCTGTCATGTAATGAAGTGACAACAGTTCGGCTATTTTTTTACATTTCATTATTGATTAACATCAAATACATAACTCGTTGGATAAAATTCAAGTCGATAGGCGCGATAAACATAGGCTTTGATTGATGCATTTTTAACTGTCGCATTCCAAACTTGTTGCCCTTGAGAATTGACTTCAATAATGTTACTTTCTTTGCCATTATTTTTATAACCGAAGTCCAGTAAAACATTTCCATTTGCCAGTTTCTGGGCAAAACCAATCACTACCGTAAAATTCTTTTTCCCAAGTTGTTTGCCATATGACCAAGTTTGTTTAATCGTTTTTTGTTTGTCATTAATTTGATAAATTACTCCTTCAGAATATTTTCCAGAATTCTTTTTGTCACCATTAGTTACAGAGACATTATTATTGTACAAAATAATGGTTTCTTTACCATTTTTATGACTTAAAAGATATAACCCATGTTGACCACCAGTTGTCGTTGTACCCTTAGTTTTTTTCAATAAATATTTACGATATTTTTGTGGCCAGGTTGAACTCTTCTTTCCACTATAGATCCACTTGATCTGATTTGTCCGATAATCAAGTTTCATAATTAAATCTTGATTTCGACTCGAGACTAAAATACTGTGATCAGTTTTATCATAATCAACCGAATTTTGATGAAACCAATCCATCTTACTGTCATCACCCTTAGTAAAAGATTTCCACATCGATTTAGGCAAAAGGCGCTTAAAATCAATCACTTTAACAACTTTTCCCGTTTTGTAGGAAATTTCAGCTAATGTATCTTCTTTATACCGACTGCTGCCATCTGAGACAGTTGCTAGAATATTTCCGTTAGGTAAACGAGTTAAGTCATGATGAATCAACGTCGTATACTGAACCTCTGATTTAGTTGCATCAGTTGACCCGGCTTTAGCTGAGAATTTAAACTCTTTATATACCCGGCCCAACAAATCAGTTTCAATCAAATCATTATATGTTTCCCCTGACTGATCAGACTTTGTTAACATCATAAAATGTCCTTTAGTCCATTTTTTTAACATATGCTGCGAATAAAGTGTTGAGTACCAACGAACTTCACCATCACTATCAACCGCAAATGGTTCTTTAGTTGTTCGGTTAAGCAAAGTTAACTTGTTACTGCCTAATTCCATTTGGCTAGTGTTTTTGTTTGAAACAGTTATTTTTGCAGTTTTAATATATTTAGGTAACGCACCAGTTTTAATTGATAATTGCTTAACATCAGTAATTCCATTTTTATATTGAACTTTGATGGTAACTTGATTATTATAAGCAGCATATAACCCAACGATTGGTACCTGATGTTCTTTGGAATACTTTCCATTTACTTGATTCGAAATTGAGGTCTTAGTTGTTTTTCCCTGTACAGTATAAGAAACCTTAGCCACCGAACTCGTCTTAAAAATAATTAAGGCGGTTAATGGTGATGTTTGGTAAGGATTTAATTTAACATATGGAGTATTCAAATTATATTTTGAAGATTTAACAATTTTTTGATATTCTTTTGTAATTTTCTGCTGATCTTCTTGACGATTATTAACTAATTTACTACCAATATTTTTCTTTATTTGTGCAGTACTTAATAATTTAAAACTATTTTTCCCTGATTTTTGCTGGTTTTGCCACCAATAAAAAGTACCACTAATTAATATGATTCCAAACAATATTAAACTACTAATAATCTTATATTTCTTTTTCAAAAGTAACACATCCTTATCATTCTATAACTAAATAATTACAGAATAACAAGCAAAAAAGTAATAAATATTATTAGCCTGTGAAAATTCAATGAATTTTAGTCAAATTTTAATTGAAATTTAAACAAATTGTGAACTTTTTGATTTATTATTTTTTCATTTTGCAATTAATAGAAAGTTAGAAATCATTTATGGGAGAAATTATAAATTTAATGTTTCTTAAAAAAAGACTAACAAACGCTATTACATCGTTTGTTAGTCTTAATTTTTTTAACCCACGCTACCTTCCATCTGAAATTCAATCAAACGATTTAATTCGACTGCATATTCCATTGGCAGCTCCTTGGTGAATGGCTCAACAAATCCCATAATTATCATCTCAGTTGCTTTGTCTTCTGGTATTCCGCGACTCATTAAATAATACAACTGTTCTTCCGAAATCTTTGAAACCTTAGCCTCATGTTCCATCGAAACATCGCCATTTTTAACTTGATTAACTGGAATCGTGTCACTAGCACTCTGATCGTCTAGTATAATTGTGTCACACTCAACATGCGACTTCGAACCATCACTTTTTGGTCCAAAACGAACTTTACCACGATAGTCAGCTCGACCGCCATCTTTACAAAGGGACTTTGAAATAATTGAACTCGAGGTATTTTTAGCATTATGAATCATTCGCGCACCAGTATCCGAGACTATCTTCTTGCCAGCAAAAGCAATTGACAGCATCGTACCATGTGCACCTTGCCCATTCAAATAAACACTAGGATATTTCATGGTAACTTTTGAACCCAAGTTACCATCAACCCATTCCATTGTGCCATTTTCTAAGGCTTGAGCCCGTTTAGTTTCCAAACTATAAACGTTATTCGACCAGTTTTGAATCGTCGTATAACGGCAATAAGCGTCTTTTAAAACATTAACCTCAACAACGGCGGCATGCAAACTATCTTCAGAATAGTTTGGTGCAGTACATCCCTCAACATAGTTAACACTCCCGCCTTCATCAACAATAATCAAGGTCCTTTCAAATTGACCACTATTACCGGCATTAATTCGAAAATAACTTTGAATTGGGACCTTTGTCTGAACTCCCTTGGGAACATAAATGAAGGTTCCACCTGACCAAACAGCCGAGTTAAGGGCTGCAAATTTATTATCAGACGGCGGAATCAATTTTCCAAAATACTGTCGAACTAGTTCCGGATATTCTTGAACGGCGGAATCAGTATCCATAAAAACAATTCCCTGCTTTTCGAAATCTTCACGCATATTGTGATAAACAACTTCTGATTCGTATTGAGCTGATGAACCAGCTAAATATTTTCGTTCAGCCTCCGGAACTCCCAGCCGATCAAAGGTTGTTTTAATTTCACTAGGAACATCTTCCCATTTACGAGCAACATGTTGACTGTCCCGTCGAAAATAATTAATATGATCTAAATCAATTCCAGTTAGATCTGGACCAAAATCCGGCATTTCCATTTCCTGATAACGGGCAAAAGCCTTTAAGCGAAAATCCAACATCCAATCTGGTTCATTTTTAGCTGCTGAAATCTGGCGGACAGTTTCTTCAGTCAAGCCCTCACCAGTTGTTAAAATCGGTTCAATATCATCTTTAAAGCCGTATTTATATTCACCGCCTAAACCAAGCATATTAGCCTTTGTGGTATCTGCCATTAAAGTCGCCCCTTTCTTTATAATTGTTCATGTCGCATAATTCCAGCTGATGCCTGCCCATTTTCATTTTTTACTGCTTGATAAGCCGCTTTCCAAGCCAACGTGGCACATTTAATCCGAGCTGGGAATTTCGCAACGCCTTCTAAAATTGAAGCATCACCTAATATTTCCTCGTAATTAGTCGGTGGTTTTCCAATCACCATTTCTGAAAAAGTTTCAACCATCTGTTCAATTTGGCTGGGTGTTTTCCCGATGACTTCATCGGTCATCATACTTGCCGATGCCTGACTAATTGTACAACCAGAGCCAGAAAAAGCAATATCACTGACTTTTCCATTTTTTAAAGCCACTTCAACATTTAAAACATCCCCACAGGTTGGATTGCGTACTTCCAATCGATGATCTGCTTGTTTTAATGAACCATGGTGATGTGGGTGAGTCGCATGGTCTAACACAACTTGGCGGTATAAGTTATCTAATTTAGACAGTGCCATGATTGAAGAACTCCTTTGTTGCTTTGAGCGATGTCACTAAGCGCTGGGCATCCTCAAGATTATTGTATAAGTATAAACTTGCTCTAGCCGTAGCTGCAACATTTAAGCGTTCCATTAAGGGCTGAGCACAATGATGACCAGCTCGAACAGCAACGCCTTCCATATCTAATGCAGTTGCAACATCATGTGGATGCAACTTATCAAGATTAAATGAAATTACTCCAGTGTGCTTGGCTGGATCATGTGGTCCATATACTGTCACACCTGGAATTTCTAATAGTGCTGGCAATAAATACTTAACCAACTGTTGTTCATGGGCAGCTATTTTTTCCATTCCAATAGCAGACAAGTAATCAATCGCTGCTCCTAAGCCAATTACTCCAGCAATATTTTGTGTGCCACCCTCAAATTTCCAAGGTGCTGCTTTAAAAGTCGTTTTTTGTAGTTGAACCCAGTCAATCATTTCGCCACCAAATTCCAACGGTGGCATTTCAGCCAATAATTCACTTTTACCCCACAAAACACCAATTCCAGTTGGCGCCATTAACTTATGCCCGGAAAAAGCATAAAAATCTGCCCCCATTTGTTGAACATCAACCTTGATGTGTGGAGTCGATTGCGCTCCGTCAACGACCATTACAGCACCATGTTGATGAGCTAGCGCCGCAACTTTTTCGATCGGATTAATTACACCTAAGACATTTGAGGCCTGAGTTAAAGCCACAATTGCAGTTTTATCAGTAATCTGCTGTTGGACACTAGCCAGATCCAGTTCGCCTTCAGCCGTGATGTCAATGTATTTCAAAACAGCACCAACCTTTTGAGCCAACTGCTGCCAAGGTACCAAATTACTGTGATGTTCCATATAAGAAATCACGATTTCATCACCCGCTTTTACGTGGGTCGCTCCATAGCTAGCTGCCACCCAATTTAAAGCCTCGGTTGTTCCTTTGGTATAAACAATTTCTTGACTGCTGGGCGCATTGATAAAACGGGCAACTTTTCCTCTGACTGCTTCAAATTGTTCAGTTGCGCGTTCTGCCAGAGTATGCACACCACGATGAACATTAGCGTTATCATGATAATAATAGTGTTCCAATGCTTCAACAACTGCTTTGGGTTTTTGTGCAGTCGCAGCATTGTCTAAATAAACTAAAGATTCATCATTAACTTGCTGATTTAGAATTGGAAAATCAGCCCGATACTCACTCATCTTTTTGACCATCAACAAGCTTCCTTTCAATCGTATCTTTTAGTTGTTCACGAATTGAATCTGATGGAATTACTTCCAAAACCGGTCCTAAAAAGCCTCGAATTACTAACCGTTCAGCAATTTTTTGCGGCAAACCACGACTCATTAAATAATATAACTGCTGGGCATTTACCCGACCAATACTAGCCGCATGGCCAGCTTGAACATCATTATCATCAATCAACAAAACCGGGTTAGCGTCACCTTTAGCTTTTTTCGACAACATCAGTAACCGGCTTTCCTGCTGGGCATTAGCTCCCTTAGCACCTTTAATAATGTGGCCAATGCCATTAAAAATTAAGGTCGAACGCGATAAAATTACCCCATGCTGCAAAATATGCCCAATTGTATGTTTGCCAATATTAGTTACGCGCGTATCAATTCCTTGAATTTGACGGCCGGTTGAAATTGCAATAACTTTAACTTCAGCATGTGAACCGGCACCAACCAAATCAGAATCAAAATCGCCAACAATGTTACCATCGTTCATCATACCCATTGACCAGTCAATTTTAGCGTCATCGCTTAAATGACCTCGACGATTTAAGTAAGTCGTTGTGTTAGCACCTAGTCGATCAACACTGGCGAATTTAACGTGACTGCCTGCTTTGGCAATTACTTCAACAACAATACTTGCAGTCGTTGACTGTTCGCCAATTGTGGTTAGATTCTCTAAATAAGAAAGCTGACTATTTTCCTCAGCAACTAAAATTACATGATGCACAAAATCTTGACTTTGAGTAGCATCTTGAACGAAATAACTGGTAATTGGTTCAGTTAAAACTGTATTTTTAGGGACATAGACCAACAAACCACTAGTTAGCTGCGCCACATGCTGAGCGGTCAATAAGTCTTGATCATATTTAATCGCCTGTTGCATGAAATATTTTTTAATTAAGTCAGGGTGCTCTTTGAGGGCTGTCAGCCAATCACAAACAATTACACCCTGCTCAGCCAACTTTGTTAATCCAACTTGCTTAACTGTCGTTTGTCCCAACTGAACAATCAAATGTTTAGCAGACTGCAGCTTCAAATCAGCTAAAAGCTGCGGATCAGAACTTTGATATGCCAGTTCTTTTTTTAATTGAATCGGCCAACGCTGATAGCGAATTTTACCGAAATTTGGCAATTCTAAATTAGCGGCAGCTGTTAAAGCTTTAATTCGGAGTTCTGAAAACCATTTAGGTTCACCAGTTTTGGCCGCATAAGCAGCCACCGTGGGATATTTTTGCAGATTAATTGTCATCTTTTCATACCCCCTCTACGCGTCTTCGTCAACTAATTTAATATCCAAGCCCAGTTCATCGCGCAGACCAGCATAGCCCTCATCTTCAAGTTTTTTAGCCAATTCTGGACCACCTTGTTTGACAATCTTACCATCCATCATTACATGAACAACATCAGGAACAATATAATTCAATAATCGTTGATAGTGAGTAATGATTAAGGAACCAAATTCCGGACCACGCATTTGATTAACACCTCGAGAAACAACTTTCAATGCATCAATATCCAAACCAGAATCAATTTCATCAAGAATTGCAAACTTGGGCTTAATCATCATTAATTGTAAAATTTCATTTCGTTTTTTTTCTCCACCAGAAAATCCTTCATTTAAATAACGATCAGCCATTTCTTCTGTCATATCTAATACTTCCATTGCCTGATCCAAATCCTTCAAAAATTTTCGGATTGATAATTGGTCATCTTGTGGTCGGCGAGCATTTATGGCTCCACGAATAAATTCAGCATTAGTTACGCCGGGAATTTCGGCTGGATATTGCATCGCCAAAAAGAGGCCTGCACGTGCCCGCTCATCAACTGGCATTTTCAAAATGTCTTTACCATCTAAAAAAATTTCTCCCTGAGTTACTTTATAAGCCGGGTTGCCCATAATTGTCTCTGATAAAGTTGATTTACCAGTTCCGTTAGGCCCCATAATAGCGTGAATTTCACCTGTATGCATCACTAAATTAACACCTTTGAGAATTTTTTTACCTTCAATTGTTACGTGTAAATCCTTAACTTCGAGTGTTGACATGGCAAATTCCTCCAATTTAAATTACTCTTCAATTTTAGCCTAATTGCGAACCATTTTCAATTAGAAAAAGCAACTCATTCAGAGTTGCTTTCCCATTTTACCAATCTAAATTACTTGTTTTTAGAAAAATTATCTGTCAAGCCATTCCCAACTAAAGTCAAAAGTTTGTAAGAAGTGTCTCTAACAATGCAACAATCACAATCTGCTTAAATACAACGATTGCCAGCAAACAGCTCTAACATATTAATTACCAAAGTATTTTTAAGTCCATAAGCTGCCAGACGAACTAAATACTTACAGCCAAGCACCACTAATTTACTTTTCAATTCATCAATAGCAACAACAGCGGTGTTTTTGGAACGAAGCATAAAAAACTTTTGGCATAAAATCAGGAGGTGCTAACTTTATTTTTATCAAAAGTGAATAAAATTATTCCTGCCACTCTGTTTGATAAATATCTGGCTTAAATCCACAAGTAAAATGTTCATCTTCAATCATTAATGGACGTTTAATTAATTTTCCATCACTAGCCAGTAATTCACTTGCTTCTTGCTGACCCATCTGATCAATCTTATCTTTTAACTTAAGTTCACGATACTTAATTCCGCTGGTATTGAAAAAATACTTCAGTGGATGTTGATCCAACTTAATCAACTTTAGCAGTTGAGCTGCTGTTGGTGGTGTCTTGACAATGTCAATCTCCTGAAAATCGACTTGGTTTTCTTTAAGCCATTTCCGTGCTTTAGCACAAGTCGAACAGCGATTATAACAGTAAAAAGTTTTCACTTATCATCAGCCCTTTCTAGTTCATTATAGTCGAAGATTGAGAAAAATAAAATCTTCAGCTCTAAACTTTTTAGCTAACCACTTTTTCTAGGCACAAAAAATCCGTTAATCTCTGATTAAAGGTTAACGGACAATTTTTAATAATTTTAAATCTAATGAAATTCTTTAGTTGTACTAAACATGTAGCTTTTATTATGATAGCGCATTGACATAATTAAACCAATTCCAATCATGTTTCCAATCAAGGCTGAACCACCTTGACTAATAAATGGTAATGGAATCCCCGTCAATGGCAATAAACCAATACTCATGCCAATGTTTTCAAAAACATGGAATAAAATCATCATAATAACTCCAGTTGAAAGATAAGCATAGAACTCATTTTTAGTATCAAAAGTAACTTGAATCATTTGAAAAATCAATAACAAATACAAGAAGATCAAGACACATCCACCAATAAATCCAAAGTTTTCACCAATTACTGAAAAAATCATATCAGATTCTCTAACCGGAACGTAAACATTAGAAACGTTAAATCCTTTGCCTAAAATTCCCGCAGAACCAATAGCTTTCATACTCTGCCACAATTGATAACTACTCGTGGATGTATTAGCTGACGGATCAAGCCAAGCTTCAATTCGTTGAAACTGATACAGCTTAAAACCAATATCCGATAAAATTCCCCGTCCATAAACTACCAGTAGAATAGCTGCTGTTCCTAAAATCAAGAAAGTTGTCGCAACTGGCAGAATGATTTTCCAAGAAATTCCGGAAACTAAAATCATCCCACCCAAAATCGCAAAGAACACCAACATCGTTCCAAAATCATTTTGTAATTTCAACAAAACAGCAATTGGCAGTGTCCATAAAAACATCTTTCCAAGCAAATGCCAATCTGTAGTAACCGTGTGTTCAATAAATTCGTTATTATGCTGCGAAATTAACCTTGCCAACATCATAATATAAGCCGGTTTCATAACCTCCGCTGGTTGGAAGGTTAAACTACCGATTGCAAACCAGCTTTTAGCACCTGTGGATGCATAGTACGAGCGACTGTAAAGAAATAGCAGCGAAAACATTAGTGTTATTCCAACACCATACGCAATCGGCGCTAATTTCCATAACTGTTCAGCATCAAACTGCATGATTGCCACCACAGCTGCAATTCCAATTGCATACCAGATAAATTGCATCAACAACATTCGCCCGACACTGGTAGTACTCGTATCATGAGCTGCTGCCACAAAAATCGATCCCATTCCGATAACTGCTAAAACCAGCACCGAAAAAATAATTCCGTAATCAATTCGTACATCGTCGCTTTCTTCGCTCCGTATTCTTTTTTCTGTCAAAAATTTCTCTCCTCTCCACTAAAACTAAACCGAAATCTAATCTAAGCGGTGTAAGTGATAATTCCGTAACAAAAGATTAATCGCTTCTTTTTGAGAACCGGTTCGAAAAACTGACTGATTAGGGAAAACTGCTTGAAAACGTTGACCATCAGGAATCACCTGACCTAAACTATTATCAGCAATTTTTAATTCCAAAATCGTTTGACCATTTAATTTTTTTTCTTCTTCGACTACTTCAATATTTTTTTCTTTTTTTGACACTTTGTTCCTCCGATTTAGCTGTTTATTTTCTTTTTCCGTCATATTTTCTAAGATTCCGTTGCAGTGAAAAGTGGTCTGGTACCGGATCATAACCACCTTTTACCAAAGGATGACATCGAAGCAAACGGGATATTCCCATTAAACTCCCTTTTATTATCCCAAAACGTTCGATTGCTGTATAAGTATAGTGAGAGCAAGTCGGATAATAACGGCAACTAGGCGGAAAAAAAGGAGAGATTCCCTTTTGATAGCCACGAATTAACAATAAAAAAATTCGTTTCAAGTGAATCCTCCCCAAACTAATTATTTCTTGGATTTTTTATTTTGGCTTTTTTCGATATGATCTAATAAATATCCCGTTCCCATTGCAACATCGTCTAACGGGGTTTCTGCCACCATCACTGGAACCTTCAAGTGATTTGCAAACAACTGATCAATTCCATCTAACAAGGCACCACCACCCGTTAAAATAATTCCACGGTCAATAATATCTGCCGCTAATTCCGGTGGTGTTTGTTCTAAAACTTCTTTAGCTGCATCAATTACCGATAGCATCGTATCATGCAAAGCTTTTTCAATCTGATTAGAAGACAAGGTAATTGTTCGTGGTAACCCGTTGACGACATCTCGCCCGCGAATCTCCATTTCTTTGCTCCGATGATCAGCTAAAACCGTTCCAATTTCAATCTTAGCTTTTTCAGCTGTATGTTCACCTATTTGCAAATTATGAACTTTCCGTGCATAAGTCATAATGTCAACATTCAAGCGATCTCCAGCCACACGCAATGAGCGACTGACGACAATGTCTCCTAAAGAAATCACTGCAATATCACTTGTGCCACCACCAATATCAATTACCATACTACCACGTGGTTGAAAAATATCTAGACCTGCTCCAATAGCCGCAACTTTTGGCTCTTCTTCTAAATAAACATTTCCACCACCAGATTTTTCAGCGGCTTGACGAATTGCTTTTCGTTCAATTGAAGTTGTATTAGTTGGACAGCAAATCAGAATATTGGGTTTTGACATAAAGCCCTTTACATTAAGCTTTTTGATGAAATAAGACAACATTTGTTCTGTCATATCAAAATCAGCAATCACTCCGTCTTTTAAGGGACGTATTGCTCGTATATTACTTGGCGTTCTACCCACCATTTTATAAGCCTCTGAACCAACGGCCAGCACTCGTCCATTTGAAATGTCAATTGCCACTACAGAAGGCTCATTTAAAACAATCCCTTTACCTTTGACATTAATCAAGACATTGGCTGTACCCAAATCGATTCCGATATCCTTAGCCATAACAAATCTCCTTTAAATATTCTATGTACATGCAGTATAAAATTAACAAACAAAATCTGCAAAATCAGACTTCATTATAGCATAAATACTGAGGTACCAATATGGCTAGTTAGTAAGTTTAACAAAAAAGCAAAATTAATTATTAATTTCTGATGGAATAATAACCGCTTGATTGTCATCAACCACAACCCGGCGAATATCAGCTCCAAGTGCAGCTAGTTTTTGATGGAAATCATAATAACCACGATCTAAATATTTCAACTGTGTAACTTCCGTATAGCCTTCGGCAGCCAATCCAGCTAAAATTAAAGCCGCTGCGGCACGCAAATCAGTAGCTGCAACTTGGGCTCCCTGAAGCTTAGCTGGGCCAATCAAAAAGGCTGTATTGCCTTCAATCTTAAATTCAGCATTCATTCGTCGTAACTCGTCAAGATACATAAAACGATTTTCAAAGACCGTTTCGGTTAATGTACTTTGACCAGTAGCTAACAATTGTAAAACTGCAATTTGCGGTTGCATGTCCGTTGGAAATCCTGGATGTGGCATAGTTTTAACTGTTATCGGATTGAGTTTAGCTGGACCAATTACCCGAATACCTGCTGCACTTTCAGTCACTTTGACACCCATTTCTTCTAACTTAGAAATTAAGAGACGGTTGTGTTCAGCAATTGCATTTTCAATCAAAATATCACCTTGTGTAGCAGCTGCAGCTACCATAAATGTTCCCGCTTCGATTCGATCTTGAATAACCGTATGCTTGGTACCATGCATTTCTTTGACACCAATTATTTTAATCCGTTCAGTACCAGCGCCAGAAACCTTAGCTCCCATCTGATTAAGTACATTTGCCAAGTCGACAATTTCTGGTTCACGAGCAACATTTTCAATGATGGTCGTCCCAACAGCTAAAGTTGCTGCCATCATAATATTTTGAGTTGCTCCAACACTTGGAAAATCAAGATAAATGTTAGCACCCTTTAAACCAGTTGTCGTTGCTTCGATATAGCCATCATGCTGTTGAATATCGGCACCCATCGCTGCTAGCCCCTTCAAATGAAGATCAATTGGACGAGATCCAATTGCACAGCCACCTGGCATTGCTACCTTAGCATGTTTCAAACGTGCTAACAATGGTCCAAAAACAACAATTGAAGCTCGCATTTTTGAAACATATTTAAAAGGAGCTTCATAAGATAATTCACGGCTCGCATCAAGGACTGCTGTTTTTGCCTGCTCATCTAAAGCTACTTTAACATTTAAAAATCGTAAAAGATTGTTCATCATATGAACATCTGACAAAATCGGAACATTGTCAAGTTCTAACTGACCATCACTTGCCAATAAACTCGCTGCTAAAATTGGTAAAACAGCATTTTTAGCTCCTTCTATTTTAACAGAGCCATTCAAATGCGCCCCACCATGAATAATTATTTTTTCCAAGAGAACTCCTCCACATACTGATAAGATAGGTCAACCACTCCCAACTAAAGTCGAAAGCTTGTAAAACTGCACCAATTTGCTTAAATACAGCGATTGCCTGCAAGCAGACCTTACTGCTAATAACCAAGCCTTTAGAGTCCGCAGATGACGGACTTAATTCTGCTGTATCTTCATCAATGGCACTCCAATCGTGATTTGTGATAAGCAACGTCGAGACCAAGTACACGAAGTATTTAACCTTCAGCTACCTAAATAAAATCAGGAGATATTTGCCTGAATTTCATTAAACCAAGTACGAAAGGTTTCGCACATTATTGATGAAATCCAAAAAAAACGAGCTACAACCATACCCAATGGCAACAGCCAGAAAAATCAACAACCATTTAAAACTCCGTTGCTTTGAGGGAGCAATATAGCGATCCAACCGAAGTGATTGAAGCGAAGCAAACACAATAAAAATGAAAACAAAATTGCTGATTAAATTTAATAAAGCAGTTATACCATAATACTTCATTTTTTACCCTCCAGAGTTTCGCTTATATGATAGCATAAAAAAAACTAATCGTCCTTAAAAATGTAATAAAGTTGTAATCTTTTAATGATTAATTAATTTTTAGCTCAAAAAAAAAACTGTGCGAAATTTAATTCGCACAGTTTCCAAGAGTCCTCACAATTAGTGCTTAGCTACATTCAAACGATTAATGGCCCGCCGCAAAGAAATCTCTGCACGTTTCATCTGATCAGTATCATGTGTCTGCTTAGCTTTTTCTAATCGTTCCTCTGCCCGCTTTCTAGCTTTGGCAGCTCGCTCAGAATCAATATCTTCTTTACACTCAGCACTATTAGCTACAACCGTGGCTAAATTAGCCGAAAATTCAACAAAACCACCGCTAACAGCAATTTCATCAAACTGATCTTCAGTTCCAGTCTTCTTGACGCGAATTTCATCAATCGCTAATGATGCCAAAAAAGGAATATGATTAGGCAAGACACCCAATTCACCAATCGTCGTTTTAAAAACAACCATCGGCGTTTGTTTTTCAAAAACACTGCCATCGGGGGTTACAACGTTGACGGTCAATAAGTTTTGATCAGCCATTTGCCTCTGCCCCCTTATTTAGCAATGTTAGCATTCATTTTCTTAGCTTTTTCAACAACCTCTTCAATTCGGCCGACTGAACGGAAAGCATCTTCTGGTAAATCATCATATTTACCATCTAAAATTTCCTTGAAACCTTTAACGGTCTCTTTTACTGGAACATATGAACCGGGAACTCCAGTAAACTGTTCAGCAACATGAAAATTCTGTGATAAGAAGAATTGAATGCGACGTGCACGTGCAACAACAATTTTTTCATCATCAGATAATTCATCCATACCCAAAATTGAAATAATATCTTGTAATTCACGATAACGTTGCAAAACATGCTGAACTTCAGTTGCAACTTCATAGTGTTCTTCACCAACAATTTCGGGTGACAGTGCACTAGAAGTCGAAGCCAAAGGATCTACCGCTGGGTAAATACCTTGTTGAGTCAAGCTTCTTTCCAAGTTGGTTGTAGCATCCAAATGAGCAAAAGTCGTTGCCGGAGCTGGATCAGTGTAATCATCAGCTGGTACATAAACCGCCTGAATTGAAGTAACTGAACCTTTTTTAGTTGAAGTAATTCGTTCTTGCAACTGACCCATTTCAGTAGCCAAGGTTGGCTGATAACCAACGGCTGAAGGAATACGGCCCAACAAAGCTGAAACTTCAGAACCAGCCTGTGTAAAGCGGAAAATATTATCAATAAATAACAGCACGTCTTGACCTTCAACATCACGGAAATATTCCGCAATTGTCAACCCAGTCAAGGCCACACGCATCCGGGCACCAGGCGGCTCGTTCATCTGACCAAACACCATGGCAGTTTTCTCCAGAACACCGGATTCCTTCATTTCAAAGTAAAGGTCATTACCTTCACGAGTCCGTTCACCAACACCGGTGAAAACTGAAATACCATTATGTTCTTGTGCGATATTATGGATTAATTCCTGAATCAAAACGGTTTTACCAACACCGGCACCACCGAATAACCCGATCTTTCCACCTTTAATATAAGGGGCTAATAAATCAATAACTTTGATTCCAGTTTCCAGAATTTCGATCTTCGTATTTAATTGATCGTAAGGTGGAACACTCCGGTGGATTGGATCGCGGCGAACATCATCACCGAATTCTGTTCCACCATCAATCGGATTGCCTAAGACGTTGAAAACTCTTCCTAGCGTTTCCTTACCAACTGGTACTGAAATTGATGAACCTGTATCAATTACGTCTGCTCCACGTTGAATTCCATCAGTAGAATCCATCGCAACAGTCCGCATCATACCATCACCAAGTTCAAGTGATACCTCGATGACTAACTCAGAGCCATCCGTACGCTTTACATGCAGCGCATTGTTAATTTCTGGCAACGATTCACTAAGAGGAAATTGTACATCAACGACAGGTCCGATAACTTGGACAACCTTTCCTGTACTCATCTATCTAATTCCTCCCATCATCTCATTCAAGAGCTGCTTGAGCACCTGTAATTTCAGTAATTTCAGTTGTAATTGCACTTTGACGTGCTCGGTTAAACTGCAGCTGCAAAGATGAAATAATATCTTTAGCGTTATCAGTAGCTGATTTCATTGCAGTTGAACTTGAAGCATGCTCAGATGTCTTAGCATCCAAGATTGCTCCATAAATCAAGCTTTCAGCATACTGTGGTAAGACAACTTCTAAAATTGCCTCACTTGAAGGCTCCATATCATACTCTGCATGTGGTCCCTCAGCTTGTTCTTTCTTTAAATCATCACGGCCCAGATTCAAAGCTGAAATTGGCAACATCGGTTCAGCTCGAAATTCTGATGTCATTGTATTGACAAAGTGATTGTAGCAAACATAAAGTTCATCATAAAATCCTTCACCATACATTGATACAATCTTTTTCACCAATTCACGAATGTTTTGAAAGCGCGGAATATCAGCAATTCCTCGTTGCTCAAATATCACTTTGAAGCCCCGTTTTTTAAAGAAATCTGCTCCGGTTCCACCGATTGCAATAATAGCCGTATCCTCAGTTGTGTGGTTCCCTTTGGCAATTAATTCCAATGTTTGTTTAATAACATTACTATTATAACTGCCAACTAAACCACGATCAGAGGTAATTACCATGACACCAAAATGCTTAACTGGCCGCTTGATCAGCATATCCAATCCGGTGACTTCTTTTGTTTTTTCACCAGCTGGTGTAACTGAGCCAGCAGACTGACCATCAAGTAGATGTGATTGGGCTAAGTGTGTGATCACACTACGAATCTTATCCGCATAAACCTGATAACTAGTGGTATGTTTTTGGATCTGGCTCAACTTAGCGGTTGATACCATCTGCATAGCACCAGTAATCTGTTCTGTTTTTTTAGTCGAACTGATCCGTCGTTTAACTTCTTGTAATGAAGCTCCCATTAGTATTCACCACCCTTTCTTATTTTGCAGTTGCTTGAAAACCAGCAGCAAAATCTTTTAGGGCACTATCTAATTTATCAGTATCAGGCAAATTGCCAGTTTCTCTAATAACTTTCAGCAATTCAGACTGATTATTATCAAAGAATTCAAACAATTCATTTTGATAACGAATAACATCATCAATCGGAACATTGTCAATAAAGCCGTGAGTCAATGCGTACAAAATCAAAACTTGTTTTTCAACAGCTAAAGGTTCATGCAAAGGCTGCTTCAAAACCTCAACTGTCCGTCGACCACGATTCAACTTAGCTTGCGTTGCTGCATCCAAATCAGAACCAAATTGGGCAAATGATTCCAATTCACGATAAGAAGCTAAATCAACACGCAAAGTTCCAGCAACCTTCTTCATTGCCTTAATCTGAGCTGCTCCACCAACACGAGAAACTGAAGTTCCAGCATCAATCGCTGGTCGAACTCCAGAATAGAAGTTATCACTATCCAAGAAAATCTGTCCATCTGTAATTGAAATAACGTTAGTTGGAATATAAGCTGAAACATCCCCAGCTTTAGTTTCAATGAACGGCAAAGCTGTCATTGAGCCGCCGCCTAACTCGTCATTAAGTTTGGCAGCACGTTCCAATAAACGTGAATGCAGATAAAAAACATCCCCAGGATAGGCTTCACGACCAGGCGGACGACGAAGAATCAAAGAAAGTTCACGGTAAGCATCAGCTTGTTTTGATAAATCATCATAGACAATCAAAACATGCTTGCCGTTATACATAAATTCTTCACCCATTGCAGCCCCAGCATAAGGTGCTAACCACAGCAAAGGAGCCGGTGAAGAAGGACCAGCTGAAACAACAATTGTATAGTCCATCGCACCATAACGACGCAATGTTTCAACCTGACTACGCACAGTTGATTCCTTCTGACCGATTGCAACATAGATACAAATCATATTTTCCTTTTTCTGGTTAATGATTGTATCAATTGCCAGCGAAGTTTTACCAGTTTTACGGTCACCAATGATTAATTCACGCTGACCACGTCCAATCGGCACTAAAGCATCAATCGCTTTAATACCAGTTTGCAACGGTTCTTTAACAGATTGACGCTGCATAACACCTGGAGCCTTTTTTTCAACCGGACGAGTTTGAGAAGTTTTGATTTCTCCCATGCCATCGATTGCTTGACCTAATGGATTAACAACTCGACCAATTAATTGATCACCTACAGGAACTTCCATAATCCGGCCAGTACGTTTAACACTATCGCCTTCACGAATGCCCTTAAAGTCACCTAGAACAACGATACCTACATCGTCAACTTCCAAGTTTTGAGCCATCCCATAAGTTCCATCTTCAAATTCTAGCAGCTCACCAGCCAAGGCGTTATCCAACCCATTAGCTCGAGCGATCCCATCACCAACATAGGTAACGGTTCCGACTTCGTCAACTTTGAGTTCGTCTTGGTAATTTGCTAACTGCTGTTTAATCAGAGCACTGATTTCCTCAGCCTTAATGCTCATAGAAGTTTCACCTCTTTACCAAATTATTTCAATAGCAGCCGCTTAATTTTCGCAAGCTTAAATCTTAATGAGCCATCATAAATGTAGTTATTAGATTTCAAAACGACCCCGCCCATAATGCTTGGATCGACCTGATCTTCTAAAATTACTTTATCGGCTCCAACAACTCTTGCAAATGAAGCTGCTAATTTCTCCTTTTGAGCATCATCCAGTGCAATTGCTGTCGTAACTCTAGCATGAACGGTTTTTTCATACTGATCATTTAAACGAATATATTCGTCAATGATCGCGCTAAGATCTTTTATCCGATTATAGTCAAATAACATTCTTAATAAATTGGCTGTCAAAGGTGAAGCGGCTTTAATGATAATATCCAAAACAGCTTTCTTTTCTTGATAGCTAACTTGTTTGCTAAGTAAAACTTTAATCAAATCTGGATTATCTGCTAGCAAAGTTTTTAACTCTGCTAGTTCTGCTAAAAGCTTCGTTCGCTGCTGTTTTTCTTCAGCTAAGCTAAACAAAGCTTGTCCATAACGCCGGACAACGGTTGCTTTATTTAACTTCATTTTGCTTCCCCAACCCTTCAATGTAAGAATCAATTAAAGCTTTTTGATCTTCCAGCTTTAGATTCTTAACGATGACCTTCGAAGCAATTGCTAAAGATAGTTCAGCAACGTCATCTTTAACGCTTTCCAGCGCATCTTGACGTTCGCGAGCAATATCTTGTTTAGCATTTTCTTTAAGTGCTGTTACTTCTTGATGAGCACCATCAATAATTTTTGATTTTTGCTGCTCGCCATTGGTTTTAGCACGATCAATAATTTGTGAAGCTTCAACATGAGAATCTTTCAACGCTGCTTGGCGCTGATCTGCTAGTTTTTCAGCCTCTGCTCGTGATTTTTCAGCATTATCAATATCTGAAGCAATCTTTTCGGCACGTTTCTCCATCATTGAAGTAACTGGGCCCCAAGCGAAATGTTTGATCAAAGCAACTAAAACTAAAAATAATACCAAGTAGAAAATCGTGTCACCCCAGTAAATACCACTGGCAGCACCTAATAAAAATTCTGCGCTCATTGATTGACACCTCCTATTTTGTCAAATCGTAATAACATCGAACAGTTACTACTTGGCAAGCAAGAGGAATGAAATAACGATGGCGATAATCGGCACAGCTTCAACCAAACCAACACCGATAAACATATTAGTTCTTAGTTTACCTTCTAATTCAGGCTGACGAGCCATACCTTCAAGCATCTTAGCGATAACCAAGCCATCACCAATCGCACCACCAATCGCCGCACCGGCTGCAGCTAAACCTGCACCAATCAAAGCTAATGAAGTCATAATAAAAATCCTCCTTAATTACTCTTTTTCAACTTTTTGAGAAATATAAACCATTGTCAATGTGACAAATACGTAGGCTTGGATACTTCCAATAAAGACCGAGAAGCCTTGCCAGATAATTTCAAGTGGCACTGCCGGAACAAATGAAGCAATTCCATAAGCCTTGCTGAATTGATAAATCAACTTCAGCAGAACCTCGCCGGAATAGATATTACCATACAGACGAAGAGCTAGAGTCAAGAAATTCGTAAATTCCTCTAAGATGCTGATTGGCAGCAAGAACGGAATCGGACTCAAATAAGTATTTTTAAAATACCCTTTAAAGCCGAATTTTTTAACTCCAAGAAAATGAGCCAATAACAAAACCATAAATGCCAATGTCATAGTTGTCATTACATTCGCAGTTGGGCTTTTAACGTAGGTGACATTATTAACTGTAATCTGCAGCATCAAGCCAAGTTGGTTCGACACAAAAATAAAAGAAAACAGTGTAAAAATCAATAGGCCAAATTTTTGGCTGTCTCGATTCGGCATTGTACTTTTGATTATGCTATTGGTAAAATCGATGATCCACTCAATCACGTTCTGCTTTCCAGTTGGCTTCATTTCAATTCTTCTTGCGAGAAAGAACATTAAAAAGAAAACAATGGCCGCCGCAATTAAGCCCGGAACATCATTTCCTAAATTGAAAGGAATGCCAAAAAAAGTCTGAACATTAGCTCCTTCGTTCACTAAGTTTCACCTCTTTTCACTCCAGATGCATCGCCCAGCGACATAAAGAAAGTTACAACAAGTTCCAAAGATTCCAATCTCTGAATACAATGAGAATGATACCACCATTTTACAAAAAACACAAAATGTTTTTAAAAGCAAAGAAGCGCTTTCTGTAGCTTTTTATCAGCTTAAATTTCAGAAAATCAGGTCAAAAAGAAGTTTATTTTCGACGTTTTTTCATGAATTTGTGCATTGATTCGCAAATTGAATGAAAAATGACCAATTAGTTTGCAAAAAAACAGTTAAGAAATACTTATATTTCTTAACTGTCGTTACCATAATTCAGTATTCAATTAATCCAACCAAAAGCTGATCAGCCTGCACCTAGCAGTGCAACAACCATATTTTAGCTAGACGTACTTTCAAGCCTTTAGAGCTCAGGTTTTACGCGAATAACTAAATATCGCAATGAAGCTATCCTGTTTCACTTTGCAGTTCAGCAACAGCACGCAAATCGTGGCTTTGATAAGAATTGTCAAAGTGGAATATAATTAACTACCTAATTAAGAACAGGCGGTTGCTGCCTTAATTTGCATTAGATTATTATTTTGTTCCGAACAAACGATCACCAGCATCGCCTAATCCAGGTACAATATAGCCATCTTGATTCAAATGATCGTCTAAAGCAGCCGCAAAAATATCAATATCCGGATGTGCTTTGCGTAAAGCTTTGACCCCTTCTGGAGCTGCAACTAAGCAAACAAATTTAATGCTAACTGCTCCACGTTTTTTCAATGCATCAACAGCCATAATTGCTGAGCCACCAGTTGCCAACATTGGATCAACAATAAAAATTTCTCGACTTGCCAAGTTATCCGGCATCTTAACAAAATACTCAACTGGTTTTAAGGTTTTTTCGTCGCGATACATTCCAACATGACCAACTTTAGCTGCTGGAATTAATTCTAAAATACCGTCAACCATTCCCAACCCGGCTCGTAAAATTGGCACAATGACAACTTTTTTACCGGCCAAATGCTTCATTTTCGCCTTAGCGATTGGTGTTTCGATCACGCAATCTTCTAATGGCATATCACGTGAAACCTCATATGCCATTAATTCAGCAATTTCATTGACAACTTCACGAAACTCACGAGTACCACAATCTTTATCACGAATAATCGACAATTTGTGTTGAATCAATGGATGATCTAAAACTTTAAATTTTCCCAATTTTGCCACTCCTTTATTATCCTTGTATATTTTAGCGGATAATGCCTCAGTTGACCAGACTTAACTGCCAATAATTTTATTACTTGAAAAATTGATTCCCAGAAGATTTTTTCAAGCGATTCATATACGCTAATCCAAGGCCCTTTTCTGGATAAGCAGCAGTTAAAATCCAGTTTACCTTTTGCTGATCATCAAAATTGCGCAAACCGGCAAATAATCGCTGACTGGCAGTAACTACATCTACTCCTAAATCAAATGGCAGACATTGTGATGGCAGTTTTTGCTGCAAGATATTGGTGGGAGCCATCACGCCGATTTTTTCCGACTGGTTAGCTGCCCAGGCTAAGGCTTGTGGCCACTGATCTGATCGCACCATTAAAACTTGAGCATCAGGGGCATAATGCTTATATTTCATCCCGGGAGCTTTAGGTATTTCTTTAGCACCGACTTGGTGAATTTCTGAATTAACCGGTTCTGCCAAAATTTCTTCTAATTGAGCAACCGTCACAGCACCGGGCCGCAATACAGCTGGCTGCTTGGTTGACATATCGATAATAGTTGATTCAACCCCAACTTTTGTCGGGCCATCATCAACAATTCCCGCAATTCGACCTTCTAAATCATGAAAAACATGTTGAGCGGTTGTGGGACTGGGTTTACCTGAAGAATTGGCAGATGGTCCAACCAATGGTACTCCAGCCAATTCAATCAGTTTACGAGTAACTTCATTTGCCGGCATCCGAAAAGCTGCCGTTTCTAACCCGCCGGTAACTGCTTTAGAAAGCGAACCTGGTTTAATTTTAAAAATCAGCGTCAGCGGACCGGGCCAAAATTTTTGAATCAATTTTTGGGCAGCCGGACTAATTTCTGCAACATATTGCTGCACCATTTCCAATGAAGCTACTGTTACAATCAATGGATTGTCTGATGGACGCCCCTTAGCCAAGTAAACTCGTTTGACAGCCTGTTGATTAGTGGCATCAGCACCTAAGCCATACACCGTTTCGGTTGGAAAAGCAATCAGCTCTCCTTTTTGTAGCTCAGAAGCTGCTATTTTCAACTCACTAGGTTGATAGATTTTGGTAATTAACAAAGACTTACCTCCCCGTAAAACAGGACTGTAACAAATTATTTTGCTCAGTCCTGCCTAAAATTTGATTGACTAAATACCTAACTGTACCCTGTTTATTACTTATCTGACTTAAGGCAAACTCGAATCATCCGGTCTTTGCCTGTAATATCTTTTTTTACTGTAATTTTTGCAGTAGGCAACTGTTGGTGAAAAATCTTTTTAACTGCAGCGGCTTGCTGAAACCCAATCTCAACATATAATCGACCGTTGTCCGTTAACTTGGCTGCTAATTGTTTCGCTAACCGACGATAGATTTTTAAGCCGTTTTCAGCAGCAAACAACGCCATCGCAGGTTCATGCTCTAAGACACTGCGATCCATCAATGGACGCTCGTTTTCAGCAATATAAGGCGGGTTTGAAATAATTAAATCATACTTGCCTAGCAGTGGTTGTAATAAGTCTCCTTCAATTGTTACAACCTCTGCTAATAATTGCTGAGCATTTTTTTGAGCAATTTTTAACGCTGCTCCAGAAAGATCCGTTAAGGTCAGTTGCCAACTTGGTCGAACTAACTTAAGTGAAATTCCAATTGCCCCACTGCCGGTTCCAACATCAACTGCTTTTAAAGACTCATTTTGCGGAAAGTCTGCTAAGATCCATTCAACTAATTCCTCAGTTTCTGGTCGCGGGATTAAAACTGCTGGATCCACCGAAAATTCATGACCAAAAAAAGCTGCTTTACCTAATAAATACTGCACTGGCCAACCAGCTAAATACTTTTGAATTGCTTTTTTCAACTTTTCTTGTTGTGAAGTTGGCATTATATTTCTTTGTTGGCGCAGTAATTCAATTGGTGTCCAACCTGTTATTCCCAATAATAATTCAGTAACTGCTGGCACTTCAGCTCCTTGATTAATAACAAGTTTTTGATATTGTTGCTGAACTTGAAAGTAAGTTTGTTGCTTACTCATTTTGCAGCTGCTCCAATTTTTTGGTTTGATCAAATAAAATCAGTGCGTCAATTACTTCTTCGAGGTTGCCATTCATAATTCGATCCAGTTTGTTAAGACTTAAACCAATTCGATGATCAGTAACGCGATTTTGTGGGTAATTGTAAGTACGAATTCGTTCAGAACGATCACCAGTTCCAACAGCCGATTTTCGATTTTCATCATACGCCTTTTGTTCTTTTGAAGAATAATAATCATACACTCGAGCTTTTAAAATCTTCATTGCTTTTTCACGGTTTTGTTGTTGTGAACGCTGATCTTGCATGGCAACCACAATTCCCGTCGGCAAATGAGTCATGCGAACAGCTGATGATGTCTTGTTAATATGCTGTCCACCAGCACCCGAAGACCGGTAAACATCAACACGGATATCTTTAGGGTCCAAATCAATTTCAACATCTTCTTCTTCTGGCATAACAACAACTGTAGCTGTTGAAGTATGGACTCGACCAGCTGATTCTGTAACTGGTACTCGCTGTACTCGGTGCGCGCCACTCTCATATTTTAATTTTGAGTAGACGCTTTTCCCATTAATTACCAAAGCAATTTCTTTAAAGCCACCAACCTCAGTCACGTTTTTATCAACGACTTCAATTGTCCAGCCCTGTTTCTCGGCATATTTAGTATACATATCAAACAAATCACCAGCAAAAAGACTCGCTTCATCCCCGCCAGCAGCACCACGAATTTCCATAATAATATTTTTATCATCATTCGGATCTTTAGGCAGTAACAAAACTTTGATCTTTTCTTCTAGTTGATCACGCGTTTCTTTAGCTTGTGCAAGTTCATCTTTAACCATTTGGGCCATCTCATCGTCAAGCTTATCGTTCAACATTTCCTCATCATCTTGAATTGTCTGAACCGTTTTTTTATACTCGCGATATTTTTCAACTGTTTCCCGTAAATCAGCCATTTCTTTTGACAGTTTAGTAAACTTTGTTGTATCCGCAATAATTTCTGGATCCGACAACAGTTCACCTAATTCTTCATAGCGATCTTCAACTGTCTGCAGCCGATTAAATAATTCATTCATTCCCGCTTTCCTCCATTAATCAATTAATTTCTACTACTACAAGTCTATCCGACACAACGGCGGATGCAAATAATGACGGCGACAAACTGGATAATAACTTTCGTTGCCACCAATTTTTATTTGCTCGCCACTATAAGCCGGTTGACCATTATCAATTCGCAAATTCATGATGGCTTTTTTATTACAAAACCAGCAAATTGTTTTCATCTCTTCGATTTTATCCGCATAAAGCAATAAATATTTCGAACCTTCAAACAATTCATTGCGAAAATCATTTTTTAAACCAAAGGTCATTACCGGAATCTTTAGTTCGTCAACAATTCGAGCCAGTTCGGCCACATGTTGTTTCTTTAAAAATTGTGCCTCATCGACCAAAATGCAAGCTAATTTTACTGGGCTTTGGCTAACTAGTTCAAAAATATTCGTTTGTTTAAAAATCGGTTTTGCTTGCCTCTTCAACCCAATTCGACTAGCAATTTCACCAATTTTTTCACGATTATCAACTGCACTTGTCAGCAGCATGACTTCTTTTTTTTGCTCTTCATAATTATGTGCAACTTTGAGAATTTCGATGCTTTTGCCGCTGTTCATTGCCCCATAGCGGAAAAATAATTGTGCCACCATTAACAACTCCAAATTTAGACTTTCATCTTAAGTATATATGATTTTCTGCAAAAATTCACTAAACGGAATAATTATCACTAAAAGTATCTTTCTTAAGACTAAAAAAACATCTACCATCAGTATTTTATGATATGATAAAAAACAGTAAATAAATACGTACGACCCATTTTTGAATGGAGGAACACAGTCATGTCATTAAGAAGTACGGCAGCCATTGCTGTTGGAAAAAGTTCACATTGGTTTTTACATCATTTTCTGCATGGTGGAACCTCTTTGCCGGGAAAAGTTACTTTAGCATTGGACCCTGATGTTTTAGAAACTTTGGGAACCAACTATGAAACAGTACTAATCACCGGAACAAACGGGAAAACCCTGACAACTGCCTTAACGGTTAAAGTTTTACAAACAACTTATCAGAATGTTTTAACCAATCCAAGTGGTTCAAATATGAAGCAAGGAATCGTAACAGCTTTTTTAACTGCTACTAAAGCTGCTAGTGGAAAGCAATTAGCTATTTTAGAAACCGATGAAGCAAACGTTGAATTAGTAACTCGTTATCTACATCCAAAAGTTTTTGTGTTAACCAATATTTTTCGCGATCAAATGGATCGCTACGGTGAAATTTATACCACTTATGATAAAATTTTAGATGGTATTCGTTTAGAACCTGATGCAACAATCATCGCTAACGGAGATGCCCCCATATTTAATAGTAAGAACTTGCCCAACCCAACTATCTATTACGGTGTTGACTTGGGAAATGATCGCCAATTACAGGCAGCTCCCAATACTGATGGTTTACTTTGTCCTAATTGCCAGCATATTTTACGTTACCATCAACTAACCTACAGTAACTTAGGAAAGTATTACTGCCCTAACTGCGGTTTTTCCCGACCCAAATTACAACATACTGTTAATGCTATAATTGAACAAACTCCAACTAGTTCGACAATTAAAATTGATGGTCAGGATCTAACTTTGCATATTGGAGGCACCTATAACATTTACAATGCTTTAGCGGCATACAGTGTTGGTCGCTTTTTTAATATTCCAGCCTCAAAGATTACTTTAGCATTGGATGATCAAGACCAAAAAGTTTTTGGTCGTCAAGAAGTAATTGAGTTAGAAAACAAAGCCTTAACCTTGATTTTAGTCAAGAATCCAGTCGGGCTCGATCAAGTTTTACAGATGATCAAAACGGATAAACAACCCTTTTCTCTGGCAGTTTTATTAAATGCTAATTATGCCGATGGAATTGATACTAGCTGGATTTGGGATGGGCGTTTCGAACAACTACCATTTAATCGAATTCCTACTATCTTAGCGGGAGGCGAGCGCTGGCGCGATATCGCTTTCCGACTAAAAGTTGCCGGAGCTGATCAAACTGAATTTAAACAAATTGAGTCATTACCAGCAGTTCTAGAAAGCTTGAAACGAGCTCCTACAAAACACATCTACGTCTTAGCAACTTATACGGCCATGTTACAATTACGCAAATTAATGGCTGAACAGGGTTATGTTCAGGAGGGGATGGATTAAAAAATGACTTATCAATTACGCGTTGCCCATCTTTATGGTGACCTCTTAAATACTTATGGTGATATTGGCAACATTTTAGTCTTGCAATACTACGCAAAAAAAATGAATGTTGAATTAATTACTAAAGTTATCAGCTTAGATGATCAATTTGCAGCAAATGATTTTGACTTAGCGTTTTTCGGTGGTGGTCAAGATTATGAACAGTTAATCGTTTCACATAATATTCAACAAAAAAAGCCTGAATTAATAAAGTTTATTGAAGATGGTGGCCCTCTATTAGCAATTTGTGGTGGATATCAACTACTCGGTGAATACTATATTGGGGCTAAAGGTGAAAAAATTGCTGGCATTAGTGCTTTGCCACATCATACTAAAAGCCAAGACAATCACCGTTTTATCGGTGATATTGAAATTCAAAATCAAGAAACTGGGCAAAAATACCACGGTTTCGAAAACCACAACGGACTAACCTATTTAGGAACTGGAGAAAAAGCTTTGGGTAAAGTTTTAAGTGGTCATGGCAATAATGGCAAAGATCATACCGAAGGAGCAATTTATAAAAACGTCTATTGCTCTTACTTCCATGGTCCGATCCTTGCCCGCAATGGAGAATTGGCGAAGCGACTATTGTTGATTGCCTTAAAGCGCCGTTATCCAACAGCCGATTTTAGCCAGGCTGAACAATTGAAAATTCTTCCAACTTACTAAAATATGTCACTAAAAAAACATTGCTGTACCTGAAATTATAGGTACGACAATGTTTTTTTAGTGATCTTTTTCTTTTAAATAAGTTGCAATAATTTGGTCCCGTTTTTCCAAAAAGATTTCATTATGCTCGTCAGGATGGATTCGATTGGTTAAAACAATTAAAGCTTGCTTAGTTGCTAAATCTAACAGCATGAAAGTTCCAGTGTATCCAGTATGATAAATGCAGGCCTGCCCTTTTGAATCATAACGTAAGTCCCAGCCAAATGATCGACCTAAATCATGGGTTGGCGTCTGATCGGCAAATAGCTGTTGTCTTAAATCACTTGAAAATAATTTTGGATCTATCTTGTCCGCCAAAATCCAATCCACGAAACGCATCAAATCACTGAGTGGTGCAAATAACCCAGCTGAACCGCAATGCTCTTTTAAAATTCTTGCTTTTGGATCATGAACTTTTCCTTGCAGCAAACCTGTTTTTTGAGAATAAGTGGTTGGTACACAACGATTAACTAGCGGCTCAAAAGTACTATTTGTCATTTGCAATGGTTGTAAAACATTTTCAACTATTACTTGTTGAACCGGTTTATGATAAAAGCTCTCAATAATCTCACCTAAAAAAATCAGCCCAATATCTGAATACTCAACCTTTTTACCAAGCCAATTACCCGTATGTAAAGTAAATAACGCTTTTTTCAACTGAGGTGCTGCTAACTGATTTCGATGTGGAATATAACCGGTAATTGCAGCTGTATGTGTCAGTAGTTCTCTAATAGTTACTCGTTGGTCATAAAAATCTGGTAAAAATTTTTTGACTGAATCCTCAAAGTTGAGTTTGCCAACTGTAACTAAATGTAAAATAACCGTTGTCGTCCCGATTACTTTCGTCAAGGAAGCTAAGTCATATAGTTGATCTGTCACTAATAACTTTTTTTGAGGCTTAAGCTGACTGAAGCCAAAAACTTCTTGCTGCCATTTTTCTTGGCTTTTCATTGCGTAAGAAACACCGGGTACAATTTGCTGTTCAGATAACTGATGTAACAAATTAGTTGTAATTGGATTCAAACTTTTACTCCTCTTTTGATTTACTGGTTGGTAATGCCACCAGTTTAAACTGCTTGTCGTCATAATCAACTCGATAAACATGAGCATTCTTTATTAAGAAACGTGGTACTTTACCATCCAAGGTTTCAATAAAAACCGACAAAATCAAGGCATGAGCAACAATCAAAATATTGCTTTCGTTTGGCCTTGAAGCATACTTTTCTGCCAAATCTTCCATAAAATAAGTAATTCGGCTACTTAATTGCTGGGCATTTTCCACTTGAGAAGTCTGATCAATTCGATGAAATAAGTTAGTTAATTCCATTGCATGATGGTGATGATACATAGCTTTCCAAATACTCAATGGCCCCAATTGCTGCAAAAAGTGCGGCAAAACTTTCCGATTCTTGCCCTCCTCATATTCGCCAAAGCTTAATTCTCGTAACCGTGGTTCTCGAAAAATTGGCGTCTGTGGCTGGATGTTCTCCTTTAAAATTAATTTAGCTGTTTTTAAGGTTCGATCAAGGTCGCTGGTATACGCTGCAGTGAACCTAATCTCTTGTAATTGTTGCCCCAACTTACGAGCTGATTTTTGACCTTTTCCAGTCAAGGGTGAATCTGTTATTCCCTGCAAACGATGCCAGCGATTCAACTGCGTTTGCCCATGTCTAACCAAATAAAAATGAACTGTCATTTTATCACCAACTTATTAAATAATTGATACTTAACTCTAGGATAGTTCAATTATAACAAAATTGCTGTTACAATTATGATAAAACAAACAAAGAGGATTGATTTATATGGCCAGTAACTCAGATTCAATTTTCAATTTACTTTCATATTTGCGCCGCCACCCAAGCCAAGCACAAAAAATGGCGGTTAAAGAAAACAATATTGTTCGCTTGAAAATTAACCCAACAATTAAAATTTCTTATGCTGAGATCTATTTTCCACAAAACCACTTGATGGTTAATCGTCTAACTGATAGCTTTGTTGCCAAACATGGTGAATTATTAGATTATTATCAAGCTTTCACCACTATGAATAATCCGCATTACCAAGACGTTTGGGTTACTAGTTCTTTTGTCGTACCCGCTAATTATTTTTATATTGAACTTTCCTTTGAGTAACCGAATCAATCGACTTTTTTTCGAGCCGATAACAACATTACCAAATTAATAATTAAAAGACCTGCTGTGACCAAAAAAACCGCTTGGTAACTATCCAAACTCGAAACAACTGAACCCAAAAGCGGGCCAGCAACACCGCCAACAGCTTGGGCTGACTGATTGTAACTGAAGATTCTGCCAAATGCCTCTTGTGGAACATCAACTGTTAAAACTGTTTGAACGGCTGGCAACATGGCTGCACTAGCCAGTCCCAACAAAAAGCGAAGGATTCCCAGTTGCAGTGGTGTTGTTACAAAATACATTGGAATAAAAACCAGGGCACTAATAACTAATCCTGAAAAAAGAACCCTTTGCGGCCCAATTCGATCCATCAAATGACCAACTCGCGAGGCAACCAATAAAGTTCCAAACCCTGGCATCGCCGCGACAACCCCACTAATTAAGGAAACATTTCCTTGACCATGCATTAATTGGCGGACAAATAAACTGATAATTGGCGAAATTGACATTAGTGATGATTGTACTAGTAAAGTTGTTAGAAACATTACAAAAATCAAATGACGATTATCTAATTGACTAAATATTTGACCAATCGGTTTCATTTTTTTGGCTGGAATCGGAGTAAAGTGCTCTTTGACTGCAAAAGCTGTCAGTAAAAAAGTTACCACCATTAAAATTCCGGTGATAAAAAAAGGCATCCGATAACCTAAAATTCCAGCTAAATAACCACCAAATAAAGGTCCTAATAAAGTTCCAGTAACATTGGCTGTCATTAAGTTTCCCATTACTTGCCCACTATGTTGATGTGGTGTCTCGCCTGCCATTAAAGCAGTAGCATTATTTATATAGCCTGAAAAGGCCCCTTGTAGCAGACGCAAAATAATAACCGTCATCACATTTTGTGCTACACCAACAAAGAAAATTGTGCATGCCATAACTCCTGATGCTCGTAAACACATTAATTTACGGCCACGCAAATCAGCTAATTTCCCCCAAAAAGGCGAAACAATCGCCTGTGATAAATAAGTAATCGAAAAAGCAATTCCTGAGTATAAATTTAATTGCCAATTATCAAAATGACCTAAAGTATCAATATACAATGAAATAAAAGGCATGGTCATTGAATAACCTAAAGCCGTAATGAAGCATCCAATCCAAAGACTAATAAAACTGCGTCGCCACTGTCTATGGCGAAGTGATGATTGTGACATAAAATTTTTCCTCTCATAAGTAATCAATATAATCATAGCACCATCAAATTCCACGGTCTATTTTTCTTTTTTAATTACTAAATTAATTAGTGAAAAAAAGCGCAGCATTCGGCTGCGCTTTTTTCACATTTTAATTCATTCTCTAATCATCTAAATCGCGTTCAATATTCAAACCATAAAGTTTGCTCACCGGTTCATTTTTGTTAGCCGGATGTACAACTAAGATTGTTGTCGCACCTTTACTGCTGACATAACCAGCAAATTCAGCCACTTCTTCAACTTGATAAGCCAAGCCATCCGAATTATATATATACTGACCAGCAACTGGCATACTTTCGAAGTAAACTTTATTCATCCGATAATATTCGTTTTCACCATCATGCATTACCAATACAACTTTAAACAAAAATATCCCCTCCATCCAGCAAAAACAACCAAATTAATAGCTAGATGAGCAACTTTCAAAACTTAGACATTAATTACCTTATCTAAGAACGCTTTGGTTCGATCATGCTGTGGTTGATCAAAAACTTCAGCAGGTTTTCCTTCTTCAACAACCTTGCCATCAGCCATGAAAACCACTCGATCAGCTACTTCTTTAGCAAACCCCATTTCATGAGTAACCACCACCATGGTCATGCCTTCTTTAGCCAACTTTTTCATAACCTCTAAAACGTCGCCAACCATTTCTGGATCAAGCGCTGAAGTTGGTTCATCAAATAACATTATATCAGGTTTCATAGCAAGTGCACGAGCAATTGCTACCCGCTGTTTTTGACCACCAGACAATGAACGTGGCATAGCGTTATATTTATCTTCCAAACCAACTGTTTTCAGTAATTTTTTTGCTTGTTCTGCAGCTGCATCTTTTGAAAGCTTTCCTAATTCAACTGGTGCTAAAGCAATATTTTGCTCAACCGTTAAATTGTTAAATAAATTAAAATGTTGAAAAACCATCCCGATGTTCTCACGTGCTTGGTCAATATTTGTCTTGGGATCGCTGATATCTTTCCCATCAATAATAATTTTCCCAGAAGTTGGATCTTCTAGGCGATTCAAACAACGTAATAAAGTACTTTTTCCTGAACCCGATGGCCCAATCAAAACTACTACTTCGTTATTCGCCACTTCAAAATCAATTCCTTTTAAAACATGGTTATCACCGTAGTTTTTTACTAAATCTTTTACATCTACTTTTAATTCAGTCATTAGTTATTGATCCTCCGTTCTACCCATTTTGATAACAAGGTCAAGATTGTAATCAACAGTAAATAAATCACTGCAACAATCGTCCAAACTTTAAATCCCTGTAAATTTCTGGCAATAATAATTTTACCAGTTTGTGTCAGTTCCAAAATTCCGATAATTGATAAAATTGAAGTATCCTTTAACGTGATAATAAACTGATTAATGAATGAAGGAATCATAATTTTGATTCCTTGTGGCAAAACGATTTTTTGCATCGCCTTGCTAAATGGTAACCCTAAACTGCGGGCTGCTTCCATTTGACCAGCATCAACCGCTTCAATTCCTCCTTTAACAAATGCCGCTGTATAGGCACCTTCGTTCAAGGTCAAGGTAATAATTCCGGCAACAAATGCTGGAATTTTAGAACCGGTTAAGCTTGGAACTCCATTATAAATGAAAAGTGCCAAAACCAGCAATGGCAGTCCACGGAAAATGTAAATGATCGTTGTCGACAAGCCCCGCGAAAATTTATTTGGAATAACGCCTAATAAACCAATCAGAATTCCAAAAATGGTTGCAAAAATAATTGATAAAATCGTTAATTTGAGTGTTTCTAAAATACCAGTCCAAATAGCTTGACGATTCTGTTTAATCAGACCAATAAAAGTATTACTTTCAGCATCCTTTTGTTCGTTAGCCTTCTTGGTTGAAGAAGTAGCTGCTGCACCAGTATACTTCTTGATAATTTGATCATATTTGCCATTTTTCTTTAATTTCGCTAAACCTTGATTAAACATCTTCAATAATTCTTGATTTTGGCCTTTCTTAACAGCAAAGCCATATTGACCAATATCAGCTGGTTTAGTTACTATCTTCAGACCTAAGCCCGTTTTAACACCATAATTTAAAACCGCACTATCATCAAAACAAGCTGCCGAATTACCAGTTTTAACATCATTATAAACATTATCAGAATCGTCAAAGGTCACAACCTTAAAGCCATATTTATCTTTAAGTGAATTGGCATAAGTTGCACCTTGCGTCCCTGTTTTAACAGCAACTCTTTTTCCTTTCAAATCTTGCAAACCTTTGATACCGCTTTTGGGAGCAACAGCCATCACAATGCCAGATTGATAATATGCATTTGAAAAATCAAAAGTCTGCTTGCGTTCATCGGTAATCGTCATTCCAGCAATTACACCATCAATTTGACCAGAACTGACAGATTGAACAGCTGCGTTGAATCCCAAGGGCTTAATTTTAATTTTAAAGCCCTCTTCTTTAGCAATTGAGCGAATCAGTTCCATGTCGATTCCAACATACTTATTATTGGAATTTGCATAAACAAATGGTGGAAATGTTACGTCAGTCCCAATTGTATATGTTTTTTCAGCATGAACTGGTGCCTGACCACTAAAGAAGAATGCCACTGCGGCAATCAATGTCAGACAAAAAAATACAAATCTTTTTTTCATGATATCTTCTCCCATTTCTTAATATAATATTAAAAGTATATCATAAAAATGCCATCAAGATGTCAAATGGCATTTTGATAGCGCTTTATCAAACTTAATTAGTTTTTTTTCAAAGATTTAAAGTTGTTTGACTTTCTTTTCCAAAACAAAAATCTTATTTGCTGACAAATAATTAAATTATAAAGTTGACAAAATAATTGACTTTTTACCATTTTATTCGTATGTTTTGAGAGAAAAGAAAAAAGGAGCAATTAGATATGTCAGAAATTAAATTTAATAATCGTAAAGAAGTCCCCAGCTTAACTTCTAAATTGCGTGGTGATATTGTTTCAGCTCCAGCTGTTATTCGAAATGCCTCAGGAATAAATCTCTATGGTAAACGAATTAAAAGTATTATCTATACAATGGATGTTGCTGTAATTGCCAATTGCAATGCCGATGCTGTTTTAGCAGTCTATCCTTGGACACCTAATACCAAAATACTTGAGGCCATTTCGACGGTTTCTAATGTCCCAATTTTAGCCGGAATTGGTGGGGGGTTAACCAAAGGGCTGCGTTCAGCAACAATTGGCTTTTTTGCTGAAGAAAGTGGGGCTCAAGCGGTTGTTTTAAACGCTCCAACCACAATTGATACAATCATTGGAGTTGGAAAAGTAGTCGACATTCCTATCATCTATACTATTGTCAATCAAAGTGTTGATTTGCATGAACGAATCAACGCTGGAGTCAAGGCATTCAATATTGCGGGTGGTAAAGAAACAGCTAACTTGGTTAAGTGGGTCCGCAACGAAATTCAAGATTATGCACCAAATTTTCCAATCATTGCTTCTGGTGGTAAAACTGCTGAACAAATTCAACAAACAATTGATGCTGGTGCTAATGCAATTACCTTCACTGCTTATGGCGTGACAGAGGCAACTTTCCAGAAGAAGATGGAACTCTATCGCCAACAAAACAGTCACGAAAAATAAATTCAAAAAAAAATCGGTGGTTCAACTAGCTATCAAGCCAGCTTACCAACCGATTTTTTATTAGACACCTTGGAAATAACGATGACCACCCAGTAACAAAAATAACACCAACCAAAGCCACCATAAACCAAAGAATAATTTTAAACCAATTACGATCAAGATTAGCGGAATTATAAAACTAAAAATTCCCTTAAAAATCTTCCAACAAAGCCAGATCATTAAAATGATCATCAAAGTTATCATTTAAAAATTCTCCCAACCATTCAAATTAAATTTTATTCACCGTAATTTGGATAATAAAATTTTAACACGGCTGCTTATTTGAAATCGGACGCAAACTTTTAATCTGACTTGCAGCAACTAGATGCCCATCAACCATCACCGAACCATTAGTGATCATCAACCGATTTATTTGTCGGAAGATTTCCGTAAAACCGGTATTAAATTTCTGGTGCAATCTTTTACCATCAACCAATTCAAATTCAACTACTGTCATGAAACATCCCTCCTGCCTATAACTTAAAACTTTATGATAACTAAATTATATCATCATTTCTGAGCAATTAATTCAAATTAAACCGAACGTAAGAAAAAAATTTATTTTTTTTAATTCTCTTAATATTTCAAAGCAAATCTTAAAGTTGGCTTTCGAGTATTTAGTTGCATCTTCTAACTAGCTTTTCATCTTTTTGGCAAGTTCTCGCAGTTTTGAACGACTAATTTTATGACTCGCTGTTCTTGGCAGATGATCCACCCAGATAAACTGCTGAGGAACTTTATAGTGAGCTAAATGTTGGCGGCCAAAGCTTAACAACAGCTGGTAATTAATTGGCTTCTGAGTGGAGTAAAAAGCCCACGGCACCTGACCCCACTTTTCATCATTAACTCCAATAACCGCTATTTCTTGAATTGACGAGAACTGTTGATAAACGGCTTCAATTTCTTGAGGAAAAATATTCTCTCCACCAGAAATTAGCATCTCATCCTTGCGACCACAAATATACAAAAAACCAGTTTGATCAAAACGACCAATATCGCCGGTTTTAAACCAACCATCTGCTGTCATTTTTTGAGAAAACCCGTTCGAATCATCCAAATAACCAGCAGCTAAATTCGGTCCCTTTAATTGAATCTCACCAATCGGTTTGGCTGCTAATCTTACTTGGATTGGAAACAGCGGTTTGCCAACTGAACCCAAATGTCGTTCAGCCTCCGTAAAATTCAAAGCAACAACTTGCGAACACGTTTCCGTCATTCCATAAGATTGGACAACTGGCAAGTTTTTTTGCTGGCAAGTTTTTAATGTAGCTGCATCAATCGGACCACCACCTAATAAAAAGCCCCGAAAATGCTGTTGATAACCTTTTGCAGGATAAACTTTTAAGAGACGCTGCAGCATTTGTGGCACAACTGACATCAAAGTTACTGGATAATCTTGCAACTGCTGGGTTACTTCCACTGCAGAAAAATGCTGAACTAGAAGAATACCCATTCCATAAATTAAGCTACGCATCATAATTGATAGCCCGCTAATGTGAAAAATTGGCAATGCACACAGCCACAGTTCATTAGTATCTAAACCCAGGTTAAAAGCCGAACCTACCGCCGAATAAAAATGATTTTGAAAAGTTTGCTTGACTCCATGCGGTTGACCGGTTGTTCCGGAGGTAAACATAATTGAGGCTAATTGATCAGGTAAAAATTCTGCCACCGGGACTATCGTTTGAGCCTTTGAGGTGGTCATTTGTTTCAAACTAATCAATTTTACTTTTACATCCACCTTTAACTGAGTTGCTAAATTATCATCAACAATTAAAGCTCTTGGCTGTCCTATTTTAAGCTGACGTTGTAATTCTATCCTACTCAAGCGCCAATTTAATAACAGAGGTACCAAACCTAACTGCTGTAAGGCTAGTATTACCAAGTAACCAGTTGAATCATTTTTTACTAATACAGCAATGCGGGTTTGCCTAGGTAGTTCTCCTAGCAGAGTAGTTATCTGTCCAGCAGTTTGTAAAACCTTTTCAGTTAGTTGAGCAAACGTCCATTGTTCAGCAGCAGTAATTAAGGCTATTTTGTCTGGGTTTATTTGCGATTGTTTTATCAACCAATTTTGCAATTTTTACACCTCATTGCTTTTAACAACTGCCAGATCAAGGAAATTTAGGAAATTGATCAAAATCTGGTTGGCGTTTTTGATTAAACGCATCGCGTCCTTCTTTAGCTTCGTCGCTAGTGTAATATAACATCGTTGCATCGCCGGCAAATTGCTGTAACCCTGCTAAGCCATCAGTATCAGCATTCATCGCCGCTTTGATAAAACGTAAAGCTGTCGGTGACTTTGTCAATATTTCATCGCACCATTTCAAAGTTTCCGTTTCAACATCAGCTAACGGCACCACTTTATTAATCCAATTCATCCGATAAGCTTCATCAGCCGTGTACCAATGATTTAAAAACCAAACTTCTTTAGCTCTTTTATGACCAATAACTCGCGCTAAATATCCAGAACCGTATCCGGCATCAAAACTACCAACTTTAGGACCGGTTTGACCGAATTTGGCATTGTCTGCTGCAATTGTTAAGTCACAGACCAGCTGTAAGACGTTACCCCCACCAACTGACCAGCCCTTAACCATCGCAATTACCGGTTTAGGAATAATTCGAATCAAGTGTTGCAAATCTAATACGTTCAACCGGGGAATTTGATCTTTGCCAACATAACCGCCATTCCCCCGGATACCCTGATCACCACCCGAACTAAAGGCTAAATCGCCCGCACCTGTCAAAATAATCACACCAATTGAGCTATCATCTCGGCACTGATTAAAAGCATCAATCAATTCCATAATCGTCAAAGGAGTAAAGGCATTTCTTTTTTCTGGCCGATTGATTGTGAGCTTAGCGATTTTTCCGGTCCTTTCAAATAATATTTCTTGGTAATCTTTAACTTTTTGCCATTTACGACTCATGTTATCGATCCTTTCTGCTAAAATAGATTTTAAAGTAAACTCGGGAGGCGATATTTATGAATTTGCTGGAAAATCTCGGCATCAAAATTGAACAAAACACAGTTGCAGAAACGGTTATTTCAGTTGAAATCACCCCGAAACTGCTACAGCCTTATGGCCTGGTCCATGGTGGAATTAATGCTGTTTTAGCCGAAACAGCTGCCAGCTTAGCAGCTAATCAATTTGCCCCAACTGGACAAGTAGCAGTAGGTGTTGACTTGACCACACATCATTTGCGTGCGCTTTCAAGTGGAAAAATCATTGCTCACGCTTACCCGCTACATCTGGGTCAGCGATTACAAACTTGGGAAGTTAAAACCTTTGCCGCTAAAACTGAAAAACTTTCAAGTATCAGTACCGTTACTACTTGCTTACAGCCACATCCTATTAAACAGTAAGAAACTTTCAGTTCAAAAATATCGTCCACTATTTAATTTTAACACGTTGTTTTAATAAGCCAAATAATTTAGCCAAATTTTAAAAAATCAACCTCCCTGCCTGAACGATCGTAGTTGGCTGAGAGGTTGATTTTAGGAGTTTTCATCTAGCTAATTAATTGCCGCTTTGAGTTCACGGACATAGTGATCTAACTTGTCTGATACGGTTTCATCTTTTGCTGCAATTAACTGTACAATTGCTGAGCCGACAATTACTCCATCAGCAATAGCTGCTACATCTGCAGCTTGTTTGGCAGTGTGAATTCCAAAACCCACAGCAATTGGCAAATCGGTTGCTTGCCGAATTTGAGCAAGCATTTTAGTCAAATTAGTTTTAATTTCCTCTCTGGTTCCAGTAACACCCATCGAAGAAACTGCATAAACAAATCCGCTCGTTCCAGCAACTACTTGTGGAATTCGTTTGCCCGATGTTGGTGCCACTAATGGAATTAGTGCACAACCATATTTCTGGGCAAAAGGTAAAACTTCGGCTCGTTCTTCAGCCGGTAAGTCAGGAATAATTAAACCGCCAATTTGTAACTCAGCACAGCGTTTAAAAAATCGTTCATAGCCATACTTAAAAACATTATTCAAATAAACTAACAATGCAAGGGGAACCTGACTCTTCTGCCGCACAGCCGTTACCAACTCAAAAACTCTTTCAGTTGTCATTCCAGCAGCAAACGCTCGTAAATCTGCCGCTTGAATCACAGGTCCATCAGCTACTGGATCGCTAAACGGAATTCCAATTTCAATAATATCCGTCCCGGCTTGAGCAAGTGTCAGTATTTCAGCTACCGATTGTTCAAAGCTGGGATCTCCAGCAGTTACAAAACCGATTAAAGCTTTTCGATTTTTTGGAAAAGCGTTGGTTAATGTTGTTTCTGGTTTTAATTTAGTCATAGATTTTCTTCCCCCGATAACGTGCAATTGCTGCCACATCTTTGTCGCCACGCCCAGATAAATTGCAGACAATGATTTGGTCTGGCCGCATGGTTGGTGCTAATTTACGAACATAAGCTACCGCATGACAACTTTCAATTGCTGCGATAATTCCTTCTTCACGGGCAACATATTCAAAAGCCGCTACCGCTTCATCATCAGTGATTCCAACATATTCTGCTCGCTTTGCAGCTGCCAATGCTGCATGTTGTGGGCCAATTCCCGGATAGTCAAGGCCGGCTGAGATTGAATACACCTCATCAATTTGTCCATCATTATTTTGCAGAAAAATAGATTTCATGCCGTGAAAAATTCCGGTGCTGCCGCGTTCAATTGTGGCTGCATGTTGATCAGTATCGACGCCTTTTCCAGCGGCTTCACAGCCGATTAGTCTAACTGTTGGATCAGCAATAAAATGATAAAAAGCTCCCATTGCATTACTCCCTCCACCAACACAAGCAACTACCGCATCAGGTAATTTACCTGTCTCTGCCAGTAATTGTTTTTTAATTTCTTGACTGATTATCGCTTGGAAATCAGCCACCATTGCTGGAAAAGGTGCAGGTCCCATAACCGATCCGATTACATAATGTGTATCAGTTGTTCTCCGACTCCATTCTTGCATTGCCGCAGCAGCTCCAGCGATTTCATCAATTGTTTCACCTTTAGCTGTTAGGGCCGTTAAAAACGCAGCAATCTGAATGTCTGATACTTGCCCCGTCATAATTTCATTAATTGCTGCAGCTGTCTTTTGATAACTTAGGTCTTTTCCGGCTACCACTTGTTGAATTGCATCTTTAATCATTTTATTTACCCTCCTAAATTTTTACCCGTCTTTTACTTTTAAAATATCCGTTACTATTGCCAAAACTTTTCTTGAAACCTGCCATCGAAATGTTGCCATTTTTTATCCTCCCTACAAAAAAAATCCGCCCATAACAGAAACTGTTAAGGACGGATTCTTCCGCGGTACCACCTTATTTTGGAATTCAAAGAAGCTTAAATAAGCTATTTTCAAATACCACACTTTCCAGGATGCCAACACACCCCTGATAACTGACGCGTATCTTGCGTTGCGGTGTACTAACTCATTTGCTTTGGCCGCACCCTCCGTGGTCCATTTAATAATCTGTTTTCAACCAGGCTCGCAGCATCCCCGGCTCTCTTGATGAGCATAATTATCTTGATCTCCACTTCAACGGTTTGTATGGACGAATATTAAGTTAAAAATAGATTAAACTACGATTAAAAGATTGTCAAGCTTTTTTAAGCAAAAGCCGCTGCTAATGCTTGATCCAAATCCGCAATTAGATCGGAAACATCTTCTAAACCAATCGAGAGTCGAATCAATTGCGGATTTAAGCCTGTGCGTTGACGAATTTTTGCTGGAACTTCACGATGAGTTGTTCGCGCTGGATTAACAATCAATGATTTAGCATCACCAATATTAGGCAAGTAGCTGAAAATTTGTGTTTGCTTAATTAGTTTGGCAATGTTTTCCTCATTGCCTTTCAACTCAAATGATAGAATTGAGCCAACACCATTGGGCAAGTATTTTTTGACCAGTTTATTTTCAGGATTTAAACCACTATAAAAGACTCGTTTAACATATGGACTATCCACCAAAAAATGAGCAATCTTTTCTGCACTCGCAACTTGTTTATCAAGTCGTTCAGCAATTGTTTCTAAACCCAGTAAAACAAAATAGGCATCAATTGGCCCAAGAACTGAACCTAGCAAACGAACATATTTCATCCGAATTCGTTTAATAAAAGCTTTTTGACCGAACTTGCTGCTAAAACTGGCAGTCTGCTTTTTCTCCTCATCGCCCAAGATAAATTCTTCAGTAGTAAACTGTGGAAACTTGCCATTTTCCCAATTAAATTTGCCGTGATCAACGACTAAACCGGAGAGGGTATTTCCATGCCCATTAATTCCTTTCGTCGAAGAATAGATGACAATGTCTGCTCCATGTTCAAACGGTCTTAGTAAATAAGGTGTTGGAAAAGTATTATCAACAATCAGCGGGATGCCCGCCTTGTGAGCAATTTGTGCTAAAGCTGCCAGATCAGCAATTTCAGTACTAGGATTTGCCACACTTTCAACATAAATGGCTTTTGTATCTGGTTTAATTAATTGTTCGACTTGCTTTAAATCATTGATATCATCAACTAAATCAAAATTAATACCATAGGTCGGAAAAAAATTACGGAATTCATCCAACGTTGAACCATAAATGTTGATTGGTGCAATAATCCGGCCACCACCATCTGCTACGTTCAAAATTGTAAATGAAATTGCTGACATTCCGGAAGCAACAGCTACTGCTCCCACACCGCCTTCAAGCTCGGCAATCCTTTCTTCCAATACCTGAATTGTCGGGTTTCCATCACGAGAATAATCAAAACGTCCTGGTAGTTGTCCAGTTACGATTTGATTCGCTACATCTGTATTAGTCAGCCCAAAAGCCGCCGTTTGATATATCGGTACAGAAGAAGCATACTGATGCTCTTCAGGGCGATATCCCGCATGAATTCTTTTCGTATTAAATTTACAATCAACCAATTTTTCCACACTCCTATTTTTATTTAATTGATGTTTGCGGCTGCTGACTAACAACCATTAATGCTTGTTGCAAGTCAGCCTTCAAGTCTGTTACATCTTCAATTCCAACAGCTAGCCTGATTAGCTGTGGTGAAATACCAGCTGCCAATCGCTCTTCTGGCGGTAACTCGGCATGGCTCATTTCATATGGCAATTCAGCTAAACTCTCAACTGCACCTAAGCTAACAGCTAATTTGAAAAGCTTTAAGTGATCAACAAATTGACAAGCATCAACTCCTGGAACGAGTTCAAAAGAAAAGACGCCCCCGCAGCCACGACATTCGTCCTGAGCAATATCATAATCGGCTGACCCCGGTAACCCAGGATAATGAATTCCAGCTACTTGCGGACAATGCTGCAAAAATTTAATTAATTGAGCAACATTGTCCTGCTGACGCTCGAGTCTCAAGGCTAGTGTCTGAATCCCACGTCGAACTAAATTAGCATCTTGTGGCGATAAAACACCACCCAAAGCATTTTGGATAAAATAAATTTTTTCCGCCAATTCTGCATTTTTTGCCACTACCAAGCCAGCAATCACATCCGAATGTCCACTTAGATATTTAGTTGCTGAATGGACTACCAAATCAGCACCTAAAGTCAACGGTTGCTGTAAGTAAGGTGTCAAAAAAGTATTATCAACAATTGTTAAAAACCGATACTTGTGCGCTAATTCAGAAATTTTTTTAACACTGGTTACTTGTAATAGAGGATTAGTAAATGGCTCAAAATAAATTGCCTTTGTATTTGGCTGAATTGCTGCCGCTACCGCATTTAGATCTCGTGAATCAACTGCGGTAAAGGTGATTTCCCGCTCTTTAAAATATTGATTCAATAATCGATAAGTTCCACCGTAAATTTGATTACCAACAATCAGATGATCCCCTGGTTTAAAAATAGCTAGCACTGCATGAATTGCTGCCATTCCAGAAGCAAATGCAAAGCCCCGAACTCCATGTTCTAACTGTGCAATTTGTTTTTCTAAAAATTCTCGGGTTGGATTACCAGATCGAGCATAATCCCAATGGGCCGGTTGTTCGATTGAACGATATTGATAAGTTGATGAATTATAGACTGGGGGATTAACCGCACCTGTTTGATTATCACCAATTGTTTCTCCATGAACTAGTTGTGTATTAAAAGCTGTCATTTTCAATTCCCCCTAAATAAAAAAGCAGCCTCTCATCCTCGCTTTCCAGCTAAGGACGAAAAACTGCATTTCGCGTTACCACCTTATTATTTAAATAGTTCTCACAAACTATTCCTCTAAAGGTACATTCAAAACTAGAAGATACCTCGACTCTTTAACGGGAGTACCCGCAATTGTCTAACCATCATAAGTCAGCTCAACAATTGAACTACTCAACAAGACCATCTTCACCAGTTAATTGCTATCGTTTTTCATCAACCAACGACTCGCTTAGAACAATTTCCCAGTTACTCTTCTTGCTGTTTTTTAATTATTTACTAATAGATTATGAAATAATCTTTATTAAAAGTCAACCATTTTTTAATTTAATTTGCCACTATTCTTCTTTTTTTAAAAAGTTCAAGGCTTGTTTTAATTCTGCTCGCTTTCCTTCAGGCATTGCTGGGTAATGCAGTGGTAACTCTTTCATTCGATCAACAATAATATCTGAGACACACATTCTAGAATACCACTTATCATCTGATGGAATTAGATACCACGGATTCTTTTTAGTCGCTGTTTTGCTAATTGCTATTTGATACGCTTGCTGATAATCATCCCAATACTGCCGTTCTTTGATATCAGCCTCTGAAAATTTCCAATTATGACTAGGAAGCTCAATTCGCCGCAAAAAACGCAACCGCTGCTCTTCTTTTGACATATGCAAGAAAAATTTCAAAATTAAAATTCCATTACGTGCTAAATAATTTTCAAAATAGGTAATATCCTCAAATCGTTTATCAAAAAATTGACCATCCACTTGATCTAATTGTGTTATTCCAGCTAAATGCGAATTCAAAATCAACTCAGGATGAACGCGACTGACCAAGACATCCTCGTAGTAAGAACGATTAAAAATCCCAATATTGCCCTTAGCGGGAACATGCTGATGAATTCGCCAGAGATAGTCGTGATCCAATTCAAGTGAACTTGGTTGCTTAAAACTCGTTACTTCACAACCTTGAGGATTGATTCCACTCATAACATGTCGGATCATGCTATCCTTGCCCGCTGCATCTAGAGCTTGAAAAACTAATAAAACACCATAACGATTTTGCGCATAAAGTTTACCTTGTAATTCAGCTAATTTTTTTATATTTTCAACTAATTGCTGTTTAATTACCTCTTTAGCAGGAGTATCCTCTACAGCCGTCAAGTTCTGATTGAGATCTAAAGCTTTCTTACCATCGTAAAAAAATTTCTTTGCAAAAGTCATTTTTATTCCTCCTAGTGTTTTCATAAGCAATAAAAGCAGAATTCTTGTTTTAATTTTGTATGATAGTTATATTAATGATACCACTTAGATAATCGGAGGATAATAATTTGACTGAGAAACCTGAGCTAAAACAAAAAATTGGTTCTCTAGCTTATGAAGTTACTCAACATGCTGCAACTGAAAAACCTTTTACTGGTAAATATGATCAATTTGACCAACCAGGTATTTACGTTGATATTATTAGTGGTGAACCACTATTTTCATCTTTAGATAAATACGACGCCGGTTGCGGCTGGCCAGCTTTTACTCAACCAATAACTAAATTACAAGAAAACCGCGACTATTCTTTGGGAATGCAGCGCATTGAAGTCCGCAGTCAACAAGCAAATTCACACTTGGGTCATGTTTTCAATGATGGACCCGTTGACCAAGGCGGATTGCGGTATTGTATCAACTCAGCTGCTTTAAAATTTATTCCACTGGATCAATTAAAGACCTCTGGATATGGTGCTTACGTCAAACTATTCAAATAAAGAATCTCGCAAATGGCCTAAAAAGCAGTGTGGCCTTGCGAGATTTTTTATTTATTTTCAGTTTTAAAATAGTTTTGAACTATTTCTTGATAAATATTTGTCATTGCCAAAAAACTGCTGATTGTTGTATATTCATCAATTTGATGAGCATTTTTCCAAGCAGCTGGTCCGAGAACAATTGTCTTAATTTGTGGGTTACGTTCAACAAAGACACTTGCATCGGTTGCACCATTAATTGTTGTTAATTTGATTGGCTGACAGGGAAAATGACTGGCTGAAATAGCAGCCGACTGTTGAACAAAGTCAGTTTGCGGATCAGTTTTAACTGGATAAAAATTATGCAGTAAAGAAAATTCTAATTTAAATTTAGTTTGCTGATTAATAATTGCCAGCTGGTCTTTAATAACCGCGATTACTTTTTCATTAGAAAATGCTGGCGTGGGACGAATATTTCCGAAAAGTTCAGCTTGGTCAGGGATAATGTTAATTTGTGAACCACCCTTAACGATTGTAATACTGTGTTTAACCTTTCCTAAATCAGAATCACCGGGATCATCAGCAAACAATTTTGGCTCAGCATTAATATAAGCAACCAACCCGCTAATTGCATTAATTCCAGCTTCTGGTGCTGAACTGTGAACAGCTTTCCCGTAACTTTTAATTTGATAATTAATTGTTCCTGCATGGGCATAGACTATTTGCCCATCTGTTGGTTCACCGACAATCATTGCTTGAACATCATCTATTAATCCTTGTTTTGCCAATCGATAAGCACCTGGTGTTCCAAACTCTTCACCCGCAGTTGCAACCAACCTTAAAACTCCGGGAATTGTCTTTTTTTGTTCAGCTAGTTCAGCTAACACAATCGCTTCGGCAGCAAGTCCACTTTTCATATCAGCACTGCCCCGGCCATACAACCGGTCTCCAGTAATTTTCGCTTGAAACGGATTCGAATGCCATTGACTTTTGTCTGCCACGGCTACGGTATCTTGATGACCTGTTAAACAAAAAACTTGCTGAGTTTTATGCTCACCAAATTCGGCTACCAGATTGGCACGGTTGTCACCAAAACAGTCTACTTTGGCTAAGATACCATATTTAGCCAAAAAAGTTGCTAAATATTTTGCCACAGCCACCTCATTGCCATTAACTGAATTAATGGCAATTAAGTCAGTTAACACTTTAATTTTTTCCTGCTTATCCAAATTATCATCTTCCTTAAACCGCTAACTGTCGTTAAGAATTTTTATGATTGAAAATTTTGGCTAATACGTCACCAATTAATTGAACCAACAAGACAAGAACTAATACCAAAAGCGTGGCTACAAAGGTCGTATCATTAGCAAAACGATTATAACCGTAGGCAATGGCCATATTTCCTAAGCCACCTGCTCCAATTGCTCCAGCCATCGCTGTCAAGCCAATCAAGCTGATTAAAGTTACGGTAGTTACACGTACTAGTTCAGCACGTGCTTCTCTCAAATAAACATCAAAAACCAAATCACTAAAGGTTGCTCCGACTGATTGCGCCGCTTCAATAATTCCTTGGTCAACACTCTTTAAAGCAACTTGAACTTGACGCGCATAAAATGGGAAAACACCTAATGATAGAGGAACCAAAGCCGCTGTTGTTCCAATTTGTGTTCCAACAATTAAATTAGTCACTGGAGCAATAAAGGCTAATAAAATAATAAATGGAATTGCTCGAAATAGTGAAACTACTTTATCAAAAAAGCCAAACAGATTGCGATTAGGTGTAATCCCATCTTCATCTGTCAATACTAAGCCAATTCCAAAAATCAAGCCTAAAATCCCACCAAAAAGTGCCGACCAAAAAGTCATATATAACGTCTGACCAATAGCTGGTAGCCAGCCTCCATCGCCAGTCCAGCCCTGATAAACGACATTTGGAAAATATTTTGCAAAAAGTTCTGTCATTTTACAGTACCCCCTTCAGCTAGACTTTGCTCAGCAATCTGGGTAATAATTACTCCTTGATTTTGCAAATAATCAAGTGCTTTTTGTTGACCTGCAGTTGTTCCTTTGATAATTACAAATAAAGTTCCAACAGGTGTTCCACGCAAAACCTCGATATTACTGTAAATAATGTTTGCTTCAACATCAAAATCTCGATATAACTTAACCAGTAAAGGTTCACTAACGGCGTTGCCAACGTAAGTCAATTGAACAATGCGCTCGTCTGCTTTTAGCTTAGCTAATTTAAAATCACGTAAGGTGGCAATTGCTTTGGCCGATCCACCAATTAATTCTCTCGTCAATCGTTCTTTTGCACCAGTGAAGATTTGTAGCAAGTCTCCTCGCTCAATAATTTCACCATTATCCATCACGGCAACTTTATTAGCAATGCGTTTAACAGCATCCATTTCATGCGTAATTAAAACAACAGTTAGGCCAAACTTTTTATTCAAGTCTTGCAATAAATCTAAAATTTGAGCAGTATTTTTGGGATCAAGTGCTGATGTTCCTTCATCTGAAATTAAAATTTCTGGATCATTAGCCAAAGCTCGAGCAATTGCTACACGTTGTTGTTGCCCACCTGATAACTGAGTAGGAAAGGCATTCTTGCGTTCACCTAAACCCACTAAATCTAATAATCGCTGCGCTTTTTCAGTAATTTCTTTTTCTTTGAGTCCACTATGTTTAAGCGCAAAAGCAATATTTTGAATTATTGTTTGTTCATTGAGCAGATTAAAATGCTGAAAAATCATCCCGATTTTTCGTCGTTTTTCTCTTAATTTTTTAGCAGCAATAATTTGGTGCTGTTTGTCATATAAAACATCGCCACTAACTTCAACTCGTCCTGAACTGGGCTGCTGCAATAAATTGATCACTCGTACTAAAGTGGATTTACCTGCACCTGAATAACCAACCACCCCATAAATATCGCCTTGATTTACATGCAATGTCACATCTTTAACGGCTTTAATTTGTTTTTTCTTTTGCTCAAAAGTCACACTGATGTTATCAAGCTTAATGATTTCTTTTGTCATAGCGCACCTCGTATTTTTAGCCAATTACTGCTTATTTCAATTTAATATTCCAAGCTGGAATTTCAGCCGTACCATATTCCTTTTGAATTGCTTGCTTAGTTTTTGCAGTTTGATATGCTTTGACAACATCTTTATATTCTTGCTTATTCTTATCTTTCTTATTGGCTACAATAATGTTAATCCATTGTTCTGAATCTTTATTAACTGGTTCAACATAAATTGCTGATTTATAATTAATTTTAGCTGCTTGGGCATAGTTGGTGTTAATCACTGCCGCAGTTACATCGGACAATGAACGAGCAGTCTGACTAGCATCTAATTCCTTAATTTGCAAATGCTTAGGATTTTTAGCGATTGATTTAACAGTTGCTAAATCTGTATCTTTTTTCAAAGTAATCAAACCAGCATTTTTCAATAAATAAAGAGCTCGGGATTCGTTAGTCGCATCATTAGGAACAGCAATTACTGAACCGTCAGCAATGTCTTTTACATTCTTAACTTTATTCGAATAAAGGCGAATCGGAGTAATGAAAGTCCGGCCAATCGGAACTAATTTAGTCTTGTTGGCTTTGTTCCATGCCTTTAAGAAAGCATAATGTTGGAAGGAATTCAAATCAACATCTCCCTCAGCCAAGGCTTTATTTGGCTGTGAGTAATCCGTAAACTTCTTAAATTTTAATGTAATATTGTATTTATCTTTAGCGGTTGTTGCAACACTCTTCCAGATAGCATCCTCTTGTTTTTCACCTGACATAATCCCAACAGTTACGGTTTTATTTTGAGCTGATTTATGTCCGCCAAAACTGAAATAGCCTGCCACCAAAATTACTACAATTACAATTGCCCAAATAATCAAATTCTTTTTTTTCATTTATCTCACTCCTAATTTTTAACTAATATTCAAAACCAATCCGCTTTAAAGTTCTAATTGCTGTTGATAATACCATTCAAATAACTACACATTCGTTTTTTTCTCATTGAAACCAACCCCCAAATTAAAATTCACTTTTGATTGGAAATACAAAAAAGCCCGTCCTTATGAAAAGGACGGGCTTACCCGTGGTACCACCTTAATTTGCAGCTACTGACTGCCTCGGTGAACTACTCAAAATAAAAATTATTAAGAATAATTCTGCGATCGTAACGTCCGCAACCACGTCAATAGCTAAAAGTTCACCATTGCCACTCCGAGTCCATCTTCCAAAATTGCTTTTCACTTTCTTGCACCAACCGAAAGCTCTCTAAGAAAATAAATTTTGTACTCTACTCTTCAACATGTTTTCTTCGATCAAAAGTTCTATGTGATTCATTCTAATGTTTTTTTTATTTTTGTCAAGAGAAATCTTACTTTTCTTAATTCATTTGACTCGATATTAATTATTCTAAGTGCTGCAATTTCAAATGCCGCTTGTTCAAGTATAGTTTGGCTAGTTTAATAACTTCAGTCACTGCTAAAACCATCAATCCAGCAATCACTGGTACACCCCAACCCCAAAGTAAGCCAGGATTAGTTGTATAGAAAACATCCTGCATAAAAGGCAGATAAATAATCAGCAACTGTAACAACAATAGTACGCCAATAATCACGAAAGCCATCTTATTTTGAAAGAAATATTTAGAGAAGACTGGTTGACGCGTCCGCAAATTAAACAAGTAGAAGATTTTGCCGAAGATAATAATATTTAACGTCATAGTACTGCCAACAAGTGCCGGAATTCCAAGAGCAACCAATAAATCGTATGCTCCAATTCCTAAACCAGCAATCAGTAATGAAACATAGACAATTTCAGCAATGTCGGCTTTCGTTAGAATTCCTTGACCAATTTGACGCGGTCCCCGAGCCATGATTCCTTTTTCAATCGGCTCAAAAATAAACGCAAACTGAATTGTCAAAGCGGAAACCATATTAATCCACAGCAACTGCGTCGGATACAAAGGTAATTGCTGATCAAGTAAAATACTCAAAACCACAATCAATCCTTCGGCAAAACTGGTTGGCAATAAAAAGCGGATTGATTTGCGAATATTATCAAAAACATGCCGTCCTTCACGCACTGCTGTTTGAATTGTGGCAAAGTTATCATCAGCAAGAACCATATCAGCCGCCTCTTTTGCTACGTCAGTTCCTTTAATCCCCATTGCAACCCCGATATCAGCTTGTTTCAAGGCAGGAGCATCATTAACTCCATCACCAGTCATTGCAACAATATGTCCTTGTTTTTGCTGAGCTTGGACAATTCGATTTTTATCTTGCGGTGTTGTCCGGGCAAAAACCGTATAACGGTCTACTTGCTGGGCTAATTGTTCATCCGACAATTTAGCCATTTCTGGTCCAGTGATCACCTCTAATTGATCTGCTAAACCTAATTTTTTAGCAATTGTAGCTGCCGTATTCGGATCATCACCCGTAATCATTTTAACTTTAACTCCAGCATAATGCAGTTGTTTAACGGCCGCCGCGGCCTCTGTCCTTGGTGGATCAATAATCCCCACCAATCCCTGCAACTTCATCTGCTGGCCAATAACTGTTTGATCGATCATTGCTACTGGCGGAGCTATCGCTTGACTAGCCAAACCAACAACACGTTTGCCTTGTTTAGCTAAGCGAACAACTTCTTTTTCCCATTTTTGACTGTCGAACTTTGGATTGAATTTTTTTATTAACTTGAAGAGTGTCTGCGGTGCACCTTTAACCAACAACATCTGCCCCTGATCAAGCTTAGCCAAACGAGCCGAGTAACGAATTGCTGAATCAAATGGCAGTGAGTCAATCTCTTCAAGTTGTGGTTGCTGACCGGTGAAACTATGATAAAGAGCTGCCAGTGCTCCATCGGTTGGTTCTCCGGTCAATTCCCACCGTCCATTTTTTAAGTTAAAAGCTGCGTCACTGGTTAAACCTGCAATCTGCAAAAGTGGTTTAATAGTTAACTCATCCTGCCAGGCAATTTGTTTTTCTGCTTTAAAAAGTTGGGCCGTTTGAGCATAATTACTCTTTTCAACTGTAAAAGCTCCGGCAGCCGTCACAATATCTGTCACTGCCATCTCATTTTTGGTCAGCGTCCCTGTCTTATCAGTATTGACAATATCAACTGCTCCTAAAGTTTCAACTGCAGGTAAACTTTTAACAATCGCTTTTTTGTGTGCCAATTGCCGAGTTCCCATCGCTAAAACAACTGAAACACTTGCTGGCATTCCTTCAGGCATCGAGCCAACGACCATAGTTACGACTGCAATCAGTAAAACAGGCAGAGAATATATCTCTAGAACTGCTCCAATGATAAACATCACAACTGCTAGTGCGACAATAGCTAAGGACAGTTGCCAACCCAAGCGATTCAAGTTCTGCATCAAAGGAGTCAGCTTAGTTTTAGTTTCTGCAACTGCCTGTTGGATTTTACCTAGTTCCGTTTTTTGGCCGGTTGCAACAACCACTCCTGTTCCAGAACCAGTCGAAATTGCTGTTCCAGCAAAAGCCATATTGGTTCGGTCTGCTAAAGCTGTTGCAACTGGAAGAGTATCTTCTGTCTTGACAACAGCAGCTGCTTCACCAGTCAAAACAGCCTCTTGAATTGTCAAATTATCAGCTGCCAGTAACCGTAAATCCGCTGGAATGCGATCGCCTGCTTCAAGCTGAACTAAATCACCTACAACCACAAATCGCGGGCAGCAATTGTCATCTTTTTCCCTGCTCTAATTACAGAAGTATGTGAAACTAACAAGGCTTTTAATTTATCAAGCGCCCCATCAGCGGACATCTCCTGAAAAAAACCAATTAAAGCATTCGCAATAATCACTGTTCCAATTACAATTGCATCAGGATAATGACGAAGGAAAAGTGAAATCAAGGCTGTTGCCAGTAAAACGTAGCTAATAGTGTTATTAAATTGGCTAAGCAGTCTCTTAACCCAGCTTTCTTTCACAGTCTTTAATTCATTTGGTCCATTTTCTTGCAATCGTTGTCGCGCTACTGGAGAACTTAGACCCAGTGTTTGATTTGTTTCAAAATGTTGTTCTAATTGATGCACATCCATCTGCCATAACGGCCGACTGGGGGCGCCATCATCACCATTATCGTCACTTTCAACGGTCGTTTGTTCTACCTCTTCAAAATCTCTCATGTAATTTCCTCCAAATAAGTAAGTTTATCTTTATTTTACCCTATTTTATTGATGATGAGAAATATTTTAGGCTCAATTAAAAAATTTCTAATTTTATATAGTAAAACTTACTTTTGGGCTGTTTACCTAAAAGTTTCTTAATTTTTGTAGTATATGTTGAAATTTTTTTCCAAATAATATAGTATCGATAAGGGATTAGAAAAGGGGAGAATACTATGTGTGGTTTTGTAGGGTACTTGACTGATGCCAGTCAAAAAGACCTGCGGAATAAAGATTGGATTGCCAGTCAAATGAATCGAATGATCGTTCATCGAGGTCCTGACGATGAAGGTTACTTCAAAGACGACCATATTGCCATGGGGTTTCGTCGATTAAGTATCATTGACTTAGACAGCGGACACCAACCGTTATCATATGCAAATGAACGCTTTTGGCTAACTTTCAACGGGGAAATTTATAATTACCTGGAATTAAGGAAAGATTTAAAAGCTGAAGGCTATGAATTTAAAACCCAATCTGATTCTGAAGTAATTTTAGCGGCCTACGCTAAATATGGTGTAAAGTGTGTCAATTACTTACGTGGAATGTTCAGTTTCGTAATCTGGGATAGTCAAGAAAAGACTTTGTTTGCTGCTCGTGATCCATTTGGCATCAAACCATTTTACTATGCAAGTTTTGATCGCAACTTCTACTACGCTTCTGAAAGTAAAGCTATTTATAAGGTCATTAAAGACCATGACTTTGATCACGATGCTTTACAAGATTATTTTACTTATCAATATGTGCCAGAACCAGAAACACTAACCAAAGAAATTCACGTTTTAGAGGCTGGCCATTACTTGTTTAAGCAACTTGATCATGAACCAGAAATTAAACAATATTATCAAAGAACTTTTGCTCCCGTTCAGCGCTCAACAGCTGATTATATTAAAAGAATTCAAGCCGTTCTGGAAGATTCAGTTGCCAAACATATGCGGGCTGATGTTCCAGTTGGGTCATTTCTGTCGGGAGGAATTGATTCTTCAATTATTGTCGCTCTTGCTAAAAAATTTAATCCACATATCAAGACAATCTCAGTTGGTTTCCAACGCGAGGGATATAGTGAATTGGATGTTGCTCAGGAAACTGCAGAAAAACTAGCGGTTGAAAATTACAGTTCTGTAATTACCCCTGAAGAATTCATGGATGCTTTTCCGCATTTTGTATGGGCAATGGATGATCCTTTAGCTGATCCAGCAGCTGTGCCGCAGTATTTTTTAGCTAAAGAAGCGCGCAAACATGTTAAAGTTGCTTTAACCGGTGAAGGTGCTGATGAGTTATTTGGCGGTTATCGCAAGTATCATGAACCAATTTCCTTGCGTCCATTTGAGCATACCAAGTTAATTAATCCATTATTGCATAAATTAGCTTTGATTTTGCCAGAAGGAATTAAAGGTCGTAGTTATTTACTGCGGGGAACAACTCCTTTGGAAAAACGCTATGTGGGAAATGCTTTTATTTTTAATGAAACTGAAAAACAACGGTTAATTAAAAATTATGATTTAGATCACCCACTATCTGCTTTAACACATGATCTCTATCAATCTGCTAATAACTATGACCCGATTAGTTTGATGCAATTTATAGATATTCATACCTGGCTTTGTGGTGATTTACTGCATAATGCCGATCGAACAACGATGGCCCATAGTTTAGAACTTCGAACTCCATTTTTGGATAAAGAGGTCTTCGCGGTAGCTCGTGAAATTCCGGCAGATTTACGCATTTGTCATAAAACAACCAAATACATTTTGCGTGAAGCCGCTAAGGGTATTGTTCCAGATCACGTTTTGTATCGACAAAAACTGGGTTTTCCAGTTCCAATTAGATTTTGGCTGCGTGAAGAAATGTATGACTGGGCTAAAAACATTATCAATGAATCCGCTACTGATCAGTATTTGAATAAAGATTACTGTCTAAAACTTTTAGAAGATCACCAGACACGAAAATTTGATAATTCACGAAAGCTCTGGACCATTTTGAACTTTATGATGTGGCATAAAATTTATGTTGAACAAACTGAGTTACCGGATTCTGCTGCTAGTTGGCAGTTAACTAAATAGCTGTTAATTCTTGAAAAACTAGTTTCGTAACAACAAAAAAAAGAAGATAGACTAATCTATAGTCCATCTTCTTTTTTGTTGAGCGATTTATTACCCAGTCTTGTCACTTTTTTGTTGATATTTCTTTTGGGGTTAAAATTCGTTGCAATAATCCTAAAACAAAATCAGCAATAATTGCCATGAAAGCTGTCGGCAAAGCCCCCGCTAAAATAATCGCTCCTCCGTTGGTTGCATTGGTTCCCCGAATAATGATGTCACCTAAGCCACCAGCGCCAACAAATGAGCCGATTGCTGTAATTCCAATAGCAATCACTAAAGCATTCCGAATGCCCCCCATGATCACTGATAAAGACAACGGCAATTCAATTAAATACAAAATTTGAAAACGAGTCATTCCCATTCCTTTCCCAGAATCAAGAATTGTCGTATCAATCCCCTGCATACCGGCATAAGTGTTTTTAATGATCGGCAATAAAGAATACAAAAAGACGGTTGCAATGACGGTATTTACTCCTAGACCTAAAACCAACATAATCATTGATAGCAAAGCTAATGATGGAATTGTCTGAATCACATTTGCCAAACTAATTACTAGCCCACTTAATTTTCGATAACGAGCAATCATAATTCCTAATGGAATTCCGATAACTGCCGCAAATAAGACTCCATAAATTGAAATCAAAAAATGGCGACTAAATTGGGCCAAAATATAGCTGCTGTTTTCGCCTAAGTAGTACCAAAACTGCTGCCAAAGATTCATACTTGCCATTAATCATTACCTCCTCGGAAATAATTATGTTTAACTAAAAAATTGTGTGCCACAACGGCTGGTTCCTGCAAATTATTGTCAGCTTGATAATTCAAACTTTGCATCGTTTTCAAATTGATCTTGCCATCTAATCGATGTAAAACAGGAGCAAGTTTGGGATATTTCTTCAATAATGAATCATTGACCACCATTGAACAATTATATGGTGGGAAAAATCGTTTATTATCTTTTAAAAGCTGCAAATTATAACTTTTAATTCGCCCATCAGTTGAATATCCCAGCACAACTTGCATTTTTCCAGCTTCAACTGCATCATAGACTAAACCAATTTGCATTGGGGAAACTCGTTTAAATCTAAAACCGTAGTCCTTGGCAAAATCATCATAGCCATCACCTTTACGGTTCATCCAGGATGAATCAACTCCAGCGTTTAGCTGTCCAGCTACAGTTTGCAAATCAGAAATTGTTTTTAAATGATATTTAGCAGCGAATTTTTTAGTGGTCATGAAAGCATAAGTATCAGCGAATCCATAAGAAGGAAACCAGGTTTGATTAAATCTTTTTTTGAACTGTTTCGTAACAATCGCCGTTGCTTTTTTGGGATCTTTAACATTATCCATCTGCAAGGTCCCTGTCAAATCAGTTCCTGTATATCGTGTAGCTGAAATATCTGCATCACCACGCAAAAGAGCCTGATGAGCAACGGTTGATGAGCCTAGATTGTTAACTAAAGTTGTCTGGTAACCAAGTTCATGTTGAATTAACTCAGCAATAATATTTGCCATAATTTGTGACTCGGTAGTGCTTTGTGAGGCAATACGAATTGTCTGTGAATTAGATGTTCCACTCACTCCCGGCAAACCACAACCACCCAACATTACGAGTCCGAGCAATAAACTTAGATAGACAATTCGGCGTTTTAATAAAATTTTCAGTTTCATTTGCCCGCCTCCTCATTTTGCTGAACTGGTGTTAACCTTTTTTCAAGCAGGCCTAACAAATAATCTGCTAAAACCGCCAAAATTGTAACTGGAATTGTCCCGCCAATAATTAGATCTGGTTGGAACAAATTCAAGCCATTAAATATAAAATCACCTAAGCCGCCACCGCCAATAAAAGCAGCTAAGGTCGCCCATGAAATAACATAAACAGCCGATAAACGAATTCCAGCCATAATTACCGGAATTGCCAAAGGAATTTCGACTTGAACAATTGATTGAAAATTAGTCATTCCCATTCCTTTAACACTGTCTTTAAGTAACGGATCAACACTTTCCATTCCAAGATAAGTGTTCCGCAAAATTGGTAATAGTGAGTAAATAAATAACGCGACAATTGAGGGAATCTTTCCAATTCCTAAAATTGGAATCATCAAAGCTAATAATGCTAATGATGGAATTGTTTGTAACATACTAGCTATGCCAATCACAATTTTTGCTGTTCGTGGTGTCCGCGTTAACACAATGCCTAAGGGGACAGCGACTGCCATCCCTAAAAATAAAGAAAAGGCTGAAATATATAGCTGTTCCCAGGTTTTTTGCAGCAGTTGAATCCCATATTGATTTAGAAAAGCCATCATTTAGACTCACCACCTTCTGCACTGACTGCCAAAGAATCAGCTTCAGTATCGTTTCCTCCCCAAATAATGTCGTAAACCATATCAACCAATGAAGATCTAGTTACAATACCACGGAGCTTGCCTTGGTGATCAATGACAGGTACATAGCGCAACCCTTGCTTCAAAATTCGTTCAGCACTATTGCGAATCAACGTATCGGTGTAAATCTTAAATAACTTAGTAATCATCAAATCAGAAACACTTGTTACCCGATTATATTTATCCAAATCCGCTAAATCCAAGTAGCCTTTCAAATAACCATCATCGTCAGTCACTAACAAGGTATCAACTCGTCGTTGGCGCATTAATCGAACTGCATTTTTTAACGGTTGCCCCAAAGTGATTGAAACAGGATCTTTAAGCATAATCTGCTGAGCAGTTGTAATGTCGGCTCGAGCTTGAATCAAACGTTCCTCACCAATTAATTTTTTGACAAATTCATTAGCTGGATGGCTGAGCAGTTCTCGTGGCGATGACTGCTGGATTATTTGACCATGATCCATTACCACAACTTTAGTGGCCAGTTTCAAAGCTTCATCCATATCGTGTGTCACAAAAACAACTGTTTTTCCTAATTCTTCTTGCAGATCCTTCACCAAATCCTGCAGGCTTTCGCGGGTAATCGGATCAAGTGCACCAAATGGTTCGTCCATCAAAATAATGTCTTGTTCTGCTGCCAGTGCCCGGATTACTCCGATTCGCTGCTGCTGTCCACCTGATAGTTCTCCTGGATAGCGATCAAGATAGTCTAATGGCAGTTCTACCAACTCAAGTAGTTTTTTTGCTTGTTGACGTTTCTTATCTTCTGACCATTTTAATAATTTTGGAACCAAGGTAATATTTTCATAAATTGTCATATGTGGGATCAATCCAATATTTTGAATTACATATCCGATTTTGCGACGAAGTTTAACCGGATCAAACTCTTTAATATTTTTACCGTTTAAAAAAATTTCACCGGATGTCGGTTCGAGCATCCGGTTGATCATCCTCATGGTCGTTGTCTTTCCAGAACCTGAAGTTCCTATCAAACAAACAAAATCACCATGATTAACTTTTAAATTGATTTTTTCGACAGCAATATTACCATGATAAATTTTAGCAATATCCTTAAATTCAACCATTGGCGTCGCAGTTTCCATTATGCATCCTCCTCCATAGATTTTATGTATTGGTTTAATAACAAAAAACCTATAATTAAATTTAACATAAATTTTAATTTTCTGCGAATGATTTGCTCATTTTCAGTTATTGTTATTTTATTGCACTAAAAAAAGGCTTGCAATAAAGAAAACTTATCACAAACCTTAAAAATTGAAATATCAGATTATTGTAAATTGATTTAATTACTAAATCTATTTGTTACTTTTATTGACGAACTGGCCAGTCAATTTTTCAACTGGAACAAACAGGCCTTTGAAAATCTGCTGAATTAAAGTTTCTGTGCGATTGTGCTGATAGAATGCTGCCAAAGCTGCTAAAATTACTGGCAAATAGAAACATGCCCCTACGATACCTACTATTGGTCCACCGTAGATCATAACTGGTTCCCAGAAATAAAAACCATAATAGGTAACAATCCCCCAAACAATAGCCCAAATAATTGCTGGAATTGCTAAGATGATAAACAACTCCCAGATTTCAGCTCGTTTGTGCGCAATGAAACGTCGACTAGCAGTTAGAGCATGTCGTTGTGATTGTCCCAAAAAGGCTGGCTGTTCCTCACGATATAAGAAGAGCGCTTGAGAATACTCTAAATTTTTCCAAATCATTACCAACAGCCAAATAATTAAAATTGCATCTAAAATAATCTGGTTACTACCTAACAGATACTCTAAAATTAATAATGGTAACTGCCAGAAAAAGAGGAAAAGTCCATTATATAAAAACAGCCGCAAAACTTGATTCTTGTTTAAAAACCGAAACTGCTGCCAAATATTTGAAAACCGGATTGAAGTTTGTTTTCCAGTAACTACATCTTGCAATTGAAATTGAATTACTGCCATAAAGAAATACGCTAATACTTCTAAGACAAAAGTTAAACCCAATCCAACCAAGATTTCCAGCAACCCAACCCATAATGTTGCGCTAACCGAACCGTAAATCAATAATGTCAATGCTGAAGCAACCGTTGTTAATCCACTTCTAAACAACATTCCCATTAAAACTGATAAAACCATAAAGACAATTACGAGTCCCGTCACAAATCCACCAGCAGCTAACAGCTGATTTCGATGTTTTTTTACTAAAGTAAGAAGTTCTTTGATTCCTAAAGATTTTTTTTGTTCCAAAATTAGACCTCATTTCTAAATTTTTAGCATGCATTAATCATAACACGAAAAAAACCATTATTTTTTTCTTCACTGAATATTCACAAAAAAATAAAGTTCATCAGCTATGCTATTATTAGCTGCTAAAGTAGCTTTCAAAAGTAATTAGTTAAGTCGAAGCAACAAAAAAGAGTCGTAATCAAAATTCACGACTCTTTAATAAAAACTAACTATTTCAGATTGCTAGATGTAAATGACAGATTGCTCCAGAACTCATTGTTAGCTGGGCTGACATCAAAACCTTTAACCCGTTTATTAACTGGTTCCCAGTTATAACTGAAGTTATCAGGTGCATAAGCAGCTTGTTTATTCATATATTGCTGCCATTGCTTGAAAATCTTAACCCGGTAAGCTGAATTCCAAGACTTGCTGCTGTTCATTTCATTCATCAACTTAGTATTTTCTTTAGAAACGAAGTGACCCATGTTATAAGTTGCTGTTTCTCCATAAATAGCTGTCGGTGTTGGCTCGGATGATAAGCCCCAAGCAGCATCATAAACATCGATCTTGTTTTGTTTAGTCTTTTGCAAAGTATCATAGAAACTATTCATTTCCATTGGCTTACCCGTTGCAAAGACAACATGCAGGCCGATTTTATGCCATTGCTGCAAATAATCCTGGTACTCAGCTTCTTGAGTTGAAGTCCCCTGCATTGCTCCAAAGTAAATCGTTAACTTCTTGCCGTTGGGCTGAACACGCCACTTACCTTTCTTCTTATAACCAGCTTCATCCAATAATTGGTTAGCTTTCTTGATATTCAGCTGATAACCTTTAGCTGATTTGTCGTAATATTTGGAGAAGATTGGTGGAATCAATGTATTCGCCCGCCAAGTAACACCATTGCCGAACTTCTTGTTCAACTGATCAAGATTCAAAGCATACATCATTGCTTGACGTAATTTGACATTGGCCATCTTACTATTCTTATCCATAACATTCTTTTGTGTCTTGGTATCATAATAACCGACATTGAAGCCAAAATACCCATACGACAAAGCTGGTTGGCCAACAATTTGATAGCCCTTGGTATTCTTTAACTCTTTATAATCGGTTCCATGCAATACGCCGCCAGGAATAACAAAGTCATATTTTTTAGATTGGATAGCTTTGTCAATATTACTTTCAGAGACGACGCTGATCACAATGTGTTTGATTTGTGGTTTTTTGCCCCAGTAATATTTATTTGGCGACCAAGAAGTTGACTCGCCTTCAACAACTTTATCAAGTTTGTAAGGACCAGTAAAGATTGGATTCTTACGTACTTGGTCTGAAGAAGCTAACTTCGAAATTGGCACATTTTTGATGTATTCATATGGTTCAACTGTTCCCCAAATAAATGAGTTGCCTGAATACTGCATACTTGGAGCCATTCGACTAAAATGGATTACCGCAACGCGACCGGTTTGTCCATCAGGATAAGAAAAGCCGGAGATTGTTTTAGCCTTGCCATTGTGGTAGGCTGCCAAGCCTTTAATCGCGTTGAAGTCCGATGAGTATTGTTGTGAAGTAGTGTTTGGATTGGCAATCACTTCATAAGCATACTCGACATCTTTAGCCGTTACTGGCATGCCATTGGACCATTTAGCATTTTTGCGGATAGTAATCGTTGCCGTCTTAGCTTTGCGGTCTAATTTTAAGTTAGCCAATCCACCATTGATAATTTTATAATCTTTGTTGGTATTGAATAACCCATCTTGATTGCCTGGTTGGCCCCCACTTGGTGAAAAGACATCTGCATCTTCTTGGTTAGTAGACAAAACAGGATCAGAAATTCCTTCAAATGGCGAGTCATTTGGTTCAGCAACTTTCAAAGTTCCATTTGTAGTTGCACTGCTATCGGTCTTGCCAGTATTATTGTAGGCCGTCTTCAAACTGACCTGCGTTGTCTTGGTACTTGAGCTTGATGAACTTGATGAACAAGCAGCCAAGGTAACAGCTGCTAATACAGCTGCGGCGGTTACCGCAACTTTCCTTACTTTACTACCCTGCATGCAAAATTCCCCCTCGATTTAAGAAAATAATTAGTGCTGCATTCTACTCGCAAAAATTGGGCATCATCTCCTTAACGGTTAAGAATTCTACTTGCCAACAGCCTGGCGCTGCGAAGCATCTGCTGACCGACGAATAACTTGACCAATATAACTAATTGCCAAACATAAAACAATAATTTCTAAAGCTGCTGGCAGCCAAGTCCACCAATATTGAGTAATATTATTTGGATCGTTGGCATTAGCAATCAATGTCCCTAAGGATGGCGTCTTTGGTGGCAAACCAAAACCTAAATATGACAATCCAGTTTCAACCCCGATATTTTCCGCAAAAGACAATGTCGTATCGACAACAATTAGTGAAGAAATATTGGGCATAATCTCGCGAAAAATAATCTTCCACGAATTAGTTCCTGAAGTAATTGAAGCTGCAACATAATCTTTTTTAGCTTCAGCTAGTGTTCGCGAACGAATCAAACGTGATGTTCCTAACCAATAAAAGCAAGAAAAAATCAAGGTTAATGTAATCGCGTTGTAATTATGAATAATCGTAACTAACACAATAATCATCATCGTCATTGGTAGCATCATCATAAAATCGTAAACTCGCTGCATCCACCAATCAACAAAGCCGCCAAAGTAACCAGAAATCAAGCCCCAGGCAATTCCCCAAGTCGATGAGATTAAGGTCAACCCAATTGCAATTCCAATTGAATTTCGCGAACCGACAATTAACTGTTTCATAATTGAGCGACCACCAGTATCCGCACCTAGAAGATAACCATCTTGCAAGGGATGATTGAGATAGGCCATGATATTAGTATTCATCATATTAGAAACATTGATAAAAAATGAGGCAATTGTTACAAAAATAATAAAGCCAACGACAATAATTAAAGCAATTAAAGCTGGGCGATCGGCTTTAAATTCATTCCACAAAATACGGCTAGCTGAAGGTGTGGCTTGACTCTCAGCTTCTTGCGTTAGTCGTTTCAACTCACTAGGTTCAATTGTTTGCTCAGCTAATTTTTTCATCATGCCACCTCCTTATTTAATTCGAATTCTTGGATCAACAATTCCAAGAATGATATCTGACAGTAATGTTCCTAACAAGTTCAAAATGCCAAATAATAGAACCAAGGCTGTGATAACTGTGTAATCCCGATAACTGATTGAATTAACAAATAATAACCCCATTCCAGGATATGAAAAGATACTCTCAGTGAAAATTGAACCATTTAACAATCCAGTTATTGAGTAACCACCAAAGGCGGCAATTGGCAACAATGAATTGCGAAAAATATGGTGCCGATAAATTGCCTTTTGTGGTACACCCTTAGCACGTGCTGTTTTGACATAATCGGAGCGTTTAGCATCAATTACTTCCGAACGCAGATATTGAACAATATTAACGGTACTAAAAAGTGCTCCTAGTAAGCCTGGCAACAACATATGGTAAAAGCGCGATAAAACAGTACCACCAAAGCCGCTCGCCGTTGCAGAAACTGAACCAGTTGTCGGGAACCAATTCAAAACATAACCGAAAATCCATAAACCGACGACTAAGATAACAAAGAACGGAATGCAATAAGTTACATAAGTATAGATCCGAATAACAGTGTCTGGCAGTTGACCTTCATGACGGCCGGCATACATGCCCATTGGTAAGGCAATCAGATAGGTTAAGACCATCGTGAAAAGTGATAACCACAGTGTGTTTTCTGCCCGCTGTCCAATTAAACTAGCAACCGGTTCATGATATTGATAACTTTCACCTAAATTTCCGTGGAATAAATGCACAACCCAATTCCAATATTGCTGATACCAAGGATCATAAAGACCGTTAATTTTCATTAAATGGTGAATTTCAGCTGCACTCGCCCGCGGATTAATCGAGCCAGTAAATGGATCGCCAGGCATCATCTTAGCTAATAAAAAAACCAAAATACTTAAAATAATAATTTCGGGAATCATAATCAAAACTCGGCGTAAAATAATTTTCCACATTTAGTCCACCCCCTGAGTCGTTAGTTTTTTCTGTTGAGCCATTTCAGGAGGCAAAGCAACTGAATGCGTTGGTGAAATCTGCACCAACGGATACGCCATCCCATTTACGTCATAATAATTAGCTTTTTGTGATTGATAGATTTTTTCAATCCGAATTCGTTCAGCTTGATGCTCCTGGCGATGGCGGACATCAACTTGTGGAATAGCTGCTAATAAACGCTTCGTATAGATATGCTGTGGATGATTATAAATATCGGCTCGTGAACCGACCTCTACCAGGTGACCACGATTCATGATTGCTAAGCGATCACACATATGACGAACAACGCCTAAATCATGAGAAATAAATAGAAAAGAAATTCCGAATTCTCGTTGAATCTTCTTCAAAAAATTTAACACCTGAGCTTGAACTGATAAATCCAATGCTGAAACCGGTTCATCGGCAATAATTAATTTAGGGTTAGTCGCGACTGCACGAGCAATTCCGATTCGCTGCCGTTGCCCCCCAGAAAATTGATGAGGATACTTATACAATGCATCTGGTCCCAGACCAACGATATCTAATAATTGCAAAACGCGAATTTTTTCCTTTTCACTATCAAGTTGTTCGAAGTTGCGCAGTGGTTCAGCAATAATGCTTTCAATTCTTTTCCGTGGATTTAAACTTGATAAGGAATCCTGAAAAATCATTTGGACATCTTGATTGTATGTCAAGCGTTCTTTCGCATGATTCAAAGCAATATTTTTGCCTTGGTATAAAATCTGTCCGCCAGTTGAAGGCTCTAAACCAACTACAGCTCGACCAGTAGTGGTCTTGCCTGAGCCAGATTCCCCCACGAGGCCAAATGTTTCTCCCGCCTCAATTTCAAAGGACACACCATCAACTGCTTTGACGTAATCAGTAATTCGATTCCAAAAGCCGCTGCGAATTGGAAAATGGACTTGCAAATTCTTAACTTCGAGTAAACTCATTGCCTGACCTCCTCTTGCTCAGCTGGAAAATAAAAATTTTGATAGCAAGTACACCGAACCTGATGACCATCAGCTAACTGATGCATCGTCGGTTGTTCTTCATGGTCACTAGCGGGAATCCATGGAATTCTAGGAGCAAAGCGATCACCCGACTGCGGCATTTGCTGCAATGAAGGAACATTTCCTTTAATAACGTACAATTCATCCTCTTGGCTATCAGCTTGTGGCATTGATTGTAACAAAGAACGAGTATATGGGTGCAGCGGATTTTCCAAAATTTGCGTAACTGTTCCCTGCTCAACAATTTGTCCCGCATACATTACTGCAACTTCATCAGCCGTTTCAGCCACCACCCCCAAATCATGAGTAATTAAGATTACGCCACTATGATTTTCTCGCTGAATCTTGCGAATTAAGTCCAAAATTTGCGCTTGAATAGTAACGTCCAATGCTGTTGTTGGTTCATCAGCAATCAATAAATCCGGCTTGCAAGCAATTGCAATCGCGATAATTACTCGTTGGCGCATTCCACCTGATAATTCATGTGGAAATTGATTAGCCGTCAGTTCTGGATTATTAATTCCCACTTGATCTAATAATTCCAGCGTCCGTTGGATTTTTTGTTCTTTAGTCAGGTTAGTATGGTAATCCATTACCTCAATAATCTGATCTTTGATTTTTTTTAAAGGATTAAGAGCTGACAACGGATCTTGAAAAATCATGCCAATTTTTGCTCCACGAATCTCGTTATATTGCTCATCAGTGAGTTTCAGTAAATCTTGTCCTTCAAAAAAAGCTTGCCCGTCAATTTTGGTAATTGCTGGATCATGCAGACCCATTATGGTAGTAGCTAAAGTACTTTTGCCACAACCTGATTCACCAACGATCGCTAAAATTTGATCGCGTTTGACTTGCAAGTTAATTT